>DATGZX010000075.1:0-2996 GCA_035296965.1 Gemmataceae bacterium
TGGCTATGGGTTGGGGCCTCCGACTCCGCGACCTTGCCTTCAGGAAGGAAATAAGAAAGCGCGACGAACACAAAGATGAAAAACGCGATGCGAACATCGACAAACGCCAGCGGCACCGAAGCGATGTAAAGGAACAAGCAATAGAGATTCTTGAACCGAATGCGGCGATAGTGGCGAACGAAATCGGGATCATCGCGGTGGTGCTGCAAAATGGCATGGGTCAACAGCAGGAAAGAGGCCGAGCATAGCGACAGCACAACGCCATACAGAGCCACCGCGCGAGAATCACTATGATTATTCCCCATGTAGGCAGTGACAAAGGGCACGAGCGACATCCAGAACAGCAGTGTGTTGTTCGACCAGAGCAATCGAGCATCGGCATGCCGAGCCGAGTGCAGCGTGTGATGATGATTCACCCACATGATGGCGACCACGAGAAAGCTCAGAAGATAGCTAAGAAACTGCGGAGCAAGGCTGCGCAGCGAAGTGAGCGTAGTGTCGCTCGGAACCTTCAGTTCCAACACCATGATGGTAATGATCACGGCGATGACGCCGTCACTGAAAGCTTCGAGGCGGTTGGTACCCATAATGGATCCTCCTAATGGTCCGCTAACCCGGCAAGATGTACCCCTCGTCAAGAAGGCGCCAGAATCGGCATTGAATCGATTCTGACCTCCGGCACCAGTGAATTATTCCCGCCGCAACTTCGCCTTCGCCAGAGATATTGCTTGGTCAGCGGTGGTTTCGTCAATGGCGCAGGCAGCGACGTCATTCGCACCCGTATTCGCCACGTACGCGAATTTGCCAGAAGTTCCATCAGGACGACGGCGGTAGGATCCAATCGATCAGCGGCGTTGTCATGAGGGTGGTGACAAGGGCCATTATCACCATCATGGAGAAAAGCGTCGGGGAGAGAATGTGCAAGTCGAGTCCTACATTGAGGATGACGAGCTCGACCAGTCCCCTGGTGTTGACCAGGACTCCCACCGCCAGCGACTCGCGCCACGGCATCCCGCTGGCGTGCACGATCGCTCCACTTACCAGGAGCTTGCTTCCTACGGCCACCATTACGATGAGGCCGCAGAGCAGCCAGAGTTCGACGCTGTTTAGGAGCGCGATACTTGTGCGGAGGCCGGTATAGGCGAAGAAGAGCGGCAACAACAAGACTAAGGTTACTGATTCGAGCCGGTCCCGTAGTCCCTCCTGCAGCTGGCCACCTTTGGGCATCACGATGCCAGCCAGAAAGGCGCCGAACAAGGCATGAACCGCCAGTGCTTCGGTCGCCCAAACCGAGAGCAGGAGAAAGATCATGGCCGCTCCAAAGCGGGCGCGGTCTGGCGTCGCGCTCGCGGGAAGCAAACGGCGTAATGCCGGGCGAACCAGGAACACCATCGCGAGAATGTACCCGACAAGCGCCGCGAAGCGCCAGGGTAGCCGGTTCTGATTCGCCTCGGGACGCGCTATCACGGTAATGACGGCGAGGAGGCACCATGCCGTGACATCGTCGATCGCGGCACAGGAGAGGGCAAACACCCCCACCCGCGTGTGCGTCAGTTTGCAATCGGCTAGAATGCGCGCCAGAACGGGGAACGCGGTAATGCCCATCGCCGCTCCCAAAAACAGCACGAACGGCAGTCTGGGGGCTCCGTTGCCCAGACGTGGATAGAGGCTCCACGCGAGAACTCCGCCGAGCAGGAAAGGCGCCATGATACTCGCCTGGCTGGCTACAATGACCGACTTCGCAGACCCCCGAAGGGAGCCCGGCCGAACTTCGAGACCTACCAGGAACATGAACAGGACAAGTCCAAGTTGGCTGAGCGCATACAACGACCCGAGGCCGCCCGCGGGGAACAGGCGGTTCATCATTGCGGGGGAGATTCTCCCCAGGAACGAGGGTCCCAGTAGGATACCGGCAGCCATCTCGCCCATCACCTCGGGTTGGCCGATGAACCGGAACGCCACCGCCATCAGCCGGGCAGTCGTCAGGATCACCGCCATCTCGAGAAACAGCAGTTTGAGTTCAGGCATCGTCTCGCTCCATCGTGCGATGCGCTAGGTGTCTTCGAATGATGCCGGCAGTCGTGGCAAGGTCAGTTGCCGTTCAGGATCATCTGCCGTTCAGAATCATGGCCGCCGCTTTCTCGCCGATCATGAAGCAGGGGGCGACGGTGTTGCCGCTCGTCACGATGGGCATCACGGAGGCATCGGCGACCCGGATGCCTTCGACCCCGCGGACACGCAACTGCGGATCCACGACCGCCGCGCTGTCGTACCCGATCTTGCAGGTGCCTGCCGGGTGCCAGAGCGTCGAAGCCTGCGACCGTACAAAGGAGGCGAGGTCGGCGTCCGTGCCGGGGAACAGTTCGCCCCCGTTCATCGCCGAGAACGCTTTCGTCTTCGAGATCTCGCGGCACAGTTTCACGGCCTTGACCAGCACGTCCACATCGGCGCTGCAGGCAAAATACTTGGGATCGATCTTCGGCGCATCCTTAGGATTTGCCGATCGTAGCGTGACCTCACCGCGGCTGAACGCCTGCACGAGGGTCGGCAGGAAGATGCAGGCGGGCCCGCCGAAGTCCAGCACCGGCATAAGCGGCTTGGGCACGCTCGGCGTGAAATTCAGCTGGAGGTCCGGCGGCGCAGCGCTCATGCCCTCGCGCGTCTTCACGAACAGCCCGTTGCCCGTCAGCAGCGTCGTGTTCGGTGTGTTGAGCTTCGACCGGAAGACCACGCGCATATGGAGGTGGTCCTGCAGGTTCTGGCCCACGCCAGGCACGTCGGCGACGACAGGCACGCCCATAGTCTTCAGGTGGTCGGCTGGGCCTACGCCCGACACCATCAGGAGCTTCGGCGACAGGAATGCTCCCGCGCTCACGATTACTTCCCGCCCGACCGGCACTCGTCGAAGCTGTTCGTCCTGGCGATACTCGACCGCGACGACGCGGGTGCCCTCGAACACGAGCCGGTCGACCTCAGCTCCCAGTTCGATTCTCAGG
>DATGZX010000076.1:0-29064 GCA_035296965.1 Gemmataceae bacterium
ACTCTCGCCCCGTCGGCAAGATAAACGCCGACGATGGAAATGGCTTCAGAAAAAAGGCAGCCGCTGCCTCGCGAATACAAAAGGAGTCTGGCAGAAAAGACTCCCGAACCCTGTTGTTTTTCCTTTTGCTTTCCTCTTCGCTGACGTATATCAACAGGCATTCAGTAAATTGAAAGAGATTGATGGAGATCATGCCATCCGCCGATTAGCCCAGCAGGTTGGGCCCCCTAACGGCTCCAAGATTGTTGATGAGCAAGACGTCTATCAGCCTGTTGGAACGCCTTCGCCAGCCGTTCGAGCCGGCAGCGTGGGAGCGTTTCGTTTCGTTGTACACTCCCCTGATATTCTCCTGGGGCCGCCGCGTCGGCTTGCAGGAGCCGGACGCCGCCGACTTGGTTCAAGAGGTTTTTGTCACCCTGCTCCAGGTCTTGCCGACTTTCAGCTACGACCGCCACCGGAGCTTTCGCCGCTGGTTGCGGACCCTCACTCTCAACAAATGGCGCAACGCACGCAAAAAATGGGAAAACAGAATCGTGAAAGGGCAGGCCGGCGGCCTGGAAGATGTCGCCGGGGAGAACGAGTTGGAGGCGCTATGGGAGGCCGAGTACCAGCAGTTCCTGACCGGCCGGGCCTTGTGCATCATGCGGGCCGACTTTCAGGAAACGAGCTGGCGGGCCTGCTGGGAGATGGTGGTAGCTGGCCGGTGCGCGGCGGACGTGGCTGCTGAACTGGGTTTGACAGTTGGCGCCGTCTATGCCGCCAAGTTCCGGGTGCTGGATCGCCTGCGCCGCGAGCTGGACGGGCTGCTGGATTGAATGTCGCGATTTTCCCGTAAAGTTTTGCCGCCGCGCCTTGTAAGTATTGGTAGGGCGAAGGGCGGCTTGTGGCAAAAGCTGCCAGCTTTTGCCGGAACCGGACTCTTTAAAAAACAGCAGAGTACGCAGCGATGCCCCAAACCACGGCTTGCCCCGACCTGTCCCGGTACCAGCAGCTGCCCTCCGGCCAGATGGACGAAGGCGACCGCGATTCCCTGCTGGAGCACCTGGAACGTTGCAATGCTTGCGCTCAGAAACTCAACACGCTGGCCGAACCAGACACCCTGGTCGAAATGATCCGCAAGGCACAGGCACCGGGCGGCGTGGCCTCCGAGGGGATCATCGCCCGCCTGGTGGATCGTCTGAGCAAACTGCGCCCGGGCGACGCATCTGCCGTGGACGAGAAGCCCGCGCCGCCGGGCGAATCCGCCCCTCTCCCCGTGCTGACGTTCGCCTGCCCGTCCTGCGCTAAGATCTTGAAAGTCAATGGCGAACTAGCTGGCGAGAAGAGCATGTGTCCCCACTGTAAGGAGGTCGTGCGCGTGCCGGGAGCTTCCGCAGCTGTCATGGAGCAAGGTCAGCATGCGGCACCGGCGGCTGCCATGTCGCCAGAGCCAGGAAGCCAGTCGGGAGCGTCGACCCTGGGCGGGGTGATGGTCCTTGGCGTGGGAACTCAATCGAGTTCGGACCAGCCCCAGCCAGCGGGTCACGAGACCAGGCTCCATTACGATTTCCTTGCTCCGCCACAAGCTCCCGACGAGCTGGGCCGGCTCGGTCCCTACCGTGTGCTCCAGGTGCTGCGGGCGGGAGGTATGGGCGTCGTGTTCCGTGCCGAAGACCCGCATTTGCAACGTTTCGTCGCCCTCAAGGCCATGCTGCCCGGCCTGGCCGCCAGCGCCTCGGCCAAGCAGCGTTTCTTGCGCGAGGCGCGTGCGGCGGCGGCGATCAAGCACGATCATATCGTGACCATCCACCAGGTGGGCGAGGACCGCGGCGCCCCCTTCCTGGCCATGGAGTTCCTTGAGGGCGAGTCCCTGGACGAACGTCTTAAACGAGAGAGCAAGCTGCCCCTGGCGGAGGTGCTGCGCATCGGCCGGGAAATGGCTGAAGGGCTGGCGGCCGCCCACGAACGCGGCCTGATTCACCGGGACATCAAACCGGCCAACATCTGGCTGGAGGGCGAAAAAGGCCGTGTAAAGATCCTCGATTTCGGCCTAGCGCGCGCGGTCGGGCAGGAAAACCAGCTCACCCAACAGGGAGCGATCATCGGCACGCCGGCCTACATGGCGCCTGAGCAGGCCCAGGGCAAGAGCCTCGATCAACGCTGCGACCTGTTCAGCCTCGGCTGTGTGCTCTACCAGCTCGCCACCAGCGAGCCACCGTTCCGGGGGACGGACATGATCAGCACGCTGATGGCGGCGGCCATCGAGAATCCGCGGCCCCCGCACCACCTGGATGCCACGCTGCCTCCTTCGCTGTCGGAGCTGATAATGGGCCTGCTGGCCAAGGAGCCCGGGGACCGTCCTCCATCGGCGCAAGCGGTGGCCGAAACCCTGGATCGAATTTCTCGCGAACTGGCTGCCGGGCCGGCTTCGGTGGAAACCAAAGCTGGTACCCCTCAGCGGGCGACGAATGCCCAGCCCGCCGGCCGCGGTCGCCGCAACTGGCGAATCGCCATCGCCATGGCTGCGGCGCTGGCGCTCTTGTCCCCGCTCAGCTACTGGCTCGGCCTCCTTATCATCCGCGTGACAACGGACAAGGGCACGCTGGTCATCGAATCCGAGGATCCGACTGTCGCAGTGAAGATCACAGAAAAGGGCGGGGCAACCGTGAGGTACGGCGTGGATGGCACAGAGATACGACTGAAGCCCGGTCAGTACGGGATCGAACTTATTGACGCAAAAGACGGCCTGAAACTATCCGCGAACGATTTCACGATCACCAGCGGCGGCAGACTGCCGATCCAGGTTCGCTGGGAAAAGAAAGACTACACGGTCCCTAAACAGACAATGCTTTCGCCGACGTTCAAGAACAGCCTGGGCATGGAGTTCGTCCTGGTACCCAAGGGCAAGTCCTGGCTGGGCGGCGGCGCCAGCAAGGCGGGGGACAAGGAGGTGGAGGTCCGTGAAGACTTCTACCTCGGCAAGTACGAGGTAACCCAGGAGGAATGGCAGAAGATCACCGGGGCCAATCCCAGCCACTTTTCACGACAAGGGCCTTACAAAGACGCCGTGAAGGAGATGCCCGACGCGGACCTGAAGCGCTTCCCGGTCGAGGGAATCTCGTGGGACGACACTCAGTCGTTCGTGGAGTCGCTGAACGCCCGCGTGAAGGAAACGGGCTGGGTGTACCGCCTGCCGAAGCAAGCCGAGTGGGAGTATGCCTGCCGGGGCGGGCCGCTTGCCGACAGGTTCGAAAGCGCATTCGATTTTTACTGTGAAAAGCCGACCAATCAGTTGCTACCGAACCAAGCCAACATTCTGGGGAAGGGTCGGACATGCAAGGTGGGCAGCTACAAGCCGAATCGGCTGGGTTTGCACGACATGCACGGCAATGTGTGGGAGTGGTGCGACGACCTATTTGACCCGAAGGATCCGGCGACGGCGTCGCTGCGGGCGATCCGGGGCGGCTGCTGGGTCGACGAATCCGAGAACTGTCAGGCGGCGGTCCGCCACGCAACCGCGCCGTCGGTCCGGAGCCACTTTTTCGGCGTGCGCATTGCCCGAGTTCCCGCCGGCAAGGAGACTGTCAAGGTTCCACCGGAGGAATAGAAACCTGCGGTCCCCGCGCTGCCTGCGGCGGTTGGCAAGGGGCCGGTAGATGCCGCCTGGGTCGGGATCTCGCGAACGCCGCCACGCAGCGCGGTCCATCGATGCTTGCCAGGGCTGACACTGTTACCCCCAAAACAGTGTCGAATGACATGACTCGCGATTGAATCACTAGTTTTCCGGTTCCGAGAAGTACGCGGTGCTCAGGCTTACATTCTTTTTTCTTTCCCACGAGAGTCCCCTATGTTTCGCCGCAAGAGTTTACCGCGCAAACCCGCTTGCTCGTTCCGCAGACTTTTTCTTGAAGAGCTGGAAAATCGAGTTGTTCCGGCGCAGATTCTTTGGAACGGTAACGGCAACGATCTCAGCTGGGTAGACGCTAAAAACTGGAATACCGGCACCGTCCCGACCAGCGCGGATGACGTAACTATCAACGTTCCGGTCACCGGGGCGATCAATATCAGCGCCGCCGCCTTTGCCGATTCCATTAACGACCAGACAGCGGGCCTGACGATTGCGCTAGGCGCATCCCTATCTGTTGCGGGGTCTCCGACTACCACCTTCGCACACAACGTGACGGTATCAGCGCAAGGCACACTGGCAATTGGGTCTGGAACCAGCGTCGTGATCAATACGGGAGTGACATTGACCGACAGCGGCACCGTGACCTTCACCAGTGGCGACTCGGTGGATCTTGCAGGGTACTTCTCCACACAGCAGATCGTGGTCGCCAGCGGCGGGTTACTCACCGTCGCCAACACCACCTTTACGGCCTCCGGCAACAGCAACACAGGCATCATCACGGTCAACAGCGGCGGCCACCTCGAGGCAAGCGGCACCACCTTCGACTCCTCCCTCAACCAGGTCTACCTGGATAACAACAGCATCCTCAACGCAGGCGACCTCACCGGCAACAGTTTCAACTGTCCCCTCTGGCTGCCCGAGGGTGAGGTGCAATACCTCTCCGGCACCAATAGCAACAACCAGCAGTTCCAAAACATCGACATCCTGGCAGGCAACGTGCCGGCCGGCCAAACGATAGCCCTGAACGCCATTGGCGCCTCGACCGCTAATTTGACTTACGTGTTCCCAGGAGCCTTCACCGTGGGCTCGGGGGCGACGCTCAAGGTGGCCGCCAACCTCCCGGTAGTGATCGACCCAGGGATAACGCTGACCGACGATGGGACCTTGACCTTCGCCAGTGGTGACTCGGTCGACTTTGCAGGGTACTTCTCCACACAGCAGATCGCGGTGGGTGGCGGCGGCCTGCTCACCGCCACCAACTCCACCTTCACGGCCTCTGGCAATAGCAACACAGGCCTCATCACCGTCAACGGCGGTGGCCACCTCAAGGCGAGCGGTAGTACCTTCGCCTCCTCCCTCAACCAAGTCTACCTGGATAACAGCAGCATCCTCAATGCGGGCGACCTCTCCGGCAACAGTTTCAACTGCGCACTCTACTTGCCCGAGAACGAGGTGCAGTTCCTCTCCGGCACCGGCAGCAACAATGTCCAGTTCGCAGCCATCTTCATCCTGGGCGGCACTGTGCCGGAGGGACAAACGCTGGCGTTAAACGCCATTGGCACCTCGACCTCCAACTTAACTTACGTATTCGCCGGCAATCTTACGGTGGCTTCCAATTCGGTCGTCAACGTGGCTGCCGACCTCCCTGTGGTGATCAACCCTGGGGTGACGCTGACCGCCAGTGGGACTGTGACCTTCGGCAGTGGCGACTCGGTCAACCTTGCGGGGTACTTCTCCACACAGCAGATCGTGGTTGGCAGCGGCGGCCTGCTCACCATTGCCAACACCACCTTTACGGCCTCCGGCAACAGCAACACAGGCATCATCACGGTCAACAGCGGCGGCCACCTCGAAGCGAGCGGCAGCACCTTCAACTCTTCCCTCAACCAGGTCTACCTGGATAACAACAGTATCCTCAATGCGGGCGACCTCACGGGCAACAGTTTCAACTGTGCGCTCTGGCTGCCCGAGAGTGAGGTACAATACCTTTCCGGAACCGGCAGCAACAACGTGCAGTTCGCAGCGATCTTCATCCTGGCAGGCACCGAGCCAAAAGGACAGACGCTGGCACTCAACAGCATCGGCACCTCAACAGAGAATTTATCTTACGCGTTCGCCGGCGACTACACGGTGGCAGCGGGAGCCACGCTCAACATAGCCGCCAACCTTCCCGTGGTGCTCAATCCGGGCGTGACGCTGGAAATCGACGGCATTGGGAGTTTCGCGAGTGGTGACTCGTTTAACCTTGCGGGTTACTTCTCCACGCAGCAGATCGTCGTAGGCGGCAGCGGCTCGCTCACCGTCGCCGACTCGACCTTCTCGGTCTCCGGCAACAGCAGTAGCGGCTCGATCACGGTCAACGGTCCTGGCAGCTTGCAGACAAGCGGCGTGACCACGATGGCCTTGCCGGTCACCGATAGCGGGACGTTGACGGTGCAATCCGGCACCCTAATCCTGACCTCGTCGTTGACAAATGACGGCATCCTGACCATCGCTGCGGGCAGCACGGTTACGGTCAGTGGCAATTACTCGCAATCGTCCCTCGCCACTCTCAATGTCCAAGTTGGCGGAAGCCCTTCGAGCGGCGAGTTCAGCCAACTCATGGGCAACGGCAGCAGCACTGCGACCATCGGCGGCCCGCTCAATATTGCACTTGTGAATGGTTTTGAACCTGCTGACGGAGCTGACTACCCGATCCTGACGTTCAGTGCCGTAAACGGCCTGTTCACATTCAATCCGAATTCTAATGTGAACTCCGCTGGGCAGCCTTTGTTTACAGTGGCCTACAACTCCACCAGCGTCCTGTTGCAGACGCACCAGGTTCCCACCTTCGAGATAACTGTTCCTGCCAGCGTCACAGCGGGGACTCCCTTCGCCTTGACGCTGACCGCCGTAGATGGAACCAACAACACGCAGACCCACTACACTGGCACGGTGCAATTCACCAGTTCCGACGCCAGCCACACCTTGCCCGCCAATTATACATTCACCTCCGCCGATCAGGGCGTGCACACGTTCACGGGGCTAATCTTGCGCACTGCTGGAACTCAGTCGATCGGCGCCACCGATACAGTGAATGGCTTCACGACTGGAGCCGTTTCCCTGACCGTGAATCCGGCTGCCGCCAGCGTCTTGCTGGTGACCGGCTTCACGTCCACGACGATTGCGGGCGCACCAGGCACGTTTACCGTCACCGCCAAAGACCCCTACAACAACAAGGCGACGGGTTACACAGGCACCGTGCACTTCACGAGCAGCGACGGCCAGGCAGCGCGACCGGGGAATTACACGTTCACCTCCGGCGACAACGGCGTGCACACGTTCAGCGCGGCTTTGAAGACTGTTGGAGTGCAGTCGATCTCAGCAACAGACACAGCGACGGCCACGATTACAGGCAGTCAAGCGGGCATTGTCGTGACTCCGGCCGCCGCGAGCACCTTCGTTGTGGCAGGCTTCACCTCTCCCGTGACAGCCGGCACGCCGGGCACGTTCACGGTCACCGCCAGGGACCCGTACAACAATACGGCAACGGGATACTTGGGTACGGTGCGCTTCACGAGCAGCGACGGCCAGGCAGCGCGGCCGGGGAATTACACGTTCACCTCCGGCGACAACGGCGTGCACACGTTCAGCGCGATCTTGAAGACAGCCGGCGCGCAATCGCTGACGGCGACTGATACGGTGACAGGCAGCATCACCGGCAGCCAGACCGGCATCATGGTGAGCCCAGCGGGAGCGAGCATTTTAGTGGTCAGTGGTTTTCCTTCTCCGACAGCGGCTGGTACTTCTGCCAATTTCACGATCACTGCCAAGGACCCGTACCAGAACATCGCGACTGGTTATACCGGCACGGTGACCTTCGGTAGCAGCGATCCCCAGGCCGCGCCGCTCGCCAATTACACCTTCACGCAGGGCGACGGCGGTGTGCACACATTTGCCGCGACCTTGAAGACTGCCGGGACGCAGTCGATCACAGCAACGGATACAACCACCGCCACTGTCACCGGCAGCCAATCAGGCATCATGGTGAACCCGGCCGCCGCGAGCACGTTCGTTGTGACAGGTTTCACCTCTCCCGTGGGAGCCGGCACGCCCGCCACGTTCGTGGTCACCGCCAAGGACCCGTACAGCAACACGGCAACGGGCTATGTAGGCACGGTGCATTTTTCCAGCAGCGATGGTCAGGCAGCGCGGCCGGGGAATTACACGTTCACTTCCGGCGACGCCGGCGTGCACACGTTCAGCGCGATCTTGAAGACTGCCGGCACGCAGTCGATCACAGCAACGGATACAACCACCGCCGCTATCACCGGCAGCCAATCAGGCATCATGGTGAACCCGGGCGCAGTGAGCAGATTCGTCGTGACAGGCTTCACGTCTCCAGCGAGTGCCGGCACGCCGGGCACATTCACGGTCACCGCCAAGGACCCGTACAGCAACACGGCAACGGGATACCTAGGCACGGTGCGCTTTACGAGCAGCGACGGCCAGGCAGCGCGGCCGGGGAATTACACGTTCACCTCCGGCGACAACGGCGTGCACACGTTCCGCGCGATCTTGAAGACAGCCGGCTCGCAGTCGCTGACCGCGACTGACACTGTGATAGGCAGCATCGCCGGCAGCCAGTCCGGCATCATGGTGAGCCCGGCTGCAGCGAGCATTCTTGTGGTCAGTGGTTTTCCCTCTCCCGCTGCGGCGGGTACTTCCGCTAATTTCACGGTCACTGCCGATGACCCGTACAAGAACATCGCCACTGGCTATACCGGCACGGTGACCTTCAGCAGCAGCGACCCGCAGGCCAAGCTGCCGGCGAATGCGGCATTGACCAACGGCACCGGTTCCTTCAGCGCCGCGTTCAACGCGGCGGGTACGGAGTCGCTTACGGCCGCGGACACTGTCACGAGCACCATTACAGGCTCGGAATCAGGAATTGTGATCTATTCTCCCACGGTCGTCACGAGCCTGCTCGTGACCGGCTTCTCTTCTCCTGTGACCGCTGGCACACAGGGCAGCATAACCGTGACTGCGGAGAACCTTGGCGGTCAACCCGTCACAGGTTACTTGGGCACCGTGCAGTTCAATAGCAGCGACGCTCAGGCAACGAACCTGGCCAACTACGCCTTTACGAGCAGCGACAACGGCACCCACACGTTCAGTGTGACGCTGAAGACCGCGGGAACGCAATCGATCGCAGCTACGGACACGGCGACGAGCACGATCATGGGTAGTCAATCGGGGATCACGGTAAACCCGGCTGCGCCATTTGCGTTTGTCGTGAATGGCTTCACTTCGCCCGTGACAGCAGGCACGTCGCGCATGATTACGGTGACGGCCAAGGATGCCTACAACAACACGGCGACCGGCTACGTCGGGACAATGTATTTGACGAGCAGCGACGGTGAGGCGGCGCTGCCGGGGAATTACACGTTTACGCTTGGCGACAGTGGCGCGCGTACGTTCAGCGTGGCGCTGAAGACCGCGGGGACGCAGTCGATCACAGCAACGGACACGGCGACGGGCACGATTACCGGTGGCCAATCTGGAATCACGGTTAATCCGGCCGCACCAAGTGGTTTGCTGTTGAGTGGCTTCCCGTCGCCGGTGACCGCAGGCACGCAGGGGACGTTCACTGTCACTGTGAAGGACGCCTACAACAACACGCTGACGGGGTACCTGGGCACGATACATTTCGCGAGCAGCGATGGCGACGCGGCGCTGCCCGGAAACTATACGTTCACGTCTGGCGACAGTGGCGTGCACACGTTCAGCGCGACGCTGAAGAGAGCCGGATCGCAGGCGATCGTAGCATCGGAGGTGGTGACGGACAGCATCGCGGGCAGCCAGTCGGGCATCACTGTGACAGCCGGTCTGCCCACGCAAATCACGGTAGTTTCCGGTAGCGGCCAGAGCACGGCGTTTGGCACGAGCTTTGTACAACCCGTCGTCGGCTGGGTTACGGACTCCTTCGGCAATGGAGTCCCGGGCGTGGTGGTCACCTTCACGACCCCGACCACTGGCCCGAGCGGCGATCTTGCGAGCGCGACCGCAACCACGAGCGCGAACGGCCTAGTGAGCCAGACTGTGACGGCGAACGGCATTGCAGGCAGCTACCAGATCACGGCCTCGGTCGCCGGCGTTGCCAAGGCGGCGGCTTTTCAGCTTACCAATCTCCCCGCGACGATTAGCGGCACGGTCTTCCAGGACATCAACATCAATGGCGCGCAGGACCCCGGCGAGCCGGGCATCGCCGGGCAAACGGTGTTCCTTGACCTGAGCGGCTCCGGCACGCTCCAAACAGGAGACCCAACAGCGACGTCCGACAGCAGCGGCAACTACCAATTCACCGTTTCGAGCGCAGGGACTTACACCGTGCGGCAAGTTCAATTGGGCGGGGTGCTCCTCAAAACACCGGCCAGCGGCGGCAACCAGGTGACGCTCAGCAACGGGCTAAGCGTGACCGGCCAAAACTTCGCGGACGTGCCCACCAGCATCGCCATACCCCTGACGCTGCCCCTAAGCAGCGCTTTCCCGAAACAGGGCAATGGCAATGCGGATTTCGTCGACGCCCTTTATCGGGCCATCCTGGACCGCAATGCCGAGCCGGGTGGTCTGGCCTACTGGACCAACCTCCTCAATAGCGGGGCACTCTCCCGTTTGCAGGTGGTGCAAGATATTCGTACATCGCCCGAACACTTTACCCAAGAGGTTACGGATTTCTATTTTACGCTCTTGGACCGGGCGCCTGATGCCGCAGGCCTGCAATCCTGGGTGCAGCAGTTGGAAAACGGCAGCCTTACCGAAGAGCAGGTGGCATTCGACTTTCTCGACTCGCCGGAATACCTGAGCAAAGGGGACAAGTACTTTGTCGACCATATGTACCTATCGCTCCTGGGGCGCACATTCGACCCTGTTGGAGAGGCAAACTGGCTGAACTGGTTAGGCGACGATTTGTCTGGCAATCCAACGCATCCACCAAGCTTGACGCATGAGAAGGTCATCATGGATTTTCTGCGCTCGCCTGAATCTCTCAATCGCTTAGTTGAAGGGTATTACCAGGTCTTCTTGCAACGGCTTTCGGACCCACAAGGATTGAGCGACTGGTTAGCGCAGTTGAACGCGGGAGCATCATTCTTGATCGTCGGTCAGGGGTTCCTGTCTTCCGACGAGTTCTACAACAATGCGGCGGCAGAAGGGTAAGCGCGCCAGGATTAGAGCCGGGTCAAAAGGGGACGCATCTGAATGCAATTAACTTAATCGCAACTCCTTTGCAGCAAACCTCGTTGGAATCATTCGCAGCTGCGCTCCCCTTGTCAAGTGCCGGGCCGACGTAAGAATGCTGTCCGTAGGGATGGAAACGGAACAGCATTCACGGAGGTCACGGATGTTTGAACGTGTGAGCGCCGCCTTGCGGCGCGTTCAGGAAGATCTTGCCCAAGTTCTCGATGCCGGGCAGATTACCGCTGTCTGTCGCGATGTTGGCTACCGCTTTCGCCAGCGCCTACTCGATCCTGTTACTACGATTCACCTCTTTGTCATCCAGATGCTGCACGGCAACTTCGCCGTCGCCCGTCTCCAGGAGTTCACGGACAAGGTGTTCAGTGAGGCCGCCTATTGTAAGGCGCGCGGCCGTCTCCCCTTGCAAGTGCTGCAAGCTCTGTTGCAGCGTGTCAGCGGGGCCTTGCGCTCGATCATCGACGATAGCACGCGTTGGCGGGGCCACCGCACCTTTCACCTCGATGGCTCGTCCTTCAGCATCCCCGACACGCCCGAACTGCAGAAGGAATTCGGGCAGCCCGGCGGCCAGCGGCCCGGCTGTGGCTTCCCGGTCGCGCACGTGCTGGCCCTCTTTCATGCAGGCACGGGCTTCCTCTTGAAAATCCTGACCGCTCCGCTGCGCACCCATGACATTCTCGGGTTTGATGTCGCGGTGCACGATGCCGGCGGCATGAGCCACCGCCAGCGCCTTGGCCGCCTGGCCGACCATTTCCGCCAACGTGGCCAGCGCGGGGCGTTGGCCGACAAGAGCGCGCAGCGTCTGTCCCTCGATCAACTCCATGATCAGAAAAGGCTGACCTTGGTACTCGTCGATATCGTAGATGGTGCAGATGTGTGGATGGTTCAAGGCGGAGACGGTCCGCGCTTCACGTTGGAAGCGCTCGAGGGCTCGGGGATCCTTGGCGTAGGCCTCGGGTAGAAACTTCAAGGCGACGGGCCGGCCGAGCCGGGTATCGTGGGCTCGGTAGACCACTCCCATGCCGCCGCCCCCCAGCCGGTCCCCCAGGCGATAGTGGGAGATGGTTTGGCCGATTTCGACCGGACTCGGTTGGCGTTCGCTACCGCTAGCGATCCACGGTCCCGGCTTGTCTGGTTCTAAGTAAAAG
The DNA here is from genome assembly GCA_035296965.1 of Gemmataceae bacterium. Taxonomy (GTDB): domain Bacteria; phylum Planctomycetota; class Planctomycetia; order Gemmatales; family Gemmataceae; genus DATGZX01. The sequence goes on from DATGZX010000076.1 coordinate 11,989, forward strand.
GTCGACCCGCAGCCGGGGCAGCGTATCGCTTCGGGCGACGAAACCTCAACGCACTCAATCGCGCTCTCGCAGTTCGGACAGATGACACGCACGGCCCGCCTCTGCGCAGTATGAGGACAACGCGACTGTATTGTCCCCCGCGGTGCTGCCACGGTCAATTAGCAAGCCGATCTTTCCCAGATGACCGCCTTCCTGTAAGCCGGCTTCGACGCCAGGGTCTGATGACCGCACCTCGGAACCCCGCCGACGGCGATGCGGGGCGATGGTCAGGCGGTGGCCGAGATCGAGTGCATGGTGCCGGCTCCAGTACATGCATGGCGAGTATGACTGCCACCATGCGTACGATCTCCAGGAACGATCAGTACCTGGCAGTAAGAATGTCATGGCCCGAATGGCGAGAAGCCAGCATCAGGGGAGTTGAAAAAAGCCATCGCGATAGTCTTCAACTCCCGCATGGTTGGGCATTGAAAAGCGTTGAAAATGTAGGCAAATCGTTGATCTTCGGCCACGATCGGCGTAAATCGTGTGAAGAGTGAAACCTGTAAGTCTCCACTAGACTTCCGCGCGGCGTTGTAGCCGCATGAAGCTGCAGCAAGGGCATTTCAGTAAGCGAAGGCCTCCTCGCCCGAACGGGCGTTGATACCGGACGAACGCGAACTGAAATCGGGATTGCGACCAGGGAGAGGAGAACAAGGGACTCAGATCGATGCAACTGGGTCCATTTACTGCGTAGTCCGTCGATTGAATTCGCGGACGCTCCTTATTCAAAACTCCTCAAGATCGTCGACCTTGACGCACAGGTTGGCCAATAGCCATTCCATCTTTACATTGTCCCCGACCGCCTCTGCGAGAAGCCAGACGCTATCTGCCGCCTCGACGATAGAGTGGTCTCGTAGCCCGTCCGAGACCTCAAGAGGAACCCATTTTTTCGCTGGAAGCACCACTGGCTTGTCATCGAACAAGAAATCGTCGGTGAAAAGAGGCTTACCATCTTTCCTAAACTCGGCACGAAATCGGTGCAGTTGATCCTCCCAATCCAGGTTATTCCGAAGGCGGACGGCGCAAGCATACCGTACATCCCCGCGACGCCATCCATCTCAGAGAAGCAAGCAAACTTGGACACGGGGCATCTCGGGCTGATCGACCCGCCAGAGCGCGACACGCGCAAACGTGGCGCAACGTGGGTTAGGCCTGGCTAGCTCTCGGAGCCACTTGCGGCCTGGGCGAAGGCCACGATCCCGGCTTTCACGGCCTCGGGTAGCTTCGGTCAAGCGGCGATGATTTTTGCCAGGGAGGGGTCGATTGCCACTGAATCGGAGAGAAGTGGGCCGCATTTTGCGCCGCCCGAATAACGCGATTCCCCTAAAGTCGTAGCCCCGCAAGGGAGTTGCGCCGATAGCTTCGATCCCTGTCGGGGATATTTCTACTCTCCTATTCACTTGGCTAATGCAAGCTGTGGAACCCGATGCAGGTAAAGCATGTTCTTGATGGGGCGGCCAGCGTGTAGGCCGGCCATGTGGCCGCGCGACCGGTCAGGTGATTGCGTAGTCACCTGGCGGATTTTCCTGGACGCTGCCTGGGGACCTTGGGAGCATGTATTGCGCGTCGAGGTGAGGACCGCCGGAACAGGGTGAGGCGACGAAAGGAGCCCGCCCGTGATTGATGACTTGGCAGCCAATTGGGAATTATGCTTTGATTGCCACGAGCCAGAGCCAGACTGTAAGTGCAAGCTGTTTCGCCAGTACAGCAAGTACACACTCGAGATATGCGTCTGCGGTCACACGCACGAGGAGCATGAGATGGTACTCGAAGGACGTGACTTTGGAAGCGACATACCGGCCAAGAAGCCATTTGATACCCGTGAAGGGCTTTGCCATGGGTGCATAGAAGAAGGCAAGGAGTGTTTTGAGTTTAGATTTGCCGGACACCTTGGACTGCTGAATGCTTGACTACTAACCTTCTCTGTATCCTGCCACGCATCGGCCGGGGCTGCCGCCCGTCCTGTCGCCGCCCCTGGAGATTGCCAGCAGGCCGCCAGAAACAACGCCAGCCGCGTCCGGAGGGTTGCGTCTCGCCGTTGGATTACGAACAGGCCGGACAACTTTTAATCGCAATGTCGGAGAAACGTCGATGCTAGTGCCGATCTCGATCATGCTAGTTGTGCTGGGTACCGCTCCTGCAATCGGGAGTGAGATCCGAACGGCATCAACAAAAGCGGCCGTTGACAAGGGACTACGACGTATCGAGCAGGGATCGGCCAATTACACTACTCACCGTCAATGTTTCAGTTGCCACCATCAAGCGCTGCCCGTTCTGTGCATGACTTCAGCCCGCGCCCGCGGTTTTGCGGTCGAGCCGATCAGAATTCGGGAGCAAATTGAGTTCACGCTCAATACTTTCGCTGGAAAGGAGGACCAGATTGCCAAAGGGCAAGGGATCGCCGGCGGTAACACGATGGCCGTGTATGCCCTGATGACGCTAGAAGCCGGCGGTCACCCAGCGGATAAGACGACATCCGCCCTGATCCAATACTTGCTCGCACGCCAGCGGGCCGATGGCTCCTGGCCGGCACTGGCCCAACGACCGCCCATGGAAGGCAGTGCCTTCACCAACAACGCTCTGGCGCTCCGGAGCTTACGCGCCTATGGACGTAATTGCGCGAAAGGAAATGAAGCCTTGTTGGCGCGTATCGACAAAGCGATGTCCAAGGGACGAGACTGGCTCAAGCAGAATAATCCAGTAACTACCGAAGACAAGATTTCCTATCTCCGCGGTCTTGTCTGGGCGGACGCGGACGGCAAGCAAGTCGAGGTCGCTCGTAACACGTTGCTAAAAAGTCAACGCGAGGACGGCAGCTGGTCCCAGCTAGATACGCTTCCTGGAGATGCGTACGCGACCGGCACTGTGTTGGTGGCCTTGTGGTCGAGTGGGATGCCATCAACCAGTCCTGCGTATCAGCGAGGCAGCGACTATTTGCTGAGGACACAAAGACCCGACGGAGCCTGGCTCGTTACGACGCGTAGCAAGCCGGTACAAACCTTCTTCGACAACGGCGACCCCGGTGACAAGTCGCAATTCATTTCCTTCGCTGCCACGAACTGGGCCGTGCTGGCGCTTTTGGAATCCTTCCCGATTCAGTTGTCCATTCTTCCGTGGTAAAAAAGAGAACCAATGACTTCCCATAAGGGTATAGGCCATCCCTGGAGTCGTGCCTAACGTCCCGGGGACGCGGCACGTGGTCGGGAACCGCCCATGGCAATGTTGACTTTTTGGGGAATGGCGCTCGGGGATTGCGGATCGGAGGAGATCGATGGACTGCGCGTCGTGGCGCTTTCCAGAGAGGACCCATCCTATGTCGTTCGACATTACGGAGAGTCAGATCCGCAGGCTTCCGCGATGGGCGCGGGTGGCCTTTGCCGCGTACTGCGCGGAATTGGCTCTTAGATTGGTGCAGAATCGTTGGAAGGAAATGCCGCCCCAATTCAGAAGCGATTGCCAAGGTGCGGTAAACGCAGCGAAACAGGCCGCGTTTACGGGGCGGGAAGTCCTGTCGTTTTCAAACGCTCACGACCGAGCAATGCAAGCCGGAGTCTCGTGCCCCGGCATCATCTACGCAACCTTCGCCGCTAACAGCGCACGATGCGCCGTCGAGAGCGCCTTTGAGAGCGAGTCCAGCCTTGCATATCAGGCGTGGAACAACGCCAAGAATACCGCAGCGAGCCTCTCCGACACAGTGATCAACCGAGCCATGAAACACGGCTTTGACAGCATCAGCTCAGATGCCACCAAGGACCGCTGGACTGATGAAACGACTGTTCTATTGACATATTTCGGCAGCTTTCCCGATTTGGCGTCCGCAACATAACAACTCTCGTATGAGGTACACCATGAGCAGAAAGAAACTGCCGATCGCGGTGTAATTCGGGATAATGAACAAGGCTTGAGGAAGCCGAGCCTGGAATCGGCGTTTCAGCTGGCGAAAGGGCTGGGAGTAGAGTGCACAGCCTTTAGTGAGGATGCTGCCAAACGGTCGACGAGGCGGGCTATCCGAGAAAAGAAGGGCGGGCGTGGATGTGCGGAATAGTCCGTCAGCGGCCTTCGTGGAACCAGTGCCTGCCAATCCTGCCCGAGAGCGCGGACGGCCGCGAAAGTGGGGATGAATAGCGGCGTAAATTGCACGTTCATCCTTTGCCGTGGGCCGGCTGCCGGTCTGGCGGCTGGCTCTACGGCCAACCAGAAAGGACATTAGCCATGCACCCGGTACATCCCTCCAATGCTCCGGATTGGCCCCCAGACCTCGGCGAGTTCTCCCAACTCGGTCCACAGGCAACGGAAAGCTTGGCCGTCTGGTGTGCAGAAGCTTCACTGATTGTTTTGCAAAAACATCGACAGGTGCCAGCGAAACTCCGAGACGTGTGCAGGGAGATGATAACACTCGCCCGGAAGGCGCGAGGGCGAACGAAAGTTGAGATAGCCGCATCCCAGGGAATTCTGGCCAATCGCGATGCCCGCATTAAAGCGACCGAGATGCCCACTGAGTTCACGCAGCTGGCGACTTTGGTCCTCGACAGCGCGACAAATGCTCTTCAAGCCGTCCAGGGGCTGGGCATGAGGCACGCGCTCGAGGCAGTAGATCTGGCTCACCGCGTTTTTGAGACGCTGAACGAATCCAGCACCGACGCTATCGCCTTTTCCACTTACAAGAAGGCGTTCAAGAAAGAGGGCTGGAACGGCGAATCTTTACCACCACCAGGCTTTTTCCCTCCTCTTCCTACCGTGGCATAGCCAATCGATTATTCAACACTTCCTGAACGATCCGAGGCGCCCATGCCCTTTCCCATAACCTTCGACCTCTTCGCCTGGGCCCGCGCCGTCGGCATCGAGCACGCGGCAGATCGACCGTGGTATCTCGTATCGGCTCCACCCTCGACCTGGCGAAGGGCTGCTAATCCGCATGCCCGATGATTGGTGCTTTATCAGTCGTCGAGGCAAGCGCCTAAAGGGTCGAGTGGACCTCGATGCAAGCCGCAGGGCCAACATACTGCCGCGCGGCCTGTTTCATCCGATCATCAGTTCCAAAGTCTGGGCGCCTTTCTTGCACGGGGAATACGAGACGGCAGTTTTCTGCGCTTTCAAAGAAGTCGAGATCGCCGTGCGGGACGCCAGCGCAAGCGCCCCTAGCGATCTCGGCGTAGCGCTGATGCGAAGAGCGTTCGCGGCCAATACTATTGCACTTTCGGACTCCAGCTTGCCTGCAGCGGAGCAAGACGGGCTGGCTCATCTCTTTGCAGGAGCATTTGGGTATTACAGGAATCCATTGGGCCATCGGCGGGTGCCTATCAACGATCCTGTCGAAGCCGTCGAAATGATTGTGCTAGCGAGTCACCTCGTCATCGCGCCCGATACCAATGCCATGATTCGGATCTTCGCGAATGAACTTCTCTAGCCGGCGAGCTTCCTTCCATTTCTTGATCTTCCGGAGTAATCCTGGAATGGCGGCAATCACGCCGAGCAAACCGGCAATTGTCAAAAAATCTCGAATATAATCCATGCCTTGTTTCCTCCCGGCCCCGTGATCGGTATGCGAACGCCGCACCCGGTACGATGACTCGCCGTTTGGAGCGCAACGAACAAGCGCGCTTTAATCACTGGAAATCGCGTAACCGCCTAGCGCCCAAACGGGTTCAACAAACTGAATAACCCGATACAGCAGAATGGGAAAGATCGAGTTCAAGATTCCTATCCAGGGAATTGCAGTGGACAGCCACCTCGAGTAAGCTAGGCCTTTGAAACTTCGCCAAGACCCTCCCTGGCCTCCGCGGCCGGACTCATTCCCACCTCATTGGGGAGACGATCCATGCGCAAGACCACGCGGCGTGACTTCCTGAAATCCTCGGCCGCTGCCACGGCCGGCGGCGTGCTGCTGCCGTCCTGGTTCACGCTGGCCCGCACGATAGCCTCGGAGTCCCAGGCTCCGAACGATCGGCCACGCGTCGGCTGTATTGGGCTGGGTGGCATGGGCCAGGGCGACGCCCAGGCCGCCAAGCGCTACGGCGACATCGTGGCCATTTGCGACGTTGATCGCTCCCACGCCGAGGCCGCGGCGAAGAATCCCAGGATCGGCAACGGCAAGGCCGACGTTTATGAAGACTATCGCAAACTGCTCGACCGCAGAGACATCGACCTGGTCACTATCAGCACGCCCGACCACTGGCATACGCGCATCGCCATAGCCGCCTTGAAGGCCGGCAAGGACGCCTATTGCCAGAAACCGTTGACTCTGACGATCGACGAGGGCAAAAAGCTCTGCCAGGTGGTGCGCGATACCAAGCGCGTCTTGCAAGTCGGCACCCAGCAGCGCAGCGAGGACGGCAACAAGTTCCTGAAAGCCGTGGCGATGGTCCGTGAAGGCCGGATCGGCAAGGTCAAGAAGGTGACGTGCGCGATTGGTGGGGGCGACGTCGGCGGGCCGTTCAAGACGGAGATGCCGCCCACCGGCCTAAACTGGGATATGTGGCTCGGCCAAGCTCCCCAAGTCGAGTACATCAAGGAACGCTGCCACGGCACCTTCCGCTGGTGGTACGAGTACTCCGGCGGCAAGCTGACCGACTGGGGCGCCCACCACGTGGACATCGCCCAGTGGGCCATCGGCATGGAGGAGTCCGGCCCGACCAAGGTGGAGGTACTGCTCGGCAAGCACCCGGTGCCGTTCGAGAAGGGCTACCCAACCGTGCACGACAAATTCAACACGGCGTCTGCCTTCCTGGTCCGCTGCGTGTTCCCCAACGAAGTCGAGATTCACATCAGGCACGACACCGAGAACGGCATTCAATTCGAGGGCGAGAAGGGCAGCTTCTTCGTCAGCCGCGGCCGCTTGACCGGCGCGCCGGTGGACGACCTGAAGAACAACCCGATTCCGGACAAGGTGCTGATAGCGCTGCGCAAGGGCAAGCGACTCGGCAGCCACATGGGCAACTTCATGGAATGTGTCCGCGATCGCTCGATGCCCGTGTCCGACGTCTTCTCGCACCATCGCGCGCTGACGACCTGCCACCTGGCCAACATCGCGCTGCGGCTGAATCGCAAGCTGAGGTGGGATGCGGCCGAGGAACAGATCGTCGGCGACGCTGAAGCCAACGCCTGGCAGCAGCGAGAGCAGCGCAAGGGATATGAGATCACGGTCTAAGATTCTGTTCCGGAAGGCCTCGCTGAAGTTGGTGTCACGGTCCATCAAGACATAACGCTTGCCAACCAAGAAGCCTTCGTCGGCAGCGGTCAAGTTCCGAGCGATCTGCTTCATCCAACGGTCGTCGGGACTTGCGGTGACACCCGCGCAATGAACCCGGGGTGTTGCGAGTTCCAATACGAAGAGCAGATAGAAGGTGACCAGGCCATTCCGGGTCCAGACCCCGACCGGGTCGTCCAGCAAACGCTGGAACATTTCGCTGGCCTTCCCGGCGACCATCATGCCAAAATGAGGAAGAACCAATCGCAACTTGCCTGGAGGAGGAATCCCATGAGCAACCCTGTAAATTCGAGACGAGAGTTCCTGCACACCACCCTGGTTGGAGCCGCGGTTCTGGGTCTCGCGCCCAATGTTCTGGGGACAGACGAAGGAAAAGCCAAGGGACTCCCGACTCGAGCGCTCGGGAAAACGGGGGAACGTGTCTCTGTTTTATGCCTGGGTGGCTGGCACATCGGCGCCGTCAAGGACGAAAAGGAAGCGATCCGCATCATGCACGCGGCCATCGACGAGGGCTTGACCTTCTTCGATAACGCCTGGGATTACCACGATGGCGGCAGCGAGGCCATCATGGGCAAGGGCCTGGCCATCGACAACAAGCGAGCCAAAGTTTTTCTAATGACCAAGAACTGCGCCCGGGACGCCAAAGGGACACGTCAACACTTGGAGGACAGTCTGCGCCGCTTGCAGACAGACCACCTCGATCTCTGGCAGTTCCACGAAATCAACTACGATAACGACCCGGACTGGATTCTGGAGCAGGGCGCGCTCAGCGAGGCTCTGAAGGCACAGAAAGAAGGCAAGGTGCGTTACCTTGGCTTCACGGGCCACAAGTCACCTCACATCCACTTGAAGATGCTCGGCAGGCACACCTGGGACACCGTGCAGATGCCGATCAATGTCTGCGACTATTTCTATCGCAGCTTCACGCATCTGGTGGTGCCGGAAGCCTTCAAAGCAGGGATTGCGCCCATCGGCATGAAGAGCCTGGGCGGCGGCAGCGATCATCAAGGCCGCCTGGTCGCCGCGAAGGTCTGCACGGTCAACGAAGCCCTGCGTTACGCGCTGAGTCAACCGATCGCATCCCTAGTCACTGGCATTGATTCCATGGAAGTCCTCCAGCAAAATCTCAAAATCGCCCGAGAATTTCAGCCCTTGCAAGGAGAAGAATTGCAAGAATTGCTGTCCAAAGTCAAACTTGTCGCGGGCGACGGACGCCACGAACGGTTCAAGTCGACTCAACTTTTCGACGGCGTCTATCATCAGCGACAGCATGGGCTGACCAAGGCAGACGTTGAAGGAACGTGAGGATGTGACGACTGCTTGAGGAAGATCTCTTCGATCGGATGCCGTGTGGTCAATTTATTCCGCCCAACTGTAAATTGTTAGATTTGCCGGATTTGCACCCTTCGGCACGTCCTTGGATCAGCCAAGTGAGGATTCGCCTTTCGGGGGGAAACGGCCTAGCGCCGAAGTTCCCGCGCTTGACGGGAATGACCGAGTGAGCAAGCAGGCACAGAACCTTTATTTGCAACGAGAGGATCAAGCCATGCCAAAGCTTACCGTCGAAGGGGTCGGCCAGTTCGAAGCGCCTCCGAACAAGCGTTTGGTGCTGGCGCTCGAGGATGAAGCCAAGATCGACCAGCTCCACGCCTGCGGGGGCAACGCGCGCTGCACTACCTGCCGGGTTGAATTTGTAGCCGGGGAGCCCGCGCAGATGACCGTTGCCGAAAAAAGCGCCCTCGCAGCCCGAGGTCTATCTGGCCTGCGGCTCAGCTGCCAGATTCTTTGCGATCATGATAAGGTAGTCCGGGCTATCAGCCGCCTGGCCGGCAGCGGCCGAATGGACGCCGGTACGCGCCCCGCTGACACGATCCAGCCCGAGCCAGTGGTTTTTACCGACAAATGATCTGCTTGGATCCGGTTGTTTGCCCGAGGCGTCGCCCTCGCCGAACCGGGCGACGAGATTGGTGAGGGCCGATTCCTGCGACGCCCTGATCGCGGTTGTGGTCGTCGCCTCGTAGTCGGACTGGGTACCGCCCTCACGTGCGAGCTTCAGGTGGCCCCGAGCCATTCATCGGTAGCATCGACCTTGTATTTTCCCTGGAGATGCTTGCGCGACGGGTTGTTGAACAGCCACATGCCTTCGTCGCCGAAAACGGCAGGAGCCGTGAGAGAGCACGTGGCCGTAGGAAGGCCGCGTAGAAACGACAACTTCATCATCTACGTCACTTTCCTTCTTGCGAAAGATTCTTGAATCCACTGATCGGCCGAAAACTCTTTTCGACAGCATTTAGAAAAAGTAGGGAACTGAGATGTCATTGAGTTTTCCCCATTCCTTTAAGAGCCGTTCAAAGACCGGCCGCACATTATCACTGTTTGCAGCCATAATCAGGGCTTTGCCGGTTGCCAAGGAGACGACGAAGTAAGCACCTACGCCCGGGTTGCCCCCACTATGATAAAGCAAAGTGTCTTTATCGGAAACGCGCATGAAGAAGCCCGGGCCGCACTCTACGCCTTTCCCGCTCAAGCCGAAACCGGACAGGTCCACCGCCGCTCTACTCTGGAGTATCTGATTAACTGTTTTTCTTCGAATAATCAGACCCCTGTCATGGTAAGCGGCTGTGAGTTCGCCGACAAAACGTGAATAATCCTTTATCGTTGTGTACAAGCCGCCTGCCGCGGCGCCCACCGTATGATAGGGGGCAATCGGCTCTCCGTCCTCGTCATAGGCCTTTGTCTTGTTCGTCCGCAGTGCTTGGGGATCAAAGCTTGAGTCTTTCATGCCGAGCTTGCGAAAGACAAGCCTGCCCATGCTGGAGTTGAAATCATCTCGAAGAACGTCTTCCATAAGAAGCTCAAGCACTGTATAGCCGCCCGCCGAGTAATGCCACGCCTCGCCAGGCTTGTACTGCACACAAACGGGCTTCTTTTCCTTATTACTGCCGTTTAAAACCTCCTTCGTAGATGCGATGCGGGCATTTAACTTAAAAAAAGGCGCGGACGGCATCGACAGGCCTGATGTGTGGTTTAGTACGCGTAGGATGGTAACCTGGTTTGGATCGTACTCCTTCGAGGTTACCCTCCAGTTTCTTAGATATCGGTTTACCGGTTGGTCAAGGTTGAGGACCGACTCCTCGTGGAGCTTCAAGATAGCCAACGCCGTGACCGGCTTAGAAAGCGAGGCAAAATTCAGAACAGTCGAATCACTCATCAGTGTCTGATTGTCCTTGTCGGAGTAGCCGAACGAGCACGAGTAATACTGCCCGTGCTTGCCTATCATTGCATATGAGAGGCCCTCCGATTTGCTTGAGACTCGAAGAGAGTCAAGTGTCCGATTCAACGAATCCAAGCGCGCCTTCAACTCTTTTGATTCACCCTGGGGCTCGGAGTCGAAGCTGGATGAACTGTAGGCCTCGGTGTGAAAGAAGCAAGGTGTCTCGCACCTTGTTTCGAATTGCATGTCGAGCACAAAGAATGCGAGACAGGCGAGACTGGAAGGTCCGATAGCATGAGCTGCAGGGCACAAGCGCTTCACCGCGCCAACGAGGCTCCGTGTCATGTCTGCACTCTCCCGACAAGCGTTCCTAAGGGGTTACCAACCACCCTAGTTTAGCGCCGATCCGGCCGGCCGTCTTGGACGTTCGAAACATGATTCTGCAGTTTCTTACCGGGCGGGGGTCGTGTCCAGAAGGGGGCGGCGAAGGCCAGGATGACCAGCGGCAGCACAACGCCGGTTTCACCCGAATACCAGTCTGAGCTTTCGCTGCTCTTGGTCATCCCCTCAAGCAGACCCCATGCATAGTTGTAGGTCCCCGGTCCCCTTGGCGGTGCTCATTGCCGATTTCACCGTGGGGGTCGTCGCGGCTACAGTGATCTTTAAGTGGAGGGCGGAGCGGGCCGGCAGCGTCTGGGCGCCGGTAATGTTGGCGGTCATGTTCGCGAGCCAGCGCAGTGACGCGTAGAAGGTGAGTGAAGCTACTCTTACGGTGGACCGTCATAATATCTTTGCCGCGCGCGATGAGAACACCGCCGCTAAAATCATGGTTGGCGACAGAAGGGGCCAGATAGGCGTCCACTTTCGCCTCAAGACCTGACGAGGGCGCGCCTACGGCACGGGCGTCATCCGCTGCGGAGGCGGACCCAGAGAAAGTAAATCTCAAGAGCAGAAGCAGCACCGCTCTTGTCTGATTCATCCGATCTTCTCCCCGGAATAGAGGCGGAGTCCCGGAGGTTTCTTACGAAGACGCGTTGGGGCTCGGGCACGGGCGCCGTTGCCGCGCCGAGCAATATATCGATTACAGTCGGCCCCAGTCTTGGATGCGAGAAACATGGCGCTCAGATTTGAAGAAATCTGCGAACGCTGCTCAGATTCTTTGGCGTGAAGCCGAATTCTCTGGCGAACCAGCGGCACAAATGAGCCTGGTCGCAGAATCCCGCTTCAAACGCTGCGTCCGCAAGCGAACACTGTCGCCGGAGGATGAGCTGCCCGGCTTCCGCCAGCCGCAGGGCGCGAATGTACTCACTCACGGAACAGTGGTGGTATTTACGGAAGACGCGAGCCAGGTGAATGGGGTGGACACCTATATCCTGCGCGAGCGCGCACAGCCTCAGCGTGTGCCGAAACTCATCGTGAATCATTTCCTCGGCCCGGCGCAGCCAGTCGGGACGCGCTGTCGTGGACTCTGAGGCCGGCCACTGTACCAGTGGCTCCAACAGTTCCAGCAACTGGGTCTCGAAACAGGTTGCTTCAGGGGCGCCGACACCGGCCGCGGTTGCCAGCAGACGCAAGCTCCGGAGTCGCCACCAGACGGACTCCAGCATTTGCCAGCTGCCAAGGTCGCTTTCCAGGAGCGCCCGCTGCGCCAGCCAGGTCTTGTCGAATTCGATGTTGAGCCCAATCATTCCGCCTGGACCGACCTGGGCTTCGTGCGGCTCATTGGTGGGATGAAAAACAAGCGTCAACTCCGGTTGAAGGTGATCCTGGCGGCGCCAACGCTCACGATGCTCGCCGGCAATCAACAAAAAGAAAGTCGGGTTTTCATGCACGTGAGGCGGTAGTTTCTGGCCGGCGCGGTAGGTTGACACGACAAGGGACAGGCCAGCCGCGCGGCATTGCCGAACCCTGTTCCCGAAGAAGATGCCTGGATCAAGGCGCATGGTTGGATCGAGGGTGAAAGAATGCGTAATTCGACGCGCTGGAGTCCCGGCTTCAGCCGGATCAAGCCGACTAAAGTCTGGACTTCAACCTGTCTCATCACTGGAGTGGCACATCCTTCAGCGTGAACGGCACTTCAATGACATCCCATCTCCGGCAGCCGAAAAAGTAGACATCATACTTTATCACTTGCCAATGGGGAGCACAAACGTGACATCGTACATCTATTCTGCACTTTGCCTCCCCAGGGCCTACGCATCACCGCTTCTCTAGAGCCTCCTTGCTGGGCAGGCGGAAGAAGAGGTAGCCGTTGCAGTGGGACCCGGTAACGGCTTTGGCCACAGCGGACAGGGTCGGGTAGACCTGCCCGGCGCAGGCGAAACCGTGCTCCAGGACTTGGACTTGCAGAGTCTCTCCCTTGTAGGAACGTGTGAGGATGGTGCCGGGCGGTGGAATGCGTGTATCCACTCGCAGCCGTATGCTTGGCGTTTTCTCGTGCGCGACTGGGCCCCTTTCCTTGCGAATCAACCCGGCCCACTATTGTCCCTGCAGTGGGTGAACCAAGGGGCTGTCCACCGCGAGAGGCTAGCCAGTCGTCGCCGCAGTCGATCATGATCCTCTTTCGACGGTAGGCTACCAGGAGCGAGGCGTGCATGCGATGGCGCCGCGTTCGCCCATCGATATTTCCTCGAGTTCCTAAGAAGCAAAGCCTCATGATTCTGCTCCCGGAGTCTTCCGAATCCTCTCATTCAAGTTCTGTGCAGTCCTGCGCATTCGTCCTTGACGGGCGCTGCCGTTCCTTGCCTCTGCAGCATGCCCAAGAATCACTGGCGGGAAAACTGACACAACCATCGTGCTTGTGGGGCAGACCGAGCGAATCAATTCTCTTGGAGGGGGCGGTAAAGCCGGGCTATCGCGCAAGTGAAGACGGTGACTTACGCCGCCGCGGCGGCGCAAGGGCAAGGGTGGCGAGCACCAGTAGGAAAAAGCCTATATGGAGCATGGTAAAAGCCCAGGACGGCAGATCATAGAAGAGTATCCTGTGCATCCATCGGCCGATAAAAGACCCTTCAGACACTTGCTGGCCCGCCAAGGTGCGGAGGCGATCCTCCCATACCGTCAAGGGGCAAAGAATTCCAAGGGTGGTTTCGAGGGCCACCGCTCCAATCGCAGCCAGGTGCGCGAACCGAAACCAGGGATTGCGCACCCACTCCCAGCCTAGGGTTACGCCCAGCAGGATGGTCAACTGTCCCAATACCACAAAGGCGACGTAGGCGAGATGGATCGCAAGCACTACTTCAGCCCAATAGGAGTACCACATCGCTTTTCCCAACCATCTGTCGCTTTAGCAAAGGAGGAGGCGGGGCTCCATGGCGGTCAGGAGCGGGCAAACGGCCTACCGCACGGCCTTAAGCGGGACAAAGGCCAGCGCGTGCCGAACATCGTCTTCCCCTTTCAGGCAGCGAGGAGCAAATGTGCTTTCGCAAGTTGCGTGCCGGCACTTGGTAAGAGGTTTGCTCGAATTCAATAACCTTGCGAACCTGTCTGACGGACCGGGACGGGCGTGAGCTCGCTTCTCCCAGCGGCGAAACCGGGGCCGCCAGGCCTGTGCAACTATGAAGCAGGTCTTGCCGCTGTGCGGAACCCAACCGATCTGTGCCAGTTCGCACATACCTTGCCGGTATGGCAACCGGCTTGAAGGCTTCGTCTTCCTTCGTGACGCCACAATGGCTGGCCCCGAACACCCGTCGCGCTGGTGTCCACACGGTTCACGAGGCTGCATTTGTCGGAGTAAATCGCGCTCTACACGGTCGTCAGCGCCGTCAGCACCTATAGCCAATCTGGCATGCCCGCCAGCGGCCACTGTAGCAGACATACTTTCCCGGGTGTCCTATGCGCTCGGCATCGCGTTTGCTTTTAATGAGGACGGCAAGACGCTCGTAACCCTGGTCCACCTCCGTTTTTGAAGAGATGCATCATGCGCGCGAAGAGCAAACCTCTGCAGGCTCTGACCGCAGGCGACCTGATGAACCCCGACGTGGTCCGGTTGCCGGAGGAGATGCCACTGCGCGATGCGGCCCGGCTGCTGCTGCAAAACCAGATTGGCGGCGCGCCGGTCGTGGATGCCCGCGGGAGGTGTGTGGGGGTGTTCTCGGCCATGGACTTTCTCCGCTTGTCCCAGATGCGAGCTGACGTCACTCGGCCTACCTCCCCACCGTTACCGATTACGTGCTCTTTCCAGACAAAGAGCAGAACCCCGGATGGCAAGGAGGTGACTCGCTGCACTCTTCCGCCGGGCCTGTGCCCCATCCAGGTTAAGCAAGAGTTGCCAGGCGGAGAGAAGTTGATCATCTGCAGCCAACCCCACTGCGTCCTGGTTGATTGGCAGGTGGTAGACGTAGAAAAACTGCCCACAGATGAGGTGCGTCGGTTCATGACGCCGGACCCGGTAACTGCCGAGCCCACCACGTCCATCCGCGTCTTGGCGCGGATGATGATTGATGCCCACGTCCACCGCGTCATCGTGGTAGACGAAGAGCGAAGGCCGATCGGCGTCGTGTCCAGCACGGACCTCTTGGCCACCCTGGCGTACAGCGGCACCGAGCCTTAACGGTGACGTGGCCGAACATAAGCGTAAAGGAGGCTCGTCATGATCGCCTCAACGAATCCCCGCAGCATCTCGTACGGTTGCCATACCACAGGGCGTGATTCATCGCATCTTCGCCGTCAGTCAATCGAGCGCCTAGCCTATGAAAAGTGGACGGCGAAAGGATCTCCGAGTGGTAGCGCGCTGCAAGATTGGCTGGAAGCCGAGCTGGAAGTAGACGGAGGTCGGCGCCGTCAGTTAATCCAGCGCCGAGCCTACGGGGATTGGAAGGCGAAAGGGTGTCCGAGCATGACCGCGCTCCAGGATTGGCTGGAAGCCGAGCACGAAGTCGATAGAGGATTGAAAAGCGAGAGCAGTCCTTATCTATGTAGAATTCAGATGCCCGTTGAAATCCTTCCTGGCTGACAAAGCAGCGGAGTCGATTTACTTAGTAAAACGCCAAGGGACTTCAACCGGGCCCAGTTCAAGCTCTGTCGCGATCTAGGCCAGCCCGCACATGTGCTAGCTATACTGAGCGCGGTCAAAAATGAGACATCGCCCCGTAGCCGCATTCGCCAGAATGCGGGCTATCTCACACAGTTCCCCCCGCATTCTGGCGAATGCGGCTACGGCCTATTGGCATCAGTATTGACCGCGCGCCGTATAACGGGGCGCCTTGTTGTCCGAGTACTCCGGCGAACTGCGGTCCAAGCGAGCAACCAACGCGGCAGCTTTCCGCTTCTGCACAGGCATTCGGGCCGGCGCCGTGGATTTTGTCAGCTCGGGCGCGTCGGCTCGGACGCTTCAGGCACGGAAGAGACGATCCCCTTCCGGCTGCGCTCCGAACTTCGTCAAATCTTGAGGCGATCGTTTGCACTCGCTCTTTGGAATGAGCCTCGACACTCCCGGGTGGCCGTCCGCTCCGGTTGAAGCTCCCACAGGGTAGCTCGCCCGACAGGAGGGCAAGTGCTATGCCACGGCGTCACGCGGCAGGCAAGGCAGCGAGAAACGGCTTCTTGCAGGATCACAAAAAGACGGGAAATCTTCTTGCTCGCCCAAACAGGTGACGAAAGTACTTAGCCCTGTGCGAAGCCGCACGGCTTCGGCTCGTCACACATGAGCGGCCATCCGTTTTGCCTCTGTTTTGGACACATTGAAAGCTTGCCTCGCTAGTTCTTCAAACGAGCCGGTTCTCGGCCGCTTCCGGCATACGCTTTGCTCCAAGGAAGGAGCGGACAATAACTGCTGAAGGAGCTGGGTGAACGCAGGGTTATTCATACCTGCATTTGCAGAAAGAGAGGTCCCCATGATCGGCTGGCGTGAGAAGGCAAAGCGTTTCCGTGCCGGACAAGGTCGACGGCAAGTTGCCGGCAGAGTCGCAACACCAGTAGCTGCGGGATTGCCTGATCAGCTGGGACAACAGGTTACCTTCGCCAAAAGAATCGCGAAAGAAGTCTTGGTCCCGGTGCTGAGGGAATTCGCGAGCATCGTGACGGGCGCCCCGGCGCCGGTGCAGTACCACGAGTACGATGAGCGGACCATTGGAGTGACTTGCGATTTGAACTCCTCGCGCTTTACGGCCAAGGTTTACTTCTTGCCCGCTGCAGCAATTCGACTCAGCGTGATTCTGACGCCCTCGCAAACGGAAGCGCATTGCAGAGACTTCGCCATAACGGCGCCAAATAACACAATCGAAGAGTGGTTCGGCAACTGCCTCACGAAACTCTACGAGAACAGATAGACGACCTTGGTCGGCGCGTTGGAAACGGTCGAAGCAGCAGAATCCCGTGGAAAAAACGCGGAAAACGCGAAGCTCCGCCAGGTCTCTCCGGCTCGGGGGAGTGTTTATTTCCGGGGCCAGCGCTGGATGCGCCTGCCGGCCTTTAGCTTGGAGCCTCACATTTGTCGCGTGGTGGCGGAGTTTGAGCAAATAATGACTCAGCGCAGACGCAGGGCGAACGCATCAAACTCCACCTCAATTATTGAGAGGGCCTTGATTGGGACAAGTGTACAGGCCTACGATTCTTCCGGACTTTCACCTATTTCCCGGAGGAACGCATGGTTGCTACTACTCACGTGGGGTTGTTT
>DATGZX010000077.1:0-2545 GCA_035296965.1 Gemmataceae bacterium
GAAGTCCACTATGAGCCGGCCCAGGCGATGCAGGTCGACTGGGGGGAGTGCGGCCGCGTGCAAGTCGGCGCCACGACACGCAAGGTCTCGGTCTTCGTGGCCGTGCTCTGCTATAGCCGGTTGATGTTCATCGAATTCACGCTCTCGCAGCGCAAGGCAGAGTTTTACCGCGGTGTGGTGAATGCTCTCAACTTCTTCGGTGGCAGTCCCCGCACCATCATCGTCGACAACTTGAAGGCAGCCGTGATCAATGGCTCGGGCCGCGCCGCCTGTTTCCATCCCGAGTTCTTGGCTCTGTGCGGTTACTTCTGCTTGCAGCCGATCGCCTGCGAACGGCGCGATCCAGAATCAAAAGGAATCGTCGAGGGGAGCGTTCGCTACGTGAAACGCAATGCCCTGGCCGGACGCGCCGATGAACTCATCCGCTTCGAGGACTACCAGGCGTTTGCACCCGTGTGGCGCGACCAGGTGGCCAACGCGAGGATGCACGAAACAACCCGAGAGCGGCCTGTAGACCGTTTCCACCGAGAGCGGTCGCTGCTGCGTGCGCTGCCGGCGATCCCCTTCGACACCGACGAGGTCTTGCCGGCAGTTGTCAGTCCCCATGCGCGCATCGAGTTCGACAGCAATCGCTACTCGGTGCCGCCGTACTTGGTGCGCAGGCCAGTCACGATTCGCGCCAGCCGCCACGAAGTCCGCGTGCTGCACGAGGGCAAAGTGTTGGCCCAGCATGTCCGCTGCTACCAGCGAGGGCAGTTGATCGTGCTGCCCGACCACCGCCTGGCAGCGCTTGCGCTGCGCCAGCGGTCTCGGGGCTCCGCGATGGAACAAGAGTTTGATGCTTTGGGGCCCGAGGCTCGCCTGTTCCACCTCCACCTGAAGAGCCAGCCGGTGAAGACCGGTGTCCACCTGCGCCGCTTGCTCAGTCTGGCAAAACTCTACGGTCGGACGGAGCTGCTCGGCGCCGTCTCTCGGGCCTTGGAGCTGGCGACCTACGACGCCGCGTATGTCGAGAACCTCCTGCTGGCGGAACGGCGGCGGCGACAACTCCCCACGCCTACTCTGCCCGCTCCCAAGCGGCGCGAATTGATCGACGAGATCGAATTGGAACCCGCTGATCCCGCCATTTACGACCGTTTCTGCAACCACACCGACGAGGACTCTCATGGCACGACGTGATGACAATCTCCAGGCACGGCTCGACCGTGACCTGGCCGAGTTGAAGCTCCCGGAGATCGCCAAGTCCTACCGCGAAGTGTTGGATGAGGCCGCCCGCAAAGGGAGCTCGATGTTGGAGATCTTGGCTACGCTCTTCGGCACGGAACAGGCCGCCCGTCAGCAACGCGCTCTCGAGCGGCGGCTGCGTGAGGCACGGCTCCCCAAGCAGAAGACCGTGGCCGAGTACGATTTCAAGTTCCCCAAGCGGATCCCCAAGGCTACGATCCTGCGGTTGTTCGACTGCGACTTCATTCAGCAACACGAGTGTGCCGTGCTGATCGGACCCACTGGAACTGGAAAGTCGCATCTTCTCACGGCGCTCGGTTACACGGCGGCTGAGCGTGGCTATTCTGTTCACCACACGCGTGTAGTGGACATGATCAATCATCTCACCACGGCCCAGATCAATGGGCAGCTGGGCAAAACGATCAGAACTTATGTCCGTCCCAGTCTTCTCCTCCTCGATGAGCTGGGCTATCTGCCCATCGACAAGCGCGGGGCCGATTTGTTGTTCCAGGTTGTCGCTGCCCGTTATGAAATCGGATCGATCGTGCTCACCACGAATCGACCCTTCCGGGAATGGGGCACCCTCTTTGATGTGGACAACACCCTGGCAACGGCCTTGATCGACCGGCTGATGCATCACGGGGAGGCGATCGTCATTCAAGGAGACAGTTATCGGATGAAAGACAAAGGTTCCGATTCGACCAGCGCCTGACCAAACGCGGTGCGTCAACGTCCGGATCGGGTGTTCGATGCGAAGTGAGTTGCATCCGGCGTGAGTGGCAGGGATGTCCAGCCCACCCTTGAGCAAACCGGCATCGCGTTCGGTCACTCAAGCGGCCGGTTCCTTGATTAGCGGGCTCGCGTTGGCCCCAGGCCCTGATCCAGAATCCGCAAGCAGTTCCCTGCGGGGAGCTTCGTCTTGACGATCTGGTCATCCTGTAGTGACCCGCGGCGGTCTGCGGCGAGTGAATTGGCGGTGGTCCTGTCCACCACGCCCGGCTCACCGAGCTCGAACGCCTGGCCGGCCCGTCCACGCCACGTTTGGCCACGCCACATACTGAGTTCGACCTGACTCCGCGCATTTTGCAGCGTGCCGAGCGGCGCCCCTGTACGCGCTTACCTCCCACCTCGGCGCACGCCTGCTTCAAATGTCTCCGGCTTCGTGCTCAAAACCGACTCCAAGTTCCTGATCGGTCCCAAGAGCCGTCTCGCCCGTCTCCTTCCCCTTGTAGGGGCCTAACGCCAGGTCGCGAACGACCCCGGTGGCTAAGGAAATGAGGGCGACATACCGCATCACTGGGAATCCCAAGCCGATCTCCTG
>DATGZX010000078.1:0-7965 GCA_035296965.1 Gemmataceae bacterium
TGGACCTGAAACACCGACTTGGCGATGTCGAGACCGATAGTCGTAATCGCTTGCATGATTGGCTCCTCCGAATCGTGGCGCATTAACAGCACCCACATCAATGGCACTCACGTGCCGGTGGAGGAGCCGTCCACAGCATCACAAGCAGACATCACGACTGGGTTTGACTCAATCGGTCCGCCGGAAGCACCACCAAAGTGGTCTATTGGGCTTTCTTGAGCAGTTCATAGCTCAGCGCGCCCGAAGGGCAAAGCTCGACCTGAATGACCGCGGCCCCGGAAGCGCCGTTTACGTCTATCCACGGCTTCCTCGATAGATTGAAGACAGAGGGGAGGCCGCGTACGCATTCGCCTGCGTGGATGCAGATGGCGGGGTCGTAGCGAACGACGAGCTTGTCGTTTCTATATTCCTGCATGTGATGCCTCCTGCGAAGAGTTGGGGCTGACGTGAATTTTTCACAAAGGCTCCCTGCTATCTTTCAAACATTGTAACACGCAGCGCCAGATGCGGCCGCCGGCGCGGTCTGAGTATGCATGTAGCAACCGCCAATAGTCTCGGCAATGGATGGGACTGGCAAAGATATTCGACACGTTCCCCTCCCCTTCTTGTCCTCGTCTCGGTTTCACCAAGTTCCTGGTCAGGACGTGATGGGCCAAGTGTCGCTGCGGGACACTTCTCCTCTGTCTGGATCAGCCGGGCTTTACGTCAGCCCGGAGCGGGAGCGTGAGTACACAAGAAACGAATTCGGCAGCAAAATCGAGGCTTGCGTGATCGCCAAGCTCTCTGGCGACGCTCCGCTCGATCAAGACGGATCCAAAGCCTCTCTTCTCGGATTTCTCGCAAGGCGCACCGCTTGTCTCCCGCCATTGCAGCCGGAGCAGTGGACCATCCGTCGGCTCATCGACCAGCCATGTCACGGCATCAAGGTCCATTGAGAGTAATTCAACTGAGAACTACATTCTTCAACGGACGCCAATCTAGCTGAGCATTGGAAACTCTGATGCCGGTAGAGGTGCGCCGCCTCTCTTCTTGAACTCCAAGAAACGGTTCATCACGACCCACGAGCGCATCGCGAGTTCGCGCGTGATGTCCGGTGGAATATGACTTCTGTCTCCATGCCTTGGTCCCGTGGCATGAGTAGAAATGAATTTCAGGTACGCCTCTTCGATTCGCAAGTTTTGTTGCATGTGCGGCCACTTCTGTTTTGGCTTTAGTCCATCAGGTGATACCAGATCTCTAATCGTCTCAAGGATCTGTCCAGCGATGCGCGCGCCTTGATGGGGAAGAATTATTCCGGTAATCAGGTCATTGAGCGCCATGAACAGCGCCGGCGTGGCGACAACGATCCTCCACACTGCATCATACGAAGCTGGGTCGCCCAGCATATAGGCCGTACATACACTTTTCAGGCCTGGATCTTGCGGTACCATCGGCGACCCGACGCCGCGTTCGTCTATGAACGTCTCGAGAACGACGGTTAGGCCAATGCCCGTGGCGAACGAAATTAAATCGACAGAGGCTCGACTCAGATCGAACGCGCGGAAGTACAAGTGTATGAAATCACCAGGCCCAGCGCGATTGGTTTCACAGTCAACTTGCACCGCAGAATCACGAATCTGAACGGTGAACGTTGCGTCTAATCCTATGTCTGGCGATTTCCAAGTTATCTCTGGAGTCGTGACCAAAACCTTGATCACCTTCATGGGATGTACGAAACCGAGAAACCGCACCCGCGGCATGCGAGCCCCCTCCTTGCGAATGGTCTTTGGTATATAGTCTTTCCATGGTCACCCCTTCCAGACCAAGCGAGTACACCGACGAAGAGATCGAGCGGGCGTGCGTCACGCTGATTCCGATAACCCGCGTTCCTGGCAACTGTTGTTTATCCGAACCAGACTGCCCGCGAAGAAGCAAGCCGCTGCACATCAACACCACCGGTGAAGCGGCCTCACATAATCTCTGCAGCTCGTCTCTGTAGCTCAGTACAACCAGCGTCGATCCCAGGGGTTCTGCCAATAACGGTAGCGGCCACAGGGGGCGCACCAGCAGCGGTATGAGCCGCAGGCCCTATGCCGGCCTGGATGGCAATAAAGCCTCCATCGGGGGCACGCGACTTTCTCGACAGCTGAGGACGTCGCTGCGGGCGGGGCCGCACCCGCGGCTCCCGCAAAAGGTGTCGCATGCAGGTCTCCGGCGAGGATAAGCACCAGAATTGCTGCTAAGGCACCGATCAGCTTGCGCATGGCTTTCTCTCCTTCGTGAGGCAGCTTGCAGCAAGGTAGGAAGAGGATGGAGTTCGGCAAGTCGAAGGAGATACTTTTACCTGAAATACGACACTGCGAATTATGACTAAGGGTTAGACTTTTTGGTTCCGAAAGTGCATCGGCTAGTGAAATTTTGATGGGTCAATAAATCACTGCCAGTGCATTAGGTCCGGCAGTGCGCCTACGTCAATTGGCCCATTTATGGATAGCACCTTCAGCGTAAACGGAACTCCCGAGAGAACCAGCGCCACGGCGCGGTGGATTCCATCAAGAAGCAGCCTCTCGGAATTTGGAAGAAGGTAAGCGGGGAACATCATTTCGACTGGGGCATGACATGCCAAAAAGGTTGCCTCGTACCTGTACACGAGTGTTTGTCCGCATGGAGGCCACTGACGAACACTCGTTTTCGCCTTTCCGACTCGTAGGGGGCTTGCGCCCGGAGTGTCATAAGGTACCAATCTTCCATGCAGCATGTACTTCGGTATATAGAGTGCGTGAAGTTCGGGCTCTGAGTTGATTTCTTCAATGGAAACTGGCCACCGTTCGGCGGCCATTTTTTTCCAGTTCAGGCAAACGTTGACGGAACTGAGGCAATCGATGAACTCGACCTGGTAAAAGCCCGTGACGCGCACGCGCGCGAGGCTCTGTGTGGGTAACACGTTCCATGAGGATGCCAACTGCCGCAAGCGCTTCGCCTCCCCCCAGCCGCGTCCAACGGCGGAGCCTGAAAAGCCGTGGATTCGTGACGCGAGGTTACCTGCTATACGTGACGAAGCTCGCACCCTAGACTATGGACGAGGTCAATCATCGAGCATGGCCAATGCGGCCCGGCGCTCTCCGGGCTTCAATCTAAGTACCAATTCGCCCGTTACAGACCACTAGTCGTCATCGCCTGGGCTATCGTCTACCCAAACCGCCGGCAGGTGGACATTGGCGTCGATCTGCCAGCGCTCAGGCGGCGGAACCGCGCCCCACCCAACGCCCGGTAACGGCTGTTCAAGCCAAAGGTTGCCATCCGTCCCAAGGACGAAGACGTGTTCGAGGTCGAACGCTTGGAAGGCCGCCACATTGGCGTCGATCTGCCAGCGCTCAGGTGGCGGAACCGCCCCCCACCCAACGCCCGGCAACGGCTGTTCAAGCCAAAGGTTGCCATCTTCCCCACGGACGAAGACGTGTTCGAGGTCAAACCCCTGGAAAGCCGTTTGTGTAGCGTTATCACTCCGAGTTCCCCACTGCCCCACATTGGCGTCGATCTGAGCGCGCAGCGGCGGGACGTTCCCGAACGGCGCGCGGTCAAGCCAAAGGTTTACATCCCCGTCAAGGACGAAGACGTGTTCGAGGTCCAACGCCTGGAAACCGAAGGCACCAGCGTGGATCACAATGGGAGGCGGAAGCGGCGGGAAGGACCATAACGGTTGTCCCTGGGGCGACGATGACGCCTCGTAAAGCCGAAGGCCCAAACCGCCAGGATCGTTCTCAAGGACGAAGACGTGTTCGAGGTCGAACGCCTGAAAAGCCCATACTTTGGCGGCAACCTGAACTCGCGGCGGGGGAACCGTCCCCCATCCCACGCCCGGTAACGGCTGTTCAAGCCAAAGGTTGCCATCCGTCCCAAGGACGAAGACGTGTTCGAGGTCGAACGCCTGGAAGGCCGCCACATTAGCGTCGATCTGAACGCGCGCAGGCGGCATGATCCATCCCACGCCCGGTAACGGCTGTTCAAGCCAAAGGTTGCCATCCGACCCAAGGACGAAGACGTGTTCGAGGTCGAACGCTCGGAAGTAGAAGTTCATGGACATGCCATCCTCCTATCGTCTGACGCAGGCCAATACGCCCCGATAAGTGGCTTTGACTGCTGGCGGGCCTCGTGCCGCCGGGGTTTTTGCCGTTGCCGTTTCAGTAGGTCAAATTGCCAAGCCAGCCGAGGACTAGCAGCACGACGACTATCAGCCCGAAGATGATCGATAACGCCGCGCCGTCGGTGGAAACGCCTCGGCCACTGAGTCTCTGAAAGAACCAAAGGCCACGAACAGATGTAAGGCTCGCTATGGTGCCTCGGCGACTGAAGGTGACACCTGTACCGTGCCCACCTACGCGGAGCGCAAGGCCAGACAGACCGGCGTAGAGCCGCAGACCAGGTGCCAGCCTCGCACTTGTCCGAAAGCGCACCCACATTGAGCGCCCCCAACCGGCGAACGGTAACACGTTCACCGACGTTCGGCACCTGTCATCGGTCGCCCAAAGTACGGTCGCCTACCCATTTTTAGTTACGACACCCCCGGTCCGAATTTCGCGGAGAAATATACAAACCCACGGCACCGGTCTTTTTGAGGCACCCCCCAACGGTAGAAACCCCCCTATCCTCCCTCGGTCGATTCCCGCGCGCCAATGGGGGCGGCGTCCACGGCCGGGCGACACCATCGCAGCCTGCGCGGCGACACGAGCGTCTGGCTGCAGCAAGCGCAGCGATGTTGTCTGTCCGGCTCAATTTTGATTTCCGAGTCTCAGGCGAGCGCCGCCACTAGTGGGCGTCGATGGAAGCGAAGTCGATTCACTATCCGTTAGAAATTGCCCGAGATAATTTCCCCTCGGGGGAAATGCTGATGAAGGCGCTGGCACTCGTCGTTACCGTAGCGGCCGCACTCGTGGTCTCTGGCTGTGTGAATAAGCAAGAGCCAATTGGTGACGCCAAGGTGGGTGGTGGGACCGTTCCCAAAACCCGCCTCATCATGGCAAGGCTCTAGAGAAGCGGGAGCGTGACGAAGATTGTCACAGTAATAGCTCTGGCCCTTGTGCTCACAGGTTGCACGATCATGCAGGAAGCCGTCGTTGGCGGCGCTGCTGGTGGCGTAGCGGGGTTCGCTCTCGCGGGGCCGATTGGAGCCGGTGTCGGCGGGGCTGGCGGCGCTATCATGACACCTATGATGGCTCGCTAACATGACGCACTCGCCAGCCTTCCCGGCTTCCAATCCGCATCGGCTTATCGCTATATCGATGCTCTCCCAATTTTTCTGCGCCGGAGGCTCACTTGCGGCGAGATCGATCGGGTACGCTCGCGCTGCCGATCTGATCCTCACCGACGGGCTCACGGCCGAGCGGATTGTCAGGCTCTTTTCGTCGAGCGCATCGAAGTCTTGGAGGCAAGATGCCGCCATGATCGTGCTCTGCGGATCGATTTCACGATACCGAGCAGCGCCGCAGTCGTGGAGCCCGGAGCCGGAAGCAACATTCGCCCGCGGCTTGACCGGAGAGGCCTTCGGTGACGTCAGCGATGCGGCTACGCGCTTTGTGAGGGCGAACTGGAGCGCGATCGAGCGGCTGGCCCATGGCGAAGGCGGCAGGCCGATCGCGTCCATCCCGATAGTAGATCAAGGCCCTCTGGCGGGGTAAAGCTCTGATCGCATTCCGTATGTCGGCTGAGCCACAACGAGGGTGCTAAAGGATGCCCGAACTATTCGATCTCGACCGCTTCGTTCAGGCGCAAGACCAAGTCATGGAACAGGTCCGCCGTGAACTACTTGAGGGTCGCAAACGAAGTCATTGGATGTGGTTCGTGTTTCCTCAGTTGAGAGGTCTAGGTCACAGCTCCATGGCCCGGCATTACGCCATCGCCTCACTTGACGAGGCAGAGGCGTATCTGCGGCATCCGATTTTGGGGCCGCGACTGATCGAGTGCAGCGAACTCGTCAATAGAGTGAAAGGCCGATCGATCAATGAGATTTTCGGTGGTCTCGACGATCGAAAGTTTCATTCGAGTATGACATTGTTTTCTTTGGTCCAAGACACCGCGCCGGTCTTCAAGGCCGCGCTGGCAAAGTACTTCGGTGGCGCGCAGGATCAGCTAACGATGGAAAATTTGGCGACGAAGGAAGGGGAGCCATGACGCGAAACGGAACAACACTAAAGTTCCAGTACGATTTTCCCGCGCGTATGGCCGCTCTGGCTGGCCTCTTGGGCGTCGGCGGCGCGATCGAGGGGGAATACGCGGCTGATCGTCGGCTTGAGCTTGCCTTCGTCGGCCCAACGACCAAGGAGCGCAAGGTCCTCGCCGCGGCGGCTGACCAGGATGAATCTGGCCTTGCGGGTCGGTCCCAGCAGGCCAGCAAGGTATCCCCATCCGGCCCAGGCGAGCAGATCCGGCCCGGGCACCGTCGTCACATAGGTGCCCCCGGGCAGGAGCAGAGGCCGGCATTCGGCAAACGAGCTTTTGGCAACGGCGTCGAGGATGACGTCATAGCGTTCCGGTCGGCGCGTGAAATCTTCCTTCCCGTAGTCGATAACCAGTTCGGCCCCAAGCGAACGCACGAAGTCGACATTGGCAGCGCTACACGTGGCGGCCACCCAGGCGCCCAGCGCCTTGGCGATCTGTACGGCGAAGTGGCCGACGCCCCCGGACCCACCAAGGACGAGGACCTTGTCGTCCGGCTTCAAGCCGCCCGAATCGCGTAAGGCCTGTAGGGCAGCGCCAGCGGCGATCGGCAGAGATGCCGCCTCGGCGAAGGTTAGCGACGCCGCCTTCGGTGCGGCGGCAGATTCGGAGACTGCCGCCAATTCGGCATAGCCGCCGCCGCGTGTCGCATCGACGAAGGCGATCACCTGGTCGCCCGGTTTGAACTTGGTCACCCGGCTGCCGACCCTCAACACTTCGCCAGCGACATCGGCGCCGGGAATGTAGGGGAAGTGTAGCCGCACCAGCGGCCACATCTGGCCCTTGCGAATTTTCCAATCTACCGGATTGACTCCGGCCGCGCGGACGCGGACGACAATCTCGTCGGCCGCCGGCACCGGATCCGGCATATCGCCGAGCTTGAGGCGATCGCTGCCGCCATAGCCGTCGATGGACATCGCCTTCATGGGGCTTCACCCCTCATACGAGCTTCATATCGCCCGGCACCCCGGTTAAGTTGCATCGTTTGTGATGGCCAAGATTGGGCTCCAAACCAAGGGGGATCGGGCCAATGAGCAATGCAACTGTCCTAACTGATCGATTTGATCGTGCTCTCCTCTACGCGACCCATGTACATGGGGGACAGGTGCGTAAGGGGACCTTAACCCCGTACGTCGCCCACCTGCTGGCGGCCCGACACAGCGAGAGGGGAGCGTAAGGCGCGCTGGCAAGAGCGAAAGGAAGCCTATCTCGCACATCTCCGGGAGGCCGACGAGGACATCCTTCGTGTATCGTTGGCGCACAAGGTTCACAACGCACGCGCGATCCTTCGCGACCTGAGGAAACCGGACATCGGCGAGAAAATTGTTCGTCCCCCCGGACCGGGGAAGGCTTAGGCCGTCAGCGCGGCGTTGTGAGGCTAGTTTCTAATCGAGCTTGTTGAGCTATGCTGCCCCCGCCATGACCAAGATCGAACTGGCCCGCGAAATCGCACGGCGCGGCGCAGAAGGTGCAGTTGTGCTTGGACCGAGGACCAGGGCGGAATTGGTTGCTGCCGGCAGTTGCCGTGGACTCGTTGGTCGCCCTGGCCCTGCTTGGCATGTTGGGAGCTCTTCTTCCGACAGAACCGATGTTTTGCATGATTATCACCGCGGCTTTCTATTGCCGGGGCTTCGGGTGGAGACCATCGATCTCTACTACCAGGCATCGGCCGCGCGTCGGCTTTATCGACGAGGCCCGGTGATCACGCCCCGCGCTACTTCAGCCCTTCCGCTGCCTTCAGCACTTCTCCGGCGTGGCCGTCCACCTTCACCT
>DATGZX010000079.1:0-2527 GCA_035296965.1 Gemmataceae bacterium
AACCAACTCAACGAGTCGTGCGGCGTCAATCCGCCCTTCTTGCAGATCCTTTTTGAGCGTTTCGATGGCATCCATGCCCGAGCGATGCTACCCAATCCAGCCAGCCTTGAAAATACCGGCTTCACAAATTAGACAGCTACCTATCTCACGCAATTTCGCCCGCATTCTGGCGAATGCGGCTACCAATCCAGGTCACGCCTTCGCTCAATGACGGTGCGTAATCTGCCTGATAGTATTAGCTTCCAACCTAGCCGGACGGCTTGAAAAGGCGTCCCGCAAAGCTCAGCAATCAAGCATGGTGGAATGGGCGGTATAATGGAATTCCAGGATTGGGGCGGCCTCTTCTCATAAATAGGCCAGCCGAGTCTCAAAACGCTTTGTCTGAAATGTGGCCAGGGGCGAGGTTGTCTGAATGGGAGATGCCCTGCTTACCCGTGCCAGCTTGCTCGCCCGGCTCGGCGATCCGCAGGACAGCGCGGCCTGGAAGCAATTCGTCGAGTTGTACGGCAGGCTGGTGTACGGCTTCGCGCGCCAGCGCGGCCTCCAAGATGCGGACGCGGCGGACCTTACCCAGGAGGTATTCCTTGCGGTATCCCAGGGAGCGAGCCGCTTCAAGTACGACCCCAAGCAAGGGACCTTTCGAGGTTGGCTCTTCGGCCTGACGCGCAACAAAATCGCCAAGTTCTTGCAGCGGCGCCGCTACCAACCAGTCGGCAGCGGCGACACCAACGCCAATCGCCGGCTCGAGGAACAACCCGACGCCGAGCCCGATCCTAAAGGAATCTGGGAAGAGGAATACCAAAAGCAGCTCTTCCGCCTGGCGGCGGCACAGATTCGTGATAATTTCACAGATTCCACCTGGCAGGCGTTCTGGGCGACGGCGGTGGAAGCCAAGTCCGGGGCGACGGTCGCCCGTGACCTGGGCCTGTCCGTGGGCGCCGTCTACGTGGCCAGGAGCCGCGTGCTCGCGCGCCTGGCCGAGCAAATCCAGCAAATGCAGCCGGAGTGATCTCGCAAGTGTGGTGCTGATCATGACACGATCTTCTACATGTCCGCCGACGGACCGCTTGCGGGAGCTGTTGACCGGAGCGCCTGCTGCCGACGAACAAGCTGAGTTAATCGCCCATCTTGATGAATGTGAAGCCTGTCAGGCTGCCCTGGAAAAGCTGGCGGGGGCAGACCCCGTCCTCCTGAACGCCGCCGTCGCCTTGCAGCGCACCGAATTTACGGACGAGCCCAGCTTGCGGCGTGTGCTCGACGACCTCGAAATGGACTCCACCCTGAGCATCCAGTACCGTCCGCAGCACCGGGAAGCATGGCTGAAATCGATGCTGCGGCCGGTGGATTCGCTCGAGATGCTCGGCCAGCTTGACAAGTACGATGTCACGGAGCTGCTCGGCCAGGGAGGCATGGGACTGGTCCTCAAGGGGTTCGAGCCCGCGTTGAAGCGCTCGGTGGCCATCAAGGTCCTGGCGCCGGAGCTTGCCAGCGACCGGGTGGCCCGGCAGCGGTTCGCGCGCGAGGCTCAAGCCGCGGCAGCCGTACGGCACGAGAATGTCATCACCATCCACGCCGTTAGCGAATCGAACGGCCTTCCCTACCTGGTCATGGAATACGTGGCGGGAGGATCGCTGCAGGACTATCTGGACCTTCATGGCCCGGCCCCCTGGCAAGTGATCGCCCGCCTGGGTGCAGAGATCGCCGCCGGCTTGGCGGCCGCACATGCCCGCGGATTAATCCATCGCGACATCAAGCCCTCGAACATTCTCTTGATGAGCGAGCCCGCGCCTGCGGCCCTGGGGCATGCCAAAATCAGCGATTTTGGAGTCGCCCGCGTCGCGGATGAATCACGTTTGACGCGCACCGGCATCGTTCCCGGCACGCCCATGTACATGGCGCCGGAACAGGCGCTCAACGAAGCACTCGACGAACGGGCCGACCTGTTCAGCCTGGGCAGCGTGCTCTACGCGCTCTGCACCGGCCATGAACCGTTCCCCGGCACGAGCCCGATGGCGGTGCTCCGTCAAGTCTGCGAAGCGATTCCTCGGCCGATCCGGGAGTTCAATCAAGACATCCCCGACTGGCTGGTAGCGATCGTCGAACGCCTCCACGCCAAAAAGCCAGCCAAACGGTTCGCCACGGCAGCCGAAGTCGAAGAGTTGCTGCGCTACAACCTGGAGCATCCCGACCAACCGCGCATGGTGCCTCGTGCTAGGTCGAGCGAATCACTCTTGGATAGACGGCGCGTCTTACTGATAGGTGGTTTGGTTTTGCTGCTGGCAAGCGGGTTCCTTTTCTCGGAGTCACGGCACTGGACGAACCTGCTCGGCTCGACGCTCTTCCGCAATGGGCATGAGAATCTTGTGCCTCTCAGGGCCGCCCTGCTCGGGCATGGGGGCCCCGTATTGTCGGTGGCGTTCGCCCCCGACGGCGCGACCGTTGTTACGGGGTGTGACGATGGCAAGGTGCGCTCCTGGGATGCTGCAACCGGCCAAGAAAAAGGTTCGCTGCTGACGGAAAAGGCCGC
>DATGZX010000080.1:0-5237 GCA_035296965.1 Gemmataceae bacterium
GACACCGACGTCGGCAACGGCGGGATGAGTGGCAATGGTGACTTCAATTTCCTCTGGTCCGATGCGGTAACCCGAACTCTTGATGATGTCGTCCTCGCGCGACACGAACCAGAAGTAGCCATCCTCATCGACATATACGAAGTCACCGGCCAGATTCCAGCCCTCGGCGGTGATGGCACGTTGCTGTTTTTCGGGATCGCGCCAATAGACCGTGCCCGTGGGTCCGCAAGCCACAAAGCGGCCGATCTTGCCGGTGCCGGCTTGCTTCCCCTCTTCGTCGATAACTTTCAACTCGTAGCCCGGTACGGCTTGGCCGAAGGAGCCAGCCTTGACCTTACGGCTGACCACGTTCGAGGCGAAAACGTACATCATCTCCGTCGTGCCCAGCCCCTCGAAGATCTCCAGCCCAAATTTCTCTTTCCACGCGTGATAGGTCGGGGCAGTCAGGCTCTCGCCGCCGCCGGTACAGACGCGCAGGCTGCTGATATCAAATTTGCTTTTCGCGTCGGGTACCTGCAACATCTTGCGGTAAGCGGTGGGGGCAAGAGTCAAGATCGAGACGCGATGCTTCTGTATGGTGTCGAACATCTTCTCCGGCTCGAACTTGGCGATGAGCGAAGCCGCCGCACCAAAACGGAAGGGAATGGTCGCATAACTGGAGTAGCCCGCCCCAAACGCCAGGGGAGCGGACCCGCCGACAACGTCGTTTTCCGTGACTCGCCAGCCATACTTCCCGAAGCCGTCGGGCACGATCAGCAGTTCCTCCACAAAGTGGACGGTCCCTTTCGGGCGTCCAGTTGTGCCCGAAGTGTACATCAGCAGACCCACGTCTTCGCGGTTGCGGAGCACTGGATCGATGTTCGGATTGCCGGACTGCACCAGTTCGCCGTAAGGGAGAAATCCCTTGGCCTTCACCTCGGCGACATCGCCCCCGACGACGATGATGTGCTTGATCGTCTGAAAGTTCTCTCTCGCACCTTCGACTTCGCCCAGAAGCGCAGCGCTGACGATGATGGCGACCGCCTCCGAGTCGTTGGCTACGTGCGCGATCTCGTGGCGCGAGAAGAGGGGTGACGTGGGAGTGCAGACCGCTCCCAACTTAAGGATCGCGAAGTTAGCGACCAGAGCTGGCGGTATGTTCGGTGTCCGCAGTACGACGCGGTCGCCTTCCTGCACTCCTAGTTCGCGGAGCGCGCTGGCGAACTTGCTGGCTTGAGCGAGAAGCTGGCCGTAGGTAATTCGTTGGTCTTCGAAGAGCACAGCGGTGCGATCGCCCCGACCGGCTGCGACGGCTTTGCCGAGCAGTTCTTCGGTCGAGTTGAACCTTGGAGCATAGGTCGCGAACTCCGGCAGGGTGTAGACGCGTTTCGGCCAGAACTCGCGTGGAGGTAGGTACTCAGCCATCTTGGAATTCTCCTTATACCACTTACTTGGCTACCGGGGTTGCGGCAGTCTCGGCGACCAGATCCTCCAGAGCCTGCTCCACGCGGATCGTACCGCGCTTGGCATCGGTCCGTGGGAAAACCATTACGGGATAGCGGTCGCCTTCGAATACCAGCACTGCGGGGACAGTGGTTCCAAAGTCCTCTACCAATGCGCCTTTGGCGCCGAAGACGGGGCGTACTGTCGCATCCGGGCCGCTGACCGATTTGTGATAGATGGGAAACCGGTCCTTGACGCCGGCAACGTCGACGGCCTTCGAATCCACCCCCGCACCCTGGAGATCCTTTACCAGTTGCAGGGCTCGCTTGATGTCGCACGGAAACATCTCGCCCGGCTTCTGCGCGGAGCTATAGTAGAACTCCACTCGCTTGGCACGGGCAGGGCCGCTGGCTGCGACTGCGGCCTTGGCGGCCACCGGTTCGGGTGGCACATACGTCTTGCCGCTGTCCTCGAAGACGTCACACTCCGTCCAGCCTTGCAGTGTGATCGACAATGTGAACGGCCATTCGCGCTTCACACACTTGCCGAGGTAGGCCTTTTGAATGTTGGGATCGAGCGCGGGACGCAAATGCTTGCAGCGAACGCACAGGCATTCAGTGTTGTAGTTAGCCATTCTTGCCTCCAGTTAATCCTTTCACCGAGCTCCGGCAACGATGAATTTCGGTTTGCTGCCGATAAGGTCTTCCTTCTTCAGCGGATGACCGCTGAGGATCTTGCCTCTTACGTTACGTTCCATGGCGATGGGTTTACAAACCGCATCCTTGCGGGCGCGCGGCGCGGAACGGGTCAGTCCCGGACCGGAAATAGGAGAATTGTCCGGCTTCTCGGCGAAGCCGGGCAACAGGTCAGCCGTACCCGTGCCTTCCTTGGGCCCGGTCACGCACGCCCCTCCCACGGTTTCAATCTGCCAGATCGTACCGCACCCGGCGCACTTAGTCGTGCCCTTAAAGTTCCAGAAAGGATAAGGATCAAGGAAATTCTTGGTACTACACTTTGAGCATGTGAGCAGCATCGTTCATCTCCTCCATCAAATAGTCTCTTGATCTTCCAGCCGCTTGATATCCGCGGGCGTCAACCCGGCCAACTCGCTGAAGATGCGCTCGTTGTCGGCTCCCACCGGCTTCAGCGCCCACTTCAGGCGGGCTGGCGTTGCCGACATCTTGAATGCTGGACCTTGGTGCAACAGTTCGCCGTAGGTCGGATCATCCAGCCAGCGAACGGATCCGCGCTCTTGCCAGTGCGGGTGGTTGGCGACCTCTTTCGCGTTCCACACCGGCTGGTTGATGATGTTGTTCGTGTCCATGATCGCGGCTACCTGTTCCTTCGTCTTGTCGGCCGCCCACTTTTCCAGAACCGGATAAATCTCCATCTGGCTCTGGGGTTTAATGCGGATGTCCTTCTTCGCGTACTTCGTGGCCAGGGTGGTATCGCCAATCGCCTTGCACAGGCGGGCGAAGTCCGTGTCCTCGTACGCGCTGATTAGGATGTAGCCTTCTTCCAGTTCCTGGGGGTTCTCGGACTTGGGGTAGGAGGACTTGCCGCACTTGATGATGCCATGCACGCACAGTTGCGTATCCCAGTTGCCCCAGCGCTCACGGGTGATACCGTGCTTGCCGTACAGCGGCAAGGCATACTCCAGTTGGCGGGTGACGCCATGCACCTGCGAGTACTCGATAAACGTGCCCTCGCCCGAGACATGATCGCGCCAGTAGAGCGCCGCTAACACCTGCGTGGCGCCCATCATGCCGCCCCAATAGTCGGCGAGCCAGATCGTGTGCTTCGCCGGCGCGCCGCCCATGAACTCTTGCTTGCCGGTCATGCCAAAGTTCCCGCCCTGCGACTGTCCCAGAATGTCGTAGGAAGCGCGGACACGTCCCGGCCCCCAACCGCCGAAACCACCCAGCCAGCAGTAGATCAGCCGCGGATTGATCTCTTTGAGTTGACGGTAACCAATGCCCCAACGATCAAAGGTGCCGGGGCGGTAGTTTTCCACGAACACGTCGGACTTGGCGGCCAGTTTCTTGACCAGATCTTGTCCTTCGGGGCGGTGGAAGTCGATCGAGGTGAAGTACTCGTTCGTGTTCGCGCCCACAAAGCCCAGCCCCGTGCCGCGCTCCGGCACCCACTTGGAAAGGGGATAGAGGAAGGGTTCGTTAAACGGAGTGGTGTGACGCATGGCCTCGCCACGCCGGACCGCCTCGATCTTGATGACTTCGGCGCCAAGTTCGCCTAGATAGGCAGCGGCGGAGGGACCCAAAATGTACTGGGTACAAGACAACACGCGGACGCCCTTCAACACTTCGGGTTTGGAAAATTCCTTCTTGGGATCGAAGGTCGTCCGGCAATACTCCTCAAACGACTGGGGCTTGGTAGTGGGTTGCGTAGCCATCACATTCCTCCTGCGTCAAATGACGTGGGCTTTCTGTAGCCGCTCGAAATCGTCGTGCGTGAAACCAAGTAGCCGCCGAAATACATCCTGGTTGTCGTAGCCGGTCGGGCGGCCCAGCCATTTTAGCCGTCCAGGAGTCTTCTCCTGGAGGTAGGGAGTGGTGCCATAGAGGATCTTCCCGTAGTGCGGCGACTCGTATTCGGCCACGTGTCCGCGATACTTGAAGTGCGGGTATTCCGCCACCTCGTTGACATACAGCACGCCGCCGGACGCCACTTGCTGCTTGGAGAGCTTACGCTCGGCGTCGCTGCGAGGGTTGTCTTTGAGCCATTCGCCCAGCAGGGTGTAGGTCTTCACCTGCTGGTCGTGGGCCAGACGGTCTGCGACTTCCCGCAGACGCATGTCGCCGAGGATCTCTTCCTCCACCGCGGGATATTCGTCACCCACCACGCGCCAGATGCGGTACCAGAGTCGGTCGTGACCGCCTCCTACCATCATGTAGCCGTCCTTGCACGGGTTCACGGCGTAAATGTTGATGGCCAAGTCCCAGTTGCCGTAGCGCGGACGGATGCTGCCGTCCATCGAATACCACGCCCAACTGTAATCGAGGATGCGGATGATGGCCTCGGCCGACGTAGCTTCGACGAACTGACCTTCGCCGGAAACGCCATCGCGATAGACGAGAGCAGACAGAATGCCCATGGCCGCTGCACTCCCGCCCACGTGGTCGGCCACCCATAGAGCGGAGCGTGTAGGCTGTCCTCCGAACTCCTTGGGATCGCCGGTGCCGTGGACAAACCCGCAGGCTGCCTGGGCCACTGGGTCCAGCATTCCTGGTTTGTCCTTGGCCGGGCCCCATTGTCCGCGTTGGCCAACCCAGCAATAGATGAGCCGCGGATTGATCTCTTTTAGCTGGCGATAGCCGATTCCCCACTCGTCCCATTGACCGGGCGGTGCATTCTCGATGATGACGTCGGCATGGACCACCAAGTCCTTAAGAACCCGCCGCCCTTCTTCGCTTTCCACGTTTAGAGTGATGGAGGATTTGTTGCGCATCTCGTGCAGGAACTGTCCGCCAACTTTCTCTCCCGTCTCCTTGTCCTCGAACATGTACTCTTCCCGGCCGAAGGGCGTGAGCTTGCGCAGCGGGTCACCTCCCGGAGGCTCGACCTGGATAACCTCGGCACCCAGTTCGGCCAGCTGCGAGGAGCACCAGTGGCCAATCATCATGCGGGTGGTGCAATCCAGCACCCGAAGGCGGGAGAGCGCTTCCGGTTTTTCGAAGTTGTGTTCCTGGCGCAGGATCGACTCCAAGAAGAGCGGATACGCCTTGGCTTGGTCGCTTAGGCCTGCGTACACCTCTTCGGGTTTCGCTGTTGGAACCGCGGGCCAAGGTGCGACCTTG
>DATGZX010000081.1:0-27533 GCA_035296965.1 Gemmataceae bacterium
TCAGGGCCAGCTGCCACTAACGCGTTATTCCCGTAAGGACTTCCATCAGAAACTCGTCGCTCCAACCGCAGGCGCGGCGTCTCATTGCAATGCTGTCCTTGCCCGCATGTTGCTTCAATAGCGACAGGGTGAAGCGATTGAGCCAGGCAAAGTTCTCACGCAGGTGCGGCTCTCTAATTCGCGACTCGTCCTCGCGGTACGTCATGTCGAGGCTCCAATGGCAGCTATTTTCAATCGCCCAATGACTGCGAACCGCATGGGCGAATTGCTTCACGCTCACCGCCAGGCTGCTCATGAAGTAACGCGTCTCGATCGTCTCTTTCCCGTCGCGAACGCACACCAACGTCGCCATGCCAATCGACTTCAATCCCTTCCACAGTTCGAGTCCGCGCAAATCCTCCGGCACCGGC
Source organism: Gemmataceae bacterium (assembly GCA_035296965.1). Taxonomy (GTDB): domain Bacteria; phylum Planctomycetota; class Planctomycetia; order Gemmatales; family Gemmataceae; genus DATGZX01. Next base: position 411 of record DATGZX010000081.1, read on the forward strand.
ATCTGAATGTAGCTGCGGATCTCTTCGCGGCCGTGCCCTTTTTCCTCGGTGATGTGCCGACGTGCGTTCACATCGGCAAAGTCGTTCTTGCTTTGTTCATCGACGTAGTCGATGACCTCCTGATGCAGCGTTTCTTGGTTTCCTTTCAATGCCAAAACATAGTCGGCTTTGCTGTCGATGATTTGTTCGGCAATCGCTTTCTGAGTCCCCATCGCGTCGATGGTGATGATGGTGCCCTTGATGTCCACGAGTCGCAAAAGCTCAGGAATCGCGGTGATTTCGTTCGACTTCTCCGCACAAGCGACTTGTCCCAGCGACAGGCCGAACTCGCTGGCCCACACGCTGACCGAATGCAAAGCGCCCAAGTCGTTGTTGCGGTCGTGGCTACGCCGCGCCGTCTTGCCGTCGACCGCCAGCACGGGTTGGTCCACGCCGCATGCCTCGGCGGCCTGCGCACGCAACGACGTGAGCCAACTCGCAAAGCACGTTTGGAATGCGTCGGGTTTGAGCAACATCAGCACGCGCCGAAAAACATCCTTGCGCGGAATGCCGTTCGGCAACTCCAACACTTTCAAGAGGAACTCGCTTTTGAGCTTGGCCCACCTGGCAATCGCCGTCGGCCCACCGGCACCCGCCAGTACTGCCAACATCGCAATGACGACGACGCTGACCAGCGGATGTTTTCGATTAACGGTCGAGCGCGGGTCCTCCAGTTGGTCAAAGCAACAGACAACTTCGTCCAAGCACACGTGGTGAGTTTTCGCCATTGTTCGCCCTCCATGAGTCGCCACAAGAAGCCACACGGAGAACGGTATATGAATCGATCAGGCCGGGCGCAAGTCTACCCAGATTACCCAGAATGCGCGCTGGCCCTGGACGGAATCCCAGGCGAAGGGTGCTTGATGCTGGAGCGAACGGACAAAGATAATGTGACCGTGATCTTCTCTTGGGAGGGAATATTCCAAGTTGACAACGTGCCGCAAGTTCGCCTATTCGCGGTCAAGAACCCAAAAGAAACGCTTGCAACAATCAGGTCAGTTAAGACAACTTGGAAAGCGGGTAGGAAGATAAGTTCGTCACGGGGAGCCGAAATCGAGTTGAAAGAGGGCGATCAGGTGCAGGCGGAGGTGACCCATAAGGGTGGTAGCTTGTTGAGTCCAGTATTAACTCCTTGATGCGATCGGCTTCTCCAATAGGTCACACTGCCGCGTGGGTGTGCTTTTGGAAACTATCGTATAGCTGGAACCGCCTTCCTTGCCTCTCCGTCCCTCGATTCCACTTTTGCAAGGCTCGCCATGCTCGCCATGGTTTCGGAGGATCCATCCATTGCCAAGCATTAGCGCTGGATGCAGGCGTGGTCTCGGCATCGTATGCTTGCTCTCCTGGCTGGGGGCCGGGTGGGCGGCGTGGTCAGCCCAAACGCCGCGGCACCGAACGACGATTCTCTCCGGGGAAGCAGGGGTTCACCACCGCATTAGCCCGGGCGGTCGCTTCCTTGCAACCTGGTCCCGTGACCCCTCTCGGAAGTCCACCATTGTACTCTGGGATACGGAGACTGGCGTTCGTCGCTTCGAGATAAAAAGTGGCGCAGGTCAGGTCCTTGTTTCCCCTGACGAAAGCTGCCTTGTGTTCGATGGGCCGAATCTTAATGACGACTTTGTCGAGGCATGGGATATTACCGCTGCTGAGAAACTAGCAACGCTTCGCGACCGGCCAGACTTTAGATGCATGAGCTTTTCTCCCGACAGCAAGCTTCTTGTAACTAAGAGCTGGAGGACCCTCAAACTTAAGTTATGGGATCTCACCAGCGGAAAGGAGATTGCGGCCTATCAAGATCTAGGGTTTGAAGTACCAATTTGGGCGTCGATAGATTGGCGCACCGGGAAAAAACGCGAGGTTGTCTTGCCGTGTTCGCCGCTGGGTGAAGCCGCCTACGTTTGGGCAATACGTGGGCAAACGCTTGCAATCGGAAATGACGCTGGCCAAATCTATATCGGGGATTTGACGACCGGAAAGCAGTTGGCTTTTTACAAACTGGGGTCGGACATCGCCCAGATGGCGTTCTCGCCGGATGGCAAGGTGCTTGCGGTCAGTTTCAATGAGGGCGCACCGGCGCGCGACATGATACGGGACATTCTCTCGCCACTTGGCTTACATTGGGCGGATTGGCTGCCTCCCGGCGGACGCACGGCCCTCCTGGATGTGGAGACTGGAAACCGTTTTGCGTCGCTCCCTTGGACCCTCACAATGGCTTTTCGGCCGGACGGCAGAACCCTAGCACTCTACAACGAGGACAAGGAGGCACTGGAACTTTGGGAAGTGCCGTCGCACCCGCGCCTCAGAGTGATGCAAAGATGGTTCCCGTTGGCAGTGGCGATGCTCTTGACGCTGGTGTGGGCGCGTTCGCGATTGCGGAAGAGAAAACCAGTACTCGCTGAGAGGCGGTGAGGGCCCTATGCGCCAGGTCAGCGGACGAACGCTGTGGCTCGGACACGCGGGTGATCTTCGCGATCCTTCCGCCGTGCTGGCAACGGGCATCGAGGCTGTGGTGGAGCTGGCGGACAGCGAGCCACTTGCCGTTCTGCCGCGCGAGTTGGTCCGCTTTCGGTTCCCGTTGTCCGACGGCGGCACGAACCCACCCTGGCTGCTGCGGCTAGCGTCGGAGTCGGTCGCTGCTCTACTGGGAGCCGGCGTCCCGACGCTGGTCTGCTGTGCCGCCGGCCTGAGCCGGTCGGTATGCATTGCCTCGGGCGGACTCGCGCTCGCGGAGGAACGGCCTCTTGACGAAGCTCTGGCATTTGTAGTTGGCTCCGGGCCGGCGGATGTGTCACCGGGGCTCGTGAGCCAATTGCGGGATGCGGTGGGTAGATAGGCCGCCGACAGGAAGCGCCCACCTGGCCAGCTGCCCCGGCCGCGCGCAGGCTTTCGTAACGCCCTCGGTGAGGCTGGGCGAACGTTCCGCACCAAGGAGGAGCGGCAAAGACGCATGCTGACCGTCTATAAGCTGAAGTGCAGTTCTTGCGACTACGCCGTCTCGCTCTCGGCGCAGGTCTCCTGACCTCGCCGCAACCACTTGACCGAAGATCTCCCCGGCTTCGTGGAGACCTTCGGTCAAGTCCGGGTGCGGGGTCGGAGACCCGCGCACAGCTGAGGGTGCGGGGTCGGAGACCTGCGCACAGCTGGGGCGTTGAAGTGGGAAAGAGGAACAGCTGCTGGTCCAGTGCAGCGACTGGCTCGGCGTCTGGGCGGGTCACGGTTCGGGAATGCCAAGATCCCGGCATATCTTCCGGGCGAGGGGGTCGGCGATTTCCGTGTGGCGCGGGACGGCGGAGCGGTGGTTGTTCGCCGGATTGGCCCACCACGAATGACGCCGTCCCTCGCGGATGAGAACGCAACCGTGCTGGCGAAGGCGGCGGATCAAGTCGTGCCGCTTCACGATGGCAGGCTCACTTCTTCGTAAGCACCGGTCGCTGCTGCTCGGGCCTCGGCTCGGTTCATCTCCAGGGCCTCCGCCAGTGCGTCGCGGAGGTTCTCCAGCAACTCGTCGCGCGTCTGCCCCTGCGAGTTGACGCCGGGCACTTCCTCGACCCAACCGATCCACCATTCGCCCGATTGCTGAACAACAGCAGTGTACGTCGCAGGCATCGCACTCCTCCGCGCGGGACTCGTTTTCCACGGGTAGTGTACCAAACCTCCCTCGAAGAAGCACCGCGGGCGCGCATGGTCAAGGATTCGGTGAACAATGGCAGGAGCAGTTACGCAGACACGGCTTGGGTCACAAAGAATAAGAGGACGCGGACCATTACGTCCGGCCCCTCGGCAGAGAACTACACTGTGCATCAGCCAACTCTGAATCGCTCAAGGAAGCCCATTCCACTTCTCCACTCAAAGCAAGCGCGCCGCAGTGTCTGCGGATTCCCAAAAATCACCGCCACCCGGCGGCCTCCAGGCACTACTATGTTGGAACAGCACTCGTCCTCGCAGGAGGTCCAGGCATGGCGCCGTCCCGTGCGCATATCATCATCGACAGGTTGCGCGTCCTGGCGATTGAGCAGGCCAGCGACCGGCAGCTGCTCGAGCAGTACATTTTCCGCCACGATCAGAGCGCCTTTGCCGCCCTGGTCCGGCGCTACGGCGGCCTGGTGTTCGGTGTCTGTCGCGGCGTACTCGCGAATCGGCAGGACGCGGAGGACGCCTTTCAGGCGACGTTCGTTGTTCTTGCGCGCAAGGCGGCGTCGATCCGCCGTCGCGAGTCACTCAGCAGCTGGCTCTACGGCGTGGCGCACCGCCTGGCGCGCAAAGCCCGGAGCCAGCCGATCACACGGCGCGAGATCCGCATAGCGAACCGGCCGGCTCCCATCGATCCGGCCGACGACGTTGCCCTGCGCGAGCTGACCGGGATTCTGCACGAAGAACTGGTTCGCCTGCCCGACAGGTACCGCGCTCCGTTGGTGCTCTGTTGCCTGGAGGGAGCCAGCCGCGACGAGGCGGCGCAACGGCTCGGCTGGAGCCTGGCCCAGGTGAAGGACCGGTTGGAGCGTGGCCGCGAACTTTTGCGGAGTCGCCTGGTCCGACGCGGCGTGGTACCGTCCGCGGCGCTGGGCGCGGCCCTGCTGGTTTCGGAGACGGGCTGGGCGACCTTGCCGGTGCTACTGGCGAATGACACTGCTCGGAGCGTACTCGGCCCAGCAGTCCTCCCGCCTCGGGTCGCGGCCCTAGCCCAGGGCATGTTGCTGGCCAAGTTTAGGCTGGGAGCTGTGCTGTTGACGCTGGGACTCGTGGCGGGGGGCGTTGGCTTGGGAATTGTTGCCCGGCCCGTGGGTCAGGGCTCTGCTCCGGACCTGGCACGTCAGGAGCGGAGTCCGGACCCAGGATCAGAGCCGAGGACCGACCTGTATGGCGACCCATTACCACCCGGGGCCGTGGCCCGGCTCGGTACCGTGCAGTTGCGTCATACCGGCCTGGCGGAGCTGACTTTCTCCGCGGATGGCAAGACGCTGAACTCCGGGGGCAGCGACCGCACCATCCGCACCTGGAACGTGGCCACCGGCAAGCAGAGTCGGGCGGTTCGCCTCCAGGGCGAAATCGGCAACGCAACGGGCACAGCCCTATCGGCCGACGGCAAGGTGTTCGCCAGCCACGATGCAAAATCGCTCGTCATCTGGGATGCGGAGACCGGCAGGGAAGTGGAACGGCTGCCTGCTCCGTCCTGGGCCAAGCAGCCTAGCAGCACACTCTTCTTCATGCCTGGCGCCCAGACCCTCATCGGGTCAGATTGGCAGTTGACCCAGGTGAAACTCTGGGCATGGAAAGAAGGGAAGGAAACGATCCTCCGTGTTCCGCTTCCGCGGCGAAACGGGCCCCTGAATGCGGACAGTTCGTCGCACCTCTGTGCCTCGCCGGACGGCAAGCTCCTCGCGATCGGACCGCAGTCGCTAGAGCCGCTGGGTATCTGGGACGTGGCAACCGGCACGGAGCTGTGCGCCATCGATGCGCAGGCAAGCGTTTCGTCGTTCTCGCCGGACAGCAAACTGCTGGCTGTGGCATGCATGCGCCAGGGCGCCGGCGACACGTCGGTCCTGCGGTTGTATGAGGTGCCCACGGGCAAGGAGGTGAAGCAGATAGCGCTCTCGAGCAAAGGTTTTTATTGGTGGCTCGCCTTCTCGCCAGACGCGAAGAGGATCGCGGCGGTCGACACCGAAGGCATCTCCCTGCTCGATAGCCGAACCGGGCAGGAGTTGCATCGGATCGGCGGCTCTCGGTCGGGCCGGCAGCGAGCGGCGTTTTTCTCGCCGGACGGCAGGGTGCTGGCGAGTACCTCGCTCGGACGCTTCCACCTCTGGGACACGGCCACGGGCAAGGAATTGCACGAACGACCGATAAATATCGACCAGGTGTACGGGGCTGCTTACACGGCGGACGGCCGATTGCTGGCCACGGGCGGCTGGGTCGAGCCGACACTCGCGGTCTGGGATCCAGCGACGGGCCGACGCGTTCGCCTCCTGGAGCCGCACTGGCATTTGCAGCAAGACGCCTACGTACGCTACCTCAGGTTCAGCGCGGATGCACAGACGCTGGTGGTCGGCCGCTTTCCGGGAGAACTCGCCTTCGTGGACGCCGTCTCCGGCAAAACGCGGCGCTCGCTGGTGCTCCCCGACGCGCGGCCGGTGAAGCCGCAATGGGTGGAATTCCATTACTTCCACTTGACACCGGACGGACGCCGTGCTGTCAGCGCAGAACGCGACCTCACTTCAGGGGAATCTTCGCAGGTGTGCATCTGGGACACCGAGCCGGTCAAGCTGGTAGCGAGCCGGAACTTTCCCACAATCCCCCGCCGCAGCTGGGCTTCGCTCGGCGAACAGGCGGCCTTCCTCACACCCGAGGGCGTCACGGTTGCCGACGCCGGGACGGGACGATTTCGTCTCCTGGTGCCCGGCGCCTGGTCGGCGCCGCTGATCACTTCGCCCAACGCCAAGCTCTTGGCTGCGTTTCCAAAGCAGAAAGTCAAACCTCCGATGGAGACGATTTGCGTCTGGGAGGCGGCGACCGGCAAAGAAGTGGCGAAGCTGCCAATCGGGCGCGTCGAGCACCTGGCGCTGGCGCCCGATGGTCGCACGTTGGTCACGGCTGATGCGGTCGCGCTGCGTGTGTGGGACCTGGCCAGCGGCAAGCAACGGCACACGATCGCCTTCCCCGAGGACTACCGTGCCGCATCCGGAGAAATTGCGAACGCCCTGTATCTCTCGCCCGACGGCCTGCACGTCACGACGGCGCTGGAGGATTGCACGCTGCTCGTCTGGGCGCTGCCGCCCCGGACACGCCCGGCTGCCGCGCCGTTGACCGACCAAGAAGCGGACCGAATGTGGAACGACCTGGCGGCCGAGGATGCAGCGCGCGCTTACGCCGCCGTCTGGAAGCTGGCCGACGCGCCGGCCGCTGCGGTCGCGCTCCTCGGCGAGAAGGTGCAGCCGGTTGCGCCCGCGGATGCCGAGAAGGTTCGCGGGCATCTGCGCGATCTCGATAGCGAGAACTTCGCGGTGCGAGAAGCTGCCTCCCGCGCGCTGGAACAGATGGGCCCGCTGGTCGCCACCGACCTTTACCAGGCGCTGAAGGCCAATCCATCGGCCGAAGCGCGTCGCCGGATCGAAGAGGTGCTCGGCAAGCTGTCCAGCGGTCCGCTATCGCAGGAAACCGTGCGCCGGCTGCGGGCTATTCAGGTGCTGGCGCAGATCGGCTCCCGCGAGTCCCGCCAGGTCCTGGAAGCCCTGGCCGGCGGAGCATCCGCTGCGCCAGAAACACGGGACGCGAAGGCAGCGCTGGCGAAATGAGCCGCCAGTAGCCGGTCATTTGATGTCGTCCTTATATCAGGGCGCTGGCCGCAGGCGAATTCGTCCCGCTTCGACGATGGCGAGTCGCCCGGGAAGATGGTTGAGCGTCTGCGCCTGGCGGAGCAAAGCGTCAACCACGTTGAGGATGGTCGGAGCAGTTGCGGAGCTAGGCAAACTGATAACCGCAAAGCCCGCATATTGGTCCGGAGGATAGTTGGGGACGTCCGCAAAGTCGAAATCCCGCGGCATGATCGCCAGTTGGTTGGTCTGAGCGTAGGCGGCAATGTCCTGGTCCGCTGCGCTGCCCAAGCCGATAGCGTGAACGTCGGTAGCCAGGTGTCCGTGCGATTGAACCAGCGGCGCGCTGCTACGCGGCAATGATGCGTCAATGAGAAAATGCAACAGACATCATCTTAAACGGGCAAGGGGTGGTGCTGCTCCTGTTCCACGAGATTGGCTGCAAAACTCAGGGCAGCACGAATGTCCTCGGCACTCAGGTCGTATTCGCGCTGGATTTCCTCGAAGCTCATGCCGCCGGCCAGAGTGCCCACCACGATGGCCACGGGTGTCCGGGTACGGCGGATCACGGGCTTGGAGTGACATAGCTTTGGGTCAATGACAATGCGTTCGTTCATGTTCTCGCTCCTTTCCGAGTCCAAAGCTGGGGCGTTGAAGCTCCGCCTAACGCCATCGGACGCGGTAGGGCGAATGGGACTGATGGTACGGAAGCCCCGGCACTGGGCCGTCCCCAACTGTGGTTCAAGTCGAACCCTGGGGCGTCGAAGCTTTGCCCCCGTTATCACCAGGCTCTCCCGAAATTGACAATACGCCGGAGTGCTGCTACGGTCACCTTTATGCGAGCCAAGCTAAACATTTCGTTGCCCGCCGATTTGGAGAGATGGGTCCAGAGGCAGACCGACCAGGGCGGTTATGAGACGGCTAGCGCCTACATCCACCAGCTTCTCCGCGAAGAGCAGCAGAGGCAGGTTCGTCTTGGGGTTGAGACGAAATTGCAAGAGGCCTTCGATAGCGGTGCCCCAGCAGCGGTGACCGGTGCGACCTGGAGACAGAGCCAACGAAGGGTGGATCAGCGCCTCAAAGACGTTGCCAAAGAGCGCCGGGACAATGGGACGAATCGTTGAGCGCCCCAAGGCGCGTCAAGAACTCGAAGACATTGCGGTTTCCATCGGCAGTGATCGGCCTTCTGCTGCCAAGAAATTCCTCGCAGCCGCACAGAGAACCTACGCCTCGCTGGCCGACATGCCTGAACTAGGGGCCGTTTGGGAACCAGAATCTCCGCGTTTCCTGGGGCTCCGCTATTTTCCGATTGTGCGCTATCCCAATTACGTCATCTTCTACCGCCCTCGAGCAGACGGGATCGAAATCCTCCACGTTTTGCATGGATTCAGAGACCTTGAGAACCTTCTCGGAGCTGAGCGGAAACAACCTACCCCCGTTGTGGGCTAAGGTCGAATTTAAGACGACGAGTGACGCCAAGCCCTGGGGGCATAGGGCCATGGGGCCACACGCGAACGCCAGGCCTCGACTGCTCTCGGGCGTGCTTATACAATGCTGTTGGTCGCGACAGGCGGCCGACGGTCCGCGTGAAGGGTTGAACCCGCCTGTTTCCTTTGCTTGACATAACCTTCTTTCTGCCCGAGATACGCGGACGCCGGGCGTTTGGAAGGAAGGTGTCTCATGTCTCATCTGCCATTGCGGGCAAATCTCGAGTGGTTGAAGAAAACCTGCAAGGACCGCCTGGCTGCCATGCGTGCCGGTAACCCCAACGCAAAACTGAGCGAGGCTCAGCTTGCCCTCGCGCGGGAGTATGGCTTCCCGAGTTGGCGGAAACTCAAGGCCCACGTCGAGCAACTGCGTGACCAGCTCGCCAAGGTGCCCTCGGCCGACCCGACAGAACCCCCGGCGGCACCCGACGACCCGGACCTGGCACAGTTGCTCTCGGCGGTGGATGCAGGCAATGCGGAACTCGTGGCACAGCTTCTCGAGCGCCGGCCGATCCTGGCCAGATCGCACGGGCCCGACGGGCAAACGGCTCTGCACCTGGCTGCGCGCTATGACGATAACCGCCTCGCGCCGGTGCTTCTAGCTTTCGGCGCTGACCCTGACGCGAAGTTTGGTCAGTCCGGGCATACGGGTCTCTCCTGGGCGGTCACTTGCAACTCGCTGGCTTTCGCCCGGACGCTGGTCCAGCTCGGCGTAAAACCCGATCTTTTCTGTGCTGCCGGCATCGGTTCCGTCGAGCATGTGCGTGCGCTCTTCGACGAAAGCGGAGCGTTGCGTCCCAATGCGGTGTGCACGGGCAGCACACGCTATTCCGAGGACGGCACACGATTGCCCTGCCCTCCGCAGAAGCCAAGCGAGCAGATTGCAGATGCCCTCTACATTGCCAGCCGCAACGGGCATATTGACGTGGTGCGTTTTCTGCTCACCAAGCAGCCCGATTTGACCTTCAAGGGCTACATGGGCGGCACGCCGTTGCACTGGGCTTATTACGCCGGCTCACGCGTCATTATCGATCTGTTGCAACAGGCCGGCGCCGATCCCAGCGCACGCGATGACGTCCATCATTGCACACCGCGAGGTTTCGGCATCTGCGTGCCGGCCAACTGGTCCGGCTATATCCCTCCCATGATCGACAAGGTCCGCGCCCGGCTCGCGGAAGACCCGTCGTTGGCCAACCTGCTGGATGGCGACACCAGTCCACTGCATGAAGCCGCCAACGCGGGCAACGCCGAGGTCGTTCGGCTGCTGCTCGACGCTGGCGCAGACCCGACGCTCCGGAACGGGGCCGGCAAAACGCCGCTGGAGATTGCCAGCGAACGCGGGCATGGCGGCGTGGTGGACGTGCTTCGGAAGAGAACATCCTAGGGACGCGGCAGAGGGCACGGAAGCCTTCCCAGGGTTGGCTAGTGCATCTTCAAGTCTAAAACCACTGGGCCTCGAGCACGAGGCCAGAGAGAAACGCAAGGCAAATGGCGGAAACGAGAATGTCATGTTATGTCATGTAAAAGGGGGGGTAGGCAGACGACTTGTCTGACAAAAGAGAGAATTCTGCAAGTGCCTGTGCTACAAGGTATTACATCGCAAATCGGACCTTGACTCAATGGCGGTTCTACCTCGCCATATGTCATGTGTACGGAAGTGCATATCTCCAGGGATCTGAAATCCACGCCTATGCCCCAAAATCTATACTTGAGCATGCACTAGCCCCAGTGGAAAAACGATGGTTCAATTCGAATGTTGTGACGTCGAAGCTCCGCCCCATAAAAGTGGCGTCGCGCGAGGGCTGGCCATGGAAATCCATGACTTCACCGACAGACCGAATCGCGACATCAAGAATGCGTTGCGCAGGGTGCCATCCTTTCAGGCCACAGGCTTGCCAAGGAAATCTTACTCGCTGAAAGGCCTGAAAGCATGCCGAGCAGCCGGTGACCCGCCCCCTTCAATGGGGCATAAGTGGCCAATGAAGCGCCCTCCTTCATTGGGGACGAACATGCTTTCGGGCCTTCGGGGTTGTAGGATTTCATTCAGCAGTTGGAGGCCCGAAACCTTGGCACCTGGCGGCAGCGGGAAGCCGTTGCTTGAGTTCTCGGCATAGTTTGTCAAACGAGGGAGAGTTTTGACGGCAAAGGGTTAGGTCCATCTTGGCGGCGAAGCAGGGCTGATCGACTGTTTCGCTATACTTACGGGGCAGGAGCTTCTTCAGCCAGCCTTTCCCTAATGCGTTTCCTTCGGGGTCGTTTGGAGTTTTCAATTCAGCAGGAAGACCGTTCACACCCCCCAAAGACGAAGCTGCGGCGGCGAACTATACTTCGAACATTGGGTGAGGCATGACGCAGACAAAATCAGCGTCCGAACGAACTTCCTTGGCCCAATGCAGGAGTTGAGGCGCCAGCTTTGCTGGGCATTTTCCTTCCGAGTCAATGAGGATGAGGACCAGCTTGTGGAAATCGTTGGGCGGTAGGCTGTCTAGCCGGATTTTGGCAGCGTCTACAGCCTGTTTGAGACCATCTTCCTGCAACAACTTCCCGTGCGGCTTTCGGAAAGGTTTGAGGACGTCGATTCCCTCGCCGCCAAGATGCTCGTACCAGATTCGTTGTAAAAGAGGACGGATGGCACCGTCTTCCCCATGCCCCTCAACAATGGGTAGTACCCGGAGAGGCATATCAGTTCTTCTCCGCTTCTGCCCGCGCTTTCGCTTGACGTTGGAGGTCTGCCTCATCCAGTTCCAATTGGTCCATGCGCTGGAGATCGGCCAACGAGTAAAGCTCTTTCTGAATGATTTCGCGGCTACCCGGATCGACCGGCGTGATCAGCGTCTGACCATTGCGGTTGCGCACGACCAGCACCTGGGTCGGGTCCAGGTCACGGTCGGCTAGCAGGTCGCCACTATGGGTCGTCAGCAAAATTTGTGTTCGCTGGGTTGCCTCTTGCAGCGCATCGACCAAAGCATGCGTGGCAGCCGGGTGAAGGGCCGTTTCCGGCTCCTCAATGGCAACGAGGCTTGGGCCAGTAGGCATGTGAATCTGGAACGCAGCAATCAGCGCGGCCAATGCCCGTAGCGTTCCGTCCGACATATTCTCGGCAATTAAAACGAGGTCTTCTGGGCGTTCCATGCGGAGCTGGAAGCCAACGGTTTCGTACTCTCCGTATTTAACGGTATCAAAGCTTCTTACTTCATCAGCTATGGCCGCGAGATACTCGCGGACCCTCTGCACTATTTCTGGGTCGACCTCCCCGAGACTCTCGATCACGCTGGCAAGGTTTCGGCCATTCTTTTCGAGCATGCTTCCCGGCGTGGGCTTTTGCACTATTCGCATTACTTCCGGTTGGAAGTTGTAGAAGCTCATGGTCCGCAACCCGTCGGAGAAATCAATGAACGGCTGCGCACCGATTAGGCCGAGGAAGGGGAAACCGGGCCGTAGAACTGCCCGCAAATCCCCTGGAGACTTAGGAATGATCCGATTCAGCAATTCCCCCTGCCACCCAATCCCCCCGCTTGCTACAAAGCGTTCGTAGTACTTGTGACCCGCGTCCCGAATCACCAATTCCTCTTTGGAGATCGAGGGTATTGCATGGGGATCCACAAACATGTGGAGCGAGTATGTTGCAGAAAATGTGCTTCCTTCCAGATCTGGCAAGGGATCCTCGGCAGGCAGTGTCGACGCAAGATCACTACTACGGATTTGGAGCTTGGGCGGGCGTCCGCAAGCAAAGCTTGCCTCAACCTCGATCTCGATCCATTGAGCGTCCGATGTCCGACAAATGACCGAAGACCACCCGCCTCGCCGTTTCACAGCTTCGATCGCGCCCGCCTCCATCACATCGCGCAGAAACGCCAGCGCATCGAGAAAATTGCTCTTCCCTGCCGCATTCCGGCCCACGAGGATTGTCAGTGGCTGAAGGGGCACGTCACAAAAAGCGATACTCTTGTAGCCGCGGATTCGTACTCGGCGCAGAAACGGCGGCTTCGTTCGTTCGTCAGACTCGGTGGCGGCGTCTTCGATTGGCAGTGTGGCCATAGGTCGTTGCACCCGACTCCGCTGGGTTGGGTTCCTCTCCCTTAATCATAGAGGGTGTTGTCCCGTTCGTCGTTCGCTTTGGTGTTCAAGTCGCTAAAGAATGTGGTGTGGCCGGGCCTGAAAGGACCGAAGCCCCAATTTTGGGGCGGTCCCAACGGTGGTTCACGTTCGACGCCGGATCGTCGAAGCTCCGGCCCAGGCACCCTCGCGTCCGCATGGATTGCACTATGGTTTCGATTCTAGCGGTACGGTGGAGCGAGCTGTCTTCCAAGCGCCTTCGTGGCCAGAAGAACGCTGGGGGCAATTCACTGGTCGGCCCAGATGTCGTGAAAGGCATCCGCGAGTCCGTATTTTCCATCCGTTCCAGCTCCAATGCTTTCGCCACCCTGGCCTACACCACCGTGGGCACTCGCGGCGAGGTATGCCAGGTATATGACGACCAGTCCGCAAGTCTCGGACACTTTCACGCTCGTCACCAGCGTCTTGCTCGCGATGGACGACAGCGAGGCCGGTCCCGCGAGGTCGCCCGACTGGCTGGCCTTCGGTGCCTCGTCCTGGCCTTTGTTGGCGATCTCATCCACGAGCTTCTGGGAGTCTTCCCCTGGCGGAAGCATGAGCGGCGGGCTCGCACAGCCGGACACGAATGCGGATGCGGCAAGCACGATCACGACGAGTTGACGTGTCATGTTCAGGGCTCGGTCAGGCGTAATGGAATGATGGCCGGCAGACTCATACATCCACGTCATCAATAAATCAAGCAATTCTTGCAATGCCAGCCGCCGCAATTATCCCAGCTTGCGCAGTCCAAAGGCGGACAATAAGTCCCGGCGCAGAGAACGCCGAAAGCTCAGTGAGTTTGCCTGCGGCGCTCTCTGCGCCCCCGGCGTTTTCTATGGTGAAGCTATCATTACGACCCGACTCGATAAATCGACTTGCCTTCCTTGATGGTCTCCAGAACTTTGATGTCCTTGATGGTCATCGGATCGACCTTGAGCGGGTTCTTGTCGAGGATGACGAAGTCGGCTAGTTTGCCAGGTTCGAGAGATCCCTTCCGGTCTTCCTCTCGGTACATGTACGCGCTGTCGATCGTGATCGCCTTGAGGGCTTGCAGTGGGGTGATGCGTTCGTCCGGACCGATCACGTTGCCATCTCGGGAGACGCGATTGACGGCTGACCACATCACGAACAATTGATCGATCGGGGCCACGTTGAAGTCGGTGTGATTCGCGCAACGCAGGCCCATCTTCAAGGCGGTCCGCATCGGACTGAGGAATTCCGCTTGCTCCTTGCCGCGGTTCTTGACGTGCGTATCGCCGAAGAAGAAGGTGTGCTCAGTATAGAACGAGGGCACGAGCTTGTAGGCGACATATTTCTCCAATTGATCCCTGCGCACGAACTGGGAATGGACCGGGACGGTGCGCAGGTCGGCCGTGCGGTCGCGGGCCGCCGATTCGTGGGCTTCCAGGAGCCAATCAATGGCGGCGTCGCCATTGCAGTGGCAGAGGAGCTGGAGGTTGTTGTCGTACACCAGCCGGACCATGTCCAGGAACTGGGCCTTGGGGAAGGTCGGCTCGCCGCGCCAGTTTTTCTCCCCGGCCGGGCCGCCAGTCAGATAATGGGTGGTGAAGAAGGCGGTCTTCCCCTGTGGCGAACCGTCGATCGTGATCTTGATGCCGCCGAGCTTCAGGTGGTTGTGGTATTTCCCAAACGTCTCGGGCGGGTTCTTCTTGAACACCTCGGTGGCCACGGTGATGAACGGATAGGCAACGACGTCGATATAGAGGCGATTCTGGGCGGCCGCCTTCTGGAGCAATGCCACATCATCGGTGTAAGTAGCGCCTTCCTGGGCGGTCGTCAATCCCGCGGCGGCATAGATCGCCTGGCCTGCCTGGAAGTGTTCGAGCAGCTTGGCCTCGCTCGGCTTGGGCATGTTGGCGAAGATCGGCAAGAAGGCTGTCTCCATCAGCAGCCCGGCCGGCTCGTTCGATCCTTCCTTGCGCAAGATGACGCCGCCTTTGGGAGTGGGCGTGTTGGCGCCGATGTTGAATTTCTTCAATGCCAGGGAGTTCAACACGCCGCCGTGCAGCGACACGTGAATCACAATCACCGGGTTGTCCGGAAAGGAGGCGTCGAGCTCTGCTGCCGACAGGATCTTGCCGCCCGGCATGCAGTTGGGGTCGTATCCATAGGCGACGATGAACTCGCCTTTCGGAATGTGGAGTCGCGCTCGCAGCTTCTTGAGTTCGCGAATGACATCCGCATTCGATTCCACAGGGCCGGCAGGCGGCGAAAAGCAGTTTGCCTGCGTGGCCACCTGCAAGGAGTTGATGAAGTGGCTGTGGCCATCGACGAATCCGGGCAGCAGGGTCTTGCCGTGCAGGTCCACGACCTTGGTGCCTTCTCCCCTGGACTTGAACACGTCCTCTTTTTTGCCGATGGCAAGGATTTTGCCGTCTTTGACGGCTATGGCTTCGGCAGAGGGATTCTTGTCGTCGACGGTAACAAGATCGCCGCCATGATAGATCACGTCCGCGGAGTCGGCAGCGCGCGCGGCCGGGAGTGACGACGCCGCGAGCAAGGCCGCCATGGCAAGGCTTTGGATGAGCATGAGCTGAACTCCACTCGGGTTGTTTTGATTGCTTGGCGTTCGGTCTCTTGAAGCGCTGGAGGTGCTAACGTACAACATGTGAAAGATAGCTCAAGAAACCTTTCGTTACGCGCACTGTTCCAACGACTTCGAGTTTCTTTCTGGTCCGGCAGCGACGCCGATTTCAAAAGGAGGTTACGCTTCGTGCATCGGGGTCGGCTTCGACGAGCGCTTCTTTTTGCGCCGGAATTCTTGGACGACCCAGGAAACCCACTTCACTGCGCAGTCGACGATGACCGTTCCCTGACGGTGTTCGAATCATTTCTTTAGCAAGGGAGGATCGTATGACCTGCTTTACCAACGTCGGCAGATCCCGAGCCCGGGGGACAAGGGAAGGAATGCGGTCCTGCCCGGGAGGGAGGCTGTCCGTGAATAGAAGACTTCTGACGGTCGTGGCAGGTGCGTGTGGACTGCTGCTGGGCCTGTCTGCCTTGCAGGAAGCGCGCGCGTGCACGGATTTCCTGATCAAGAGCAAGGATGGCGCGGTGATCGTCGGCCGGTCGCTCGAATTCGGCATGGTGCTGCCGACACAACTTGCGGTGCATCCGCGCGGCGAAGCGAACCAGAGCGATGCCCCGGATGGAAAGAAGGGCCTGGCCTGGACGTCGAAGCACGGCTACCTTGCCGCGGAATCTCTTGGGGGCGCGGTCGACGGCCTGAACGAGAAGGGCCTGTCGGTGGGATTCCTCTATCTTCCGGGCTACGCGGAGTACCAGGACAAGGACGCTGCCAAGGACCCGGAGAACGCCCTCTCGATCCTGGCGCTGGGTGCGTGGCTCCTGGGCAATTTCGAAAACGCTGATGAAGTTCTAAAAATGGTTCCCAAGTTTCATGTCTGGGGGCAAGCGCCGAACGAAGGCGGTCTTCCGGTTCAGCCATTGCATCTGGCCGTCCATGATGCCGGCGGCAAAAGCCTCGTAATCGAGTGGGTCAAGGGCCGGCTGAAGATTTACGACAACGACCACCTGCGCGTTATGACGAATTCGCCTCCATTCGATTGGCACTTGATCAATATTACGAACTATCTGAACTTGAAGGCGGCGTCCGCAGAGCCCATCAAGATTGGCGGCTCCGTGTTGACGCCGCCCGGCCAGGGCAGCGGTTTCCTGGGGATCCCCGGCGACTGGACTCCGCCCTCGCGGCTGGTGCGCACCGCGGCCATGATGTACTACGCCAAGCAGGCGGACAACGCCACCGAGGGCGTCAACCTTGCTGCCCACATCCTCAATGCCGTCGACATTCCCAAGGGGGACGTGCGTCCGTCCGACAATTCCACGAAGGAGAGCGACTATACGCAGTGGATCGTCGTCAAGGACCTCACGAACAAGGTCCTCTATTTCCGCACCTATGACAACCCAAACCTGCGCGTGATCGACCTCAAGACCCAAGACCTCACGCCGGGCGCCAAAATAAAATCGCTGCCGATTCAGACAGGGAGAGGGATTGAGGATGTTGGCAATCAGTTGAAGTAGTGAGTCATCCACGCTGACTGGAGAGGGGGCGGTAGTACGGTCCGCCAAACCGTCCTACCGGTCATTTCTCGCTTGTTGTTAAGATCCGGCTCGAAGCTCCATTTCAAATCCTGCACCATTATTCATCGACAAGCGAACGCGCTCGATGATGACCGGTCACGGATTCAAGGCTGTTTTGTCTTCGTTGACTCAAGCTGATGCTCCAAACGATCGAGCCGTTCTAAGATCTTATCCAGCTTCTCCTCCGCGGAGAGTTTCTCTCTTTTGAGGTTCCCTGGCTGAATAGCATCGAGCATTCGCTTTAGGAGGGCGCCTAACAATTCCGGGGGCTGGCCGCTGATCTCAAGCTGAAAGGGCATGGGATCCCCGAGCGCACCACCCTCAACGATCGGCTGGTAAAACGTCGTGATGAGGATCGGTTGGTAATGCGGCTTTTGGGCAGGGTTAACGGCATTTGGAGGCAAGAGACGCGGCTCGATCTTTCCTTTATCAGGATTGAATTCTAGGACATATGGCGTAGGTGTGGCAGGTTTTTCTTCCTTTCCTTTATCAGGATTGGAATGTGCGACTCGTGGCTTATCTGGTTTCACTTCTGCTTGGGTCTCGGCAAGCGTGTAGTAGCTTGTTGCTACGACCATGCTTGCAATCAAAAAGAACGCGCTGCCAGTTTTCAGTTTTGATACGAGCATCGCTTTCAGGACTCCTTTGGCAAGAACAATACTCTGCAAGTAGAAGGCTTCCCCTACCGCTGTCCGGCCCATGACGAACTGCAACGCTACGCGGGTCACAACGCGGACCATTTCCGCGGATACTGCCGTTGGCGTAGCCAACTCATGGATAGCTGTGGAAAAGACAGCAAGCGATAAAGTGATGCCTCGTCGGGTCAACCGGTGCCGAAGTCGCGCCCGGGCTCGGGCCAATCGGGTCACGATGGTGCCCTCCGGGCAGCGTAACTCCAGGGCGGTTTCAGCGTTCGTCTTGCCATCCAAGTAACAGAGGATGAATGGCACGCGATATTTTTCAGGGAGGCGGTTTATTTCCTGATCAATGATTGGGCGCAAATCGTTCCAGATAAGCTCTTGGGCGCGGTCCGGCGCGGGGGTGTCGAAGAGTGGTGCTCCTTGGCGACGGGAGATGCTGAGCGCTCGCGCCTTCATAGCAGTGCGACAGGCTACTCCATGCAGCCAGCCCGCCAAGGACGAATATCGTTGGACTGACGCGGCCTTGCGTGCGAGTACGGAAAACGAAGCCTGGTAGGCATCTTCGGCGAGATGGTGGTCCCCCACAATCCGACGACAAACAGTCATGACCATGCAACTGTGTCGTTCTACCAGGGCGGCAAAAGCCGACTCGTCGCGGTCTATGACGAACCGCCGGAGCAGGTTTCCATCTGATAAGTTGCGGTTTTCTTCAGAGCTTCGGATCTCGCGGATGAAACGTGCAACAGTGCTAACCTGACTGACTGCCATATCCTTGGCACTCCGAGTGATTCCAATTCGTTCGATAAGTAATGCCGGCTCGGCCCGTTTTCCTGTCAGTTATTTTGGGGCAGTTTCACGAGGCATCTTGCGCAAATCGAGCGTGGAAAGCAAGAGGAGCTGCAAAGACAGGGCAAGGGGGTCTGGGATTGGGAATCAGAGAAGAATTGTGGCGGCAGCGAGGCCGAGCGCTCAGAAACGAATCAGGCACTTCAGCCCCACGCTGAGCTGATGGTCGGTGCGGTCCAGCGTGCCTGCGGGGCCGAATGCGTGCTCCCCTGCGAAGTCGCCGCGTATCTCCGGGCGGAGCGACAGCCACGGCTGCGGGTGCCAGTCGATTCCTGTGGTGAGCGCCCAGTAGTTGGTGGGGAAGCCGGTGCGCGTGCCGTCGATATCGTCGAACCACTCCAGCCGGGCTCGGAAATCGACCTGAGGCGTGATGTGCAGCAGACCAATGCTCAGGAGGCCGCACCATTGCCCCAGACCCAGAATGGGCACGCTTTGGGTGCAGCCATAGTTTGCCTGAAGAATCTGCGTGAATTCCTTGCTCCAGGCCTGTTCGAGACGTAGCTCGAGCACCGTGTCCAGCGTTCCGAGCCGCACCGGCAGGGTGTTGCCGACGGCCTGGTCGCCGATTAGCAGAGTTGCGACCAGCCGGGTTCGCTTGGCATCCTGCAGCCAGTAAGCAACCTCTGCCAGGTGGCTAGGCGACGACGTCCGGAATGTGAAAAAGGTGTTTGCTCCCATCGTCAGGGCATACACCAAATCGAGCCGGTCGCTCGCGTGCCAGGTAGTCCAGAAGCCGGTGTCTGCCCCATCTTCCGCGTAATCCCACTGATACGAGAGCGAGTAGAACGGCCTGCCCGGCGCCATGTAAGACTCGTAGCCCATGGGTGTGCCGCGCCGGCCCAGCTCGAAATCGAGTCCGCCGTCGCTCAGAAGCGGCGCGTGGGCTGAGGCGTAAAGCTGGCGGATGACGAAGCCGAATCGGGGATTGGTATTCTGGATGTCGCCGGGCCCCTGGAGGAACGACGCATCGGCGCCGCTGAACAGCTCAGCCCGGAAACCGAGCGAGAAATGGTCCTTGTCTACCGGCTTCTCGAACACCAGCGCGAATTGATCGAGCAGAAATTCCTGGCCGTAGCGATTCATCGCGGGTTGAACCGCAAGCCTGCCCGTGCCGCTCGACGACGCGGTATAGCCCATCTCCTCCCAGCCGGACAGGCGGATGCCCTGGGAATCCGCATTCGCACCCGGCAGCCCGAGAAGAGGAAAAAGCCCTCGCGCTGGGCCTGACTGGGCCGGCGCCTGGCACGAGGCTGATGATTTCTCGTCGTCGCATGGAGAGGAAGAGGTTAGTCCGCTGGTCGGCCCGGCCAGCTCGGCCGAAAGGGATCCGTCCCATCCCAGGAGGAGGGAATGGTCCTCGAACGCCTGGCCCGCCGCGATACCCTGCATCAGGAGCAAGAGAGCGACGGACGAGATTAGCTGTCTGAATCCATTCATACCAATCGGCAGCGATACCAGGCACCGTCGCGAGGGAGATCAGGCGGACTGCGCGCCGCTTTAGCGAAAAAGGAGAAACTCAGCAAATCGGTAAGGTGCAATGCGGGCCGCGTCCACTAAATGCGGAATCCTTGCCGCATTTTCTCAATAGGCCGTGCGCATACACACTACTTCATTCGGAGCTTTCGTTGCCGCGCCGTCAATCTTTGCCGGGCAGGCGCTGCGAAAGGACCTAATCCTCGATAGGCACTTCAACGGTTGCCGGCTGGACATGACGCTGCGGCCAACCCACCATTTGTACGGTGACTTTGGCTACGCCGGAACCAGCTTCGTCGGGGACCCGCACGGGGCCGTGGAAGGTGTCCCCTCAGCACCGCTCCTTGAGCAGGTACTTGCGGCGCAGCGGCGGTGTGTTGGCTGCCTTGGCCGGGTATTCGATGTCCACTTCCAGGTGTGCACCCGCCGGTACTTCGTTGGTGGCCAGCGGATTGTAATGCTCGCTCTCGGCACCACGATGCGGCCGACCAATCACGGCAATCTCGAATGAGAGGTCGGACCCGCCTTGGCCGCGCTGGAGCACCTGGTACTCCGGAAGCTTCACAACGAATGTCAGCGGGCCATCCAGAGCGCATACCTGGGCGTCCCTGGGTTTCGGCATGAAGACCAAGGGTGTTTGTCCCTGGCCCTGTCCTTCCTGCCTCCATAGCGTACTGTTCTCGTGGTGGAGTTTCAGCCACTGGGCGTGCAGTTTCTTGTCAAAGTCCGTCTTCGGCACGAAATTCTCAGCCCGAACCCAGTGCTGCAACTTGAACTTACTCGTCCCACCAACACCGGCTTGGACGGTGAACTCGAACTCGTCGAAATGCGTGTGGCTGCCGGCGTTGTCGAACCGATTGCTGCCGTCCCTCGGGTTGTGTGGCTCAAGGCGTTTACCGGGCTCGGTCAAGTCACCGTTGGCGTTGCGGTCCACGTAAAGCGTCGTGCCGTCCAGCACCATCCAGACACGCTGTTCGCGTTTAGGGCCAAAGACCAGAAGTGCATACCGGGGCTCATGATTGTAATTGGGTTCTTTTATGGGTGGAGTAAGGTTCCATGCTCCTGTGGACCTGGCTGGCGGCACGGGCGGTACTGCTTTCGGCTTTGTCCTCATGCCATCTTTGGGCCAGAGTCGAACGGTAATGAGGCACTCACCCCTGTTGATGTCGAACTTGAACTCCTCTTGGCCCGCCCGCTCGCCATACTGAGCCAAGATCTTCTGTTCGCCGAAGGACAGGTCTGGCATAACGAACCGGCCCTGGGCGTCGGTCCGGCACTGAAGGTGACTCCATAGGAAGCGGTTGGTCACGTTCGTCACGAGTGCGCCGTGCACCGGCTGCCCGTTCTCATCGACCACGTTCCCGCGGAGCGTATGGCCAGGCTTGAGGACGACGGTGCCGAAGTCGCCGCTGCCGGCTTTTTGAACTTCGAGCAACTTCAGCTCCTTGGTCTGTGCCCCGTCATAACCTGACTTGACCACAATCATACTGATCCGACGATCGGGTTCGAAGTAGGCTTTTGCCAGCAGTAGATCGCGCAGCTCGAACTTGCCCTGGGCGTCTGTCTTGGCTTCCAGTAGGGACATGACGCCGCCTCTGCCGCTGGCAAAAGCTGGCGTGAACTTGGCGCCAGCGATCGGCTTGCCCGCTTCGTCCACGGCGACGCCGCGGAATACGAGAGCCGCGGCGGTGGGAACACGTTTTGCATGGAAGCGAAGCACCGCCTGGCCGGCATCGACGCGAACCTCGGCGCCGTCAATCATGGCGGTGCGACCGGCAGTGTCGCGCAAACGGATTGCATTGCTCTCCAAGAACACTTCAGGGCCACCCTTGATCTGACGTGGATCAAAACCTTGATCGATTTCCAAAGTGGCCGGATGAATCTCGTAGCTACTGGGAGAATCCTTCATGATTCCGCACCCAATCCCATAACGGCCACCAGCGGTTGGAAACGTCAACACCGCCTTTCCTCGTGTATCACCGGCCACCGAAACATAAAAATCCCCAACGCGACCTATCTGCTGCTCGGGATTGATGCGGGCCGTGAACAAGGGCAGTTTTTCCACCGCCGAGTCCGCGCCGACCAATTCCACTCGCCAGGCCGAGCCCGGCTGCAACACGAAGTCCCGGATGACCTGAGGCTTCATGGCAGTCGTAAGGATTGATTCGCGCGTCTTGGCATCATGCGTGTAGTAGCCCCCCGCTGGTACGGACACGCCCCAAAGGTTGCAATGGCCTAACGGCACCTTCACTGCATACCGGCCGTCGACATCACTCATGGCTTCGGCCGGCGCAGCCTTGCCGGGCATGCCCTGGATCAGCACCTGGATCTTGACTCCTGCCACTGGTTTGCCCGTATCCGCGGCCGTGAAACGCCCCAGAATCTGTCCTTCTTGAACGGTCGCCGGGGGAGCCTCTTTGATTACCTGCACCAGAGTCTTTACTTGCTGCGGGTCCGCCTGGAGGGAGTGGGCAGCCAGCCCACAGACTCCGGCCACCGCTGCGGCAATCGCCAGCAGCATGCCTGCGCCGATCTTGAGCAATTTGAGCATGAGCATGGATTTCAGCATTCCTTCCGTCAAGGCAGTGACTTTGTTCGAAACCAGTGCTGTTGCCGTCACCTTCCCTGCCGCAAACAGGCTTGCGGCCTTGGCCGTGGATGTAACCAGGCCGTTCGGCACGTTTGCCGAGGCTGCGTTATGGGACAAAAGCGCCGTTAGGGCCGCTCCGGACATGGCCAGCCCATGGCGTGCCAGCCGCTTCGCAAGCATCTTCCGGGCCGTGGCCAGTCGACTGGAAAGGGTGCCCTCGGGCAGCTTCAGTTGCCCTGCCACTTCCTTCCGCGTCCGCCCTTGCAGCTCGCACAGGACAATGGGCATGCGGTACTTATCGGGCAGCCGGCTCAGCTCGTGATCGAGGAGTGGTTCCAACTCTTCGAGAGGATCCGCCGGCGCCGTTGTTGGGCTTGGCATGTCCTTCACCTGCTTCTCACGGGCCCAGCGGCGGGCGCTGACGGCCCTGGCTCGTCTGGCCGTTCGATAAGCGACTCCGTACAACCAGTTCCCAACCGCCTCCCGCGGCGACACCGACGCCGCTTTGCGAGCGAGTACGAGAAAACTGGCCTGGAAGGCGTCCTCTGCATCGTGCAGGTTGCCGATCACGCGCCGGCACACGGCGAAGACCATTGGGCCGTGGCGGCGCACCAGTACCTCAAAGGCCACTTCGTCCTGAGCGGCAAGGAACTGTTCCAGCAGTTGGCTGTCCGTCAGGCCCGCGCGGTCGGGCAACAGGGCAGCTCTATGCAGTTGACGGATGAGTACGCTGGGGCTTGTCGTTGCCACGTTGGCCATTCCTCCCGACCTCTATTTCCTTGCCTTCCGCCATCCTATTGTCTTGGATCCTAGCGGCGCGTCGATATTTTTTGCGCAACCGTTGGTCGGCAAAATGCGCACGCACGCGAGGATGTTTTGCTTGGTGCTAGATTTGTGGTCAGCGGCGGTGGAAGAAAAGCCCAAGATGGGAGGTAGGACAGATTTCCAATCTGTCCGGTCAGGTTGGAAACCTGACCTACGGCGCGATCACGCGCCGTTATTTGAACTGCTTTTTTGAAATGCGCACGTTTCGTGCATCGACGGCACTTCTCAAGCGAGTTCCAGGTCCTCGTGGATCCGGTTCAATTGCCGTTCCAGGACCAGCAGCTGCTTGTAGAAGACGATGACCGCGTTATCCTTCGTTTCTGCCGAGGTGCCTTGCAATTTGCCGATTTCGCAGATGAACTGAACATGTCTGGCAACGCGCTGGCCCAGCGCCTGGATGTGTACGACGTGTTCGTCCCTTGTCCAGGGAGTCGTCAGGCCGACGTCGGGAGGGATGTCCGGCATGGAGCCGACGGCGGGGTTTCGAGGACTTGCTTTCGCGGTCATGGTGGTTCTCACTTGCCGGTTCGTGCTTTGGGCGCTGCTGGTGCTATGGAATGGATGTGGTCGGCAGCGAATTCAATGCGCGACCCCAACTGCAGTTTCGACAGCCCCCGTGAAACGGGTTGATCGGCCAATCGGCCTCTCAAGCACTCGCCCTGGATGCGCGTGATCCGGACGAGCAGCGTTTCGCGGGTCAGCGACTTATCCTTCACCAGAAATGTCAACCGGACATGGTCGCCGATCCGAAGCCCGCGAATGTCCTCATGCAGCTCAACGTCGTCGATGCCTTCCTTGCGTCGGAGATAATCGATGTCTTCAATATCGAAACGAAGGTGCATGGCGGGTTCCTTCGCGTGCAATACGCGTCGCCTCTGCCGGATCGGAAGCGAAACTCAGGTGGAAAAGAATCCCGGGAATGGAGTGTCACACCGCTATCTTAGCAAATCGGACTCCGAACGACCAAGTGACCTGGGCGCGGGTAGTAGCTCAAGCTGGCAGCTTGAGCTACGATCTGCGAAGTAAGCAAGATGGATCAGGGTGGCAAGCGTGGCTAGCGGCGATAGATTCCGCTCCGCAAGGGGGACCTACTTTCTTTTGAGGCCACGGAACGCAGCCGGTTCCGCCAGCGTGAAGAGAAGCACTTCTTCACCGGTCACGGTGCTGATGTCGTGATGCAGGCTCAGCACTTGGACAGCAGTCGCTTCCTGGATCAGTCCTTCCAGAATGGGCCGTGCCGTTTCGATCAGATGGGTGCGTACTTGTTTGAGCAAGTCTCTTCCCTTTTCGGCGGGAAGCGTCTTGACCAATTGCTGTTCGGCAGCGGTCAAGACGCCTTGGAGGCGGACTAGCACGAGATCTTCCATCAGGTGGGCGTGAATGTCCCTGGGTCCACGGCCCATGTAGTCCTGCTCGAAGCGGCTGATCCCCTCGCAAATGGCGGCCTCGATCTCTCCCTGGCTTCTCATCGGCACCTCGACCCGGGGGCGATTTGCGGATCATGATATCGCCATCACCGCCAATATTCCACTTGCTTTTCTCGGCCGTAAGTCTACAATGAAGATGAGAGGTAGAATACAAAGCGGGTCTGAAAAGTACGTGCAGTTGAGTTTTTCGGTTGACTAGACGAAGGGCAACCTGGCGATGCCGGGGGGCCAGTTGACGAGTAAGCCGACGTGGCGCAATGCCTTAGGGGCGTTCCGCCAGGTCGGCTTTTTTCTTTCAACGGCGGGGCACGCTTGCCAAAAGACGGAGCGAATCGGATGGAACAGTCCAACTCGACCATCGCCCAACAGCTCGCCGAGGCGGCCAGCGATTTCGAGCACCAGCGCACCGGACACGCGCCCCAGTCGTTGAGCGTGGTCCTGATCGATCAGACGCTGGTGATCGCGCTGCATGGGGCGCTGTCGCCAGCCGAAAATGCCCTTGCTCAAACCCCCCAGGGCGCCACCCAGGTTCAGGAGTTTTACCGGCAGCTGTTCGCCAGTTCCTGCGCCGGCCTCCGCCAAGAGATTCGACGCATCACCGGCGTGGAGGTGCGCGAAGCGTCCGCAGAGGTTGGGCCGGCCAACGCCGCCGTGGTGCAGGCCTTCACAACCGGCACAGTAGTGCAGGTATTCCTTCTCGCTCGGAGCGTACCCCCTGACACCTGGAGCGGCAGCGTCGCACTGCGAAATATAGCTCTGACTCGGTGATGTCACAAGACCGCGCCGCTGCTTCGGAGAGTCTTGGAAAAAGGCAGGTTCTCGAATGACCCCGCAGAATTGGGCGATTGTGGGCTTGGTTGCATTCCTCGCCCTGGTCGGCGTCGTATTCCTGTGGTCGCGAATGCCTGTCTATCAATGGTATTGCAGGCGCTGCAAAAAGGTCGTGTCTTCCGGCCGCTTCCACCCAGGGAGATGCTTCTGCGACACAAGCTCGCTCCTTGCGTATTATTGCAAGGGTTGTTCGAGCTGGAATACCTCGCCAACGACGTACTGGCACTGCATGGACTGTTCTGGGAAGCAGGTTATCTTGGGAGTTGAGTACCAGCTTTTTAATCGTCACTGGAAGTGGCGCAATCAAGAGGCCCGCAGTGCCTGACAGGTAATGCCGGAATCGGACCACCTTCTGGCGACAATCATGACGCGCGCGAGAGGTCGCTCCGTGGTGAGGCTCGGAGGTGGCTTTAGTGGATCAGAGGAGAAGCGAATGACGGGACAAGAACGAACGAAAATACCGGACCTCGCAACGGCCAGGAACCCAGCGCCGGACAAGCTGAAGTTCAGCATGAGCGACGCGTTTCATCGCGAGTTGCGCCAGCGGGTCGATCGGTATTTCAGCTACACCGGCCGGAGGCAACGCGATTGTCCGCAGATGTATCTGAAGACGGCGCTACTGGTCGGCTGGCTTGCAGCCTCGTACGTAGTGCTCTTGTTGTTCGCGGGGACGTGGTGGATTGCCGTGCCGCTCGCCATCTCGTTAGGGCTTTCGATGGCGGCCATCGGGTTCAACGTCCAGCACGACGGCGGGCACCGGGCCTACTCCGATCACAAGTGGGTCAACACGCTCATGGCGATGAGCCTGGATTTGCTGGGAGGCAGCTCCTACGTTTGGGCTAGGAAGCACAACTCGATCCATCACAGCTTCACGAACATTACGGGGCACGACGACGACATCAACCTTGGCGTTCTCGGCAGGCTGTCGCCGCACCAGAAACGGCTCCGCTTTCATCGCTTGCAACATTTTTACCTCTGGGTTCTGTACGGGTTTCTGCCGATCAAGTGGCAGCTTCACGACGATTTCCGCTGTGTGATCACCGGCAACATCGGCGGGCACCGGCTCGCCCGGCCAAAGGGCTGGGACCTGCTTACCTTCATTGGGGGCAAAGTCGTATTCTTCTCACTGGTATTTGGAATTCCGCTCTTGCTGCACCCGCTGTGGGCTGTACTGCTCCTTTACGTGACGGCGTCTTTCGTGCAGGGACTGGTCCTGAGTGTCGTATTTCAATTGGCACACTGCGTCGAGGAAGCGAACTTTCCGCTGCCCCGGCCGGACACTGGCCGGATGGAGTCAGCATGGGCGGAGCATCAAGTTGAAACGACCGTTGATTTTGCACGCGGGAGTCGACTGCTTTCCTGGTATGTTGGCGGACTGAACTTCCAGATCGAGCACCACCTCTTCCCGCAGATCTGCCACGTCCATTACCCGGCCCTTTC
>DATGZX010000082.1:0-3247 GCA_035296965.1 Gemmataceae bacterium
GGTTCTATCCGACGAAGGTGAAGGTCACCGAGTCAGAGTTGGCGATGGTGGACCTACACCCCCATAACTTCCACGGGGAATGGAACTATTCGATCAACCACAAAACAACCAGTGTGTAACGATTATTGTTTTTCGGGCCCCTAGCCGATGGTGTGGCCGCAGCCGGGGAGATCGTTCGAGGGTGTGCGGACGCCGAACCCGTCCTGATGGGGGGAGGGAAAAGGGGACATCACTGAATAGCACCTGCTTAACCCCTAAACCGCTTGCTCCAAGCGTTTACGTGCATGTCCCTGAGGCTCCTTCCCTTCACGAACGGTCGATGTCAGTGACGTCCCTTTTTCGCTCCCCCAACGATCCTGTTGAGGGCTGGGTGACGCACCTACTCGTGCCGAATTCATAAGGAAAGAGAGCCGACCACATCGTGCTCGTTCTAAATTCTGATGCCGAGCCGCTTGAGGCTGTTGACGCAGTGGGTCCGTCGCGCATAAAAACCCCGCCATGCACTGTGCCGGAGCCAGCCGCTGACCATGAGGGCCGCCATGACCCGTGTCACGAGTTGCCCGTCGCGAGCAACCCTCTATTGTCGATTACTGACCCGGCTTGAGGGCGTACAGCGCTTTCTCGAATGCCTCTGTAGGTATAACCGCTCAAACCGCCCGATCTCTGACTGGTTTTCCGGTTTTTTTTCTGGGGCCCACGGGAAGAGGACCCGGATGGGAATGGAGAGAGCCTCGCGAGTTCGGCCTTCCCCGTCTCGACCTTCCGGATGAGCTCGGCCCTGGACCTTTTCATCACGACCCTGGGCATTTGACAAATCTCGAGCAACAGGACGTCTTTTCTTATCTCAGGCCCCGGTGACGAAGTCAACCAGTTTTTTTCGTCAATTGAAAAGAACGACTCGGGAGTTCCGGGGACACCATACCTAACTGCTGGGCGAACTCGGGGAAGTCAGGGAGAGTACGGGCATTCCGGCTGATGGCCATCAGGCAGGCGCCTGGAGCCACTAGCGTTGTGCGTCTCCGGCCGCGAGAGACATCATCAAGGACATGCAGAAGCGGGAGCTTGTCCGCTGCCACGCCAAACGCAAGCTGAAGCACCTCCTTTAGATCGCCATCGCCAAGAACCATCGGTTCGTGATGGTCGTCTTGAACCTGGAAAGCGGTGCCGTAGTCTTCGTCGGCGACGACCAGGGAACCGACGCCCTGAAGCCATTCTGGAATCGACAGCCGGGGTCCAAAGTGACGATCAACGCAGTGGCGATCCACCTGTCCAAGGCAACGACCGTTAATGACCACTTCCAAGTCATCAAGCTGTTCAACGGCACCACAGCGTGAATCAGCCGGACAGTAAACTCCGGAAGTTTGCGCAACCCTGGCTCTCTTGTCTTCCTCCTGGATCACTCGTCCACTCAGTTTCGGTGTCTGGCTTGCTCCTCCCCGATCCGCTGCTGCAAGCCCCGTCCAGGAGCGGCCCCTTGAGTATGATGGGCGGCATGCTTGGCAACCCCGGCCAGGTATGCTAGGCTGAAAAATGGGGAGAAAGCAGCCCATGACTCATAACGAATTTAACCATATTCTAACAAGTATCAATACCTTGTCGCCCGAGCAGATGCGGCGGCTCGCCCGCGAACTCGAAAGCAAGATCGCGTCAACGGGCAAGCCAGCCGCTCCGGCAGCGGCAGACGCCGAAGAATCTGCTTTTGACGTGGCAAGCCGCGCGGGTCTGATCGGCTGCATCAAAGGCGCGCCACGCTCCCCGACCGACCTGAGCACGAACCCGAAGCATATGGAAGGCTTCGGGCGTGAGTAGCCGTGCCGTGGCCGACACTGGCCCCCTGGTGGCGATTGTCCGTGCCCGCGAAAAAGCCCACAAGAGGTGCGTCGCCGCCCTCAAAACGCTACGCACGCCGCTGCTCACCTGCCGGCCGGTATTGACCAAGGCGGCATGGCTTCTGCGCGACGAACCGGGCGGATACAAGGCGCTGGGCGGGCTGATCGAAAGCGGATTGGTCGAGCTGGCGGAACTCGATGCAACGGCCCTGGCCTGGGTCATTGCGTTCATGAATCGCTACGCCTCCGCCAAGGCGCAAATGGCCGACGCCGCCTTGTGATGTACCTTGCCGAACAGGAAGGCATCGACACGGTGTTTACCCTCGACCGCCGCGATTTCACCATCTACCGCACCACCGATGGCCGTGCCCTGGCCATCATCCCTGAGCCGTGACCGAACTTGCATTCCTGATCTGCTTCGCCACGACCGATCCGACGAACCAATCCCTGAACAGGACTCGGGACTGGCCAGACTTTGCGAAAGCAAACCCAACATCGTTATCAAGAGCGAGCGCGCCGATTTCGATAGTCCGCGCGTCCCCCAAGGACCTGGCACTTCCCGCGAATCCGTTGCGACCGTGATAACCTGAACCCGGCGGGAGCGCTGTCTCCGAAAACGCCGGCTCTGGCGCGCACAAGTGATCCAGCGTGTCGGATACTGAGAGTAGTGAGTTGGCTCCTTGGCAATCTGGACGCAGCACCATCGGCGACAGCCGTCAGACCTGGCACGACCCGCAAGGTCGGAGTCCGAGACGCCTGACCGGTGGACCCATGATGGTTGAAAAGTGACAAAACGAAGCCAAAATCCCAATGATGTAAGATCCTATCAAAAAGAGACTTGCGCTCATCCAGCGGCTATCGCCGGGCAGAAAACGAAGCCAATCCTCATGGGGTCTTCACAATGGTCAGCGTCTGGCGGCAAGGTGGGATTAGCTCGGTGGCTAATCCCAATACTGTTGAATGAGCCGTTAAGTCGCTGCAGGCAATGAGTTATTTCGCCCTCTCCCCTTGTGGGAGAGGGTAGGGAGAGGGGTCGCACCAGTCAGCTCGACCCTTCGGACAAGGCGTTTGGTCGTGCCCAGCCCCCCTCACCCAACGCCGTTAAGCATTCTTGGAGAGGCAGGTGCCTGAGCCCCTCACGAAATTGCCTGTTTTTCCAGAGTTTTCTGATGTCGCTGCGTTCGCAGCGACACGCCCGTTCACAAAAACGGTACACCGAATCGCCAAAACCCCCTATTTTCATGCAATGAAAATCAATGAGACGACACGGGGCTAAGAACGCCGATTATCGCGGAGGCGTAACTTGCCTCTATGACACCCAACTTCCCGGCGCCTGCTTGCATGCATCCGAGTCCGGTGGCCGCTCTCGCCCTGAGGCCGTCAGGGGCATGCCAGACGTACCAATCGCCCCCCCAGCC
>DATGZX010000083.1:0-28172 GCA_035296965.1 Gemmataceae bacterium
GACGATGCCAAGCGCAGGCTGCCCTGGGAGAACGCCCGCGACCTGCTTTCAGCCGGGCTTAAGGTGGCGATCCGGCCGGCTGCCGACGACGATCTCAGTGACACGCTGTATGTGGCCGGGCTATTCATGAGCGGTGGCTTATCGAGGCAGGAAGTCCTCCGCATGCTGACGCTTCACCCGGCCGAGCTGCTAGGTGTGGCGGACCGCGTCGGCACGCTAACGGCGGGCAAGGACGCCGATTTCGTGGTGCTCAGCGGCGATCCTTTCGCTACGCATAGCCGTATCGAGGCGGTTTATGTCGAGGGTAAATCAGCCTATTTGGCGAAGGCGGCAGGCAAGGCGACGGTGATCCAAGCGGCACGCGTCTACACCGGCGCTGGCGAAGTCATACCGCGCGGTGCGGTGCTGGTCGAGGGGACGACCGTCCGCGGAGTGGGACGCGACCTTTCTGTTCCCCCGAACGCAAGCGTGCGCCGCTACGAGCGTGCAGTCGTCGTGCCCGGGTTCCTGGATCTGGCCACTGGGCTGGGCCTGGGCGGGCCGCTCAATACCGCGGTTTCCCTGCAAACTACCCTGGGCGACAAGCTGGTGTCGGGAGACCCGGCGGTAGCCGTGGCCCGGCAAGGCGGCGTGACCACAGTGCTGCTCGCCTCCACCAATTCAGCTCCGTCACCGGTCGTAGCCTTCAAGCTTGGCGATAAGCCACACGTGGTTCAAGATCCCGTTGCCATCCGTTTCGGCGTGACCGGCAACTTGACGACCCAGGCAGCCTCGCTCCGGTCCACCCTACAAATGGCCCAGGCATATGCCGGTAGCTGGGCGCGCTACGAAGCGGCGCTGGCCGAATATGAGAAAAAGAAGCAGGAATACGACGCTCGGCCCAAAACCACGACCGCTGCGCGCTCTTCCAGCAATCCCGCAACTGGCGACAAAAAACCTGACTCGACGGCGAAGAAGGAAGAACCCAAAGCTCCTGCCGCGCCGACTGCTCCCGAGAAGCCGCGCGTGGTCGGAAACCTCGAGCCCTACAGGGCGCTTTTTGCGGGCAAGATCCCAGCCGTGGTGGAGGCCAAGCGGCTTGACGCCATCAAGCTCGCCGTCCAGGTCTTCCGGGACGAGTTCAAGCTGCGCACCATCCTGCTGGGAGCTGAGGACGCTTTTCGCGCCGGCGATCTGCTCGCCGAGAAGCAAGTCGCGGTTGCCGTTGGGCCGGAGCTGGTGCGCACTGTTGAGCGCGAGCCGGTCAACCTCGCCCAAGTGCTCGCCAACCGCGGCGTGCCGTTCGCCTTCCAGTCCAAAGCGACCACGGGCGTCAAAACGCTGCCGCTGGCCGTGCAGTACGCGGTCTGCCGGGGACTCGGTACGGATGACGCGCTGGCAGGGATGACTTCCACTCCGGCAAAACTTCTATCGATCGACAAGCAACTGGGCACATTGGCCATCGGCAAGGACGCGGACCTGGTGGTCCTGAGCGGCCCGCCGTTCGAGTTGTCGACCCGCGTGCTGGCCGTGATGATCGATGGCCAGTGGGTCTACCAAGAAGAGGATGATCGTTGATGCGGACCTCCATTCCTGTAGCTGCCCTTGCCCTGTTGCTTTGCGTAGCGGTTGCGCCTGCGGCGGAGAAGCCGGACTCGAAGCCGGCTAAGCCCAAGCTGGCCCTGCGCGTCGGCAAGATCATCACGAGCGCCGGCAAGCCAATCGTCAACGGCACCATCCTCATTTCCGAAGGCAAGATCGAGGCACTTGGCCCCCGCGCGGAAATCAAGATCCCGGCCGGCTACACCTTGATTGATCAGGGCGACAAATTCGCCATGCCGGGGTTGGTTGAAGTGCACAGTCACGTCGGCGGTTCCGGCGACATTAATGAAATGGTCTACCAGACGAATCCCGAGCTGCGCGTGCTTGACGTAATCCGCCCGAACAACGACCAGCTCAAGGTCGCGCTGGCCGGGGGCGTCACGACCATCTGCTTCATCCCCGGCAGCGGCACCAACATGGGCGGCTGGGGCGCTCTCATGAAGACCGGCCCCGGCACCCTCGACGAGGTGGTCATTCGTTCGCCTGGCGTGCTCAAGATCGCCCAGGCAGGCAACCCCGAGCGTCAGGGCGGCGAGGTTGGGTCGGGGCGAATGGGCATGAACCACGTGATCCGCGAACAGCTTCGCGTCGGCCAGGGCTACGTCCGGGATTGGGACGACTGGGAAGCTGGGCGGCGCAAGACCAAGCCCCAGGTCAACCTCCGCCTCGAATATTTTAAGCCGCTGTTCCATCGCGAGATTCCGATTCTCGTGCACACGCAGGGCTACCAGGTCATCCAGTCGACGCTCCGCATCCTCCATGACGAATTCAATTTGAAGGTGATCATCGGCCACGCCTGTTTCGATAGCTACCGGCTGGCCGAGGAAACGAAGCGGCGCGGCATTCCGGTCATGTCAGGCCCACGCATCTTCCGTTATGACACGGAGACCGGACAGATTAAAGGGATCGTGGCGGAATATGCCAAACGCGGCGTCACCTTCATGGGCGTGAATACCGACGCGCCGGTGGTACCCGAAGAAGAGTTGTTCTTCCAGGCGACGATGGCGGTGCGCTTTGGCTGGAGCGAGGAAGCGGCGCTGCGCGGCTTGACCATCGAGCCGGCGAAGGCACTGATGGTCGACAAGCGAGTCGGCTCACTGGAGGTTGGCAAAGATGCGGATGTTCTGATAACGACCGGACCCATCATCGACCCGCGCTGCTACGTGACCATGGTCCTAATTGACGGCAAGGTCGTTTACGACACGAAGAAGGATCGGCGTAGATTCTAGGTGACGAGCGAGGTCGCGGGGGCGCCCTGTTGAAGGACAGACGTCGATGCAACGATTCATCACATCAGTAACCCTGGTCGTGGCACTCGCCGCGTGTCGCGCTGCCGCGGACGAGCCGCCCATCGCCTTCACGAATGTTGCCATCGAGACGGCGGGGAAGGTTGGCCGCATTGACAGTGGCACGCTTCTCCTAAATGGTGGCAAGATCGAAGCGGTCGGGAAGGATGTCAAGATTCCGGACGACGCACAGGTGATCGACGGACGTGGCAAGACGATCATGCCAGGCATCCTGGATCCATTTCGCGAAGTGAGCATTGCCGGCGCCACAGTCGATGCAGCGCCGCGGGGAGTCGTCGGCCGGGGCCGGCAGGGCGGTTTCGGCGGCCGAGCGGGAGGGGGCGGCACAACATTTACGCGCGTCGCTGACAATTTCTATCCTTACGAGCCAGTTTACCGATCTCTCGTGCGCTCCGGCTTGACAGGGCTCAACCTAGTGACCACCGGCTACGGCGAATCCGCCGTCATCCGCTTAACGCCTGACCAACCCGACAACATGCTGGTCAGCCCGGACGGCGTTCTTTTCACGGCGGTCACCAACGACGCTACCACTCTTGACATCGTCCGCACGGCCCTGGAGACGGCTGACCGCGCCAGGAGAGGATTGCCCGCCGCTGCGCCGCCTGCCAACGCGGGTGCGGGGGATTCGGCGCCGGCACCTCCTGCTGGCCGGCGCGGCGGCGGCGGCCGCCGATTCGGAGGACGCGGGCAGGGCGGCGGGGGTTTCCCCGCGGCAAGCCTCAAGGCCTGGCAGGCAATTTATGAAGGAAAGGCCCCCCTGTTCGCCAACGCAGCCAGCGCGGCCGCCATTTTGCATTTGCTAGACGTTGTAAAACCATACAAGGACATCAAACTCGTGATTCTGGCCCCCAGCCCGGCCCTGTATGAAACGCTTGAACAACTGGCAGGTCGTCCGATACGAGTGATCGTCCGTCCTGGCCTTAGCCTGAAGCCGAACACCCGCGACCGCGTTGACATGGCCAGCGTCCTTTACGACGCGGGCATTGAATTTTCCTTCGCGCAGCCGACAAGCGTGGCCGACCTTTTGGCCACCCAGGATTTCCCGCTCTTTGCCGTTGCCTATTCGGTAAGATGTGGTCTGCCGCGCAAGGTCGCGCTTGAGGCGCTGACCGCCCGCCCGGCCGCTCTCCTCGGTCTGGAAAAATCGCATGGCACACTGGAGCCGACGAAGTCAGCCGATCTCCTGATCTTTTCCGGCGACCCGCTCGACCCCGCCAGCCAGCTTAGCCAGGTACTCATCAGAGGGAGGACTGTCTATGAGAATTAAGCATGTGTTGCCGGTCGTTTTGACCGCGTGCTTGTGTGCACTCTCCTGGTCCGCGGCAGCCGACGACACGGGCAAAACGAAGAGCCAGGCCCAGCCCGCCAAGCCGAAGACCGACGCGAGCAAGAAGGCCGACAAGGGCAAGGTCATCGCCATCGTGGGCGGCGACGTGTACACGATCACTCAGGAAGTCATCCGTGGCGGCACGGTGCTGGTCAAGGACGGCAAGATCCTGCAGGTCGGCCAGGACCTGGCCATTCCCGAGGGAGCGACCGTTCTCGACGCCAAGGGGAAGTACGTGACGCCCGGCTTCGTGGCGCTGAGCATGGCTGGCGTTGGCCTGCGCGCGGGCGGCGGCGCCGGTGCGGGCGGGCCTGCGAGCAGACAGGCAGGGCGACTGGCAGATTCTCTCGACCCGCTCGATCGCAACATCAAGTTCTGCCTCGGCGTGGGCATTACCACGGGTTGTGTTGAGATGGACGCGGGGGGCGGCCGGCGCTTCGGCCGCGACGGCGAGAACGATACACAGGTCTGCCCCTGCTGCGGCTTGACCATTCTGCCGACGGAGCCGATCGGTCCGGCGGCCCCGACTGCTCCGACCGCCCGCCGGCATGCAGTGCTTAAAATGAGCTATGGCGATCTGGGCACGATGCTCGTCAAGGAGAACCCGTTCCACCACATCCCGGGCACCGGCCTGGCTGGTTCGTTGAACCATTTCAACTGGCGTGAAAACATCAAACAAGCGCGCAAGTACCTCAAGGACCTCGCCGACCACGAGGCCGCCGTTGCCGCGGAGGAACAAAGCCGGCCGCCGCGCAAGACCGTGTCCGACGACCTGATCCGGCTCGTCAAGAAAGAAATCCCGCTGCGGACCGACGCATCCTCGGCAGCGCAGATCCGCGACATGATCAAGATGGCCAGGGAACTCGATTACAACCTGGTGCTGGAAAGCGCTCATGAAGCTTGGCTGGTGCCGAATGAATTGGCCGAGGCCAAGGTTTCCGTCGTACTGACGCCACGCGCTCGCCGCCGGGCCACGCCTGGCCGCGAGGACACTTCGGGCAGTTCGATCGAATCTTCCGCATACCTGGAGAAGGCGGGCGTGCCCTTTGCGATCGCCACGCAAATGAACACGGTCAGCCTGGACGGCGTTTACGGCGGGCGCGATCTGACGGGGTTGCCGCTGGAGGCTGCCTTCGCGGTTCGCGGCGGCTGCAATGAAAAGACGGCCCTGGCTGCCTTGACGATTGTGCCGGCGCGCATGCTCGGCCTGGAGAGCCGCCTCGGCAGCATTGAAGCTGGCAAAGACGCGGACCTTTTGATCCTCAACGGCCCGCCCCTCGACTACCGCACTTACGTGCAAACGGCCCTCGTCGGCGGCAAGGTGTACTACGAACGGGAGCGCGATCGCGTCTATCCGACAGAATCCGAATAAGATAAGACACTCATCAGCTTGCCAGGATCAGGGGGCTGCATGCACGGCCTGGATCAGGCCGCGCATGTAGCCGACTGCGAAGAGTCTGCCGAGCATCGTGTACCCCGGTTCGCCGGCTGTTTCGCCCTCCAGTTGCGGCACGTGATCGGGGCGCATTGGTCCTTCGAAGCCAATTTCCCGGTAAGCGCGTATGGCAGCGACCATGTCGGTCTTGCCGTTGTCATGAAACGTTTCGCGGAAGTTCGGTACGCTTCCTTGCACATCGCGGAAATGCACGTAGTGAATGTGCGGAGCCAGCCGGCGAATTGCACTGGGAATGTCCATGCCCATCTCCGCGAACGTGCCCTGGCAGAAACAAATGCCGTTGGCGGGACTTGGAACCAAGCGCACCAAATGCTCGAAGCTCTCCACGCTGGTCATGATGCGCGCGAGGCCCCTTAACTGGGCGACGGGCGGATCGTCCGGATGCATCGCCAACTTCACGCCGGCACCTTCGGCGACCGGCACAATGCGGCTAAGGAAGTATTCGAGGTTGTCCCAAATCTGCGCTTCTGTCCGCGTGCCGGACGTCGTAGGCTCATTCGACTCCGTCAGCGCAAGATCAAAGCTGGTAACCAGCGCGCCGCCGCGCTCCGGTGTGGTCGTCGATGTGCGCGACCAGTCGCCGCCGGCCATGAAGTTGTAACAAAGGATTGTGATGCCGGCGGCCCCCATGTTGCGGATCAGCGTCTGGATCTGCGCGATCTCCTCGTCCCGGCCGGGGTTGCCGAGCTTGATCTGGTCCATCGGCAGATAGCCTTCGATGACCGCAAGGCGGAGGCCGAATCTTTCGATACGCTCGCGCAACTGAATGAGTTTTTTCAGCTCCAGGCCAGGGTAGCGGCCAACGATGTCATCGACCCCAATCTGGGCCGCAAAGCCCAGGTATTCGTCAGAGAGCGGTGTCAGGACCAAAGCGATGCGCATATGTTGTAATTTAGCTGGTGCAGTGAAGCGCCCTGTGGTGATACGCCGAGTGGCCTCCCTAGAGACCAGGCGATTGTGACAGACCTCACATTCTTGTACCGGGCCGCTCGCACCGATAGGATGCGCTGATCTGCAAGGCGAATATCCAGGCAAGCTGGAGAACGCACGCACGGGAGAGTTTACCATGCCTTCAAACGGAATCCACAAGGTTTTTTTCCATGTCATGGGGCTGATTTTGGTCGGAGGATTCCTAATGGCTCCGAAGCCTGTTCAAGCCGGCGACCGCAACACGCCGACGCCGTATCGTACCGGCCGGTCCGTCGTAATGGCACCGCATGGCATGGTGGCGACAAGCCAGCCGCTCGCCGCGCAAGTTGGACTCGATGTCCTGAAGAGAGGGGGCAACGCCATCGACGCGGCGATTGCCACCGACGCGGCCATGGGGTTGATGGAGCCCATGAGCTGCGGCATCGGCGGCGATCTTTACGCCATCATTTGGGACGCCAAGACCCAAAAGCTTTACGGGCTCAACGCCAGTGGCCGATCGCCCTATCGAGCAACGCGCGAAGTTTTCGCGGCGAAGAGTCTGAAGGAAATTCCTAGTTCCGGCCCGTTGAGTTGGTCGGTGCCGGGCTGCGTGGATGGGTGGGACATACTTCAGCGGCGCTTTGGCACGCTATCATTGGCTCAGCTCCTGGAACCGAGTATCCGCTATGCGGAGGAAGGCTTCCCGGTCACGGAGGTAATTGCAGGCTACTGGCGCGCCTCGGAGGCCAAACTTCGCAAGTATCCAGACTCGGCCAGGACTTACCTGCCCGATGGACATGCGCCCAAGGCGGGGGCCGTGTTCAAGAATCCTTCGCTGGCCCGCAGTTATCGCGACATCGCGCAGCAGGGCCGCGACGGCTTCTACAAGGGCCGCACCGCCCAGGAGATCGTTCATTTCTCGGACAAAAATGAGGGCCTGTTTTCGCTCAAGGACTTCACGGACGATGAGCCGACCTGGGTGGAGCCGGTCAACACGCGCTATCGCGGCTACGATGTGTGGGAGATTCCGCCGCCCGGCCAGGGGATCGCCACCTTGCAAATGCTGAACCTCCTGGAAGGCTACGACCTCAAGCGCATGGGAGCGCAATCGCCTGAGTACTGGCACCTGTTCCTTGAAGCAAAGAAGCTGGCTTATGCAGACCGGGCGAAGTATTACGCAGACCCGGCCTTCGCGAAAATCCCGGTGAATGAGCTGATCTCCAAGCCTTATGCCGAGCAGAGACGGAAACTCATTCAGACCGATAAAGCACTGACCAACATCGAGGCGGGCGACCCCAAGCTTGGGCAGAGCGACACCATCTATCTCTGCGTCGTCGACAAGGATCGCAATTGCGTGTCGCTTATCCAGAGCAACTATGCTGGCTTTGGCTCAGGTCTCGTGCCGGGCGATGTCGGGTTCGTGCTGCAGAACCGCGGCGCGCTGTTCGCGCTGGATCCAGCCCACCTGAACACGCTGGAGCCGCACCGACGGCCTTTTCACACGATCATCCCCGCGCTGGTGACGAAGGAAGGCAAACCCTGGTTTGTCTTCGGCGTCATGGGCGGCGACATGCAGCCGCAGGGCCAGGTCGAAGTGCTCTGCAACCTTATCGACTTTGACATGAACGTACAGGAGGCGGGCGAGGCACCTCGTCTGGAGCACGTTGGCTCTGCCACGCCGACCGGCCGGCCCGCCAAGGCTGACGGCGGTACGGTGGAGGCGGAGCGAGGCATTCCCGAGGCGCTTGTGAAAGAATTGATCGCCCGAGGTCATCACGTGACGCGCAAGAAAACCAACGGCGGCGGCTATCAAGGAATCCTCATCGATCCCATCACCAACATGCTGTACGGCGGCTCCGAAGCGCGAAAAGACGGCTGCGCTGTTGGGTATTAGCCTTATGATTCAGCGCATGGTTCCTTTCGCTCGACTGAAATGAGCCGGGTCGCGCCTTACAAGTAGCTCAGCCAGCCTTCTCGGTGGCGGCGCTTTACTCCCGCAAACCACCAGCAAAGCGGGTACAAGATGAGGATAATCCCTATCCAGATGGCGTAGACCAACGGCAAAGAAACGCCGTAACCTACCGATGTGTACCAATCTGCTTCCGGGTGTTTATTCTGAAAGACCTGCCCGTTCGACAACAAGACCGTTCTGCCAAACCTCTCATAATCCAGCAGCGCGGCGAGGCCGTGAATGAGTGGGATATGCAGCAAATAGAAAAACAGTGGCACGCGGCCGAAGACAACGAAGAACCTCCCGATTGGGCCGGTGTCGCGATCGAACAGGGCGAGAAGGATAATCCCCGGGCCGATGGTCATCAGCACGTAGAGAAGAGATGGTGGATACTTTTGGCAGTTAATAAACGAAAGGACCGTGTTCGTGGTAGTATCCTGTTTCGACCACGGACCGGGCTGAGTTCCTGGCTTGATTTCTTGCGTTGGCTTCTCGGGCACCGGAACGGGGTCGCCGTAGGCGTTGCTGAACCGAAGCGCCACGAACAGCAGGGTGAGTGCAATTCCCAGGCCTAGTAGTTCTCGGCGTCGGGTTGCGCGATCAGACAAAAAGATCGCTCCCAGGCCATATCCCGAGGCCATTACTCCCAGCCATGGCAGCAAGGCGTAAGCGGATCCAAACTTTGCGATTTGCAGATGCTCTGGCAGCCAATCAGGAGCGAAGATGCTCGCAGGCAGCTCAAACTTGCCATTGATATGGAAGATGGTCCATAGCCAGTTGGGGAGATGCATGGCTTCGGCGTTCTTCCCGTCGGCTAGATTGTGAAAAGCCACCAGAGCGATTCCAAGGGTCGTGACGGCAGAAGTTGGCAAGTAGACGAGGCCAGCCATGACGACCATCGCAGCTCCAATGACCCAGATGATGCCGCCACCAAGCTCGTGGTAATCGAAATTGAAACTCCAGGCCCAGTGGATGACCGTCAGGTCCAGCAGCACTAGCCACACGCCACGGCTGAAGAGGAACCACGAGAGCTGTCTCTTGGTGTTGCCGTGCGAGCCGTAGAGAAAGGCCCCGGTCCCAGCAAGGAACACAAAGGTCGGCGCACAGTAGTGTGTGATCCAGCGGGTCAGGAAAAGGGCAGGGTTTGTTTGGGTCAAGTCCACCGGGTTCACGCCCAGTGCGTTCAAGAAGTAGCCCCTGGTATGGTCGAGGGCCATGATGACCATCACGAGCCCACGCAACAAATCGATCGAATCCAGACGTGACCGACCCGTTCCTGCCGGCGCGCTGCCCATGAAAGTACCCTCGCCTAAAAGAAGAGACTACGGAGGGACGCGGATCTGGCGAGACCGCGCAATACCTCCGTATCGATATTAAGTCGGGGTCTATTCTAAGCCTTTTATAGGCCAACCAGGTAGCCAAATCGGCCCTTAAATTGTTCGGGACTCATCCCGGCCACCTGAGCGAGACCGGCCAGGCGCTGGGGCTCTTCAAGGTCCTCCCGGCTCAGGCGGATCATGTAGCGGCGTGCACATTCATAGGCCTCGCCATCGACGTCCACCTTGCGCGCCTGCATGCGCCCGGTTTTCGGATTGATCATCTGGTCAAAGGGCAACGGCTGCATGCGGCCGCCCACGAAGCTGATGATGGCGCCGAACTTGGAGGCTGCCTCGGAGCGCAGAAATTTGACGGCCCCATAGCCCAGGTCACGCGTGTATTCCATGTCGTAAGGGATCGGGTCGGCCGAGCGAAGCTCGTAGCCGAGATCCTTGTCGATGAAGGAAACTGGCAGCTCCATCTCTTCCAATTTCGCGGAGAGGTGGTCATGCACCATCCTGCCGAATTCGATTTCGCCCAAGCGCAGGTGGCCGTGCGGATCGCGCTGCAATTTCCCGTAGCGGCCAAGCTGCCCCGCATCCATGGTCGCCAGCAGGCCTTCTTCGCCGATGGATTCGAGCAATCCTTCCGCGAGGACGACCACGCCGTAATGGGTTTCCTGACTGCGGCGCTTGATGATGGCGCCCAGGATAATGTCGCACAAGGTATTGAGGGTCACCGGCTGGCCGCGGAATTCCTCCGGAATGATGGTCAGAGTGGCGGCGGCGGCCTTGCCGATGCCGAGCGCCAGATGGCCGGCCGCCCGACCCATGCTCACGATCAGATACCAACGCGACGTGGTGCGGGCGTCCTCCGCCAGGTTGCGGACAATGGCGACACCTAGGTGCCGGGCCGTCTCGAAGCCAAAAGTCGGGGCGGCAGCCGGGAGCGGCAGGTCGTTGTCGATGGTCTTGGGCACATGGGCCACGCGAATGCTGCCGCCGGCACGTTTGTGCACCTGGCTGGCGGAAAAAGCCGTATCGTCGCCGCCAATCGTAACCAACGACGTGACGTCCAGGCGATGCAGCACCTCCAGCACGTTGCGCATATCCTCTTCGGATTTTGCCGGGTTGACGCGGGCCGTGCGCAAAATGGAGCCGCCGCGCAGATGGATCTGTCCGACCTCCTTGATGCTTAAGCTTCGGCAGTGCTCGATGTTCCCGCGGACGAGCCACTGAAAACCGTCCATGATGCCGATCACGTCCATGCCATGGTTGATGGCTTCGATGGTGACCGAACTGATGACGCCGTTGATTCCTGGGGCCGGCCCACCACCAACCACGAGGGCCAACTTGCCGGTGGATCGCGCACTTGTCATACAAACTCCTCATCTGCGCAGCAGGCGAACATCGCCAAAATCGTCTGAGCAACCGTGCCAAGAGCTTGGGGCGCCCCGCGTGAGGGAGGGTGATATTCCGGCGGCTCTGTATCCCGATGCAGAAAATGTACACAAAGGAAGATGATCTGTCACGGGCGGAAGGGAGTTCTCGCAGGACTCAAAAGGCGGAGCAGAGCGAACTCGCCCAAGAAGCCTGGCGGTGCGTCAGCTGT
Organism: Gemmataceae bacterium; assembly: GCA_035296965.1. Taxonomy (GTDB): domain Bacteria; phylum Planctomycetota; class Planctomycetia; order Gemmatales; family Gemmataceae; genus DATGZX01. The sequence goes on from DATGZX010000083.1 coordinate 11,460, forward strand.
GGGACGATGAGTTCGTAGTTCCTGACCGGGACGGAAAAGCCTCCAGAAGGGGGAGCTACGAACCACTTGCCCGTGTGCCGGAGTGGACTGGCGGAAAACAACCTATTTGCCTACGAGTGTCTTCACAAGTCGCTGCCAGCGACCCTGTTGATCGTCACGAATTGCGGCGATGCGCTCGTGAAGCCAGGCATGCATTTCTGTATCTGGATTCGACCTGCCCTGCTGGGCCGGCGGCACCGTCGAGTCGGTCGCGGCCGCAGAGCTTTCCGCTTCCCTCAAGAATGCGGTGTCGAGATCCTTATCTTTATTTCCGGCCTCTCCAACGGCCTTCAGGCTCGCGCCGCTGCCAATTCGCCCTGGTGAAGCCATCGCCCTTTTCCCGGGATTGCGCAGGCGCTGAAATAATTCCTGGTGTAAGTCACGAAGCTGGCCGGTCAGGTCCTGGAGCTGATCCATTTGGTGCTGAAGCAGCCGGGTCTGATCGCGCTGGAAGTCGCCGAACATCCGCATTGTCATTGACATGTGTTCCTGAAACTGTTCGATCATTTGCCGGTGCATGCGACTGAATTGATCGACCAGGGAACCAGTCGCTGGAGCCAAGGTCCCGACGACGCCGGCCGGTTCCCGGGGCCGCGGCAACTGCGTTGGCGAGAGCTGAGGCGACGTGACGATATTGCCATGCAGCGCCCCGACGGCATCGCCGATCTGGGCGTTCATCGGGGTCTCGTAACTCACGCGCAGCCAGCATTTGCCGATCCTCAGTTGATCGCCATCATCAAGACGTGCCCAGCGGACCCTGGTCTCATTCACCAGGAGGCCAGTCCCTCCCAATAAATCTACTGCCCAAACGCCTGCCGGGGTGCGCAACAAGTAGCAATGAAAAGGAGCAACGCTCGGGTCCGAGAGCCGGACATAGCAGTTACCTGACCTGCCCACCAGGGCGAGTGTACGCTGGATGGCGTGGGGCTCTCCCCAGTCGTTGCCATTCCAAAGTTCCAAGGTGATTTCGGGCAATCTGTGCTGACCCAACGAGGGCGAAGAGAGTGGGCTCCAAATCTCGTGCTGGACTTGCCGGCTGCCTGTCGCAAGCGCAATCAGCTTGTGGAGCTTGATCGTACAGGTGCCCACTTGAAGCGCCTGCGGATGCGCCAGCCAGCCTGACTGGACCTCGGTTTTTCCCTGATCGGCGTCACTGTCTTTGAAGATGAGATAGAAGAGCCTACCCGCGATCACCTGCAGGCAAGCGCATGGCGAAACCTGTGGTGTCGTGGAGGCCAGATTTGCCTTCGCGTCCCGGCCGATCACAATGAAGGGCTGGCGGAAGGAGCGCACTTCTGGGTAGGGTAGATTGGGTGATGCAATAGAGATCGCGAGAGACTCCGCGGCCCCGCACGATTCCAAGAATAGCGCCATCAGGTCCGAGTTCACGGCGGTCGCTCTCATCGCGGACGTAGAGAAAGCAAGTCATCACCCTGGCCCGTCTCCTTGAAGACGGTGTCGCCAGCCAGTTCTCGTTTCCGGAGAGAGAAGGATAAAGCCGCATCCAGCGACCATTGCTGAGTCAGGACAGCACCCTTTTATACCCCACCGGGGATGAATTGGCAATTCTCAAGGCAGCGAGTGACATTCCCTTGTCAGGCGTTCTGCGCTTTCGGGCGGATACACGACAGCCGCGTGGCTTCCGCCTCCTTCAGATGTTGCGTCCGTCCTTTGCCGCCCCTATAGTCAAGAAGGCCCTCATTTTTCTGCATCTGGAGAACTGCACCATGCGCTTGTATATTCCATTCGCCATCACCTTGTCGCTTTTTCTGGGATTTGCCGCGACTGCGCCGGCCAAGTCAAAACTGGAGCTTGTCGACGAGGGGCTACCCCTCCAGGAATTGCGACCGCTCGACCGGCGCGTCTACATCCTGACTCTCGACGGCAAATGGAACCAGGCCGCGCCGGTGGAAACCTGTTACGTCAATTTCATCTTTCCCAACGGTGCCTGCTATTCTCACAAGATTGAAGAAGCAGACCTCTTCCGCAAGGGTGAGGTGCGCTGCATCATTCAGGGACCGCAGCTAATCCGGAATCACATCGATTCAGGAGGGAAGTTCACGATTGTAGTCTCTGCGGGGCGAGACGTGACCTCCGCCTCCGCACCGGAGGTCATCAGCAACGCGCTGCAAGAGTCCTGGCCCATGCGTCGGCAGGTCAGCAAGTTTCGCACGCGCACGAAATATACGGAACTGCCTCCTGTGGATGCTTTCCCGATTCCTGGTGAGAGCCCACCGCCTCGACCTCCCGGCACCAATGCGCCTCCCGGACCTCGAACTTCCAAGGACAAGTAAGCCGACTCTATCGGGAAGGCGCCCGGCGTCCCCGAGCGGTTCGAGCCAGGAAAACCCCGAACAGGGCAAGGCGTTCTCGCTGGGAATCTCACATAGATTTGGCTGCCAGGGCCTGAAAAAGAGGATCCAAATCGACGTTGCCGCCGGTGAGGATTACGCCGATACGCGCGCCATCGCGTGGGAGTTGGCGGTTCAGGACTGGAGCAGCCGCCACTGCACTCGACGGCTCGATGAGAATCTTCAGCCGTTCCCAGACGGCGCGCATTGCCTCCAGGATCTCCGACTCCGAGACCGTGACGATCGCCTTCACGTGCTCCCGCAGAACAGCAAAGGTGCGCGTGCTCAGCGAGGTGCGCAGCCCGTCGGCGATCGTCTTCGGATCATCGGAAGGAATAATGTCTCCGGCAGCGAGGGAGCGGCACGCATCATCCGCCATTTTCGGTTCGGCGCCAATTACCAAGGTGCGCGGAGATTTTGCATGAGCGGCGAGCGCCGTTCCCGATAGACAGCCGCCGCCGCCGACAGGACACACGATCACATCGAGCGACTCGGCCTGTTCGAGAAGCTCCCACGCCACGGTCGCCTGCCCGGCAATGATCCTCCAATCATCGAACGGGTGGACGAGGATGTAACCGTGACGCGCGACAAGCTCGGCAACGGTTCCCTCGCGGGCTGCAAGGGTCGGCTCGCAAAGCACTACCCGAGCTCCATAACCATCTGTCGCAGCCCGTTTCACGGCCGGAGCATTCCTGGGCATCACCACGCACACCGGAACTCCAAGGAGTTGCCCCGCAAGTGCAAGCGCCTGCGCATGGTTTCCCGATGAGTGTGTGACGACCCCTTTGCTGCGCTCGCCCTTATCCATCTGCAAGAGAGCATTGAGGGCGCCCCGGAATTTGAAGGCGCCGGCCCGCTGAAAGTTTTCACATTTGAAAAACACCTTGGACCCGCAGCGGACGTCGAGAGTTCGCGACGTAAGGACAGGCGTGCGGTGCACCCAGGGAGCCAGCCGTTCTGCCGTCCTGGCGATTTCCGCACTGTCGGGCGGACCGGCCGGCACACTCGCGTTCGCAGCCATTGCAGTCAAGAGACAACTCCTCACCTGGGGCCTGCAACTCTCGATCTTCCATCGGACGGAGAGCGCCTATGCCAAGGATAGACGACGCGCGACGCTGCGAGAAGGACTTTCGTCAAATAACGAGGTGGTTTCTCCCGTGAGTGTCGGCGACAAGACGTGCGCAATGTCGAGATCCAGGGATTAAGAAGTCACGCCGCGCTGGATCGTTCCTCGCCTCGAGGGCGGAACGCTGCAAGAATGTGTTTCAGAATCAACGCCTGGACCGACATACTGTTCGTGATGGTAAGGTGACTTAGCCAGGGTGCACGAATTGGGCAGTTGGCGGCACTCAGATCGATATTATGTACGCCGGTGACTGATGGGTTGGCAGGCCGTAGCGGTTGGGCCGGGTACAAGCGCCGCCCACCGATGTAGAGGTTGACGGCATTTCTGACGTTCTCCGGAACCGGCTGAGGCAGGGCCACGTCCAGGCAAACGACAAGGTCAACGCTCAGACCGGTTTCTCGAAGCGCTGCGGCGGCGAACAGCAACGACCGGGCCCCGCAGGAATGACCGACAAACACAACCGGGCCGCGCAGCCGACCGGCACGTTGGTCCGCCAACAGATTGCGCACGACCCATCGGTCTGCCACGCAGCGCAGGTCTTCCGCCCAGATCCCGCGTCGGCGGAGCCGTCCGCAGATCCGACCCAGGCCGCGGCTGAAGACGATGCCATTGCCGCGCAGCAGGTAGACCCGGCCGCGCGCACGCTGGACGTCAGGGTTGGGCACTCGCGTTGTGGCCCAGCCCAGTCGAACCCCGAACGCAAATGGCCAGGTCCATTTGAAAATGCGCATTGTCGAGTCCCTGCCACCTCTGCTTGTCGCGCGACTTCGTGTACGTTTGCGCGACAGTGTAGACCTTGTCATGCAGTTTGCAAAGAGCTTCATGCACTTTGCAAGAATCACCGGTCTCGCCCAAATCCGCTTCCTTCTGTAAGCTGCGGGTGGCTAAAGGTTTCCGAATTGGTGCCCAAGAGGCACAGCAGTTGCGAGCGGTCCCGGCCAGCCTGCTTTTGACGATTCCTGAGCCGGTTCTGGGCATGCTCGGCCGGGTCGGATCAGTTTCCACCGACGGTTCAGCGGACTCACTTGTCAGGCTAAATCTACCCGATCAACCCTGCGCGACGGCCTGCTTGATGTAGCCAGGATGACCGCTGATCCCGACGGTAATGGGGCAGCCGCCTCGAAAGCTTGAGGTTCTGTGCAAGAGCGAGATTTGTTCTTCGTCGTACCCACCTACCGGTTGCGCGACGTAGGTGAAACGATCGAACATTATGATGAGCATTTCTGGCGTAACGGCCATTCGGTACGCATCATCGTCTTCGACGATTCGAGCCCCGCCAACCAGGAAAAATACTATCCGCAGCTGGAACAGACGCGAACCCATAGTCCCGTATATTACGTCGGCCCGCGCGAGAAGGAGCAGTTCCTCGCCCACTTGAATAGTCGACTTCGGGACAAAAGGCTCGAAGGGCTGGTCAAGAACCTGTTTCGACCAAGCTACGGCGGCAACCGCAATTACACGCTCATGTACACCCTCGGCGGACTAATGGTCAGCGCCGACGACGACATGCGACCATACACTCTGATGGAAGACAGTCCTGAATCGCTTGCCGCCGACGAGATTTGCAGAGGAAAACTGCTCAAATCAGGCCGCAACGGTTACACCCGCAAGTCCTTTGACATCCTCACCTCATTTCTGGACGTCCTCGGCAAACCTGCCGGTCTCGTGCCGGAGAATTACGAACGCGGAGAGCTGCTGATCGATACTTCAATGGACCTGGAGACAAACGCGACCAAAGGCCTGATCCGGGAGAACTCGCTGCTGCTGCAGCGTGGCCTGGTGGACGACCGAGCCGTGGTCAAAATGGCCCAGACATTTCGCTCAGGGACCAACGACATTGATGCAATTGACTACGTCGAGATGTTTCTCGACGACGAGCAGCAGACGAACCTTGAGGACCTCAACGATGTTTACGTTCTGGTCAATTTTCGACCTGTACTGACCAAGAAAAACTGGCGAATGGACTGTGGCGTAGCAGGCTATGACAACACCTTCGGGTTGCCGCCCTTCTTTCCGACCCGCTTGCGCTTCGAGGATTACATCTACCGGCTCTGGGTCCAGCAAGACGGCCTCCTCGCCGCCCACGTCGATTCAGCCCAGAATCACACCAAGAGCAACTACATGCGAAATCCGCCAGCCGCGGAGATCTTCAACGAGGAATTGGCTAACCTGCTCAAGCGCAAGATCAAATCCAGCATCAGCCGACTTGACGAACTGACGATCGCATTTGATTACGAAGGTGAGGTAACGGCTCAAGACGCGCAGGAAATCCTCGACAAGATTGTGTCGCTCTACCGGCGTGCTCTGGAAGCTTCAGAAACCGTGGGGAATCCGGCCCGGGCCGAGGCACTCCGGTTGTTCGCAGCCAATCTTGAGAAGGTGTTTTATGGCTTCGAACCGGACTTCTTTCAGCAAAATCTGCTTCGCATCGTAGATGATGTCATCGCCGTGATCAAAGGCTCGATTGAGTTGTGGCCGACGCTGGTGGAGATTTGCTACTTCCACAAAAATCGGCGGGGACTTCCGCAAATCCGAGTCCAGAACCAGAAGAAATGAGCCGACTGTTCGGAAGCGACAGCTTCGGTCCGGACATTCGTTAGGGGCGGCTCCCGGAATTGTGGGCAACGGCATTCCCTCCTCCATTCTTGCCATTGTCAGCTCGCGAACTATACGATTCACGAACCAATTGTGGGTGGCATTCGGCGGCAATGCTGCGTTCTTCTCCGTCGCTGGCACCGTCGTCGCACTAGAGGTTCTCCGCATGACCTCCTCAGTCACGCCGCCTGCAGATGCCTGTCAAGACACGTCTCCCCGTGGGTTTACAGGACGATCAGGTCACAACCGCCGAGAAATCGCCGGATGAAGGAGCGTTTGAAGGCGTAGCACCCGTATTGCCCTTGGTCCTGGTGTCAGGGCTTGCCTGGCCGCCGCAATGGTTGATTGCATAGACTTGTCCTGGAGAGATTCTACTATGAATAAAACCGACAACGGTCTCCGCCGAGCCGCACGACCTGGCCGGGTAACGGCTGTGCGGGGTTCTGTTGTCGAGGTAGAGTTCTTCGAAGACCTTCCTGCTATCAACGAGGCCTTGTGCCTAAGCTTGCCTGGCCGCAAGATCATTCTCGAGGTTGCCCACCACGTAGATCGCCAAACCGTGCGGGCCATCGCCATGGCGCACACGGAGGGGCTGGCGCGCGGCATGACGGTTGAGTGCACTGGGCGGCCCATCGAGGTGCCGGTCGGCCCGGAGACACTGGGGCGGCTGTTCAACGTGCTTGGGGAGCCACTTGATGGCCGGGAGCCGCCGGCCACGACGGAGCGCTGGCCTATCCACCGTCCCGCCCCATCGCTGGCCGTCCAGCGCCACGGGCTGAAGTTCCTGGAGACAGGAATCAAGGTTATCGACCTTCTAGCCCCGCTGGCTCGGGGCGGGAAGGCTGGCCTCATCGGCGGAGCTGGGGTTGGCAAGACAATCCTGCTCCAAGAGTTGATCCGCACCATGGGGCAAAACCACGGCGGCGTGGCTGTGTTTGCGGGGGTCGGCGAACGGACGCGCGAAGGGAATGACCTGTGGCTGGAAATGGAACAGAGCGGCGTCCTGGCTCGATCCATTCTGGTCTTCGGTCAGATGAACGATGCCCCGGGAAGTCGCTTTCGCGTCGCCCTGACGGCCCTGACCATGGGCGAGTTCTTTCGGGACGTGCAACACAAGGAGGTCATGTTCCTGGTCGATAACGTATTCCGCTATGTGCAGGCCGGGTCCGAGGTTTCTGGGCTCTTGGGCCGGATGCCGTCCGAGGTTGGTTACCAGCCGACCCTGGCGGATGATCTGGCGGCGCTGGAAGAACGTGTTGCCTCGATCGGCGGGGCCGCGATTACTTCGGTCCAGGCCGTGTACGTCCCGGCCGACGACCTGACCGACCCGGCCGTGGCCCAGACCTTCGTCCACCTCGATGCCAGCATCGTCCTGTCGCGCACCCAGGCCGCCCAGGGCCTTTATCCGGCGGTCGATCCGCTCGGCTCGACATCTCGCCTGCTCGACGCGAGCCATCTGGGAGAACGGCACTACAAAGTGGCCCTGCGCGTTAAGGAGACGATCGAACGCTACCGCCAGTTGCAGGACATTATTGCCATGCTGGGAATGGAAGAACTGTCGGCGGAGGACCAGCAAACAGTTCGAAGGGCCCGCCGCCTGGAGCGGTTCCTGACTCAGCCGTTGTTTGCGACCGAGGCGTTCACCGGCCACAAGGGTCGCCACGTTCCCCTGGAGAAAACCCTGGCCGGCTGCGAAGTGGTCTTGGCGGGAACCCTCGACGATGTGGACGAGAGCCGTCTTTATATGATTGGCCCAATCGAGGAGGTTGCCAAGTGAGCCTGGGACTGGAGATCTTGGTCCCCGACGGAGTCGCGCTCAAGGCACGCGTCGTGAATCTGCGGGCAGCGGATGCGAGCGGCCAGTTCGGCGTGCGGCCGGGCCACGAGGCGTTCCTCACCCTACTGGTCCCCTGCGTCCTTTCTTTTCGCGAGGAAAACGGCCGTGAACGGTATGCCGCAGCCGATGGCGGCGTGCTGGTCGTGGAGAAGGATCAGGTGTCGGTCGTCACGCGCGAAGCAGTGATTGCCGACCGGCTGGAGGAAGTGGCGGACGCCGCCGCGGCGATGTTGGAGGCCCGCCGCCGAACCGAGCGGACGGCGCGGGCCGAGTTCACGGAGCTGCAATCGTCCTTGCTGCGCGAGCTGCACAAGGTGGAGAAACGATCATGAGTCAGGGCAAGCCGACCGACGATCCCTTTGTAAGAGAAATTCGCCGGCAAGCCGAGCGGGCCAGGATCGGCAGGCATGTGACTTTCTGGCAGGGTCTGGGCCTCGTCGGCGCCATCGGCTGGATGGTCAGCCTCCCTGCGGTGCTCGGCGCCCTACTGGGCCGCTGGCTCGATGCCCGGTCTGCCTCGGGCATCTTCTGGACCCTTTCGCTTCTGACGGCGGGCCTGGCCCTCGGTTGTGCCAGCGCCTGGCGCCGCGCGCGACGGGAGCTGAAGGGATGAGCTGGCTTGCCGCCACGACTACAGGATTTGGTCTGGGGCTCGTTTCCTTCGGTGTGCTTTGGCTGACGGTCCGCCAGTTGCTACGGGGGGCACAGTGGAAGATCTTGATGATCGCGAGTGGCCTGACCCGGCTGTCCTTGGTCGGTCTGACGTTTTACGCCCTGAGCCGTGAAGGCCCCGACAAGCTTCTGGCCGGTCTCGCTGGGCTCTGGTTGGCGCGCTGCTGTCTGATCCGGCGACTGGGAGGATTGCCACATGGAAGGTAAAGGGATCTTGCCGGACCTTGTAGTTCGACTCGGGCCGATCGAGGTCGCCGGAACCGTCTTCTACTCACTGATCGCCTCCGCCATCCTGATCGTCTTCGCTGCCCTGGTCCGGGTCGGATTGAAGCGGGGCACCTCGCGTTGGCCGGTCGCCGCCGAGTTTATTGTCGAGCATCTGGAAGGCATCATTCGGGACATGAGCGATAGCGATCCACGTCCCTACACCCCGCTGATTGTGACCCTGGCTCTGTTCATCGGGACGGCGAACCTGCTCGGGTTGGTGCCCGGGATGCGCTCCCCGACCGCGGATTTTTCGACAACCGCCGCCCTGGCCGTGCTCGTCTTCCTGGCCGTACCTTTTTACGGAATTCGTGCCCGCGGGTTGCGCGGCTACCTGCGGCATTATCTGGAGCCGTCACCGTTCCTGCTTCCCCTGGAGATCGTCACGGAGTTGTCGCGCACGTTGGCGCTGGCGGTGCGGTTGTTCGGCAATGTGATGAGTGAGGAGCTGGTCATTGCCGTGGTCCTGATGATTGCCGGCGTCCTGGTCCCAGTGCCGCTCATGTTGCTGGCTGTGCTTACGGGAGTGGTCCAGGCCTACATTTTCGCCGTCCTGTCCGTGGTGTACGTGAGTGCGGCCGTCCGCGCGCACGCCGAATAGAGGAGGAATGCTCGTGGATGCTAATACCATCTTCGTCGTTGTGGCCATGGCCGTCGCTGGACTGGCAGTCGCCATCGGTTCGATCGGTCCATCCCGCGCTCAGGGCCAGGCCATCGATTCCGCATTGGATGCCATTGCCCGGCAGCCCGACGCTGCCGACCGAATCAGCCGGACCTTGTTCGTCGGCCTGGCCATGATTGAGTCGCTGGCTATCTACTGCCTGGTGATCGCTTTAATCTTGTTGTTCGCCAACCCTTTCGGCAAGTTGTTCGAGCGCTAAGTCATGAATTTCAACTGGTGGACGTTTCTGTTCGAGGCGCTCAACTTCGTTGTGCTGGCCTACGTCTTGCACCGCCTGCTTTACCGTCCTTTGCGCGACGCCATCGATAAGCGCCAGAAGGAAAACGCTCGGGCCAAGGTGGAAGCGGAACAGGCTCGCCAGGAGGCGGTGGCCCTCCAACAGCAAGTGCGGGAACAACTCGCTGCGGCGGAGCAGCACCGCCAGCAGCTGATTCACGATGCCCATGAACAGGCAGAGTCCGAGCGGCAGAAGTTGCTGGCCCTGGCGGAACATGCGGCGCAGCAGCGCCAGGATGAGCTCCGTCAAGCTCTTGAGCAGGAACGTCAAGAGGCATTGAAGTCCTTACGCGGCGAGGTGGTTGCCGAGGCTCTGGAACTGGCGCGCCGCCTATTGGGCGAGGCTTCAGACCGGACGCTCCATCAGCAGTTGACCCTGCGGTTGGTGGAAACCCTGCGCCGACTCCCGGAACCGGAACGAGAGCGCCTACGGTCCGACGGGCAAGCCGATGAAGGCGCCGTGCTGGAGACGGCCCAGGAATTAGACAGTGAAGCGCTGGGGCAGATCAATGAGGCGGTCTCCACCCTGGTCGGCAAGCCGGTGCCCCTCACCAGCCGGACCAGGCCAGCCCTCATTGCTGGCCTCCGCCTGCGAATCGGCGGCCAGGTGTGGGATAGCTCGCTCGCTGCCCCACTGCTCGGAGCAGATCATAGTACTCTCCAGGAAGGCAGGCCATGACCCAGCAGACCGAGCAATTGACTCAAGATCTACGTGAATATCTCAGGGGCATCCACTGGGAGGTCCGACAGCAGGAAGTTGGTTGGGTCGTGCGCGTGGGCGACGGCGTGGCCTATCTACGCGGCGCCCCTACCGTGCGTTACGGTGAACTGCTACAGCGCGGTGACGGGGTGACGGCCCTGGCCTTCGACTTGCGTGCCCGCGAGGTGGGCGTGCTTTTCCTGGACTCTTCAGAACACGTTTCGGCCGGGGATGAGATGCACGCCACGGGGCAAGTAGCCAGCGTGCCGGTCGGCGAGGAACTCCTGGGACGGGTCATCGACGCCCTGGGCAGACCGCTCGACGAGGGCCCGCCATTGCGCTGCCGGACTCGTTGGCCGGTCGAGCGCGAGGCGCCCGGCGTGATTGACCGCCAGCCGGTGCGCGAGCCGCTGCACACCGGGTTGAAGGTCATCGACAGCCTGCTGCCACTGGGTCGGGGGCAGCGCGAATTGATCCTCGGGGACCGTGCGACTGGCAAGACCTCCATTGCCCTCGATGCTATCCTTTCCCAGCGGGACACCGGTGTCCTGTGCGTCTACGCGGCGATAGGCCAGCGGAAGGCCAGCGTTGCCGAAGTCGTTGAAACGTTGAGTCAGCATGGCGCTTTGGCTCAGACCGTGGTCGTTGCCGCCGACGCCGACGCTCCGGCGGGGCAGCAGTACCTGGCTCCATTCGCGGCCTGCACCATCGGCGAATACTTCATGTACCAGGGAAAGCACGTCCTCCTTGTTTACGATGACCTTACCAAGCACGCCGACGCCTACCGTTGTATTTCGCTCCTGCTCGGCAGGCCGCCGGCCCGTGAGGCCTACCCGGCCGACGTGTTTTACCTCCACGCCCGCCTCCTGGAGCGGGCCACGCGCTTGCACGACCGCCACGGCGGCGGAAGCCTTACCGCACTGCCGATAGCCACCACGCAAGCGGGACAAATCTCCGCATACATCCCGACCAACCTGATTTCCATCACCGATGGTCAAATCTACCTGGACACGCGCCTGTTCAACGAGGGCCAGCGCCCGGCCGTGGACGTCGGTTTGAGCGTTTCGCGGGTGGGCGGCAAGGCCCAGCCCCTTATCCTTCGCCAACTCGCCGGCGACCTGAAACTCCTGTATGCTCAGTTGCACGAGTTGGAGACCTTCGCCCGCTTCGGGGCGGAGCTGGAACCCGCGACACGCCAGCGGCTGGAGCGGGCCCGACGGCTACGCGAGGCCCTGAAGCAGCCACGGCTCCGCCCGTGGAGACTAGGGCATGAAGCCGTGACCCTCTATGCTGTGCGCGAGGGTTACCTCGATCCCGTGCCAGTCGAGGAGGTCAGCCATTTCCTGGAGGCCCTCTGCCAGCACTTGAACGAATTAGACGGGGATGTACTCCGCGCGCTAGAGAACGAAGAAAATCTTTCTGATACCATCCAGGCTCGCTTGCGCCATGTCATCGAGACGGTGCAGCACCTGTTCACGAGCAAGGTGGCACATGACTTTGGAACAGACCCAACGACAGTACCGGGCTGTCAACACGATCCATGACATTGTCGGCGCCACGCGGGCCATCGCCGCCGGCCGGATTCAGGGGGCGCAACGAGCGCTGGCCGCCGCACGCCGCTATGAGGGAGTGGTTCGGCGCTGCATCGCTTCGCTCGCGGCGAAGTTGGGAGCCCAGTCGTTCCCTGCATTGGAAGTCGGCCCGCCGCTGCTCGTCGTTTTGACATCGGAACAGGCCCTATGTGGAACCTTCAATCAGGACGTCCTGGCCCTCGCCGGGCGTCGTTTGGAAGAGTTGCGCAGTCTGGGCCCGCTGTCTCTGGTGGTAGTCGGAGAAAGAGGCATACGGCATCTGGTGAGTCGCGGCATCACGCCTGACGCCGGTGAACCTGCGGCCACCTCTCTCCAGGGGCTACGCGATCTGGTCAAACGGCTGGCGCAGATGATCGATGGCCGCTACGCGGCGCGGCAGATCGGGGCCTTGCACGTTATCTACAACCGCTACCAGTCCGTGAGCGAGCAAGTACCGACTGAAGAGCGAATTTTGCCGCTGGTTCTGAGCCGCATTCAGGCGCCGGAGCCGCCACTCGCTGCTGAATTCTATCGTTATCTGCCCGTGCCGGTGCTCTTGGCCGGCCTGGTTAGCGAGTATGCGTTCATCAGCCTCTACCGGATGGCGGCCGATTCTTACGCCAGCGAACAGGCTAGTCGCCTTGTCGCCATGGATGGGGCAACCCGCAACACCGAAAAAATGCTCAACGCGCTGCTCGACCTGGAGCGGCGCGAGCGGCAAGGGCAGGTCACCCGACAGGTTCTGGAATTGATCGGAGCCCGATTTGCGGCCGACTAGTGCCAACCTGCGGGCGCAACTTCTGCCTGGTCCGGGCATAATGCACGATCTTTGGGAGCGCGGCCCCGGGATTTGAGATTGGTCGATTGCGCCAGAGACTTCTTTGGCGAGTCAAAAATCCTTGTCCCGAAGGAAGTTAAGACAACAACTGGCGCTCAGGTCTTAGGGCGGCACAGCAGTTGCGAGCCATCCTAACCCTTATGTCTCTGTCACAACCAAAGGATGTCCGTGCATTCCAACTATCCATCCTTCAGCGCCAAAGATATTACTTGATGATGCGACTAGCGACCGCACTTGCGGTTTTTCTATCACTTGCGTCGTCTGCGTCCGCCAGCCGTTCGCCGTCCCAGAATAGTCTCTTCGGGACGAAGCGCACCGCTCAGGGGCTGACCGAGGAACCATTTCGCGTGCTGGCGCGACAATTCTCGGCGGACTCTTTAGCCAAGTCCGCTGCCTCAGGCCAGAAGGACGAATTTCACGTGAACGAGGAGACGGAGATTAGGCTGGATAACCGTCTCTCTAGCTACGCAAACGTCCCCAACGATGCCGTAATCACCTTTCTAGAAGTCTCCTCCGACAAGAGTAAAACGATCCTGAGGATTCATTTCCGCAGCCGAAAATGACGCCAATGCCGAGGGCGCAGACAGTGAAGACCCACCTGGGAATGGGTGTCTTCCCCCCTGGACGCGGTTTGTGCGCGTCGCGTTCCGGGAGGAGAACCGGGAGATAGAGCGACATTCTGGCCTTTAGTCTGGCTACTTCGCGGGCGTCCACAGGACTGTCAGCGACTCGCCAGGGTGCAGAATCGTCTGTCGATAGTGGATGGCTGCGTTGCCCCCCTCCACGGGAAAGCGGCGCAATTGGCCGTCCGGACCACGAAGACTCACATAAGCCTGCTCCAGCGTGCTCGTCGCCGGGGCCGCAATCATGACCGAAACGGTTACAGGTAGCGTGACAGTACGAATGGCAGGAGTGGGTGCGGGCTGATGCTGCGTAGCCGGTTGGGGCCGCGCGTGGACACGGTCGCCGGCTAAGGCGTTGGAACCTGCCAGGAACAACGCCGCTAGAGACAGGACCGTCCCCTTAATCGATGGGATATATAGCTCTGACATGAGTGAGCCTCCAAATTGGAGAGGGAGAGGAGTAACTCCGATTCGAGAATTGGATTTGGAGCTAACGCCAGGCCGGGCAAATTGCGAAAACTTCCTTGCAAATTGCATTATAAGCGACTAGAGCATCGATGCAAATGGATTCCTAATGTGGAGAGGGCGCTATCCTAAATCCTTGAAATCTGTGGAGGATGGGTCATGGAAAAAGCGAATGAAGCGCCAGTGCGATTTGGCTCAGAAATCCAGCTGAAGTGTAATCAGACTATTTCGGAATGAACGCCGCAATGGCTCCCCATGAAGGTTCTTGGAGGACGATGCAATAAACGGCGAGCTCCGCGCACATCGTCGGCTGGCTTCCGATCGTGCGCGCCGAGCACGCCGCTCGCACGGGCATTGTTCGGGAAGATCACTGACGCAGAAACTACTTTTTTTCGGCTGGGGCCGGGACCAGCTCAGCAGGTTTTTTGTCGGCGTTGCCGTCACCCGTATCCGGCACGACTTTCACGATGACCTGGAACCCGAATGACTCCTTCTTGACTCCGTGAAACGGATCAAAATAGGTGATCCAGAGTGGATCGAGCGCCGGGTCGGGGGCAAACTCAGCGGACGGCCTTTTGAACAGAGGGCAGTCGCTGTGTGCGCTGATGGTGAAGCTCTGCTGCAAGTTGTACTTGCCGGGCACGACCGGAACGAATTTCGGACCATCGTGGTCGTTGATAGCCAGGTTGCCGCAGCCGCTAGCCTGATGAGGAGGCACGCACACAGTCATCAGTTCCGCGGGTGAAGCGAGGACGCTGGCGCAAGCTTCCGTATACCCCGCGCACCCCTTCCGCTCGCCACGGAGCAGGCCGATAACGCGCCCTTCGATGGCAAGCTTGGCCTTCTTGATCTTCGGATCGTCGAAGCTGATCTCGAATGATTGCTGCAGGTCGAACTTCATCTCGGAGTTGGCGACGACGGCGCCGCTCATCGAGATGAGAATCGTGTCCGGCGTGGGCGAAGTCACTTCGATCAAGCCGCCCCCCGTGTGGGTGAGTTTATCCTTGATCGGCGTCACATGGCCATGCCGTTCGTAAAGAGTGATCGAGACGGGCGGGGGCGGGACTGCACCCGCGGTGACAGTGATGTTCAACGGAGAACCCGCTGGGACAGTAACCTTTTCTTGTGCGGAGACAAAGGCCAACGGTGCCAGCGAGCCCAATACGAGCGAAGTCAGGTAGCGCATCATCCCTGATCGAAAGGGCCGTTTCATTGATCCAAACCTCCTTGCAACAGATCACCGCTGGTGGCGGTGCCCGGGAAACTCAGTAATGCCTATGCAACACGGTCCATGTTCTCATCTAACTCATCGAAAGACTCTGGTGGTTGCTCGCCGCGCTGTGGGTCGTCAGAAGTGGACGGTCACATCCATGCCAATCATCACCTGGTTTTTACGAGTGCCATTGTCAAAAGCCGGAACGGTCCAGGAACGATAGTAGCCGATTTCGGGGCGAATCTGGAACAGGGGGCTGAAGTTGTGGGACAACCCGATGGCGTTGCTGGTGTAGGTGGATGGGTAGCCCGACCGCTCGCCGTCTGTGTCTTTCCACCATTCATTCCGAACCGTGATGAAATCTCTCTTGGAAAGCTCGAACAATGTGTAGTTGAGTACTCCAAAAGTGAAGGTAGTGCCAGGTATATCCGCCCCGATTCCCCCGCCGCCACCGTACGGCTCCACCGGACCAATGCTTGGCGTTCCGCCCACCACCGCATCGCGCTGCCACATGATGTATGATTCCGTCTTCGTGTTGATGAGCGGATTGAACCGGTGCTCCCAGGTAGTCACCAGATAGTTGAAATTGTCGTGTCCCGCAGGCTGCCCATCGACGTCAAAGCGGCGAAATTTCGCATCATTGATCGCGTTTAGCCATGTGTAGAAGGCATCGTCGTTGGACTTCGATACCCAGCGAACGCCGAAAGCACCCGTCGGGAGCGCGCCCGGATACCAGGGGGCCATATCTGTTCCCGCGTGAATTGCCGCTTGGAACATCCACTGGTTGTTCAGTTTGAAGGTAGCCATGACACCTGTTTGCGTATAAGTGTCAAAAGTGAACAGTAGCGAGTGGCTGCCCATGTAATTGTCTGGCGCGAACTGCGTTTCGATATCTGGACAGGCAATCCAGCGCCCCACGCGCAAGATCATTCCTTCTGCCACCCACGGAACGTAAAGGTCGAAGTACTGTTCCGTGGGATCCCATCCATACAAGGAATTGTGATTCAGCAATTGGTCGCTGAACCAACCTCCGGCGGTCGTGTAACGGTAGTCGATGCCATAGATCAGGGTCGAGCGGAACCCCCAGTCAAGATGGTCGGTTTGCACCGAGTCCAGATTGCGGTCGACGCGAATGAGCGCCTGGTCCACATCGACATTGTTGGGCCGAATCCAGTAAGAATCGGGTGTATTAGTGTTCTTGGACGTGCTCCAGTTTGCCTCCGCAGTGATCCAGCCGTACACCCTGATGTTATTGGTATTTAGCACATCGCCATAAGGGGTGCCTTGAATCGCGCGCATCAAGGGCCACTGCTCTCGATCCGGCGGATCGCCGATCAAGGGATACCCCTGGTACTCCGAGCCCGGAAAGGGCGGTGATTCCCAGGGAGACGGCATGGCGCGGCGATCGGATTTCGCGGCTGGCTTTTCTCCGCTGGCACTCGTCCCCTGCTCGGTGGGCAA
>DATGZX010000084.1:0-3749 GCA_035296965.1 Gemmataceae bacterium
TCCGGGCAATGCATCCTGCATGATGACCATCGTGAGGCTCCTTCCTCGGCTCGGGAGAATACGATTGTTGGTAGAAACCGTACTCTACCCAAATTCACAGCTGCGGAGGAGCCTCCTTTCTACTGTTGCGCACAGAGGTCCAAAAAAGCGCAACTTCAAAAGTGCGACGAGGGGCCATATTACGACCTAAGAGATCGACAGTGTCCAACCCGCGCGTAAACACATGAGCTGTTTACGCGCGGGTTGGCATTTTGATCGTTTTTTCGGGGAGCCGGTTGAGACTATCACGAAAAGCGCTACCCGGGAGTTTACAGGAACCCGGGCCGAAGAGACCGCCCAGCGATTGGCGTTTTACGCGGGTTTTCCAGGTAATTTCGCTGCTTCGCAGGTTTTAAGAGAGAGCAGCGAAGCTCCAAAAAGTGTCGTGACCGCCACGGCCGGATCGGTTCATGGGGCCGGCACTCTCTCTTCTCCCATCGCGGACCAACCCGCCAGTATACAGCCCGGCTGTATACTGGCGGGTTGGACATATGCGATCCCAAGGCTCCGCTTTGATGGGACGTTTGGTCCTGAACGTCCTACGACGCATCCAGAGTCGCAGGCGATGCAGGAGGCTATCAAGGAGACTGCGGAGGCTCAGGAATTGGACTTGAGGAACAAGTGGAAAGGGGTCTTTTTTCCCTGATTTTCGGCTTGGTGGGTGTATTCAAGGCCTTCGAGGGCATGGAAGATCACGACGGCCTCGTCCCCGGGGAGCTTGCCGGCGCGCTCGCGGGTGGCATCGTTCGTCTAAGATCCAGGGTTGCGCTTTTCGCAGTAGTCCCATCCAACTCGCCGAAAGTCAGCTTGGCAAGTCTCACGAGATTGCCCGCTTCGTCGACAGTCGTGGCATCTCGCATTGGGCGACCTCGTTCCAGTAGGCGTCGATTGAGCTTTGGATCTGATGGAGAACGACGTCTTGCCGCCGAGGAGAGAACAGGTGGTTGAACCGGCGCTGGCTACAGATGTAGTCCTCGACGGGCCTGCGGCGATCAGGGATGTACGTGTGGCGCACCTGCCCTTGGGTGGCCTCCTTCAGCGGCCAGACACCGGTATCGAGGGCGAGTTTGGCGATGTGGTGACCCTGGCTCGGATCGTAGCCCCAGCCGGGAGGGCACGTCGCGAAGGCAGTGAACAGCTTGGGGCCGCGGAACTGCATCGACCGACGAACTTTCTCGGCCAGGTCTACGGGGTCGGCGGTCGAGAGTGTGGCGATATAAGGCGGATGGTGAGCGCGCCAAATCTCGAAGATGTCCTTCTTTTGGAGCATCGTGCCGGTTGGCTGAGCTTTCGTCGGCGGCGACGTGGCGGTTTGTGAACCTAGCGGCGAGGCGCTAGACATCTGGAAGCCGGTGTTGCCGTAGGCCTCGTTGTCGTAGCAGAGGTAGTAAAAGTCGAGACCACGGTGAATGGCTCCGGATAGCGACGAGAGGCCGATATCGAGCGTTGAGCCGTCACCCGCCACCACCACCACGTGGAGGTCTTCCGCGGCGGGCAGCCGCCCCTTGGCAATCAAAACGTCCAGGGCGTCGCGGATGCCTTGAGCGCCCGCTGCCGCCGAGCCCATGGTGGTGTAGAGCCAGGAGCAGCGCAGCGGAGTGAAGGGATACACTGCCAGCAGAGTGAGACAACCGGCGGCATTGACCACGACGACGTTGCCGTCGAGTGCCTTGAGCAGTAAGCGCAAAGCGAGGAGTCCGCCGCAGCCGGCACACATGGGTGAACCCGGAGCCAGCAACTCATCCCGAGGCAACTCCTTCAAGTTGTGGATGAACTCTCGCTGTGCCTTCATGCGGTCACCACCTTGGCTTGGGCCTCAGGGGCCGGAATCGCAGACTCATGGGCTCCCGCCAGTTTCAGGAGCGGCTGCACCTGGCGCCAATCTGCCTCGGTGTAAAGCAGTTCCGGGCTGTCGGCGACCTCGCCGGGCCGGGCACGTTCTAGAGATTCAATCACGTGGCGAAACTCCGCGAGGCTGATGTCCTTGCCGCCCAGCCCGCCCACAAAGGAGCGCAGCACTCCTGGGCAGTCAGACTTGGGCAAAACGCTGGCTGCGACTTCCTGGAAGAGGATGCCTCCCAGTCCTGGCGACAGGTTCTGATCGATGACCGCGACGCCACGCCGACCGGCCAAGGCAGCGACGACCGCGGTCGCCGGCCAGGGCCGTATCATTCGCAGCCGTAGGAGTCCCACCCGTTTTCCTTCGGCACGCAGCACCTCGATCGCGGCCCTGGCTTTGGTGGCAAACGATCCGGCCATCACTATCACGAACTCGGCATCTTCTAGCAGGTGGTGGTCGACCAATTGGTAAGACCGACCGAAGATGTCGGCGAAATCCCTGGCTGCCTCGGCGTGGACCACCAGCGCGTTCCGTGCGGCCAGATGCGTCTGGTGCCGGAAGTGGCTGTACAGCGCGCCGCCCAGCACGGCGACGCCCTGAGCCATTGGTTTTGACGCGCGAAACTCCGCTGGCCCGGACCGAATCGGCGGTAGGAAGTCCCGAACCTGCTCCATCGAAGGTATCTCCACTGGCTCCCGCGTGAAAGACAGGTAGAACCCATCCATGTTCACGATTACAGGCAGCCGTACTCGTGGGTCCTCAGCAATGCGGTGGGCGAAGAGGATCGAGTCCAGCACCTCCTGGCAGGTTTCGGCGTGGATCTGGATGCAGCCGGTGTCGCGCGCGGCCAGGACGTCGTTGTGGTCCGGCTCAAGCGTAATGGGCGCGGCCAGTCCGCGTGAGACGTTCACCAGCACGAAGGGCACGCGCCAGCCTGCCACGGTGTAGAGGGCTTCCAGCCCGTACAACAGGCCCTGGCTAGAGGTTGCCGTGAGCACCCGACAGCCGGTCGCCGCTGCCGCTCCCGCCGCTGTAATCATTGAGTGCTCGCTGTCCAGGGTGATGAACTTTCCGCGCATCGCTCCCTCAGCGAACCACGCCGCCAAATCCTCGATGATCTCGGTTTGTGGCGTGATTGGAAAGGCTGGGACATAGTCCACGTCGGCCAGGCGGGCACCCCAGGCTGCCGCCGCGTTGCCCGTCATCATCCGTCGCTCGGTCCCGGGAGGACTCACCATGCGCGCACCTCTTTTTCTTCCCGGATGCAATGGATGGGGCACTCCTGGTAACAGATCATGCAACCTTTGCAGTTGTCGTAGTCGATGACGGGACAGGCGTTCGCGTCGAGCGTGATGGCCCCGTCCGGGCAGAGAGCGAAACAAATCCCGCAACGCGTGCAGGCATCGAGGTCGATGTCCGGGCGGAATACCCTCCACGACCCCGTATGCCGAACTCGAGAGTTACCTAGCGCGGAGATGACTGGCACACCCTCCGTGCCACTGATGAATGCAGGGACATGCATCGGAGAGGCGCTACCTTGCTGTGCATGGTCGCACAAGCGAACCGCCGTGAGGCTCACACATACACGTCGCGCAGCTTCGACATTCTTGTCGATCACGTCCGTGGGCAGATGGAGGTCTGCGAGTTCATCGCGCACGGCGCGAAGTACCACGTCTAGGCTACCCAGTCCGGCCAGAGCACACGCGGCTGCCCCAAGGGCCGCGCTCAGAGCCAGGGCGAACGCATCAAACTTTCTCTAGGTTTCGTGCCCCAGCCAAGGTTTCCTCGAGAAAACCCGTGTCCAAGGCAGCCGCCTTGCGTTTCCGTGCGATGCTCGTTTTGGCCGGATTCCGCTTGAGCAGGCTTAACG
>DATGZX010000085.1:0-2457 GCA_035296965.1 Gemmataceae bacterium
ACGCAAGGTTGTGTCGTAAATGGCGATTCGCGTCATGTCTTGTCGGCCAGCGTGGTTGGATTCACAGGAGGGCCTCCTGGCCCGGTTCGTATCCAGATTCTACCAGACGGCGACCCTGAATCACGACTCCGAGACACTCGAGCAGATAACTTGGTTCATTTCCGACGGCTTGGGAACAGGCCGGGAATAATTTCCCGGAGTTTTCGCAATCACGGACCAAGCTGTGGCAAGCTCTCCTGACCTTGTCACCTCGCCGACCGCAGGACAGGTCTCCAACCCGGACCCCGGCGGCAAACCTGCGGTCCGGCAGACGGCGGAGCGGAAAGACCGGATGGGGCCACCCACTTTGTGGCACCAACGTCAGCTTGTAGAGGATCCACTTTCACCCGTACTGGACGGGCGTCCGGTTCAGATTAGTAGAGGTTCCTGAAGTTTCAGCGCCGCTCAAGGCCCCGGTGGAACTTCCGATTGTTTGTCGTAAGTAGTTATTTGAAAACGAGATACACCCGAGTAGTCGGCCTTGTTCTGACGGTTCTCAATCATTTTCATCTCTTTCCATCAGGTCCACTGGCTCAAAGCGCGGAAGGTAAGCGGAAGGGCCACTTACTTTGTAGCACAGAGTAAACGCGGCTGGCCGATTTCTCCTGAGCGCGCGTACGCTTGGGAAAGTCGCTCGAGACGTTTACGGCCATTCGGTCGCCGAACGGGTTAGGCGAAGCTTTGCTACTTATGACCTGGCTATTCCACAAGGCTTGCACGACCCGCAGATCCGGCGGGTCGGTTGCCGCGTGTCAAAGAACACGCCCGCCGCGCGCCGCCCTTCCGTTCGGCGGCGCGCGGGCTTGCTTCTCACCGAAATGTCAAAGACCATCCGCACTATCCCGACATGATGAGCTTACGACATAATTGTCTGACTCTTCCGAGCGTCTCAGGGTGCGGGTGTGAAACCCAACGGAAATGGAGACGAGCTTGGAATCCAGCCTTCGGGGCGGCGTCATCGCGCCGCGCAGCCGCCCAAGCTCGCCAGGTGGTGCACGCCCAGACGCTCGGCGACTTCCCGCAACCGGGCTCAGCTGGCGGCGAAGAAACGGCCCAGCAACCGGCCAGTGGCCACCTTCTGCAACCGCGCCTGCCAGTTCTCAGCGTTGCTGCCCAGCCGCTCGAAGATCCCGGCCAGCTCACCGGCGATCACGGCTTTGCCCTCGCGCAACAACCGCCCGGTGTACTCCACCAGAAGCAGGTAATTGCCCAGCGAGAATCCTTCGATCATCCCTTCGCGTGACGAATCCAGCCGCCGTCGATCCTCGACCGGACAGCGCCACAGCCCCTCTTCCAGGCCCGCCGCCGCAGTCGAGCCCGCGACGCTGCCTGCTGAGCTCGATCATGCGCTGGGAGACCGCGTAATCCAGCGGCTCGGCGTAGCGTTAGGCAAAATCGCAGGCATGCGCCACCCGCTCGTGCCACATGCGCCGCGCCGACGGCGGCGTGCCGTTGGTTCCCATTCGCCGCGGATGGTTCGCTTGCTTCGGATGTCGAATTCCGCTAACTTGAGCAAGGAGGGTTTGCCGCATGCCTGGCCTCTTGACAAACGCTGAACGAAGCTATCACTTCGACGTCCGGCAATTCCACCGCATGATGGCCGCCGGCATCTTTGAGGACCAGAAGGTCGAGCTGGTCGCCGGAAAGATTTATGCAATGACCGACCTGCCACCGCACACCTTCGCCGTCGGGCGGCTTCACGAGGCGCTGCGGGCCGTGCTTCCGCAAGACGGGTGGACCATCCGGGAAGAAAAGCCTATCTTGATCGGCCGCTACTGGGCGCCCAAGCCGGACATTGCGGTGCTGCGCGGCAGCGACGCGATCTACGCCGCCCGGCACCCGCGACCTCGCGACGTCGCGCTGCTGGTTGAGGTCTCCGACACGACCTACCACCGCGATCGTGGGCGAAAGTGGCGCCGCTACGCCGCGGCAGGCATTCCCATCTACCTGATTGTTCGTCTCAAGGGCCCTGACACGCTCATCGAGGTTTGGACGGGGCCAACCGGGCGGGGCAGGGTGGCCCACTACACGGACGTGGTTCGCTACAGCGCACGGGCCGGTGAGTCGGTCCCGATCGAGCTAGACGGCAGTGAGCACCGCCAAGTTGCTGTGACTAATCTGGTCGCTCGGCAGGCTTAGAGGCAATACCGTTGAATTAACCGTAAAGTCATGGCAAGCAGTTGGTTATTTCGCCCTCTCCCCTTGCGGGAGAGGGTAGGGAGAGGGGTCGCATCAGTCAGCTCGACCCTTCGGACAAGGCGCTTGGTCGTGCCCAGCCCCCCTCACCCCAACCCTAGGCTGATGCGAAGTTGGCCTTGACGTGACATTTTCGGCTTGTCGCAACCAGGGTTTTTTGTTTCGCTTGTCAAACGTTTCGTGGGAGGACTGGGCACCAGGCAGGGAGGCCGAAGCAATGGG
>DATGZX010000086.1:0-3111 GCA_035296965.1 Gemmataceae bacterium
ACTGCTGGATCGACTACTCCGCCGGGCGGTGGCAACGACGGCGATTCGGGGTTCGTATCGTCGCCCAAGGCAGCGGACGAATATCCATACGCCACATAGTTATTAGGCGGATGCAACGAGCTAGGGTGCAAGTTCAGGCCATTTGCGACGACAGATTTCCGCCATTTGCCAAAGCGGTCTCGGGGCTGACTTGGGTCGAAGTTGTATTCCTGAACTGTCACCAGCCCCGGTTTGCCGCCCTGCGCACCCGACCCTCCCTGCCCGAAGCGTTCGTTGTACGCTTCGATGTTTTGCATCTCCTGCTCGGGATCGAGACCTTCTTCCTGCTGCACGGTCTGCCGGCTCTTCCAGCCGCCGGTGACGCGGATTTGGTTGGCTTGGGCTTCGTCGCGCTCGTCGCGTGCGAGAATGCTTGGGGCTTCGCACTGGATGTCGATCAGGTGGGGCGTGTCCATCGGCAGCCGGCCGTAGTCGATGGCGTACTCGATTGCTTCCCATAGGACTTGCGTGAACGCCTTCTTGTAGGCGTTCTGCTTCTGCGTCGCGCTGCGCACAAACGGGGCATGCGCGGTCAGACTGGCGGTATAGGCGGCCATGTCGGCGCCGCTGCCGGTGGCGAGCCATTCGGGGGCGTTCCAGCGGCAGCCGGCGCCGCGCAGCGTCGCGTGCAGGATGTCGATGAAACCCGAGGCATTGCCGGCTCCCGGCGGTCGCACGTACTGCATGCCGCGCGGGATGTCGGCGATCGTGCCAAGTTCGATGTGCTAGTAGTTGGGTTGGGCGTCGGTGAAAGGGTGGGCGCGGAAGAGATCGAGGTGCAGGGTGCTGAGGAAGTGGTGAATCCAGGTCCGTGGCAGCGCGAAAATGGTCGCGACTGCTGGAAGGCACGAAGGTCGCTTTACCATGCGATGCCGTGCGTTCTCGTAGACAAGAGAGGATTAGTTGGTGTCCTCGGGCTGCCAGTCTCTCAGAGCATCGGCAATCGTTTTGTAGAAGAAGCTGCCAAAATCAGTAAATACTTCATTCAGCCCGTCCCGCTCAGCAGACCACCCCGGAAACCACATAACGACTGGATTCTCCCCCAGCGCGTCGCGTTTTGCCGTATCTAAAGCATAGTAAGCGCCATCGCCTGTGGAGTAAACCAGCACGTAGGACTGCGGCAACTTGGAGGTACGCCTCTCCTCCATAGTCAGCCAGATTCCGTCGGGGATCGAGGAATGCCAGAAATTGTCATCAATAAGCCCGTAGACTTCCACCGCCGCAATATCGCCGCAGCCAAGATCTTGAAGGAATCTTCTGTAAGTTGGAGGAAAAGTCAGCCCCAGTACCTCCTCCGCCCGCTCGATCAGGCGCTGTTTTCTGGGACCCACAAAGTCGGATGGTTCCCCGCTTGCCGCGATGAACTCAAACGCGCGCTCCAAATCACTCATGCTCATGGCGTTTACTCCATTACGGTGTCTTCGCGAAGTCCTTCGCCCTGTTCGTCCAGTATTCTTTTCTCCATGCATCGAATGCCGCACGGTCGATCCCGGAAGGAATAGTATTCGGGTTGATATGAATGATGCGGCTGTAGTCCTGATGGAACGTTGTCGGCATCTCCGCAAGAGCTCCTCCTTGCGTTTGAAGCATGTGATGGATATTGATCGATTTGCCATCAGGTCCAATGGGGGCCAACCCCTTCTGCATTCTTGCTAGATTCGTCCGCCCTTTGCGATCTATCCGCTGCGGATCAATCAAGTCGTTCCTCTGATAGATCTTATTCCCTCGGAACTCCGTTGACCCCGTCCAAAAGGTTCTTGCCGGAGACCGAAGCGCTGGATTTGCTAATGCGCCGCGAGCCTCTTCAAGGGCACCTTTCGTCTCCTTGAGATATGCCTTGGTGAGCTCGACCGCGTGACGCCCCTCGGCTGTCTTGACGTCTTTTTCCAACTCAGCGACAAGGTGCTCCGTGTCCTTGGCAAGTTGGCTCGCCTCGGCGACGGCGGCCTCCACGGTCGCCATCTCGCGAGCAGCGGCAAGAGGGGTCTTAAATGACTTGGCAGTCTTCCACGCCTTGTCGAGAGCCTCCAATTTGCTGCTAAGGCGCGCAGCGGAACTCTCTACCTGCAGGGCGGCTTTCCCCAGCCCGCCGACAGACCTGGCAGCCTTGCTGATCCTCGCCAACCGAGCGAGCTTGCCGCCTACTTTCGCGAAGTTGCCCAAGAGCGGCGCGGCGCCAGCAAGCGACAAGCCGGCGCCTACATAGTCCCCGCGGTAGCCTGAGATCGCGGCATTAGCAAGATCGGCCACACTGCCGATGACTGGAATAAAACCCAGCAGGTCCAATACGAACTGAAGGGTGTCTAGATTTTCATCTGTGCTCAGGTCCGGATGTGGAGGCGGCGGACCGTAATTGCTGAGACCTGCGGGGCGAACCGTATTTGGCCCGGTGTCATGCATCCGCCCTTTGAGGTAAAACCCTTGCACTTCCGGAGGGAGGTTCTCAGGCTTCACTTGGCGGACAGAACCGTCCGGCATCATCACAGGTATCGTTCCGCGAGTCGGGTATCCTAAAGGCGCGCCGGTCGGATTGGACGGTGGACGAGGCGGCGGCGGACTCTCTTCATCGTCATCGTCACCTTGGGATGGCTGTCCGCCCGCGAAAGCCTTCGTCCACTGTCCGAATCTGTTCCTGAGTTGACTTGGATTGAAGTGGTGTTCCTGAACAGGAACTAATTTGCCGCCAATACCAGGTTTGTCGGCGTTGCCGAAGCGTTCGTTGTACGCTTCGATGTTTTGCATCTCCTGCTCGGGATCGAGGCCCTCCTCTTGCTGCACGGTCTGCCGGCTCTTCCAGCCGCCGGTCACGCGGATTTGGTTGGCTTGGGCTTCGTCACGCTCGTCGCGCGCGAGAATGCTCGGGGCTTCGCATTGGATGTCGATCAGGTGGGGCGTGTCCAGCGGCAGCCGGCCGTAGTCGATCGCGTACTCGATTGCTTCCCACAGCACCTGCGTGAACACCTTCTTGTAGGCGTTCTGCTTCTGCGTCGCGCTGCGTACGAACGGGGCGTGGGCGGTCAGGCTGGCGGTGTACGCGGCCATGTCGGCGCCGCTGCCTGTGGCGAGCCATTC
>DATGZX010000087.1:0-87916 GCA_035296965.1 Gemmataceae bacterium
TGCGAGAAGCGGGGCTCGACCAAAATTGTCCGTCCATTCCCTGGTTGAAAAACTACCAACTGGTATTCGCTTACCGGTAACTGCGCTCGCCCCCGGATTCGCTAAAATGTTAATCATTTCCCCCCTGCGGAAATCGGCGATAAGTGCCTATCCGAATAACGGGAACAGGACTCTAATGCACAGGTCCTGTCCCCGTTATTCGGATAGGCAATAACATGAAGCAACACCTATTTTCAAAAAGACTCCCGACCCCTTTTTGGCTTCCACTGGACGCTTTTGCACGGCGCAGACACCATTTATGCGAGGCCCCCCGGACGCCTGCTTGGTTAGATGAGGAAATGGCAGGCGGCGAACAAAGCGGAGTAGAGGGTCAGGAGAACGGCACAAAACGCGAGAAAACTGGTCGCCAACGGAGGTGGACAGCGGCATAGCAGCTGCCCCAGGACCAGGTAGATCGGGAAGACAACCGCGACAAATCGGCCAGAGGACTGCATGCACATTTCATAGCCGCGCCCTGCATAGGTCATGAAGAGCAGGGCAGCGCCGAAACTCCACTCCCTGGGCGACAACCACCGCTTGTATGCCCCCACCATAATCAGGACGGCGGCGAGCCCAAAATAAACCGGATTCGCCGCAGTCAAGCTCAAGAAGGCACTCTTGTCGAGGGATTGGTTCTTCCAGTAGGCAGCACCTGATGATGAAGAGAATACTGATCGAAAGGGCTCAAGCACTGCCAGGCAATACACCTTGTGAGTCCACGAAGGAGGAAGACGAAAGAACCAGCAAGACTGCGCCTTCGCAAATGCGAGCGGCTCACCGAACTTGTACCAGGTGTACAGCATAAAACTCGCGATTCCCCAACAGGTCAGCGGCGCCAGGCAGACGAGCTTTTGAAGGCAGTCGCGCACGCTGAGGGATCGGTGCCGAACGTGCAGAACGAATGGGCAAAGCAGACAGATGCCGGGAATCCGGCATGCCGTGGTAAATCCGATCAAGCCGGCAACGACGTATAGCGGCGCATTTCGCTCCATCAGATAGAACGTCAGGATCGTGCAGAAAAGGAACAACGACTCCGAGTAGACCATGCGGAAGAAAAACCCAGTGGGAAAGACCGCTGCGGCGAAGAGTACGAAGGCGATGAGACGCTCTGGAACGGGGTCAAACCGGAGCCGCACATAGGCACCAAGTGTCACGAGTGCAGCCAGGAAAGAGAGATGGGAAACGACTAGCAAAGCGAGCTTCGGTTGAAGCCCTGTCACCTTCGCGACAAGCCTGCCGAGGAGCGGGTATGCTGGGAAAAAGGCTACATCGCATCCCACTTGCGGCGCGAAATGATACCCGTCGCGCGCAATCGACGTGTACCATCCGCCATCCCAATTGGCGAAGCAGTCGGACAAACGAGGAGGCTTGGGCACGAACGTGGCTGAGGGAA
Source organism: Gemmataceae bacterium (assembly GCA_035296965.1). Classification (GTDB taxonomy): domain Bacteria; phylum Planctomycetota; class Planctomycetia; order Gemmatales; family Gemmataceae; genus DATGZX01. The sequence goes on from DATGZX010000087.1 coordinate 1,433, forward strand.
TGAGGCGGTGACCCAGGGTCATGCCAAGCACTATTATGAAAGTGGTCCAGCCATAGACGAGTGGCCCGGTCAGCAAGGAACGTGGAAGGAAATCGCTGAGGCGGCGCAGCTTATCCACCGAGCTGACTCGTGCCTCCCAGAGTCTGGGACGGCCCAGCGGATGGGCATCTTGCTTGAGGTTGGCTAGCATCGGCCGGCTTATAATTCAACCATCTCATACTCGCAATAGGTCTTAATCACATCCAGCAGACTATCCAGCACCAGCAACCAGCAGGGCCGGGCGGAGCTGGCATTGACTCTCCTGGCCTTGGCTGATAAAAGCTGCCAAATTCGTTTTCATGGAGGGGTCTCCGTCCGACCAGGTTCGTGCTTGACCGTCATGGTTGACGCCCTCCGAAAAGAGGGAGCAGGATGCCTTTCATTTCTTATTCGCAGAATCGCGAAGACGTCGTACTGCACCGTGTCTTTTCGAACAAACCCCGGGGGTTTTACATTGACGTCGGAGCCAACGATCCGATGGATGCCTCGGTCACGAAGGGGCTCTACGAGCTCGGCTGGCAGGGCATTAACATCGAGCCGGTTCAGTCTGTCTTCGAGCGCTTGCAGGCCGATCGGCCCCGCGATGTCAATCTCAACGTAGGCATTTCCAATTGCTCGAAAACCATATCGTTTTTTGAGTGCCCAAGCCCTACAACCCTCTCGACCTTCTCCGAGGTAGAGGCGGAGCACCGCGCCCGAACTCTCGGCCTCGTTTACCAGCGCCGCGAGGTTCCCGTCACCACCCTCGCTGATGTGTGTTCGCTGCACGTCGGAGGTGAGATTGATTTTCTATCCATCGACGCCGAAAATTTGGAGCGCGAAGTCATTGAAGGCAATGACTGGACGCGTTGGCGCCCGAAGGTACTCGTGATCGAGGATTCGATATTCGGTGAGACCGGACTTCAAAGCCACTACAGCTGGGAACCGCCCCTCATCGCTGCTGATTATCTGTTTGGTCTCTTTGACGGCATTAATCGCTTCTATGTTCGCCGGGAAGACGCAGACCTTCTGCCTCTACTCCGGATCCCCGCCAACGTTCAAGATAATTACGTGACTTATGAAACGGTCTGCCTGCGGCGCGAGTTGGAAGTAACCCGATCCTCTCACGACCGCCCGTCGATCCTAGCGCACGAGCTTCAGAGAAAACTGGCTCATTACCCCCTCCTTTACGCAGCCACCAAGCAGATCGCACGCATTGCTTTCCCGAGATTGTGGAAATCCAATGCTGCGTGAGCTTCCGAGCTTTTGACAACATCCGATAAATCGTGTCAGGTCTTTTTCCGCCTGCACGGATAAGCGGAAAATGGAACAGCATGAAGTGACACCCATTTCGCACAATTACCCGAACAAGAAGGGCCTGCACTGGTGGACATCGAGAACCGCCACGTCGACAGGTAGCGGCCCTCCTCCGCCACCACCACGATCGTCAGACAGCCGTTGTATTCAACCCAACCAAACGCGATCGATTGCATCGAGAACTTCTTCCCCTCCGGCACGTGCGGAGCCGTGTATTGTCCGGCCAGGATGCTCCACCCCCCAGGCGCCCAAGCCCCGCCCCAACTGCGTACCAGACAGCAACAAGGAAAAGGGAGATCCCCAGGAAGGCTGTGAGTTCCATCGTTTTATCCAATCAGAGGAGCGGCACGCGGAGCGTGTCGAAGCCCGTGCGAACGCTTGATCGTCACGCACTGTATCGCCCGCCGCTAGAGGTCACAACACCATGAATGTCCGCGGTGAATTGGTTGAGGGGAAAATAGCAACCGGAGCGCACGTCAAGGGCCTCGGCTTTCTTCACGGAAAACGTATTCCTCACAGATATCGCTCTAGGCGGCTGCTTTCATAGAATGATTCTGGAGGATTTACTGATGGCTGTACGCATTATGTTGCCGAGCAAGGCCAGGGTGGGTGACACGATCCATTTTGCCTTTCCGAAGGCCCCGGGCAAAGTGGTTACGGGATTTGAAGTCACGATCAATGGCCAGAGAATGGCGGAGCCTGAAATATTGGCGAGCCGGGCACAATCCAAAGAAGCAACCATTTTCGTCTACAGAGTCACTGAACCTGGCACTTACCAGTTCAAGATTACGCCCATTGGCCAGGAAGGCGAAAGAGGGGAACCCAGGCTGAATACCCTGGAAGTCACGACGTGATACGTAGCCCTCGCCAGGAAAAACCCGAACTCGACAGCCGGGCCTCGCCGGCCTTGCTTTCAGTGTCGCACCCTCTGTGAATGAGTTCAGCGGACGTGACCAGAGGCGGGAAAGTGGCCGAGAGCACTACTGTTCGATGCCATGGTTGCTTTGCGGGCTCGGATTGGTCCCGCGGTGGTTCACGTTTAGAAAAGCAGCCTGAATTACCGCTTAAATACACAGAGCCAGGTCTCCCGCCTCGGTGGTAGGCAAGGCGTAGAAGCGACGGATATAAGCCGCTTGGCGACCTTCCTTGAAAAGAGAGAATTGGTGTGGAAGCCGCCTCAGCGTTTCAAGCGGCGGATAACGTAGCGGATAATATAGGCCAAAAGCAGTAAAGGAGGCAGAACCAGCAGCAAGAGTGCCATGCTGCCATCGAACCGCCTCCCCATGCTACGAGTATCTGTAGCGGAGTTCCCGCTACGCCTACACCTCTTCACCGGCCTTCGGTGTGATATTTGGATAGTCGCCGTCGCAAGTCTTCGGCAAGTGGGCGAACGAATGGCTCTTGAACGATATTAACATGGGTTCCTCGCACTGTGACCACGTCGACTTGAGATGTCACCTTTGACCAGGCTCGGTCCAGTTCGAACAGGTGGTAAAGCGGCTGAGTCCTTGCCTTGTAAAGGAGCACTTCACCGTCATACGGCTTGGGTACATAGGCAACCAAGGCGTCGTACACGGCCTTCATGAACGCAACTTGGTTTGGAGAGTAAAAGGACACGTCCATAAAGCCAGCCACCTCTTCACTCGCTTTCTTGTTGCCGGTTAGGGATTGTGTCGCAATCCTCGACAGCGATGCCAATTTGTCCCACACGCGGCGAGCAAACACCCGAAACGAGAATTCCACCATAAGATCGTCGGCAATCCAGTGCGGGAGATTGCAGAGCAGTTTCCCATAATAGACGGGGTTCCACAAACTCGTGCCAGCCCCCGTGTTGAACAGTGCGCCCTCAAGCGCTATCAACAATTCCACATTTCGCCCGCTCTTTTTGAGTTGCTGTGCCATTTCCAGCGCGATCGTCGAGCCGGCCGACCAGCCACCGAGCAGCAATGCGCCTGTGGGTTGAAACGCAGTCAGTGCGTCCACATAGTGCTGTGCCATAGACTCGATTGACCAAGCGAATTCCGCGGTGTGGGACTCCGGCGGGGCCTGGATGCCGTAGAAACGCTGCTCTGGTCCGAGAATGCGGGCGAGATGCCGAAAGCTAGCGACCTCGCCACCGAGCGAATGCACACAGTAAAAGGGTGGACCGTTGCCGCATTCATTAAACGGCACAATAACACTAAACTCCTTGCGCTTGGGCTCGGCTGTCCCTCGCAAGATTGCCCCTAGACTTTCGACCGTGGGTGACCGGAAAAAATCGTACAGCGGGATGGTTTTTTTGAACTTCTTCTCAATACGGGTCAGGAGCCTTACCGCCAACAAGGAGTGGCCTCCCAACTCGAAGAAATGATCACGCGGACCAACCTCACTTACGCCAAGACATTCACAAAACAACTCCTTTAAACCCTGTTCTATCTGGTCACGCCCTGACGCGGCGACGTGGTTTGGCAGCCCACCTGCAGACGCGCCCGTCAGCATGGTTCGTGAGTTCAGAGGCGCAGCTGGCCTCGACTCGCAACGGTCTTCCCCGGAAGAGATCGGCGTCTGCGCCGCAGTCGATGTCTCGGCTTCGATCCAACGCCGCTGCCGCTCAAACAGGTAAGTTGGCAGGGGCACACGGCGCCTTCGCTGGCCGTTATAAAGACCGGTGATGTCCAGGTTGCAACCAAGCGTCCACAGATGCCCACAGGTCCGTAGGAGCACCTCAAGGTCATGGGTTCCCTCGCCGGCCCGGCCGAGCGATTGCAGCACCGCAGCCGGCTTGGCAGGCTGCTGGCGTGCCAACCCACTGAGGATCCCGCCCGGGCCCACTTCGAGGAGGACTTGGTCAGTGTTAGCCAGGAGCGCAGAAAGGCAATCCGAGAAGCGGACCGTATTTCGGAGATGGCGAACCCAGTAGTCCGGATCGGTTGCTTCCTCGGGCCAAATCCAAGTACCACTCACATTCGAGAGGTAGGGAATTGTGGGAGGGCGCAGCGATACGTGCCCAACCCGCTCGGCGTAGGAAGTCAGGATTCCATCCATCAGCGGCGAATGGAACGCATGGGAAGTTGGCAGCCGCTGGCATTGCACCCCACGGCTCGCAAGCACTGCTTCTAACTTACTCACATCGCCGTCCGTGCCGGCTACGACCGATTGTAAAGGACCATTAACGACAGCCAACGCGAGCCCAGGACGTGCTTCCGACCGCGCCACCAGATCCGCGACTTCCGCCGACGGCAAAGGCACTGCCAGCATGGCGCCCCGAGGGGCCTGTTGCATGACGCTGCCGCTGTCCGCCACAAGGGTGACGGCGTCCTGCAATGAGAAAACACCAGCCAAGCATGCCGCCACATACTCGCCAACGCTGTGGCCCAGCATCGCAGCGGGATGAACGCCCCAACTAATCCACAGTTTGGCGAGAGCATAGTCAATTAGGAACAGTGCCGGCTGAGCGATGGCAACCTGGTTCATTTGCTGGCATGCGTGCTCGGGAGGGGCTGAGCTGAAGATTGCCTCGCGGAGATCCACGCCCCGGCTTTGATTCAAAATCTCGGCACAGCGATCAATCTCTTCACGGAATAACCGTTCCGAGTCGTAGAGGCCGCGACCCATATTTACGTACTGGGCGCCTTGTCCCGGAAAGAGAAATGCGACTGGTCTTTCAGCAACGGGCTCCGAGGACGTGATCACACCCTGCCTCGAGGCACAGGCTGCGATGGCTTCCTCGCAGTTGCGGCACACCCATGCACGCCTGTGCGGGAACGCTTTGCAGTCCGCATGCAGCGTGAAGGCAACGTCCGCTAAATCGAACTCCGGGTTATCTCTGAGGTGAGTCACCAGATTGTCAGTTGCCGTTTCAAGCGCGGAGGGAGTTGGGGCTGACAGCAAGAGCAGTTGCCAAGGACGTGAATCACCCGAGCGGCCGCGCGCCGACCCTGTTAACAGATGCTCAAATGTCAACTTTCGACTTTACTCCCAGCGTAATCATCAGCTGCTGCCCGATCTGAGCGAGAATTCCTAATAAACATAGCTCAATTCACGGGCAAGGCTGGCTGGGGCGTTGACCTTCTTCACCCTGAGGGAGTTTTTGGAAAGTCGTACTGTCGTTCCCTGCCTTAGCCCAGCTTTCGGTGGAAGGCGTTAGTATACTAGGTCTGCCTTTACGCGGGGAATCGACCGACGACAGGCAATCCGTGCGAGGCCGCTTCGCATCCAGCCGCACCTGCCTGGACTTTCTTGTTGGTCAAACTGCCATTTCGCTGCACTATAGGATGGTGAGCACGATCCAGAGGGACATCCTCGAATGAAGACCACAGCGCTCGGCCACGTCTTGGAACACCTGCGGCACTTGGCCAAGGCCGATGCGGCGCGCGACATTAGCGATGCCGAATTGCTCGAGCGTTTTCAGAGCCAAGCGGAAGAAGCCGCGTTTGCCATCCTGGTCCATCGACACGGACCGATGGTGTTCAACTTATGCAGGCGCCTCCTGGGTAACGTGCATGAGGCTGAGGATGCCTTCCAAGCCACGTTCCTGGTGCTGGCACGGAAAGCAAGGCAGATCCGCAAACCGCCATCGCTGGGCAGTTGGCTGTACGGTGTGGCCTATCGGATCGCGCGGAGGGCTCGCATCGGAGCGGCGCAGCGTCGGCGACAGGAGCAGCAAGTGGCCAGGACGATTGGGCAACCTTACGCGGAGCCTTCGTGTCAGGAGCTTCGAGCAGTCCTCGACGAGGAGTTGCAGCGGTTGCCCATCCAATATCGAGCTCCGGTGGTTTTGTGTTACTTGGAGGGCAAAACGCACTTCCAAGCCGGACAGGAGTTGGACTGGCCAAAGAGTTCCGTCACCGCCCGGTTGGAGCGTGCCCGCAAGATCCTGCAACGGCGCCTGACTCGGCGCGGTTTTGGGCTAGGTGCCGGACTCTTGGCCCTAGGGACAAGCGAGAACATGTCGTCCGCCGCCGTGCCGGCCAGGCTAATCTTGGCCAGCGTGCGTCTGGCGGTGCAAGCGGCCGCTGGCCGCGCTGCCGCGACAGCGCCGGCGGTGGTCCTCGCGAACGGCCTCCTGAAGGGGGCGGCCTTGGCCAAGCTAGCGGTACTTGCAGCATTGATCGCGGGAGCTGGGCTCATTGTGGCTGGTGCAGGAGCCCTGGCTCGTTCGCAAGAGGGAGTACAGGAGAGCCCTGTTGTGTTGGAAGGGCGCTGGCAGGAGAGGCCCACGGCCACCCCGAACACGCCTCCGCGCACCGATTCCTACGGTGACCCGCTGCCGGCCGGCGCCTTGTTTCGTCTGGGGACCACACGTTTCCGACATAGCGGCACCTCCCTGACGTTCCTGTCGGACGACAAAATCCTGGTTTCAGGTGGTCGGGGTAAATCAGCCATTCGCTTTTGGGATGTGGACACCGGCAAGCGCCTCCGCCAACTCGAACTCGATGCCAAGGGAATCAACTCCTTCGCTATTTCCCCGGACGGAAAATTCCTGGCAGCGGCGGGGTCGAGTGGCGCGCTCCACCTGTGGGATATCGCTGCGGGCCAGGAAATCCGCACGCTGGAGGGGCAAGCGCCCAAGACTCTGTGTGTCGCGTTCTCTCCGAACGGCCGCCTGATTGCCTCGGGCGGATTTGCGGACCACGAGGTTCATCTGTGGGATGCGGCCACGGGGACTCGGGTGCAACGGTGCCAGGGGCATCAGGACCACATCTTTGCGGTCGCGTTCGCACCCGACGGCAAGGTGCTTGCATCGGCCGGCGCCGACAGCACCTTTCGCCTTTGGAGCACGGAGACCGGCACGGAGCTACACAAGTTACCAGCGCCTCCGAATCAGATGCTCCACGTGGCGTTCACTGGCGATGGCCGACTGGCTACCGGCGGCTGGCAGGAGAAGACCATCCATCTTTGGAATCCCGCGACCGGTAAGGAACTCCAACAGATCGCTCAAAACGAGCACGGCATCCTATCGCTCGCCTTCTCTCCCGACGGCATTACCGTCGCCACCGGGAGCAATTCGCCGCAGGACGGAACGATTCGGCTCTGGGACCTGGCCACGGGCCGGGAGCTGCGCCGCATTACGGCCCTTCCCACGGGCATCCTCGGGCTCGCCTATTCGCGGGATGGCAAGATAATCGCCTCCAGCGATGGGGTTATCCGCTTGTGGGACTCTACCACCGGGAAGGAACTGCGGCCTTTTCCCGAGCATTACGGGTGTATCGAAACGATCGCTGTCAGCCCCAACGGCAAGGTCCTGGCCACGGGAAGCAAGGACGGCACTGTCCGCCTTTGGGATGCGGCCAGGGGGGCACCGCTTCGGGAAATCGTGGCCCATGCGGGCGGTGTCACGAGCGTAGCGTTTTCGCCGGACGGCGCCACCCTGGCATCGGGCGGCGCGGATGGCGTCGTCCGTCTCTGGGACGTGACGACGGCTCGGCAACTCCGCACCATCGAAGGTCAGCGCTATTACAACGCCGTCGCGTTCGCACCCGATGGTCGAACGCTGGCCACTGGCGGTTCCCAAGTTGGCGGCCCTCAAAAGGTGAAGCTGTGGGATGTGGCCACGGGGGCGGAGGTGCGTCCGTTAACCGAGCCGACGGGTGATGTGTACCATCTGGCGTTCGCGCCCGACGGCCGAAGCCTGGCCGTGGTAGGTGCGGACCAGCGCCAGGGGAAAGTTTCCTTGTGGGATGTCGCAACCGGAAAAAACCTGCGGACCTGGAGCGCGCCGCAGATGATGGTCCTGAGCGTTGCTTTTGCGCCGGATGGCAAATTCCTGGCGACTGGTGGATTCGGAACATCCATGGAGTTTTGGGACCTGGCCACCGGCAAGCTTCGCCACCAATTTCCCGTCCCCTCCACGGTCGCCAAGACCGCCGTCGATTCTCTGGCCTTTACCCCCGATGGCAAGAGGTTCGCGACCGGAAACTTCGACCAGATTGTGCGTCTGTGGGAGGTTGCCACCGGACAGGAGTGCGCTCACTTTGCCGGCCATGAGCCGGCATCGCAAAACGTGATGGCCGTGGCCTTCTCGCCCAATGGGAAGGTCCTGTACTCGGCCGGCGGCGACACGACCGCCCTGGCCTGGGATGTCGCCGGCCCTGGGGAGACCGGTCAGGCGCGTCGCCTATACCTTGACGAAGCGAAGCTGCGCACGTTATGGCAGGAATTGGCACAAACGGACGCCGGCAAGGCCTACCAGGCTGTCTGTGCGTTGAGCGCCGCGCCCGCTGACAGTGCGGCCTTCTTGCGGGCACAATTAAAGTCTCCCGCTCCCATTGCTTCTGAGAAGGTCACGCAGTGGATCGGCGCTCTGGATAGTCCGCGTTTTGCCACGCGCAAGCAGGCGACACAGGAATTAGAGAGGGCAGGCGACCTGGCCGAGTCCGCGCTACGGCAAGCGCTCCAGAGCAATCCGCCAGCGGAACAGCGCCAACGGATCGAGGAGCTTCTGAAAAGATTGGAGCCAGGCAATTCCCCGGAACCTGTACGAAGTCTTCGAGCCATCGAAGTGCTCGAACACATCGGCAACTCGGACGCCAGGCAGGTTCTGTCAAGCCTCGCCAGGGGGCCCGCCGAGACTCTCCTCGCCCGAGAGGCAAAGGCGTCGCTGGAAAGGCTGACCAAGAACGTCGTGCCGTAGTCCTTTCCAAGAGCGACTAAAGCCTCTGTCGCCGGTGGATCGTTTTGCCCTTATGCTGCTTACGCCATGATTTCCTGAGCGACCTGACCGGCCACGTCGGTCAGTCGAAAGTCTCGGCCGGCGTAACGATACGTCAGTTTTTCGTGGTCCAACCCAAGAAGTGCAAGGAGAGTGGCATGCAAATCCCTGATGTGCATCCGGCCCTCCACTGCTCGGAGGCCGTATTCGTCGGTGGCCCCGTAGTTGAAGCCCTTCTTGACGCCGGCGCCAGTTAAGAACATCGGGTAGCCGGTGATATTATGGTCGCGGCCGTCCGGTCCCTGAGCGGTTGGTTGCCGGCCGAATTCACTGCCGAATAGGACCAACGTTTCGTCCAACAGTCCGCGCCATTCGAGATCCGCCAGCAACGCAGCGGTTGGCTGATCGACCGCAGCGCAATTCCGCTTCAACCCCTCGTGCAAGTTGCTGTGGTGGTCCCAACCCGGCTGGCAGATTTCCACGAAGCGCACGCCGGCCTCACTCAACCGCCGGGCCATCAGGCACTGGCGAGCGAACGCTCCGGCCGGTCCGGGCTTCACGCCGTAGGCGTCGAGCACGTACGGCGGCTCTTTGGTGATGTCGAGCACCTCAGGCACTTTGCCCTGCATGCGGAAGGCGAGTTCGTAGGACTCAATGATCCCATCGACCGCGTCTGGGGCCCCGGAGGTCGCGCGGAGGTCACGATTCATCGCCCGTATCAAGTCGATCTGCTTGCGTTGCAGAGACATGGGCGTCTGCGGCTTCAAATTCGGCAGGTAACCGGAATCGGTGAGTCTGCTGCCCTGGAAGTGAGCCGGCAGGAAGGCGCTGCCGTAGTTCACGGCTCCGCCAAAGAAGGGCGACGGGTTGATCGTGACGTATCCTGGCAGGTCCTGATTTTCGGTACCCAGGCCGTAGAGCAGCCAGGCGCCCATGCTCGGCCGCGTGAGCGCAGCGTTGGCACTCCCCGTGTGCAGCTGAACGACGGCTTGCGGGTGGGCCGGTGTGTCCGTGTGCAGCCCGCGGAGCCAGCACAGCTCGTCCGCATGTTTCGCGATGTTCGGCAGCAATTCGGAGAACCAGGTCCCTGCTTGGCCGAATTGTTTGAACTGGAACTTCGACGCCCTCAGGATACCGCCGCCGGGGCCGGGCTTCCCATCAGCCTTCTGGAGCTGGGGCTTGTACTCGAAGGTATCCACCTGCGAGGCCGCCCCTTCCATGAGCAGGAAGATAATCCGCTTGGCCTTGGCCTTGAAGTGCGGCTCCCTCGGGGCCAGCGGATTTGCCGCGGTCGCATCGGAAGCCGTCGCGCGCCGGCCATCCTGGCCGAGCAAGCCGGCCAATGCCAGATAGCCGAACCCGACTCCGGCCGACTTCAGGGCCTGGCGCCGGGAGATCGTGGGAAACAAGGGTTCAGGCTTCAGCATAGCTTGGCCCTCCTTTGGGGCAGGCACGATGAAGAGCTATTCGAGGTATCGGAATTCCGCGGATCCCAGTAACGACTGTACAAAGCCCTGCCAGGCGGCGGATCGCGCATCTTTTGGGCGACTACCGTCTTCGACGGCCGACTCGTTGGTCCGCTCAAATTCGTCCTGATTGGTCGGTTTCGGTTTCGCTTTCGTTTGAGCGGGCAGGGCAACCATTGCGCGTGCCAATGGTTTGAACGCATTCAGCTCGCGGGCAGCCGATTCGTAATCAAGAAGGAAGGTGTGCACCCTTTCGACCTCCGTGTTATCTGGGAATCGGCCCAAGGTGAGCCGGTAAGCCTTGCGAATTCGGTCGGCGTCTGCGCTATCGTTCTCGGCGAGCAGTAGTTCCGCCAAGGTCAGGGATTGCCGGCGGACGAAGGAGGAATTGAGCAGATACAATGCCTGGCGCGGCACCGTGGTTGCTTCGCGCGTGCCTGTGACGAGCGTCTGCTCCACTGGGTCGAACGCTTCGAGCGCACGCGGGCTGATGCCGCGCAGCAGCGGCAGGTAGACACTGCGGTGCGTGCTCCTGTCGGCGTATTCACGGATCGCGCGGGCATCGACTCCGCTGTCCGGGAGCTCGATCATTTTGAGCTTCATCGCGGCCGACCCGGTGGGCCGGTTCAGATTGAGGGAGCCGGCCGCCGCCAGCATCGCGTCGCGGATTTCCTCGGCATCCAAGCGCCTGGGGGTGTGCCGCCACACGAGTTGGTTTGTCGGGTCGATCGCGCGATGCGAGGCCGGGCTATGGGAGCTGAGTTGATATGCCCGTGTCAGCGCAACCGCCCGAACCAGCTTTTTCACCGACCAGCCGTCCCGGACAAAGCGATTCGCCAGGTAGTCGAGTAATTCAGGGTGCGAAGGGATATCACCCGACACGCCGAAGTTGTCAACCGTGGCGACTATTCCCCGGCCGAACAAGCGCTGCCAGACGCGGTTGACAAGAACGCGCGCGGTGAGCGGATTGTTAGTACTCGTGAGCCAACCGGCTAACTCGAGTCGGCCGCTCCCTTTCGGATTCACCTTCGGAGCGCCGGCTACGTCGAAAGCGGTCAAGAAACCACGCGGCACGCTGGGGCCCAGTTTCTCCGCCTCGCCGCGGATGCGCACGTCGGTGTCACTGACGATCTTGGCGTCGCGCACTCCGTGGACTGCGTGGCCACGAGCCGCCGGATCCGTCAGGCCGAGCAGCTCGGTCTGCAGTTTTTCGTATTTCAGCCGATACGGTCGCTGTTTGGGAGCTCCGTCCCGCCCCTTCGACAGCCCTTCCGGCGTGTCGCGGATCGCTTCCCATTCCTTCTTGGCCTGGGCGATATCGACCTTCAGTTTCTCCACCTTCTCACGGGGAGCGGGCGGCAACTGGGTTGCTAACACAACGAGCATCGCGGGGTCGTAGTAGTCAAGTCCGCCGCCGCCCATCTTATTTCGCAGCCCGGCACGGTTGTCGGTGCTGGTGAAGATTCCGGCGAGGGCGTAATAATCGGCGGTGGGAATTGGGTCGAACTTGTGGTCGTGGCAGCGGGCGCAACTGACCGTGAGCGCCAGGATCGACCGGGAAACGGCGTCGATTTGCTCGTCCACGTTGTCCATGACGAACCGGACCTTGAACCGCTGGTTCACGTCCTTCACGCCGAGGGCCAGAAATCCGGTAGCAGTCAGCAACCGGTCCCGCTCCCGATCCGAGCGGGCCGGCAGCAAGTCTCCGGCGATTTGCTCCCGAACGAAGCGGTCGAATGGAATGTCGGCGTTGACTGCGTCGATGACGTAGTCGCGGTATTTCCAGGCATGAGGATAGGGGATGTTTCGCGACGGTCCCGTCGATTCGCCGTAACGCGCTACGTCGAGCCAGTGCCGGCCCCAGCGCTCCCCGAAGCGCGGCGAAGCAAGCAGCCGATCTACCACGCTGCCGTACGCGTCCGCGGAGTTGTCCTTGAGGAAGGCGTCGATCTCGACGAACGTCGGGGGTAGGCCGGTCAGATCGAAGGTCACTCGGCGGATCAAAGCCACCTTGTCCGCGTCTCCAACCGGCTCGAGGCGCTCGGCTTCGAGCCGAGCCAAGATGAATCTATCGATTGGGTCTTTCGGCCAGGTCGTGTCACGGACGTCCGGCGCTCTCGGATCAATAAGCGGCTGCAATGCCCAGTGTTCCTTCTTTAGCTTCTCGTACTCAGGCTTCGGCTTCCCCAGGGACGCTGACACACGCAGTGTGGGCCAGGCGGCTCCGTGTTTGATCCACGTTGTCAGGTCGGCGACCTGCTCCTTGGTGAGCGGCCGGCCCTCTTGCGGCATACGCCGTTTCGGATCCTTGTGGGTCACCCGGAGAAGCAGGAGACTCTTCGCCGGCTCACCTGGAATGACCGCTGGCCCCGTCGCACCCCCAGTGAGCAGTCCGTTGCGATCGTCCACGCGCAGGCCGCCCGACGGCTTGGTCTCGGCGGAATGGCAGGCATAGCAGTTGTCGGCGAGAATGGGACGAACCTTCTTTTCGAAAAACACGATCTCCTCTGAGCCGGTGACGTTTTCCCCGCGCGCCGAATGCCATGCAACCGCAACCAGGACAACCAAGGTCCAAGGGATGAGGAACCGCTGTCTCGGCATGGGTGGTATCCCTCTCCGCGCACTCAATATCGAAATCCTCGGTACTATGCATCACCGTTTGCAATCAGAGCTGGCAGCTTTTTGGAGTGGTAGTGTCCATCGGCGGGACCTGATGAAGCACAGCTTCGTTCATCCTTCCTTGTTTACTATATTCACAGACATGGCGATGATTTGCAACAAGTCGCGCCGGCGTTCCCTTTTTTCTTGCCGCGGCTTGAACAAATTGTGAATGCGCACGTCGGCCTTCTGCTGAGCAGGTGCGTCTTGTTCATGAGGCGTCTGGGAGTCTGTCGCGCAGGCGCATGGCTGGCTTGGCCCCGGTTAACAAGAAGAGACTCGGCCTGAGGGACTCGGTGGGATCAACCGGGCGGAACCCCGAAACGGCAGGCGACGTCTCACTTCACGGCTGGGGATTCTCCGGTGGCAGCCCCACGGCAGATATGGCCAGGAAAGCTCGCTCCACGACCAGCGATGCGCGGCACTCCAGCCAATACCTGACGGATCGAACGGCCGCCGCAAGATTATCCATCCCCGCCGGCTGACCGCGAGCCGGCACCTGCCGGCAAGACCGCTCGTTTACCTTGGCCAGGCGTGCTTCGATGGCTGGATTCAGACTGCGCTGAACCGTGTAAGACGAAAGGGAGACGAGGCTGTCCATAGTGGCTTTCCTTTGAGGGAATTCTTGGCGAGGGAACAAGAGCAGATCGCATACCAAATGGACACTTTTCAGATTGCATCGCTTTTTCAGCGAGACAAGGCTGGGCCTGCGGCTTTGTTTTGACGTCTCCCATCACATTACACGGCAAATCCGTTAATCGCGTCCGATTGGCCGTCACATGTGATGGGCTGTAGCTCCAGAATTCTGGAAAACCGGCGCGACCGACACACGGTCGGGGTCACACCCCAACCGCCGTCGGTGCCTTCCCAGACCGAGAGTACGCCTGCTCTCCTCAGGAGAATCCCGGCTGAGATTGCCGGGCGATACGCCTTGGTCTTCGCCTCCCCCGTTACCGAATTCATCCCGCAACAAATCATGACTCAATGTCGGAAACATGTAGGTCGTCAGTTCCTGCGGACCCTGAGCGGTTTGGTTAGAATGACCGCTGCCGGATTATTGCGTCGACCTTGATCCGCAAAAGGGGGAGCGATGGCAACCAAGAAGTGTCCGTATTGTGCCGAGGAGATCCCGGAAGAGGGTATCAAATGCAAGTATTGCTGCACGTGGTTGGAATCCGCGTCTGGCCAACTGGTTGGTAGACGATTGATGCGTTCCGGGCAGGACCGCTTCCTGGCGGGAGTCTGCGGCGGCATGGCGGAGTTTTTTGGGATGGAATCGAGCGTGGTCCGGGTCCTCTATGCCCTGCTCACTTTTTTCTGCGGCATCCTACCTGGCATCATCCTCTACAGTGTCCTTGCCTTCTGTCTACCCGTGGACGAGGGCGCTTAATGGCCCGGCACGTGAGAGCCTGTTCAGTTCCATTAGGCAAGGTCGGCTTCCAGTAGGCTAAACCAAGCGTTCGGCGGATATTACGTCACTATCCCCGACAGGGGTCGAACCTGTAACCTTCGGCTTCGGAGGCAGCGTAAGAGCTGGGCCGGATTGGCACTGAACCGCTTGCTGGCAGTGAGTTTACACAGCAAGCTTGAGCACTGCAAGTGTATGCGAGTGCACGCATAAAAACGCGAGCAGCTGGGGATGTTCCCCAGTGGATTGGGGAAGAATTCCGGCCGGCGCGATCGCGCCAGAGGTCTATCTCTCAGATGGCTTTTGGCTTGGTGAATTCAGGCTCTGGCGAGGCGGCGTGAGCAGCGGGCCCGGTTCTCAGGTCAGACCCGCCAGCGTGGCCAAAGGATGCCCAATTGTCGCAGAAAAAGCAGATCAGTTCCAGAAACTCTTTACCGATAGCTAGGCATATGGACTCAGATGAGTGATTGATCCTCAAGGATGCGCCTGCACCCCTCCGGGAAAAAGTCAGATTCCGAAGCTCCGTTTCGAATGCGCGCCAGAAGATCGCTGGGCACCGCTTCGCGCGGCGCCATTTGTCCGCTTTCTGCGAGCTTCCTCAGAGCTGTGGCTGAAGCAATTCGCGCGTCTTTGTAGCGGATGCAGCTTTTCCGAACAACGAAGGGGTGCTCTCCAGCGTTAATAATGCAGCAGCTTTCTTCTTCCTCTTCGAAAGTCGTGAGGTTGACAAGCACGATCTGTTCGGAGTCGATGGCTGGATCGGAGCAAGCTACGTAGAGGTGATTGTAAGGTGTTGAGAGAAGGAAGGTGTCTCCGGCGCTTATTGCCTTTGTCCGCCTCCTAGCCATCGTTGCCTACTCGCTGCCTAATTTTTTGAACGGCCCTTTTTTTCTGCACCTGCAAACAGGTCATCTATCTCTTCTTTTTCCTTCAGGTCACGCAGGATGGATTCACGCCGGCGGCTCAGCCCAACGGCGTTGAGGATCTGCTCAAAAGGAATAGTTCGCGATTGGTTGGGCCTGTAGGCGATTTTGTATTCAAGAAACGCGTGAGTATGTCGAGCCACGTCCCAGTCGTCCTCGTCCTCGTACGCCTCCAGCACATTCTTTAACGTCTCGATCTCGAAACGCGATAAAGTGCTAATCGCCGGTTCGTCATGAAGCACGACGTAAAAGCCATCGTTGTGGAAATGCTCCGACCATTCTGCAGTGCCTTCCGCTCTTTCTTTATCTCCGATCAGAAGATTGTACACGTCGCCATGGATTGGCCCGTACTTCATGGCAACAACCCTTCCGCCAACGATCGGCCGTCCAGACCGCTTAAGGCATTCCCGATTTGCCATGTAGAGAAGGGCAAGAAGACGTTTTCGGCTGATCATGCGGCGCGGCGAATGACGGGCCAGGATTACCGCCGCTTCGAGTGCCTTCTTACTATCCAACTTAAGCTTAAACATTGACGATCCGCGAAAAAGAGGCGCAGGAGCCACTCGTATAGGGAAGCTCCTGCGCCACTTGTGTGTTCCAACCTTTGTGGCCCCTTCACTAGCATAGCAGCATAAAAAAGTCAAGCAAACCAAGTAATCTGAAAATTCTTTCAGCGCCGATCATTTCCAGAAAAGCCCTGAAGCGGGATTGGCATTATCCTCTATCTTCGCTCGCCACGCGAGCCTTCCCTGCAGCGCTGCCTGCGGCTATTCTCTTCTCCTCCCAAACGCCCAAGCCACCGCCCCGCAGCTCCCGCACTGCCCAACCCAGAACCACGCAGCCCCGTCATTGCACGGATGCCGGCCGAAGATCACCGGCGGATGCTCCTGGCCGCGCACTGGGCAGCGAATCCGCGCCGCCCGCTAGGTTGATGGCGGGACCTTAGCCAGTTACCACGGACAACTGAAAAGGCCATCGCCTCTCGCCATGGATCGGACATGCCATGCCGGTCCTCTCTGAAAAGGCCCACTCATCCACCCTTCCGCGGCCGTCTTGCTTTGGCGGAGCTTCATAGGGCCAACCTGTCTCCAAATCAGCTAATCAAGAAAGTAGACGAATTCTCCACCGTTCCGCGTGATTGCACCTCTGATCTCTTTCTCGCCAAAAGCGATGGAGTGTGGAACGACGCCAAAGGCCGTCCCTGGCTGTCCATCGCGGTACGGGTGAATGAACCGAACAGAGCCATCCACAAATGCTGCGTGAAATCCATAATCATATTCTCCACCGAGGCCTGGAAGGGGCCCGCTCGGAGAGAACGGCAAATCCTCAGGCTTTGTCCAAGGAACCGCGTTTTTGCCCTCAACAACGAGGAAAGTGTAATCAATTCCGTCTGGGAAATTTGGTTGCTGCTTCGTGAAGGAATCGCGGAGTGGCTCTCCTTCGCTGCTCTCAAATGCGGTCCCTGGGCCCACGAAAACCTGATAGAAGGTCGTGTATGGGTCTTTTGAAGACCCCCGCACGGGTGTGTAAACTCTTGGCATCTTGGGCAAGAGCGCCTTGTTGTGCGGGCTATCCCAGGGTTCGTCCAAATGAAATTGCCGGTAAAGATCCTCCTGCAAAAGTTCAGGCAGAAGCAGTACGCGCCAACTCAGCAGAGGCGCCCCAGACTTGTCATGGCTTGCGGAGGGCGGCAGCCTTCCCATGTGATCAGCGTAGGACTGCATTCCCAACGCGATCAGCCTGAGATTTGAGACGCTGCTATCATGGTCGATTCGTAATCTCTCGCTCGAGATTTTGGCGCTGATGAGGAGGGTTCCTACCAGCATCAGTATTGCAAGCGACACGCTTCCAGTCATAAGGCCGCCAACAGCGAGCCCCATTCCGGTGAGTCGGCCTGTGCTTCGTCTGATGTCTCTTCGGCCAACGACGCCCAAGATGATAGCCGGCACAGAGAAAAAACCAGGAAGGCAAAATGACAAGAGCCCAAGAATCAGGCTCGCTGTCGCTTTGCTGCTCGTGATGGGCGCGATGTGTGTCTCCACGCTTTCGACCGCGACCTGAGGCGCTGCCTTGCGCCGTGGTGGGGCGGCAGGCTGAGCTGCTTGGCTGGCCAGGAAAGAGGCCAGCATACCAGCGACGTGAGTCTTCCCGCAGGCGGGGCACTTGATAGGCAAGCCGGCATTCTTCTCCAGCACGCGAAGCGTTGCGCCGCAGCTCGGGCAATGGCTTGTGAAGGACATGGGGCGATCTCCAGGGCGGTTATCGCGGTGAGGGAGCCGTTAATTTCCTTTGCTGCCGATTTGCAGAACCTTGTCAGCGGCACGTGCAAGGATGTAACCCCCGATCAGCCAGAAGCAAGCATCGGCCGCAACAAAGGCTTGTTGGGGCGCAGTCTGGGCCGTTTTGAGAATGCCGGGATAAGCGCTGAGCAGGTTTGCCGCGTAGAACAGGCAACCAATCCAGACCAAAACTCTAAATACGTTCAGTACGAAAGAAAGAGTGCTTCGCGAATTAGCGGGATTGACCGGGAGGAAGCTCTTTGCCGACGTGTCCAGGTCGGCTTCCGTATGGGGCATCGGTACGTCCTGCCGCTCATCGCAATGCCGGCACTTGATTTCGTGGCCAGCCAGATCGTCGGTCACTTTTAGGCGTCCGCCGCAGTCGGTGCGATTGAAGGCGATCATCAGGCGATCTCCGAGGCGAGGCCCTGGCGTCTTGCGGGCCAGGCTATGGTGCGAAGAGTTACTTTTTCTTGCGGGGACGAGCCTTGGCTCGCTTGTTCCTGGCCGGCGGTTGCCGAGTAGACGAAGCAGTTGTGGGGGCAGGGGCTGCTTCGCGGCTACCGTTGGCAATCAACCCCAGACCGAGCACATTGCACAGTCTTGCGGCAGCAGCAAGGGTCAAGTCGCGTTCTCCTCGCATAAAACGCGAAAGCCTACTTTGATCAATCCCTGCCTGCTGTCCCAGCTTATTGAGAGAAAATCCGCTTGCGCTAATCGCTTCTCTAAGGCGAGTAACAACGTCAGCTTCCAAGCCTGCTTTTGGCAAGTTTCACTTCCTGATTCTGAACTTTTGTCAGCCTAGACCATATTAGGCGAGCCTATTCGCAGTGTCAATCGCCACAAGAGGCATTTCCTAAGCCATTGTAGTCAGCTGACTTATGGCACAATCCGAAATTCTCTGCCAGTGTCTATTGACATAAGCATAGCAAGCGTTAGGATTGCTTATGTCAATTAACACAAGGTGAAACCAATGAGCAACGCACAACTGGCAGGCTTCCGCATGATGGCCGAAACGCTCACCAGCAAGCCCGAGACGCAAACTGTAACGCTGGTGGGCCCGCAAGGGCAAAAGGCCGAAGTGAAGACAACCTGCACTGGTGGCTTTTGGTTCAACCATCCGACCCAGGGCCGAATCTGGGTCAAGACGTTTGAGGCGAAGTGATCAAGTGGGCTCGCGCTGCTACAAACAGCCGAGCCCGTGGAACCCAACTTCAGAGGAGTCGAGTTCAATGGCTACCGTATCTTCCACCCGCGTCACTGGCAATGGGCACCGCAAGGGCCCCGCTATTGTAACCCAGCTGCTCAAGGCAGCTCCCATCCCCGCCGCCGAGCTGGCTGTGGCAATCGCCAAGAGGCTGCCCGTTGCGTCTCTAGAGCCAGGCGAATACCGCGTGCAGGGCACCGTCACGCTGGCCGTGGACGCAATCATCACCAAGGGACAGCCCACAAGCGCCAAGCAATCCTACAACCTGGACCTGGCAACCGTGCTGGCCGTGGCGTTGGAGCGCGCTGGCATCAAGGTCGAGAAGATCCCCGATTTTCTCGAAAAGACCATCACCATTGCCTTGGAAAATGGTCCTACTCAGCTCTACGCCGAAGTCACCCAGGCCATGATCAAGCAAACCGAAACCGCCGTGGCCGAGAACCTACCGCGCGTGCCTCGTCAGAGCGCAACACACGTGGCAGGCACCGTTGAAATCGTCCACTTCAATGCCAAGTAAGGCCGTCGCCTAGCAACATCCGCAGAGCAGAGCAGGGGGCACCGTTCCAAACCCGAATCGATCAACACGAACAAAAGGAAACGACGATGAACACAGCACGTTTGCACTTGCACTGTGGCGCCAGCTCTGTCAGCCGCGAACGAGTCGCGCAGGCAATCACTCCCGAGCGTACCGACAGCTGGGTGCCGATTGCTCATGACCGCCTCTTGAATGGCGTGCAGGAATCCCTTGCCCGCTCTGGCCTGCACGTGGTCACAGAGGCGCATGGCTTGACGCACGATAGCAACCGCTATTTTGGCCTTCTCCAGGTAGCCAATGGGAGCAACCCCGATGACTTTGGCCTGGTCGTTGGCATCCGCAATTCCCACGACAAGACATTCCCCGCCGCGCTTGTCCTGGGTGCCTCAGTCTTCGTGTGTGACAACCTGTCTTTCTCAGGGGAAGTGAAGCTTGCCCGCAAGCATACCGCCTACATCGAACGCGACTTGCCCCAGCTGGTTGATCGTGCCGTGGGCTTGCTCTGCGATCTTCGCCACACCCAAGAGCGCCGCTTCGAAGCGTACCGCAATCATGAGCTGGCTGACAGCCAGGCGCACGACCTGATTATCCAGGGACTCGATAGCCGCGTGGTCCCCGTCACGCGCATTCCCGAGCTGCTCCAGGAGTGGCGCGAGCCGCGACACGCTGAATTCCGTGAAGGCCGAACCGCCTGGCGTTTGTTCAACGCCTTCACCGAAATCTTGAAAGGGAACTTGGGTGAGCTGCCCAGACGCACGCAAGCGTTGCATGGCCTGATGGATTCCGCCTGTGGCCTGGTGCGCCCGCAAGGCTACCGCACCGAAGATGCCGAAATCCAGATTGCCGCCGCTGTGTGATCGACCTGGGTTCGCAGGGGAGAGCGCCCCTCCCCTGCCTTTTCGAGAGGGATGACGACGATGGAGAGCTTGCTTTTGAAATATCGCCCCCGTTCGCTGGCCAATGTCTTGGGACAGGAAGAATCAACCCGCGCCCTGTCCATGTTCGTGCAGGCGCCTTACCCGACTGCACTTTTGCTGCATGGGGAATCTGGGACAGGGAAAACCAGCGCAGCTTACGCCCTCGCATGTGAGCTTGGTTGTGCAATCGAGGAAGGGGAACTAGGTGGCTTGCACGAAATTGCCTCAGGCGAGATGGACGCGCAGGCCGTCCGCGAGCGCCTCAATTCGCTGCGATTGCGTCCCCTGTTTGGCTCTGGTTGGAAGGTCTGCATTTGCAACGAAGCCGACAGGATGACGCAAGGGGCCGAGACGATTTTCCTGGATGGCCTGGAGCACCTGCCCGCGCACTGCGTTATTGTCTTCACGACAAACGCGCCCGAGAAGTTAACCCGCCGCTTTCGAGACCGCTGCGAAGCGTATGCGTTTGCTGGCGATGCTGGCACGTTACAGCCGCATATCCGCAAGTTGGCTGGGGAAATCTGGCGCGCCGAAGTGGGCAGGGGCGCTTGCCCTGGCTTGGATGAACTAGGCATGCCGACACTTGGGGACCCTGACACGATGCACGCCTCATTCCGCACCGCGCTGCAGCAGTTGTCCCGCTACATCCGCGAAGCGAAGCAAGGGGGCGATTTAGGCCGCGTGCGCAAGCAGCTGGCCCGCGATTGTCTGACCGTGCCCAAGGGCATGGATTTGGTTGCTTCGTGCGATCATTGTGGCTTCGAGCAGGTAATCGAGCCAAGTAGTGTCGAGCGCGTGAAGTGCAAGAAGTGTCGCAAGCTGTTCTCCGTGGAGCTGGTGTAACCGAGCCATCGTCGTCGCCTGCCCTGGTGGCAATCCAACGCGCTGGGGCAGGCTTTTCCCGTGGGGTTATTCATGGCCAAGGTTCTGACCGTCCGCCAGCCGTTCGCGTGGGCCATTCTGCAGGGAATCAAGCGCGTAGAGAACCGCACTTGGCAGACGCACTTTCGAGGCCCGCTGTTTATCCACGCTGGCAAGGCTAAAGCGTTCGCTGCGCTGCTCGCGCTGCCGAAAGGCTGGACGATGCCGCGCGAGGAAGACCTCGCGTATGGAGCGATTCTGGGCAGCGTAGAGCTAACCGATTGCCTACCCGTGGAGAAGATGCGCCGTCGCGACCGCTTGACAACTGGTCCGTATTGCTGGCTGCTCTCCAGTCCGATTCTCCTGCCCGTGCCTTATCCGTGCGCTGGGCAGGTGAGAATCTGGGACGCGCCCGCTTTGGAGGTACTGCGCTGATGCACACAAGCTGCTTTGCCCGCTTGAAGAAGATCCCGCCCGCGCTGGAGCCCGTTGCGATCAGCCGATGGGTGCCGCGCTGGGCAGGGAAGATCCGCCGCGAAACGCGCCTCGCCCCGACCATCGCAATGATGAAAGGCAATCTCGACCTGGACGAATTCGTGCGCCAGTACCGCAAGATCCTGGCAGACCTGGACCCCGCTGCCGTTGCCCGCGAGCTGGGGCCGTCCGCCGTTCTCGTCTGCTATGAACCGCCTGGGTTTGCCTGTCATCGTCGCCTTGTGGCCGAATGGTTGGAGGGCGCCCTTGGAATCGAGGTGCCCGAGCTGGGCTTTCCTCGAGCGCTCATTCCCCCTTTCGATGATGCGCCGCTCAAAGGGGAAACCGAAAATCTCCCGTGGGGTGCCGCGTGTGACCATTGCCAGACCGAGAACACCGTTGCACTGGGCGCGACGCGCTGCCGTTGCGCGAACTGCCGAAAAGCGTTCCCTGTGACCTGGGATTAGTTCGACCCTTCTCCCCAGATGGAAAGCACCATCTCATGAACATGCTCCTCAACATGCTCCTCGAAAAAGCTGGGCCCGTGACTCTCCCAGAGCAAGCAGACACTTACCGGGTTCGTTTTGTTCTGATCACTGGCGAAAGCTGCCTGACCGAGCCGCTGGGCGATCATGAAACCGCCTCCCGCTGGGCGTTGAGCTTGCGCCAGTGTCGCGACGTTGTTGCCGCTGAGGCCGAGCCGAATGGAGGACCTTTCCCATGAGCACGCCACTCGAACCCGGACTAACGTCCAGAATCGTGTTTCCGATAAAGGAGGTACATCGATGTCTTCTCTTCCTATCCCCTCGCCTGCGCCCACTTACCCCGCCCTCGCCGAGGTGGCCTATCCCACCGTCGCCGAAGTAATCGAGCGTTACCTGCTCCACGTGAAAACGTCCGGCCAGCACTGCCAGGAGTCTATCGAGCAACGTGTGCAAGTATTCGGCCTGTTCGTCGAGGTCTACGGCAACTTCGCCATCGCTGACTGCAAGCCCTTCCACTTGACGGACTGGATAATGGCCCACAAGCGATGGAAGAGCAGCAGCACAAAGAAGGCCAAGGCGAACCAAATCAATGCGTGTTTCAACTGGGCCGTGCGTGAAGGACGCATCGCGAGCAACCCATTCGCCCGGATCACCTATCAAGAGGCGGAACCACGCCCGCCGATGGAAGACGACGCCTTCGAGTCGCTGGTGGCGCACGGCAACAAGCGTTTCGAGCGGGCTGTGCGTTACCTGCGCCTGACCGGTTGCCGCCTGAGCGAAATGACCTGCGTGACCTGGCCGATGGTTGACTTTGAAATCGGCATCGTCACTTTGGAGCGCCACAAGACCAGGAAACACACCCGCAAGCCAAGGATCATCGTCCTGGTCCAGGAGGCTATCGACCTGCTCCGCGAGATCCGCAGCCGCCAGCCGGACAGATACGAAGGCGTCGTGTTCTTGAACAACCGCAACACGCCGTGGAACCGGAGAACTCTGGGCCAGCAGTTGCGGCGGATGAAAAAACTCGGCCAAGTAAAAAGCGACGCCTCTTTGCATGGGCTCCGGCACGCCTGGTGCACGGCGGGAATTGCAAACGGCGCCAGCCTGAAACTTATCAGCGAGGGGGCAGGGCATGCCAGCAGTGCGATTACGGAGCGCAACTATGTCAAGCTGACGGCCCAGCATGCAAACGCTATCCGCGCTGCCATTCAGCTCGCTCTCCCAAAGAAGTGACCCATGCCGATCTACGATGCCAACCCGTGGAGTCCTGCCTGCGAGGCCCCCGTGCTCCGCAGAGAGGACAACAAATTCGAGCCCGCCGAGAATCCCGTGGAGGTTATCCGCTCGATTCTTGCCGCCGGTCCTGTGCGCGTGAAGGAGTTTCGCAGGCTCGCCCGCGCGCGAGGCGTGTCGCTTACCCAGCTTATTCGCGTCGCCTACCAGGCCGGCGCTAGGTGCCGGAAGTGCGGTCCGTGGGGTCCCAAAGGTTATTGCGTCTGGGAACTGGTCGGCCCCGAGTACGTGGGACTGATTCAACGCCCCAACCGCCGCGGGTACTACGCTCACGTCTGGATTGCCGGCCGCGAGGTGCAGGTCAAACTGTCCGACGAACTGGAAGAGGCACAACAGCGTCTCAATGAACTCAGGAACTCGTCTTCCTAGGAGTCCAACATGTATCACAGTAGCCCAAACTGGAAATCGCCAGCCACTCGCGAAGTCTGGATCGCCGTCATCGAAGAATGGGACGATCCCCGCGCGATCGCCAACGAATGGTTGGAAATGTGCACCTTCGATGATGCCTGCGACAACTTGGCAAGCCAGCTCCGCACGGAATTCCGGCGGCAGTATGCATCCGGGTTCGGCGATGGACTGATGAGGGCCCTGGTCCGGCCGGCGTTCAGGCAGATCGACTTTCACCAGGTTGCGCGCTTCCTGTTGGAGCAGTACGGTGAATGCCAAGAAACCGCCGAAGACGAGGGCGACGGTGGAAGCAAGGTCGCGAGCTGATTCCTTTCCCGCGGCTCGCTTGTGGCGAAGTGCGGGCTGATCGCTGGCCGCGGGGTTATCACTTCGCAGGCTTCTCGTAGCGGGGGCAGGGCGCGGCGCAGCAGGCAATGCCGTCGATCTTCTTACCCACGGTGCACGTTCCAAAGACGGCGCACGTCATGATATTGACTTGCACCTTGCCCTTGCAGGCAGCGCAGAGCCGACGCTCGCCAGTGAAAGCCCCCAGGTGCACGCAGGGCGGCCGTCGGATCGCTGGCGTGGGCTCAGCATGTGGGATCGGCAGTCCATCCCAGAGCGCCCGGTACTGCTCGCTCTTCTCTTTCGAGCACGGTAATGCTGCCGGACAGTTGCCCGAGCATAACTGCCAATCGCGCAGGCTCATCGGCCGACCAGCTCGGCGGCAGGTCGGGTCGTGCGTGAGACAGTGACAGGGAATAATCACAGTCGAAGTCATTCGGAGATTACCCCGTACATTGGACCGCTAAGGGCGCCGTTATAGTCGTTCGTGACAATCTCGAATGGAGAACAACTTGCGGACTGGAAGGAGGGGCAGCCAGCGAAGAACGTAACAAAAGGCTCCGCTATCGAAACTGCAAGCTGCCATCCCTTGGCCTTTGTCGCGCACACCAGCATGACTGCGGCCGTGACCTCCGTGAAACCAGAAATGAACTGGTAAATTCCAGACCAGTAGCCACTATAGGCCGGCTCGGTTGTTTGGTTTAGATCGCAAAGAAACTGGCCAATCCAGGTGTCGGTAGTGGGAAAACACGAAGAATACTTCAGTAACATGCTGAAATTCAGCGATGAACCGGCAGGGGCCATATTCGTAAATGTGAGCGGCGCCTGTGTCGGCAATGCGACTCCTGGACAACACACGTTCTGACAGATGCACAAGTCGTCATTGATAATATCTCCTATCGGTAGCAAAGTAATCGTACTGGGCGCTCCAGCGGGAAGATGTTGTTCAAACCCCTCATAGACCCCTGTCATGTAAGTAAGCGTCCCGCCAGCGCAGCAATCAAATTCTTCATCTGTAGCAGTGTAGTAGCCTACTCCGTTGACAGCCAGCACCCAAAGACCGCCGAACGGGTTAGAATTGGGCATTCCAATTGGAACAATCGCACCCAAGTCGTACCACAGAATCATCCCGAAATTAGGATTCTGCGGCGGGAGAAGGCCGCGCGACTGCCATGCGCAACCGCACTGCGGCGGAGCCGTGGGCCAACCACCAACACTTCCGAAGTCGGTGTAAAATAGAGCGGTTGTCCCTAGAAACTGCAAGGTGCATGGCCAGTCATAGAGGGGTGCTAACTGCGAGCCCCAATCGCCGAGCGCTGGCTTATACGCCCAGGCCGCCCGAAAACTGCCGCAATGATCACATCCGCCGTTGTAGCAAGGAAACGGTCCGCAGCAGTCACAGCCAGGAGAACGCTGAATGTTTGGGTAACCGGTTGTGCCCATGTGTCAATCCGTGATCGTTTCCAGTGTGCCAGTATCGCATGTCGCCACGGAAACCCAGCCGCCAGCCAAGCACACGTAAAGCGGCTTCGTGATTCCACCAACTGTCGGGATGGTGATGTTGCCGTTGGCAACGCATGGGTAGGGGTGTCCGACAACTAACGGATTAACCCCACTCACAGGGCTAACTCCTGGACCTCCAAGCTCAAGCGGGTTCCATAGCCAGCAGGGGAATTGGCCTGTGAGAGAAGGGAAGAATGGCTGAAGCGAAGCGTATCCAGGAAACAGCGGGAGGGCAGTCGCGTTGTACAGGCCGAATGATTGTACGGACAAAACTGAGGCGAACGCGACAGGGGCGGGAACAGAAACAATGTAGAGCGGTCTGCTGACAGCCGGCCCGCTGCTTCCAAACGGAATCGCGCTGAAGGTTCCGTTCGGCACGAGCCGGTAGGGCCAGGTGAGCTGAAGAGATTCTCCCTGATATGATCCAATCCAAATCGGCGTGGCCCCAGCCGGCGGCGTCTCAAAACTCACCGTATTCGCGTTTGGCGTGAGGAGCCAGCCATCGTAAATGTTAGTTGCCGTTGGCGAAACGCCGACAGCCCAGCCCCAGGCGTCGCCTGGCGCGGTCGCAGGAAAATCGAACCAAAAACTCAACCCATCTCCGGCCGGATACAATCGTGCAAGCGCCTTCAGAGGAACCTCGGCATTCTGGTTGACCTCAAATGCTGGGAGAAGTACTGTCGATCCTTTGCGCCCCCCATAAGTCGGCGTGACCCTTCCAAACGGCCTGAAATCGATCTGTTGCCAACCATAGGCCAATCCATTCGCGCCCCCAGCCGCAGTCAGAATCTGCGCCCAAAACGGCCGATCTCCAGAGAGCTTGATCACCGGGCCAGTCTGATCGTAATTCACAGAAAGCGGCGACTGCGCGCGGATCCTCGCAACGCGCTCGATCCAATCGCAAAGCTGGTTGTAATCGCTGGCCGAGATGAGTGAACCAGCTCGTTTCCGCGGCAGTGTTGGAATTTCCATGCACTAACTCTAAATGATGGACCAGTCGGCGGATTCTGGTTCGCCGAGGCTTGTTGCCATTAAAAACCTCTTGTATGGTACGTGCCGCTTCCCTGTTCCGGCCCCGCTGCCTGTCACTTCGCGGACGGTCGCCAATCGACCTCCGGCTGAAGGAAGTCCTCAAGGGCCCGGCGCTGCAGCTCGCTCGGATCTGGGGACCGTCTGTCGAGAATGCTCAGGGCCAGTTCGTCCAAAAGAGGGCTCGCCACCTGCGCCAGCTCCTCCTCGATCTCCTGGCGGGTGCGGACTGGTTTCTGGTCGCGAAGACGCACCGTCTCCGCGTTTGCCCGAATGCGGCGGGCCGCACCATCCCGATAGCGCGCGGCCTCCTTTTGAATCAGGGGCAGACCAGTCTTGATGTCGGTCTGCTGCTGCATGTTGGCCGCCCGATCCGCCTCGATCTTCGCTAAAGTGGTTGCCAACTGGCCTCCCGTCATGGATGCGTGAGCATTTCGCTCGTCCAGATCGAGTTGCAATTTCGCTCGTTCGAGCGCGTCAAGGTCTCGGCGCACATCGGCAATTTTTTGGCGATGCTCGACGAATTGCCTGTAGGCGGAATCGTTCTCGATCATCGCCTGCACTTCGGCCAAGCTTGCAACGTAATCTGGCTCGGGAGCCATCGGAGGATAGGTGAAGGTGTTGGAAAAGAGTAGCAGGCGGCCCTGAACTGCCGTGCCTGGTGACAGGTGCCAAAAGTGCGTTTCGTTCGTACCGATCTTGAACTCATTGGCCATCGAAATTTACCTCTGATGGTGAGTCGTCCTTGTCGATTGCGCCGGCCAGGCTTAACGCGGACCTGGCCTTGCCGGACCAGGGCGGGGCCCGGCTCACTCTCAGCCGCTCGGCTGGACCGGACCCTCCGGCGCCACCTGTGCCATTGGTTGGCCATTCCGTTCGAGCGCTGCCAAGACGTCAGAAAGGACGAACAGGACCTTCCTGCTATTCTTGGCAGGTCGCAGACAGGGAATGCTGCCGTCCCTCGCCCAACGCAGAACAGTCGGTCGGGTCGTCTTGAGGTGGACGGCGATTGCTCCTGCATCAACAGGGGCGGAATGGTCGGTCATCGCCATGTACTTGCTCTCCAGCGCAACAAAAAACGCCTTGCTTGGCGATAGTACGCCAGGCAAGGCGCTCATCTCTTGCGATTTCCGGGCCAGTTCCCGGACAGCGTGCATCAATCTCGAAAGATGGTACCACAGATCCTACAATCTTCAAGGCGCATTCCTCGACACGTAAAGGCGCTTGGCTGCTGGGCGATGGTCTATTTGCACGGGCAGCGCGACCGTTTTATGACTCGCGCGAGAAGGCTCTTGCTGGACGGTCGGAACCGTTGAAGGCAGAACGTTTTAAGGGGTTCCCGCCAACTTCTACCAGAGCGTCATAAGAAACCCCGGCTCGACGCAGGGGGGGCATGCTGCACAGAACCTCCCCTCGCACGCTCCCGGCAGCACCTTCCGCGCGCCTGTGAGAGCGGCGGCAAGGGGACTTGTGCAAACTACATTGCTCGCGCGAGAGTAAACGCGCGTCACGTCGCCATCTCGCGGAGTTCATTCAATCGGTCACTGGCGCGAACAAAGACCTTATACGTATCGTCCGAATCAAGGGTGCCCACGGCCTGAAGGATCTCATTCAACTTCCTGGCCGCCGGGTACAGTTTCCCGTCGACGCCCTCACGGCTTGGCGCGTCGCCCCTGACCTCAGCGAGAACCTGGTTGGCGAAGCTCCAGGAAGTCCGGGCCCGTCGGGCGACGGCATTGACACTCGCCCGTGAATAAGCCGGATCGCGGAGCAGTTCCAGGATGGCCTCTTTCTTCTCAGAGGTTCTCACGGACCTATCCCTTTTGCGGACTTGGCGACCCTCCCCAGAAATCGCCATAATCGCACGCTGCCGCGTTTCGTTCACTGAGGCCGACTCAGTTGCCTTTATAGGGCCGGCGGCCAGCTGGCGTCGGCCTATCGCTTGCCAGGGGCATTTTTAACCGTCCCCAGGCCAGGCCGGGCGCTCCTCCGGGGGGATCGCGAGGATGCGCCCGGCCCCTCACCATCTCAATCAGCCTGAACGCCCAGCGGTGCATTGCCCCAAGCTTTGCCGTTGCAGCCCCGGCAGACCATGACCACCGTTTCTAACGTGAGCCGAAGACCAGCGCCTGGCACGGCACGCATCATCAAATCAATACCGAAGCGAGCGCGGTGCTCTTTATTCGTCATCCCGCAGCCGCGGCACTTGCGCTTATGCCGAGAGGAACATTTGCCGCGGGGCTGGGCACCTGGAGGCAATCGCCCCCTGGAGTCACCGATAAGGGCTCGCGTCGTGCCGGCCAGCTGCTGCATACCCCGATCGGTTTGGCACCGCGGATAAGAATCATGGATTCCTCCCTGGGACCGGCCGGCGGAATTTCGAGCAGGGCCTGATCGACTTCGGCGTAGGTCGACGTCTCGAGAACCGGCCTCCAAGGATGGTCCCGAGACTCTCGGAGCCATCCGACCCATTTCTTGCTCATCGTTCTGCTCCTCCCTTGTTCCGAAAAAACGTTACCCTGATAAGGCCGGTCGTCCTTTAATGCCTAATGTACATTAGTCGCGCGAAGAAACGTTTGGCTGAATGGTCGAAACTCGACAGAAACCGGCATTTTGAAGAGGCTTGCGCGCTTAGCGGGCACCAAGTCGTCCGGGCGCCTGCCAGAGGGCAGAATCATTACGTCGCCCGACTCGCTGATCAGGCCAGCGATCAAACTTGAGCATTCTGCTTCGCTTTCCCCTTCACAGACCATTCGCCACGGGTCCCCAGGCCGCCGGCGAAACCAGCCTGCCCAAGGTGAGCGATTGATTGTCGCGTTCATGTTTGGGCCCCTTTCAATCGATCCCCCCGGACGATGTCGGGCAGGTCCTTTACCA
Organism: Gemmataceae bacterium; assembly: GCA_035296965.1. Taxonomy (GTDB): domain Bacteria; phylum Planctomycetota; class Planctomycetia; order Gemmatales; family Gemmataceae; genus DATGZX01. The sequence goes on from DATGZX010000087.1 coordinate 31,045, forward strand.
TGCCTCGAAGCAAGTCCAGCACATCCCAGCCGCGGGCGGCCTCGGCTTCGTGGTTAGCGATCCAGCCCTCGGCGATTGCCAAGCCGTCGGCTGCCAGGTGTGCCGCTGCGGTGGGCACCTTGCCGCGGTAAGTGACCTTTTCGACCTCGGCCAACTTCGAACGCAGTTGGGCAAGTAGGCGGTCCGCTTCGGGTTGGTCCCAGTTCGACATGGCAGGTTGGTCGGCCATAATTCGCACGCTCAATCCATGCCCCAACTCTCAAACCGTTGGAATTCTTTGCGGAAGCGTACTTTCACGATTCCAGTTGGCCCGTTTCGCTGCTTGGCGATAACGACCTCTGTCAGCCCGTCATCTGGCGGCCGCTGAAGGTCCTCCTCATCCTCGATCCCGCCGGGCCGATGAAGAAGGAGCACGGTGTCAGCGTCCTGCTCGATTGAGCCCGATTCCCGGAGGTGAGACAGCCTGGGGCGATTGTCTTTGCCAGAGTTCTCCGATTGACGGTTGAGTTGTGCCAGCGCCATCACTGGTATTTTCAGGTCCTTCGCCAGATACTTAAGCCTTCTGGAAATGCCGGCAACCTGCTCCTGGCGAGGCTCCTTTTTATTCTCCGGCTCGATGAGCTGGAGATAGTCAACGATCACTAGCCGTATCCCATGCCGGAACTTGTGCCGGCGAGCGTTGGCCGCGATTCTGGTCATCGTGCGCGACTTGCCATCGACGAAAAGCTTGCTGTCTCGCATGCGGTCGGCAGCATCGGCGAACCGGGAACACTCCTCATCGTTGATCGTTCCACGACGGATGCGCTGAGCGTCAACCAATCCCTGAGCACAAAGAATCCTGTCAGTTATCTCCCCCTTCGATTGCTCGACGCTTACGAACAGCACAGGCAAGCACTCGTAGAGCACGACGTGCCTGGCAACGTTCAGCCCAAACGCAGTCTTGCCCGTTCCCGGCCGGGCTGCGACAACAATCAATTCGGAGTCTGGCAAGCCGGTGAGGAGATAGTCGAGCTTACCAAAGCCTGTCTGTACGCCGACATGCCCACCGCCGCGGCGCCTTTCGCAGCGCTCGTCCAGCCGGATGCAGGAATCATCGACGAGTTCCTGGATCATGCTGGTCGCGTTGCCTACGTCCTTCTCCCCCAATGCGAGAAACCGCGATTGCGCGGCTTCGAGCAGCTCTTCGGGTGGGCCAGTTTGATTTTGCACGTCTCGCGCAGTCTCAAGCGAGGCCTGCAACGTGTGTCGCAGAATCGCTTTCCCGCGCACGAGTTTTGCGTGATGCTCGACGTTTGCCCCGGTCGGGGAGCAATCCCACAACTCGGCGAGGTAGACATACCCGCCAACGTCTTCGATCTGGCCGTGTTCATTGAGGCGGTTGGCGAGGAGCACGGTATCCACCACCACGCCCTTATCAGACAGCTCAATAATGGCTTGAAAAATCTTCTGGTGCGCATCGTGGCAAAAGTCTTCCTTGCTCACGATTCCTACCGCGTCGGGAATCGTCTCGTTGTGCCGGAGCATGGCGCCAAGAACCTGTTGCTCGGCGGCCTTGTTGTGTGGCGGGAGTCGAGTTTCGTCTCTCACGATTTAGCTCCCTTCGCTCTCGCAGTTCGTAGCTTGGAGGGGCCAGCGGTCTGCCCACTCTCGATCCGCTCCCGCTCTTCCTGCATTTCCCGAGCGATTCGACGGTCATCTGTGTCGGGGGCTGACTTGCTGTCCGCGTCAGCCGCGAATCCTTCCCATTCGTGGCCGCTGAGCCATAAATGCGGTTTCGGGATAAAGCGCCCCTCTTCGCGGTGCCAGTCAGTGGACCGCTTCTGTCGCTTGAGCGCGTCGAACATCATTTGTTGCAATCCGTCGTCGGGGGCCAGCTTCTCCCACTCCTTTTGAGCGAGATCCTTCCGCTTCTTTTTGGGGTACGTTTTCCAGAATCGCTCAAACCCAGCGCTCCCCCCTTTGGGGGGTAGGGGGGGTCTTGTTCTATGGGTCTTGTTCAATGGGTATCCTTCCAGGTGCCGTTCTGTCACTAGTCGCGCGTCGTTTTTGTCACTAGTCGCGCGTCGTTTTTGGCACTGGTGCAGTTTTGTCACTAGTGCAGAAAAGTCACTAGTTCCAGGCTCCGGGATCGGGTGAACGGAGTAGAGATTGGATGCCCGATTGCCCAAGGTGTTTCGAACTTCGACGGTGATCAACGCAACTTCCCGCAGCGTCTGAATATGGCGGATGATGTTGCGCCGTGACATGCCGAGGCGATGTGCAATACCCGCAAGCGAGGGATAGCAGGTCCCGGAGCGATCCGCCTGCCTGATCAGGCACAGGTAGACGACCACAGCACCGGGACCCAAATGGCGCGCGAACTCGTCGATGAGGGAGTTGGGAACCTGAAACCACCCACGGCCGGCAGCCGCTCCATTGCTCTCGGCCTTGCCATTCGTTATCATGACGACATCCCTGATCACAATTCGCACACGCGAGCCGCCCGGCCAGGGGCGGTGCGCGCCTCTGTTCCTATCCAGCCACCTGCGCCCTACGCCTGCGTTTCGGCAGATACCCAGCCGCTATCAGTGCAGTTCGAATCCGGGGCACGTCCGCCGCCTCGAAAACGCGGTACAGGCCAATTCGCTTAGCTGCAGGCAAAATACCTCTCTCGAAAATGCGCCTCACTTTCCAGGCCGCGCAACCGCAGCGTTTGGCGACATCGCTGGTTGTCAATGCATCGCATGCCCGAGCCATTTCCATCCTCCGCTGTGGTGAATTAGTTCACTGTCGGGCAACAGTCTAATGTCAGAGGACGTGTCAAGGCAAAGATGGCAGGGCTGTCCATCGACCACGCCATCAGATGCCCGCCCGCTCAAGTTTCTGAGCCGCACGTTGCGAGCGGCGCTCGCGTGCCTTGGCCGATCTGGGTCTTGGTGGCGGGTCAGCGTTGACGTTGGGAGTCAACTGCTCGGCGAACCGTTGTAACGCCTCGACGCTCGTCAACCAGCGGCCGCCGAGGCGAATGGCTTCCAGCTTGACCCCTGCCGAGCCCTTGAGAATCCATCGCAGGATGGTGCTCGCATGGCAGCGCTTGCCGTCGCGTGCTGGAGGTATTCGCTTGGCCGCCTTCGCCAGCGGCAGCAGAGTTTCGGTGTTAATGTCGATCATGAGTTCGGCCTCGTCCCACAAAACAAAAAACCCGCAGATCGCCGAAGCGATCACGCGGGTAAATGGTAAGGGGCATGGCGCAGAAAGTATTGCACAGATATGCACAAAAGACTTTTGTGCACCTTTTGTGCACCCCGATTTTTACGGGGTTTTCGCTAACTTCTAGACTTCCAGGGAAGCCCCGTTTTTTGAGAGTAACGCTTGGCGTAAAGAGTTACATGGGCATCCTCTTTAGGCGCACGGTCGATGCCGAATAGCCTCATGGCCGCCAAACGAATTGCAGGCAGTTTTTGCTGTGCTGGACCCTGGTGTTGCTCGTAACAGAACGCCTGAACCTCCATCGTCAAGTCCGACCGAGGCCTTCCAGTGCGAGTCGAAGGCCTATCTGACTCGTGAGGAGTCGGAGCCTCCTCTGCTACAACGGGCGGTTCAGGACTACTCGGCTGCTTGTCGCTGCCAAGGCTGGGAACTTCTTCCTCTCGTCTAAGAAGTTGATCGAGGACTGTGACGTCATGTACCCAAACCCTCTTCCGGCGCCCACGACGGCCAGGATGCTCTCGCACAATTCTGCGCGCTGGCAGCTCCTTATTTTGGCGCATCGTTCGAACCATTTCACAGAGAAGCTTGTAATCGTCGATGCTCGTCACGTCGTAGTGCCGGCCAATCTCTTGATAGTCCATCCACCTTTCAGTGTTGACCCTCTTGCCATCGGAGACAGCCTTATTGATAGCGGCTTTCAGGCGTGCCATGTCGCTGGGCAGAACGACGGGCACCTTGGGACCTGGATGGGACGGATCGACCCATTGGCAGGGAAGTTGGCCGCCTGGGAAGTACGGGCACTTTCTCTCCTGGATGTAGATTTTTAATGTGGGCAACGGGATGGCGTATTGCCTAGCTGCGAGCCGGAGCGCTATCACATCCTGGCCGTCAGCCGTTTTGTAAGTTCCTTTGAATCGCCGAGCCTCGCCGGGTTTGGTTTTTTCATAGCGGTTGGCCAGCGTTTGCTTGATCTCGTCCAGCTCGGAGATTAGATACCATTTGCGTCTGTCATTTGGCCGCTTGATCACAGTCAACGTTGCGGGTTCGCCCGACCTGCGGTGAGGACAGCCCACGGCCCATGAATCGAGGGTCTTGTGATCCCAGCCGTAGCGCTTCGTCACCTCGGCAGCGCAAATACACCGGCCTTCCGGTGCGATGTACTCTCCGTCCGCCTCGGCTTCTAGCTCGAGCGCACGCTTGATCGCCAGAATATCTTCCTCAAGGTACCAGGACTCCTTGCCGCCGGCGGGCCCGGGAAGCTTCTCACGTTCGATCATCCGGCCAATGTGTACGCACTCGCTCTTGGCCCATAGCTGCACCGTGTCCTTGGATGGCGTCCTGCCCTGGATGGTCAAAAGCTCTCTGACCTTCGCGAGGATAAGGAAGACTCGGCCATCGATTGTGATGCGCCCTGCTTTTCGGGCGTCTTCGGGAACGGGCCGCGTGATTGGCTTGCGGAATGAGTAGCTTACGGCTTCGACAGTAGACATGGCCGACTGCCTTTCTTCAGCTGCCTTGTGAATCAGAAGGGCAGGGGAGCCCGGCAAGGCTTCCGGGGCACGGTTTCGAACCCGTCCCCCGCCCAACACAGAAATGTATCCTCGGACTTTTTGGATTCAAGTCCCGTTGCCGCCGGCCGTCATCCCAGCTTCTTCATCGCTTCCGCTGCCTTGCCCTCGTCCTCCTCGGCATAGATCAATGTGGTGTCCGCGTGGCGATGTCCCAGGACCGCACGAGCGGTATCCAGGCCGAACTCGCGGCGAATTTCAGTCGCCTTGCTATGGCGGAGCTGGTTAGGATGCCAATGCGGTATTTCGTGCTTGAGACATGCTTGCTCGATCGCTCGACGGTAGCTGTCCACAGAGTACTGCTCGCCTGGTTGCCGCTTTGGATGGGACCGCTTCCGGCAAACCTGCGAAGGCTGAACCTTGCTCTTGCGATGGCGGCGCTGCCAGGTCCTGAACTCCTCGATCATCTCCTTTGGACTGAACAAATACCGACCGGGATCGCGGCCATCCAGAAACGGCAAGAGGATCTCCTGCGCTCGAGGACCCAGGAAAATCACTCGGGCGATGTCGTGATGCTCCGTCTTGTGGCTCTCCGGTCGATATGTCCATGTCGCGCCCGCCCGGCGGTCGATGTCACAAGGTCGCATCATCACGACCTCGGCCGGCCTCATCCCCGCCAGTCGTTGCACTTGTACCATGGCGCGAACCGCGCGAGTGAGATGTGGTAGCGTCGCATCGACATGCACGTCAGATACGGGACGGACGGGCCTGGATTCCTTCGCCTCGCTCCTGCCTTTGCGCAGACCGGAGACCGCAAGGAGTCCGTGATGCACCTCGGGAGGCACCCGTTCATTTTCGACCGCCCACTTGAACACGCGCTTGATGCAACCAACGCAGGAGTTAATAAAGCCGCGGGTCCAATCTTGTTGGATCATCCACTGCCGGACTGCCTTCAAGGCGAGTGGGCCGAACTTCTTCGCGGCAGTGTGCTCGTAAAGGGCCTTCAGGGGCTTGAGAGCGAGCTTGATGCGGACAACCTGGCTCGTTGGCTCGCCGTTCTTGCGGTAATAGAGTTCGGCATATTGAAAATATTCCCATAACAGCTCGCTGATGGTCAAATCCTGCGCTGCGGCGACCTGCGGTAGGCGCCGACCGTTCGCTTCCCACTCGGCCAACACACGCGCGTACTCCGCGCGACTCTCGGCACTCCCCCACTTGCCCAAGAGCACGTCATGCCGGCCACCCAGACCATCGGTAAGAGTGACACGGGCTTGCCCGGATTGCTGATGCTTGCGGTAGCTCGGAATACTGTTTTTGGCGCTCATGCGACAGACCCTCTGGGGAAGACTTCCCCACAACAAGAGGTTCGTGCCGCACTATCCGCCAAGGATAGGTACGCTCTAAAATGCGTTCGGCTTGAGTCTTACGTCACTATCCCCGACAGGAGTCGAACCTGTAACCTTCGGCTTCGGAGGCCGACGCTCTATCCAATTGAGCTACGGGGACAAGCTGGCATACTTTCTTTAGAAGAACATGCAGGATTATACAGCCCTGGCAATGGCTGTCCATCGTCTTGCCGGATCGCTTACCGGTGCGCGCCCGGCAAGCCTAACTGGATCAGCTCGCCCGCGTAATTCTCTCGCGGCCCGGTCCAGTTGCCGACCTGCCCGCCCCCGCCGCCGACTCCCGCCGCCAGGCCGCGGGTCAGCACGTACCAGCAAAAATAGCAATGATTGGCAGTCGCTCCCGGCAAAGCATTCGGGTCGCGTGCCAGGATCTCATCCCGGATCGCGGTCAGGCCTTTGCGGAATACCTTGCCTACGTAAGGGTGCTTGCGCGCTCTGCGGACAATGGTCGCGACCGTGTCGGTATGGATGTTGCCGATCGTCAGCTGATCCAGGTCCGATGCGAAGCCGCAGCACGGCTTCACTTCACCCCTGGGATTTACGATCAGGGCCTGGCCAGGTCCCTCACAGTAATCCTCCTGAAACCAGGTGCCGTTCCAGGCGCCGGCAAGTTTCTCGGCGCGCTCAACCGGTGCAAGATGATTCCAGTTCAGCGTCATTGTCATGTCGGGGGCCACCACAAGGTAACGGCCTAGCAGCTCCGACCATTCGACGACGCCGTCAAGGGCCTGGGCGAGAGTGCGCACCGGCTCGAGGCCCAGGTCGGGGCGCCTGCTGGCGTACGAAAGGGAAACGATGTTATCGCGGCCGAAGATGCGGCGCGCGGACCGGCAAAAGGCGGCCAGCTCCTCGGTCTCTATGCCGTGGAACTTGTCCACGCTAAGTCCCAGCTTGCCGCTGAAGCCCGTTGCGGCCAGTTCGCGAAGGACAGAATTCAGATGGCGTCTATTGCGGTACCAAACTCCGTTGGTGACGATCTTGTCGAATCGAAAACCCAGAGCAGAAGCTCGACGGCATAAGGTGTGCACAAACTCCGGATAAAGGAAAGGCTCCCCCCCAGTGAAGCCAAGAATGCCTATTCCATAGGCATACGCATCCTCTAAAAAGCGCAGCGCGCTCTCAATGTCGAGGCGCTCCGGCCATTCAATGGGAACGCAACAGTGCGGGCAGCTGAGGTTACACTGATAGGTGCCGGCAAAGGACAGGTAGTTGGGTCGAAATGTGCGCGTGCGCCGCGGGACCGGTCGGCCCGGGCCGCGAGTCGAACCAGGCTGGACCGAACCAGGAAGGGACATAACAAAGACTCCAGATATGAGCAATCCAGCGGTAGTATACCAAGGAGGGTTCAAGCCGACCAAAGGCGTGCCCGAAGCGCCCGCAGGTTAGCGTATCTCGTCAGATTCGTCATTTCTTGTTGGGCTGCTCGAGGCAAAATGGCTCACCAATGCCAAGGGCGCGCTGGCATAGCCCAACCGGGTAGCGGCTTGGGCCGTCTTTGTAAGTAGGTATTTGCGCTTGTTTTCCGGCGCATGACTATGCGAAAATCAGCTACCGCTTGTTCGATTTGCCCAAATTGACCTAAGGATCGGGGTGCTACACCGATGTCGAGAATATGGCGTGCAGCAGCGGGACTGTTGAGCTATCTTGCGTTATTCGCTCTCATCGCCATCGTGCAAGCGGCCGGCCCATCCTCGGAGATGGCTGCCCCCTCCGCGGAGAGCCCACAAGTAGTAAAACAGTCCGTACCTGCACCAGCCGCGCCTGCACCTGCATTCTTAAAGGCGGCTCCCCCTGCAGGCAAGGACAGCAACCCTTCCCCCGAAGGGGAATTCACCGACGCCATCACGTTGCCTACCGACCGCCAAGTGAAGAAGCGTCTGGAAGTCGCTCAGGAAGACTACATCAAGAGCGAAGCGTGGACGCAGGCCTGCAGCCTTCTGCAGTCCATTCTCGACAGTAAAGAAGATGTCTTCGTGCAAGTGCGGCGCAAAGGGGCCAACAACCAGGAACAGGTCCGCTGGGTGAGCGCGCGTGCCGAGGCGAACCGCCTGCTGGGAACGATGCCTGCCAAGGGCCTCGATTTCTATGAGCTGCAATACGGCGGCCAAGCCAAAAAGCTGCTGACGGACGCCAAAAAGACCAGCGACCCGCAGCTGCTCGCGACCGTCGCCCAGCGTTTCTACCATACCGAAGCTGGCGCCGAAGCGACTGACCTGCTGGGCACCTACCACCTCGACCGGGGCAGAGCGTTGATGGCGGCCCTGTGCTACGACCATTTGTTGCGCCGCGAGGGAGCAGACCAGTTGCCGCCGCTCACCCTCTACAAGGCAGCCCTGGCATTTCGACTCGCCGGCGACGCGAGCGGGGCCGCAAGCGCAGCCGACGCCTCGAAACGGCTGGCAGCACGAGTGGGCCGCGACGGGTTGCGCATTGGAGATGAGACCGTCCCGCTAGCCGACCTGCAGAAGGAGTTGGAGCGGGCCATTCCGGGTGAGGTCTCCAGCCCCTACGTGTGGGCGATGTTCATGGGCAATCCGAGCCGCTCCGCGAAGGGACGTGGCAGCGCCCCGTTCCTGGAAGGCAAATGGCAAAAATCTCTGGTGGCTGATCCGCTCAATCCCGAAGCACGGCGCTGGATCGAGGACGCCCGGCGCCGTCCCCACTTCCGGCCGGCTCCCATGCTGCCTGCGCTGTATCCCATCGCTGCCGCGGGCAAGTTGATTTACCGCAGTTACGTGGGCATCCACGCTATCGACATCAAGACTGGCAGACTAGAGTGGGATTCGGTGGCTCTCCTTGCCGGACTTAATGCGCTCGCAGGCGAGCCCGATATGAGCCGGCAGGTTAAGGAGTGGTACCAAACGTATTTGCAGGTCGGCAGCCAGAACATCATTTTCGAGAACTCGACGATAGGCACTCTCAGTTGCGACAACAACCGGGTTTACGCCGTCGACGACATGGCGGTCCCGCCTTATCCAGGCTCGATGATGGCCCAGGTGTGGGGCGGCTTCCCACAAGGACAGGGATCGATGAACCAGAAGCTCACCGATCTCTCCCAGAGGAGCAGGCTGCTTGCCCTGGATCTGGAAACGGGCAAAATCGCCTGGGAACGTGGCGATCCAAACTGGGACAAATCGGAGCTGGCAGGCAGCTATTTTCTCGGGCCGCCGCTGCCGCTGGGCGGTAAGCTCTACATCCTGACGGAAAAGAACGGCGAGCTGCGCCTGGTTTGCCTGGAATCTGCCAAGGGAGAGGTCAACTGGGCGCAAACGCTGGCGACAGCCCGCGAGAAACTGTCGATGGATGTCAGCCGGCGCGTGCAGGCGGTGCATTTGTCGTATGCAGAGGGCATCCTGGTCTGCCCGACGAACGCGGGCGCTATTCTGGGCGTGGATCTCCTGTCGCGTAGTCTTGTTTGGGCCTTTCCCTACCGAGAAAAGACACCGGTCGCCGGCAACGGCAACCCGGTCGGCGCCTTTGGCCGTCCACGTTTCCCACGGGGCATGGGCATGCCGCAGGATTGGTCGGCCAACCTGCAGAAGCTGAGCGAGGATTGGAAGATGTGCGCGCCGATCATCCAGGACGGTAAGGTGATCTTCACCGCTCCCGATGGGAACGCCATCCACTGCCTCAATTTGCAGGACGGGAATTCGATCTGGCAAGCCGATCGGCGCGATGATCTCTACCTGGCCGGCGTCTTTCAGGGAAAAGTGCTGCTGGTGGGCAAGAACATGTGCCGGGCGTTGAGCCTGGCGGACGGCAAGCATCAGCTTTGGCAAGTGGAGACAGGCATGCCTTCCGGCCAGGGAGTCGCCAGCGGTCCGCATTATTACCTGCCGCTCAAGAAAGGGGCGGTTGCCGTCATCGATATGGACAAGGGCATCGTGACGACCAGCCCCGCTCCCAAGGATGCCACGCCGGGCAACCTTCTGTTTTACGAAGGCGACGTCATTTCCCAGACAGAAACGAGCGTAACCGCTTACGAGCAAGTGGATGCCAAGGTCGCGCAAATCAATATGCTCCTGAAGAACAACCCCCAAAATCCTGATGCCCTGGCAGAGCGCGGGGAGCTGAAACTCTACAAGGGCGACCTGCCTGGTGCCGTCGCAGACTTGCGTGATGCGGCAACGAACAACCCGCAAGCGGCAACGTTGGCGAAAGTACGTGCCAAGCTCTACGCCACATTGACCGAACTCTTGCAGCGCGACTTCAATTCCGCGCAGCAATACCTGGAGGAGTACAAAGGGTTGTGCAAGATGGCGATGCCGCCAAACGCAGCCCCCGAGGAGAAACAAAAGCTTGAAGAAGAGCAGCGGCGCCGGCAAGCCGGCTATCTTTGCCTGCTTGCCAAGGGCCGAGAAGAGCAGGGCAGGCTGCTCGATGCTTTCCAAGCCTACCTCGAATTCGCCGGCCTGGCCGAGTCGAGCGAGCTGGTCAGCGTGATCAACGAACCGGCAGTGAAAGCCCGGCCAGACGTGTGGGCCCAGGGGCGGATTGCGGCCCTGGTAGCCAAGGCTACGCCCGAACAGCGCAAGCCCCTGGACGCGGAGATCGCGCGCCGCTGGCAACAAGTCCAGGCCAGCAAAGACCCGAAAGCTCTGCCGCAGTTCGTGGCCGAATTCGGCTCCCTCTTTGCCGAGGGCCGGGAGGCGCGGCTGCAGCTCGCTGATCGACTCATCAACCAGGGAACATTCATCGAAGCGGAACTCCAACTCCTTCAGCTGCGGCGTCTGAGCGACGAGCCCAGGGTCGCGGCCCGTGCAGTGGAAGCGCTGGCCCGGCTCATGACTCGCAAAGGCTTGCTCGAAGATGCCGCCTACTATTACCGCATTCTGAACAAGGAGTTTGGCCAGGTCATCATCCGCAATGGCAAAACGGGCGCGGAGCTGTATCGCGATCTGGGCAGCGACAAGCGCTTCTTGCCCTACCTGGACGAGGCGGTGTCGCCCTTTACGGGTACCATCCGTGCCATGGAGATGCCGAGCGAGCGCCGCTTCGATCGGCTGCCGGCCGCGACTTTCGAGGGCTCCGGCGAAGACATTCCATTCTACGAACGAACCCGCCTGGCCTGGACGCCGTTGCAACAGCAATCCGTTTGCTACCAGTTCCAGCTCATCGATCAGGCCAGCAATCAGGAGCTATGGAGCATGATCGGTGCGGCGACGCGGGTGCCTTATCTTTATGCGGGTGGCGGAACCAACTCCCGCTTCCCGTTCTATAGCGCGGGACATTTCGTCGTGCTCTACCTGGGCCACACCATCTGCGGGCTGGACCTCGTCGATCACAAGAAGCTTTGGGAGCGGGAGTTGCTCCCGCCAGACCGTTTTCTGGTCGAGCAGCCAGGCATGCAGTACCTCCTCACGCTCGACACGGACGGAGGCTTGCAGCTTTCCAATCCTCAGGGAGGAACGGAGAAGCTCGGGCAGATTGGTTCTGTCTCAGCCTCGTGTGTTTGCCTCAGGGTCCCGGAAGGACTGGTCGCACTCGACCCTGTGCACGGAACGGTTCTGTGGACCAAGACGGACGTGTCCCCTTATACGCGCGTCTTCGGCGACGACCGGTACGTCTACCTGGTTGAAGTACGCGATGGCAATAACATCGGCGCGGGGCGAGTACTGCGCGTGCAGGACGGCGCTGCGGTGGACGCGCCTAATTTCTCGGCCGAGTATCAGCGCCGCCAGCGCATCGTCGGCGGGCGCTTGCTGATTTCCGAAAGCGACCCCACGAGCGGACTGGTCCTCCGGCTTTACGATATCCTGAGCGGCAAGAACCTGTGGAAGAGGAGTTTGCCGGCCAGAAGCATCGTCCTTCGGCCGGATCGATCCGAGCTTTGTGCCATGGTGGAACCGGACGGGAAGCTGACTGTCGTGAATCTGCAAACACAGGAAGAAGTGTTTCACGCCACCGTCCTGCCCGCCCATCTTGAAAAGGCGGTGGAAGGCTTGCTGCTGCAAGATGACAAGCACTACTATGCCGTCTTGAATAACGCCTCCGACCAGAATAACGGGGTGCGCGGGCCGTTTCCCAACATCCTCGCGATGCGCTGCGCCGTGACCAATGGCATGGTATATTCCTTCGACCGCGACTCAGGCAAACTTGGGTGGTACGTTGCCGTGGCGCATCAGATGATTCTGCTCGAGCAGTTCCGGCAGCTGCCGATGCTGGTGTTCAGCGCCAAGTACAACCGGCCGGTCAACGCGGCCGGCAATTTTACGCCCGTATCCGCGACCTTGACGATAGACAAGCGGACGGGCAAGAGGCTCTACGATAGCGAGGTGTCCACCAGCAGCAGCATGCCTTCGATGCAGGGGCAGTTTTACAAACTTGCTATCGATCGTCAGGCCGGAACAATTGACCTAATCTCCTCCGGCATGATACTTCGACATTCCGTCAGCGATACTGCCGGCAAGCAAAGCTTCAAAGGCGCGCTGGGCGCTGCGCCAAAAGATGAGACGAGCGCGGCTACGCCGCGGTCCCCGTGATTGTCGCTCCTCGATTGGGAATGGAAAGGATGTCTGTTCTCTCCATTTAACAGGCTCAAGGGATGCCAGACCATGAAACGCGTTGTCCTCATTATTCTGTGTGTTGCCGTAGTGTCCGTCGGCTCCACGGCGGGCATAGCTCGCGCGGAAACCCTTCCTGCCAAGTATCGGGAAGTGGTACGCAAGGGACTGGAGTATGTAGCCAAGGAACAGCAGCGCGACGGCCACTGGGAGGGCAACGGCGGCTCTTATCCCACGACCATCACTTCCTTGTGTGGCATCGTCCTCCTCATGGAGGGAAGCACTATCCGAGAGGGAAAATACGCGGAGAAAATCCGCAAGGCTGTAGATTGGCTCATGGAACGCAGCCAACGCAACGGCCTCCTGGGGAACCCCAACAATCCGACCGAGTCGATGCGTTACATGTACGGTCATGGTTACTCCTTGCTCTTCCTGGCACAAGTTTACGGCGAAGAGGAAGACGGCGACCGCCGGCGCAAACTGGAAGACATCTTGACGCGTGCCGTAACCTTCACTGGCAAGGCCCAGACGCCGCGGGGAGGTTGGGGCTATGTCTCCAGCGCCGACGGCGGCGGGTTCGATGAGGGATCGGTGACCATTACACAGGTCCAAGCACTGCGAGCAGCCCGCAACGCCGGCATTGCGGTTCCCAAATCGATCATCGATAACGCCCACAAGTACCTGGAGAATTGCACGACACAGCGCGGTGGCGTCATTTATAGTCTGGCGCACGGGGCGGCCTTCAACGGCGCCGAACGTCCCCCCCTGACCGCGGCGGCCATCTCCTGCATGTTCAGCGCGGGCGAGTACAAATCCGAGCTGGCCAAGAAGTGGATCAAGTACTGTCAGACAGCAGTACCGATCGACAAGTCGGGCCGCGATAGCTTCGGGCACTGGGAGTACACACACTATTACTACTCGCAAGCCCTGTATTCCCTGGGGGAGGATGGTTACGCCAAGATGTTTCCAGACTCCAAGCCCTCAGACCAGCTGACGTGGAGCAAGTACCGTGACGTGATCTTCGATTATCTCGCTTCCCGCCAGAGTGCGGACGGAAGCTGGTCGCAGGGCTACATCGGCACGCTGTTCACCACGGCCTGCCACCTGACGATCTTGCAGCTCGACAATGGGACTTTACCCATTTACCAGCGATAAGGAGTAATGGCTCGTGGGAGAGAGCGCCACGAGAACGGCCGGCGTTTGCGCACACCCCTCCAAGCTGCAGCAACAGCGTGGGGGGACTGCGGTCTCGGTTAGGATGGCGGGTGTCAATCGTCCCTTCTTAAGCCGCATCGGAGCCTACCGGATGAACCGCGCCGCGACCTTCGCCCTGCTCACCTCCGGCATGTGTCTGATAACGGCGACCAGTCGCGCCCGCGCTGATGAGCTGGCCCCCCAGTACAAGGCAGCCGTCAACAAGGGACTTGATTGGGTCGCCAAGCATCAGTTCCGGGACGGGCATTGGGAGGCCAACGGCGGCGCCTATCCCTCGGCGATGACCGCCCTGGGAGGGATGGTCCTCCTCATGGAAGGCAGCACGATTCGCGAGGGGAAATACGCAGAAAACATCCGCCGCGCGGTCGACTGGTTGATGGACCGCAGCCAAAGAAACGGTCTGCTCGCCAATCCAAACAACGGCCTCGAAGGCGAGCGTTACATGTACGGCCACGGCCTTGGTCTGCTGTTTCTCGCGCAGGTTTACGGGGAGGAAGAAGATAGCGATCGGCGACGCAAACTCGAGGACATTTTGACCCGCGCCGTCCTCTTCACCGGCAAGGCGCAGTCGTCGAGAGGAGGGTGGTACTACACCTCCGCGGCGGACGGCCAAGATGCGGATGAAGGCTCTGTTACCGTCACGCAGGTCCAGGCCCTGCGGGCCGCCAAGAATGCCGGGATCGCGGTGCCCAAGAGCATCATCGATAAGGCGATGAGGTATCTCGAGAACTCGACGACCGATTCTGGCGGCGTCATTTACAGCCTGTCTCAAGCCGGTGGACGGGCAATGGGAGGCGGCCAGCCGGCGCTGACTGCGGCGGCGGTCGCCTGTGGCTTCAGCTCCGGGGAGTATACCTCGCCTTTGGCAAAGAAGTGGCTCAAATTTTGCCAGGTCCACGTGCCGATCGCGCAAATCAACCGCTTTGGACATGACGAATATACCCATTACTACTACGCCCAGGCGCTCTACATCCTGGGTGACGATGGCTACGCCAAGCTTTTTCCCGAATCGGCCCAGAGCGACCGCCTCACGTGGAGCAAGTATCGCAAGGTTATGTTCGATCACCTGGTAAGGAGTCAGAGTTCGGATGGAAGCTGGAATGGCGGTTATGTCGGGCAAATTTTCGCGACGACAGCGTATTTGACGATCTTGCAGTTGGATAACGGTACCTTGCCCATTTATCAAAGATGATTGGTCCTGGCGCCGCCGTCGCGCTCCGGCGTGACGCGCAACCTGGTCGTGGAGTGACCAGCCTGCGATGGCATCGTAATTTCACAAGAGATGGGAACCCATGAGCGAACAGGCATTTTCTTCGAAGCGGGATCATGATGCGGCTGGTCTCTCGGCAGGATCGTCCGCCGCCAGTTTGGGAGCAGACGATCTCGAGGCAGTTCGTCGGCTGCGTGATGCCTTTGACAGCATCAGACAGCAATTGGCGCGCATCATCGTCGGCCAGGACCAGGTAATCGAGGAGTTATTGATCGCCTTGTTCAGCCGCGGCCACTGCATTCTCGAAGGCGTACCCGGCCTGGCCAAGACATTGATGATCAGCACCCTCTCCAAGTGCTTGTCGCTCGCCTTCAGCCGCATCCAGTTCACGCCCGACCTCATGCCGTCCGACATCACCGGCACGGAGGTCATCGAAGAGAACCGTGCCACGGGGCAACGCGAGTTCCGCTTTCTCGAAGGGCCGCTCTTTGCCAATGTGATCCTGGCCGACGAAATCAACCGCACGCCGCCGAAAACGCAGGCGGCACTGCTGGAAGCCATGCAAGAACGGCAGATCACCGCCGGCCGGGTCCGCCACCGCCTTATCGATCCATTCTTCGTCCTGGCGACGCAGAACCCGATCGAGCAGGAAGGAACGTATCCGCTGCCCGAAGCCCAGCAGGACCGCTTCATGTTCAAGGTGTTCGTGAAGTACCCGAGCTTCACTGAGGAATTCGAAATCGCCCGGCGCACAACCGCTCTCATCGCCGAAGACGTTCGCGAAGTGTTGAGCGGCGAGCAAATCCTCGAACTCCAGCGGCTCGTACGACGCGTGCCGGTGACGGACCATGTGATCCAGTACACGCTCGCTCTGGTGCGGCAAACACGCGTCGGCGAACCGGGCGTGCCCAAGTTTGTCCGTGATTGGCTGTCCTGGGGCGCCGGGCCCCGCGCCGTGCAATACCTGATCCTCGGCGGCAAGGCTCGGGCGCTCCTGCAAGGCAGGACGCACGTTCAGTGCGAGGATATTCAGGCCCTGGCATACCCGGTGCTGCGCCATCGCATCCTTACCAACTTCACGGCGGCTTCGGAAGGCATCACGACCGATACCGTCATCGAAAAACTGATCAAGGAAACGCCAAGCCGGGAAGGGGAGCTGACGCGCGACGAGCGCTTCAAGAAGATCTTTGCGTCCTAGTGTCCAGGCTGTTTGCGTTTCGCGTTCCCGCTTCCCGACGACCAGGGCGCTGCACGGAAACGACGGGACGCGAAACGAAAGCATTAGCGAATCCGAACCAGGAATTCACCGTGGCTTCAAAGGAAGACGACCCGAGACGCTTTCTCCACCCGGAAACGATCGCGCGGATTTCGCGGCTCGACCTGCGGGCCAGGTATGTCGTGGAGGGTTTCATTTCGGGCATGCACCGCAGCCCGTTCTTCGGGCATAGCGTCGAGTTCGTGCAACACCGCGAGTATGTTCCCGGCGACGATTTGCGCCACCTCGACTGGAAAGTCTGGTCGAAGACCGATCGCTTCTACATCAAACAGTACGAAGAGGAAACCAACCTCCGTACTACGCTGGTAGTCGATGTCAGCGAATCGATGCATTACGGGCGGGGTGCGCTGAACAAGTACAATTACGCTTGCACGATTGCCGCCTGCCTTGGCTATCTGCTGCTCCGCCAGCAAGATTCCGTCGGGCTCATTACGTTCGACGACGACGTGCGCCAAGTTGTGCCGGCCCGCAGCCAGCAGACGCACATCGACGCGCTCGTGAAGGCGATGGACACGAGCCGGCCGCGGGCAAAGACAGATCTCGAAAAGATCCTCCGGCGGGTTGCCGAGACGATCAGCGGCCGTGGTCTGATTGTGATCGTATCGGACCTGCTTGCCGACCGCGAGCCGTTCTTCCGCGGGCTGGAGATGCTCCACCATCGGCGCCACGACGTGCTCGTCTTTCATGTGCTGGATGCGGACGAACTCACCTTCCCGTTTGCCGGTACGACCCGCTTTGAGGGCATGGAGGAGCTGCCGCAACTCGTTTGCGACCCGCGTGCGCTGCGCGAGGGATATCTGGAAGCACTGCAAGAGTATCTCACGGAAGTACGCAGAGGTTGTGCCCGGCAAGGCATCGATTACGCGCAGATCCGAACCGACGACTATCTCGATGCCGTCCTTTCCAAGTTCCTGCATCATCGTATGGCTTTGAAATCACTGGCGAAGGCTCGCACGAATGTTTGATCTGTTTCTAAATCCCGGCTACCTTTTGGCCGGCAGCGCCCTGATCAGCCTCCCGATCATCATCCACTTGATCAACCGGATGCGTTTTCGGCGGGTCCGCTGGGCGGCCATGGAGTTTCTGCTCAAATCGCAGAAACGCAATCGTCGCCGCTTGATCATCGAGCAGTTGCTTCTCCTCGCCCTGCGCTGCCTGCTCGTGCTGCTGGCGGTGATCCTGGTCTCTCGCTACCTCGGGTTTTCCTTCGACCCGTTTGAGCCGCAAACCACTACTCACGTAGTCGTTTTGGATGACACGTTGAGCATGAGCGATCACTGGCGCGAGGAGGGCGAAAACAAAGATTGTTTCAAGGTCGCCAAAGACCTCATCGTCAAGGAGATTGCCAAGAACGCGGTCCAGGCGCGCACGGCCCAGCGGCTCGTGCTCCTCCAACTTTCGGACGCGGGGACCATCAGCTTCGACCAACGGCTCAACGACCAGTCGATCGCAGAGCTGCAGAAGCGGCTGGGTGACGTGGATTGCACTGCCCTCCACGTCGAATTGCTCAAGGGAGTGGAAGCGGCCAAGGCCGTCTTCGACAAGTCCCCCCAAGATCGGCGCATCTTGCACCTGGTGAGCGATTTTCGACAGCGCGACTGGAGCGACCCCGAAGCAGTGGGCCTACGCAAGGCGATCGACGAGCTGAGCAGGGCCGACGTGCGCATCAACCTCATCGATACCGCCCACCCCTACCGCAACGACCTCCAGAAGACCCCCCTCTACCACGACAACCTGGCTATTGTCGATTTCCACCCGGAGACGCGCGTCGCGGCTCGCGACATGCCCGTGCAGTTCACGATCACCGTCGCGAACTACGGCGCCAGCGAGCGGAAAAACCTGCGCGTGGCCATCAAGGTGAACGGCAGCGAGCGTTTGGAAGGCTCGGCGACCGTGACGGTACCGCCTGGCAGCACCAAGTCGGAAACGACGCAGATCGCGTTCGACCAGGAGGGTTACAATCTCGTCAGCGCGAACCTGGAAAACGAGGAAACGGGCTTGCAGGCGGACAACGTTCGCTACGCCGTCGTGCAGGTGCGCAAGCAAGTCCCGGTGTTGATCATCGACGGCGACCCGACCAATGGCACGAAGCCCGGCGGTGACACGTACCATTTGCAAACGCTGCTCACGGCGGCCAGAGGTTTTCAAATCGCCCCACGCGGCGTCAACGAGCTGGAGCAGCCCAACCTGGAGCAATACCCCGCTATCTACCTGCTCAATGTCCGGGAGTTCAGTGAAAAGGGCCTCCGCAACCTGGAGAACTACGTTCGCGAGGGAGGCAGCGTCGCTTTCTTCCTGGGCGACCGCGTGAACGCCGACTTCTACACGAAGAAGCTCTACGCCAACGGCAAGGGTGTATTCCCCGCGCCGCTGGCGGATCGTCCTTACCCGGCTCTATCCGACCCGGAATTGCAACCGGTCCTGTTCGACGAGCAGCCTAAGATCTTCGTGCGCGATGAAAGCCATCCTATCTTCGCCGAGGTGTGGAATCCGAAGATCCGCGGCGTATTCAATTTCTTGCCGATCCGCCGTTACTTTCCCGTGCCACGCCGCAGCTGGAACCCGGAGCCGGGGAAAGTCGAAGAGCTGGTCACGTTGCCCAATCAGCGTTCCATTCGCGACTATGCCGGGGCGGCTCAGGAAATTGTCGATAGCTTGAACGAGCCAATCAACGATCCCAAGGCTGCGAAGTACAAGGCAGCCCTGGAGCGCCATCAGCACGCCGTCCACGACACTTTGCTAGGCGATAAGCCGCTCTATCAACTCGCCGGCGCGCTGGAGGCAACGTTGAAGGACCGCGGCGAGGCGACCGACCCGGAAAAACCCAATCTTGTCGAATTCTGGAACCAATCCGATTACCAGAAGCTCCGCGGCCGCATCGATAAGTTCCGCGAGTCCGTCCAGCTCGGCGATCCTCTGGTCGTCAGCCAGCTCTACGGCAAGGGCAGGGTAGTGGCGTTCTTGACTAGCGCCGGCACGAGCTGGAACGACTGGGCCGGTGGTAGCATGGCGTCCCCCACCTACCCGGTCGTCATGCTCGAGTTGCAGAAATACTTGACCAGCGGCAGCGGCGAGTCAAGCTTGCTCGTCGGTAGCCCGCTCGAGATTCAAGTGGACAGCACGCGCTATGACTCGAAGATGCACCGGTTTTTCCAGCCGGAAGCTCGTGATGCGAATGCCGGCACAGGGACAGGCGCTAGAGAAACGGCCGGGCAGAATTCGGGTCTGGTTGATTTGAAAGAGCAGACGGCGCCCGTCAGCACCGGACGCGTAACCTTCACGTTCGACGAGGCGCGAAAGCCAGGGCTCTATCTGTTCGAGCTGACCCGCCTCGGCGAGGAAGGCAATACTTCCGGCACTCCAAAAACCGAGCGGCGTGCCTTTGTGTTCAATGTCGATCCGAACGAGAGCGACCTGCGCCGGATTGCCAAGGATGAAGTCGAGCGGGTGAGCGCGGGAGTCCACGTTCGCAACCCGGGTTCGAACTGGGCAAGCGAACTTGCCAATCGCAAGAACGATCTTTCGGAATCCGCCTGGTTCTATGTGGTCTTCCTGCTGATCCTGGTCGCGGAGCAGGCTCTGGCAGTCCATTTGAGCTTCCACTTGAAAGGTGGTGAGGGGGCTGCTCCCGCCGCAAGGCAAGTGCAGCCGACCCCGGCGTGAAAACTCAGTTTGCGGCAATGAGTGTTCGAGCGTCTTGAAGAAGGAGAATGACCCTCTCGTATGTGCAGGTGTTGGCGGGGGGCCCTTCTTCAAAACGCGAGCTGACAATAAATCGAGTTGGCAGTCCATGGGTACCGAAACAGATAGCACTCAGGAATCCGAGTTTATCTTTCGGCGACTCGAAGAGGCTTTGCGGCTCTTCGGCCGAGAGGCAGATCCGCGCTGGTTCTGGATCCTGATCCTTTGCCTGGTCCTGGGCGCTGGGTTCACTTACGTCATCTGGATGTATCGCCGCGATAGCCGCACCGTCGGCTGGCCGTGGGCTGCGTTCCTCGCCCTCCTACGCTGCACGGTGTACGTCATCCTTGCAGCCGTCTTCCTCCTCCCTGCGGAGCAGACATGGGAGAAGACCGAGACACGCTCGAAAATAGTGCTTGCGGGCGACGTTTCGGGCAGCATGGGCAATCGCGACGATCTGCCAACCGAGTCGCTGCCGGCCGATAAGCTGCCAACTCGCCAGGACAAGGTCATTCAGTTCCTGACCGACAACAAAATTGGCTTCTTGAAAAACCTTCAGGACAAAAACCCGGTCTATGCCTATCGCTTCGGCAGCCGGCTGGACGAAGACTTCAAGGTTTTCCAGGGAGCCGAGCCCTGGGGCCCCGAAGAATGGAGCGCCTGGCTCAAGCTCAATGCAAAAGAGCCCGTCCCTAAAGACCTGGATGACGAACAGAAGGCCAAGTTCATCAAACAGCTGGAATTGCACGAACAGCTTGTCAACGGCACGAACCTGGGGGACTCTCTCCTTGAAGTAATCAATCGAGAATCGAACAACATGCTGCAGGGCATCGTGGTCATAAGCGACGGCCGCAGCACCCAGTCATCCGCCCAGGCGTTCGAGGAGCTGCGGGCACGGGCACGCAGAGCCAAGGTCCCAATCTTCACGATCGTCGTCGGCGAGCACCGGCAGCCAATCGCCATCCGCATCACCGACCTCCAGGCGCCGAAGCAAGCCCGGCCCGACGACAAGTTCCCCGTACGCGTGGAGGTGGATGGAGAAGGACTGCCAGACCGTGAGATGGTCGTTTACCTCGACGTCACCAGTCCCAAGGGCGACACCAAAACACTGGATAAACCATTCAAGTTCAATTCCGGCTCGGGCGGGCCGCCGCACGCCCAGATTGAATTCGAAATCGACGCAGCCCAAATGGGCGCGGTTCCGGTGCCCGGCAGAAAGCCCGAACTGGAAGAAGGGGAATGGAAATTCCGGGCGCGGGTTCCCAAGGACAAACGGGAAGTCTTCCTGGACAAGGAACACATCAAGGACAAAGTGGAAGTCCGTGTGATCAAGAAGCCCCTCCGCGTATTGCTTTTTGCCGGAGCGGCCACTCACGACTACCAGTTCCTCCGCAATCTTCTGGTTCGTGAGACAGATCAACATCGTGCAGAGCTAAGTATCTACCTGCAGCTTCAACGCGAGGGAATCGTGCAGGACGTTTCTGCTGACCGCTTCCTCAAGCATTTCCCCGACCGCCTCACAGGGGACGCCGAGGGCAAGGGAGAGGACCGCTACTACAACCTGTCGGAATACGACTTGATCATCGCTTTCGACCCGGACTGGAGCCTGTTGCCTCCGGAGCAGCTTGCGGCCCTGGAGAAGTGGGTCAACATGCAGGCAGGCGGTCTGGTCCTGGTGGCCGGGCCCGTCAACACCTACCAATTGGCCCGCCTGGGCAATCGCGACAAGGTAAAGCCGATCCTCGATTTGTTCCCGGTGATCCTGCAGGATAGCGTCCTGGAGGGGTTGATCGGCAGACCAACCTCCGAGCCCTGGCGTCTCAATTTCCCCGGGGCAACCGCGGAGATGGAATTCCTGAAGCTCGACGAGGATGCCAAAGATCAACTTGGCGGCTGGGACGAATTCTTCACCGGCCGGCCCAAAGGCGAGGCACCCAAGGATACTCCGGCCGTGCGTGGCTTCTACAGCTATTACCCGGTGGAAACCGTCAAGCCCAGCGCCACGGTCGTGGCGACCTTCTCCGATCCGCGTGCCCGCCTGCGCGACGGCACCAAGGAACAGCCTTACCTGGTTACCATGCCCTATGGCAGCGGCAAGGTCGTCTATATCGGCTCCGGTGAAACCTGGAGGCTGCGCCAGGGGCGGGAAGTGTTCTATGAACGCTTCTGGACCAAGCTGGCTCGTTATGCCGGCTCCGGCAACCTGACCCGGTTGACGCGGCGCGGAGTGTTGGTCATGGGCCGTGAGTATACGGCCGGCCAAATCGTTCGCCTGGAAGCACAGCTCTTCGGCCGCGACTTGCAACCCCTCTCTTTTAATGCCGCCCCGAAGATCCAGATCCAGCCGCCGCCAGGAGTCACGATGCCGGCAAACATCGAGCTGACGGCGCGGCGCCGCGAGGGCGAAGAATGGAACGGCTGGTTCCAGGGTCGATTTCGCGTGATGTCGCCAGGGGATTATCGCCTCGAGCTGCAAATTCCTGAAACCGGCGACACCCTTCCAGAGCGCTTCACCGTGAAAGAGTCCAATCCGGAGCTGGACAATACGCGTCCCGATTTCGGCCAGATGTACCAGTTGGCAAGCGAACTCACCGAGGTCTTGCCGCGCATGGACAAGCAAACTCAGGAGGAGCTGAAGCGCGCCCTGGAAGGCACGGCAGCCCGCCTGTTGCAGCGTGTCGACGAGAAAGATTCGGACCGGGCCAAGACTGGATCTGGGGCGAGCCCAGCGAGTGAGTCCAAGCGGCCGGAAACGAAGGATAGCGGCGCCAAGGACAAGGAAGTGCCCCGATTGTTCTTCGATCTGAATTCGGCGTATTTGATTCCCAAATGCATGGTGACCGATAGCAAGGTGCAGCGCAGCAGAGGGCCCGTCAAGGACCTGTGGGATGAAGGCTTCACCGTGTCGAGCCAACCCCGCATTCAACTGGCCACGGTGCTGCTGATTGTTGCAGGTTTGCTCTCGCTCGAATGGCTGACGCGCAAGCTGCTTAAGTTGGCGTAAATGGCGATGGGTGATTCGCAACTTGAAAGGGATGCCAGCCTATGGCAACAGTGACCACTCCTCCGCAACATGGGGATCGCGACGATTCGCAGCGCCGGGTCGCACACCCGCTTCAGCGCCTGCGCGGCTACATTCGCTATTACGTCACCGCCGAGGGGCTGGCGATCCTCGGACTCTACATCGCCTTGGTGTTTTGGGTCGGGCTGCTCGTCGATTTTGGCTTCTTCAAGCTGTTTGGCGTCGATTGGGTCCAGGCCGCACCGCGAGACCTGCGTGTCTTCGTCCTGTGCGCGTTGACGGCCGGACTTTTGGTCCTGGTGACCTTCAAGATGCTCATCCGCCTTTTGCGCGAGTTCAGGGACAACGCCCTCGCCCTGGTCCTCGAAAGGCGTTTCCCCAAGGACCTGGGGGACAGGTTGATCACCGCGGTAGAGATGGCCGATCCGAAGATAGGCGAACGATACGGCTACTCGCAGTTGATGATAGAGCAGACCATTCGCGATGCCGCCGAGCGCGTCGATCGACTGCCCGTCGGCGACGTCTTCGATTGGCGCCGGCTGCGCCGCTACGGCCTCCTCGTGGCCGCTGTGACCGTCGGATTGTATCTGCTCGTCGGCGCCGCCTATTGTGCGCTGGCCCCCGCCGGAGTCAGTGACTTCGCCGTGCGCTTTCACAACATCGCCACGATCTGGTTCGAGCGCAACATCTTGCTCCGCGACACGATTTGGCCGCGCCAGGCCCACCTGGAGCTTGTCGGCTTTCCTGAAAGCGGCGAGTTGAAAATTGGGCGGGATGCGCCGCCGCCGGCCCTGCGCGTGCGTGCCTTGAAGTGGGTCATCGCCGACACGTCGGCAGCCGAAGGCTGGCGCTGCCTGAGGTGGCGTGATGTGTCGGCAGATTTGCTGGGCGCGCCGTCCGTCCCGGGACAACCTCCTGCGGAGTGGCAAGACTGGACCATGGATGAAATCGAGCTTGCTCTCGAGAAACCCGAGGCGCATGCTTCTCTGGACGCTAACACCAGGCTGGCCCTTCGGGATGTTTTCGCGCAACTCGAGGCACAGGCCACGGCGCCGCGAATGGCCCGGCGCTTGCGCATGTTGAGGATCCCCGATCTGGTAACTGTCTACTATCGCGGCGACACGATTCGCAGCGAGCAAACCCTCAAGAAGCAAGCCGACAACCAGTACTCCGGCGTGCTTACCGACTTGCGCGAATCGGTGCGCTTCACGGCCAACGGCGAAGACTACTACACGCCTTACAAGACGATCATCGTCGTCCCGCCGCCAAGTCTCGTCGAGTTGACGCGCGACGAGGACCAGCCGGCTTATCTCTATCACCGCCCGCCGCTGGGAGGCCAACCCAAGGATCTCCGCGGCAAGAAACAGGAATTCCTGGGAGTGCCGATTTCCCTTTCCGGAAATGCCTCGCGCATCGAAATCCCCGCCGGAACGAACATCACCCTCAAGGGCAAAACGGACAAAGCCTTACAGGTGCCCAACGGCGTGCGCCTGCGCGCACGCGAAGGCAATGCCGCCATCAAGGCGCAGGTGCGCCAGGCCGATCCGCAATCGTTCGAGGTGCGTTTCGAGAACGTGACGGCACCAATCGATTTTGTGTTCGAATTCACCGACACGGATAACGTCATCGGCTCCCGCCCTGTTGTGATCAAACCGATCGACGACACACCGCCCGATGTCGACGTCCAGGTCGAAGTGCTTCGCAAGGTGAACCAGACTTATCTCGTGAGCGTCGGCGGCAAGATCCCGTTCAGCGGCAAGATTCGCGATGACCATGGGCTTCAGGACGTGGAGTACGTGTACAACCTGACGTCGCCCGCGGCCCAGGCTTTGGCAAATGCGAAGGCCGTGACGAGCCTGCTGCAATTCACGCCGTGCGGCGTGGGTGCCGAGTGGTTGGCCGGACCCTACCTGTCCGTGGTCGCCGCCAGTGTACGTTCCCCAGCAGAGGATACCAGTCGCCGCCCGGAGCGGCTCCGCCTTGGCACGTTCGCGCGGCGCGCCAAGGAACTCTCCGTCGACGACGAAACGCCCGATGTTTTGGAGAAACATCTCCACGAGAAACCCGAGCAGACTCTTCTCCGCGACCACACTCTCGATCCTGAAGAAGAGGCGTTTGATGTAGAGAAACTGGGGCTGAAGGTCAGCGACGAGCTGCAATTCCAACCTCAATATCGGTTGCGTCTCTGGGTTGATGCGACCGATAACAACATCGAAACGGGCCCTGGCGTCGGCTCGAGCAAGGAAAAATTCAATTTCCTGATTGTCTCGGAAAACGAGCTGCTTCTGGAGATCGCCAAGGAAGAAGAAAGCCTGCATATCAAACTGGAAGACGCGGTGAACAAGCTCAAGGAAGCCCGCAACAAGGTCGAGCAGGTCAGCCAGGAGCTGCCTAGTCTCAAGCCTGAAGAATTCAGCCCCATGGCCCGACGCGCGGAGGAGATCCAGGAAACCCTTGTCAAGAGCTGGGACGTCAGCCGGGAAGTGCATCAGGACTACCGCAAGATACTCAAGGAATTGATGGTCAATCGGGTTCGCGACCAGATCATCAAGAAAGTCGACACGGCCATCTGCGAACCGCTGGACGGCGCGATCAATCAGGAATTCGTGCGTGCCGATGAGGCCACCCAGGCGTTTCACAAGATGCTGGAAGAGAAGAAGGCCGACCTGCCTACCACGAACGCGACCAAGGAGAAACTCGATACCCTCATCGACCGCTTGACCCGCATCCTGGACGCAATGGGCGATATCACAACCATTAACAAAATCATTGAACAGCTGACCCAAATTGTCGCATCGGAAGGCAAAGCCGGCGAACGCTACAAGCAGCTTAGCGATTCGCTCCAGGAAAAGATTCTCGACCAGGCATTCACGCCCGACAAGCCGCCCGAAAAAAAACCCTAAAGGCGGAAGCGTGGTGACAATGGGCCTGGGCATCGATTAGGATGTTGGGATGGGACTGTAGGATCGTCAGTAATTATTAGAGGCGTCTGCCAGAATCGATTCACACAAAAGGGGCCACGGCCCCGCAAACAGAGGACTGTCACTATGGCTCGGCTAATACTGGCATCGTTCTTGATGACAGCCCTGGGTGTGTGCTCCTGGGTGCGGGCCGACGATCAGGACGCTAAGACAAAACCACGTGACAAGTCAGCTACTCTGCAGAAGGAAGAGGAAGCGCTCCAGCAGGAACGGCTCTCCAAGCAGTTCAAGGATTTCGAGCTCGCGCTCCTGAACATGGCCCAGCGCTTGGAGCGCAGCAGCAAACCCGAAGACCGCGAACGGGCTGCCAATCTCCGCCAGGCGATCAAGAAAGCCAGCGAATCCGAGGTAGACAACAAGTTCCAGGCGCTGGTCGCTCTTCTCCGGGACAACAAGGCGCTCAGCCTGAATGAAATCCGTGACGCCATGGACCGCAGCAAGATGCTGGTCGACGATCTCAACGCCATTCTGGCCATGCTGCTCAATGACAACCGCGACGCACAGCTGAAGGCTGAAAGAGAACGCATCCGCAAACTGCTCGAGATCTTGAATAAGATCATCCGCGACCAGAAGGTTACGCGCGCGCAGACAGAGTCAAGCGGCATGGAGAGCCGTGCCCTTCTCAAGTCGCAGGAGAAGGTAACGCAGCCTACGGATGCCCTCGCCAAGGCCATGAGCGGCAAACCCAAGGATGGGAACGGTCAGGGAGGAAAGCCAGGTCAGCCGAAGCCAGGTCAGCCCGGTGAGAAGAAGCCGGGTGAAAAGAAAGATGGCCAGCAATCCCCTCCCAACGGAAACAAGCAGGACACTCCACAAACTCCCGGCCAGCGCCAGGTCGAGGACGCCGTCAAGGATCAGAAACGCGCTGAAGAGGAACTCAAGAAAGAGAAACGGGACGAGGCGTCGAACAAGCAAGACGATGCCATCAAGAAGCTTGAGGAAGCACGGAAGCGGCTGGAGGAGGCCCTGCGGCAGTTGCGCGAGGAGGAATTGCAACGCCTCCTTGCCAATTTGCAGGCACGGTGCGAGCGCATGCTGGCCATGCAGATCGAGGTCTACGAAGGCACCATGCGCGTCGAGAAGGCGATTGAACAGAATCCCGAGAAGAAGGCCGGGCGCACAGAAGAGCAGCGCTCCCTCCAGCTTTCTGATCGGGAACAGGAAATAGTCCGGCAGGCGAACAACGCGATCCAGCTTCTGGAGAATGAGGGATCGGCGGTCGCCTTCCCGGAGGTCTTCACCCAGGTCCGCGATGACATGCAGCATGTAGCCCGCCGTCTCGGCAAGGCTGACGTCGGCAGAGTGACGCAGAGCATCGAGGAAGATATTATCGCCACACTGAAGGAGATGATCGAGGCGCTCAAGAAAGCCGCCCAGGCGGGCAAGGGCGGGGGCAAGGGAAATTCCAACTCGCAACCGATCGACAAACTGATCGACCTCCTGGCCGAACTCAAGATGATCCGCTCCATGCAAATCCGCGTGAATAGCCGCACGCATACATACGCGCTCCAGTACACCGGCGAGCAAGCGAACGAACCTGATATCCGCAAGGAGTTGATCGATCTAGCTCAGCGGCAGCAGAGAATCTTCGAAGTGACCAACAATTTGGCCAAGGGCAAGAATAACTGATGCTGCGTACGGATCACCTGCTGGCAGGTGATCGAAACGCATTTTCGAAAGCTTGCAGCAAGTGAAATCAAAAACCGTTAAGCGCTCGACGTTCAAGGCAAATCAGGGGCTGTGGCCGCGGGACAGTGCGTGGCCGCAGCCCGCTGCTTTGCCCTCCGTTCACAGGACGAGAGCCATGCCCTCCTGCCGCATCTTCTTGACGTTGCTCGTGCTTAGTTCGGTGAGCGTTGGCGGCGAACTGCATACCATCGCCGGCAAGACCATCACTGGCGACATGATCAGCCTTTCGGAGAAGGAGGTTGTGTTCCGCGGCCCGGAAGGACTCGTGAAAACACCTGCGCGCGATATCCTCGTCGTCGAGCTGCAGCGCGACGTCTCCGCGCCAAACCTGGGCAAGGTGACGGACGTGGAACTGACGGATGGCACGCTCTTGCATTGCAGCCGTCTAGGGCTCAAAGGGAAAGACATCGAGGTGAAACTCGCGGGTTCGGAGCTGACGCTCAAGGTGCCGTTGGCTGCCATTTCCTACATCCTGAACGACGCTGACGATGCCGCCATCCGCCAGGAATGGCAGCAGACCCACGTAACCAAGAGACGCAATCAAGACATCATCGCGATCAAGCTGAACGGCGTCATCAACGATCTAGAGGGCACCATCGGCGCAGGGAATGACGAAGGCAAGCTCACTTTCGAGTACCAATCGGGCAAGAACCAGCGGAAGAGAGACATTGATCTTGCGCGCGTCCAGGGCATGATCTTCGTGCGCAGCCTGGCGGGCAACGCTCCCCCGGTTCTTTGCAAGATATTCGATGCCAATCAAAACGTTTGGGTCGCGAGCAGTGTCGTCCTGAACCCGAATAGCTTCACGGCAACAATGGTTGCCGGTCCAAAGATCGATTTGCCGCGCGCGTCAGTCGTCCGACTCGACTTCAGCAATGACAAGCTAGTCTTCCTGTCGGACCTCAAGCCGGCCGAGATCATCGAGCGGAGCAAGCAGGGGCGCAAAGATACCGTGCACTTCGATACCAACCTGGAAAACGGCGCCCTGCAACTGAAAGGCGAATCCTTTAGCAAAGGACTGGCCATGCACGCGCACACGGAACTAACCTACGTGCTGGACGGCAAGTACAAGAAATTCACAGCAGCGTTGGGCATGGACGATTCGGTCGGCGGCGATGGTGCGCCGCTCGTGAAGATCGAAGCGGACGGCAAGGAATTGCTCTCGCAAGTGGTAACGCGCAAGGACGACCGGCGGGAGCTTCGTTACGATGTCAGCGGGGTCAGACAACTGCGCATCATCGTTACCTCGACCCGGCTCTTCGATTTTGGTGATCATGTCGACCTTGCCAATGCCAAACTGAGCAAATGAGCGCACGCCCGACCAAGGGAATCCTCATGAGATTGATCCACCAGCAACCGGTTCTGCTAGCGGCCTCATGCCTTCTGGGGGGCCTTGCCTTCGCCGGCCTGGCATTCGCCCAAAAGGCCCATGGTGAAGGGCCGGATAAGCTCGTCCGCGATGCAGAAGCCAAGCGCATCGCCGTAATCGCCAAGATCAAGCCTACCGTGGTGGCTGTGTTCGCGCATGGCGGCCAGGGCGGTGGGTCTGGCGTTCTCATCTCCAAAGATGGCTACGCATTAACGAATTTCCATGTCGTGCAACCGTGCGGGCCGGTCATGCAGTGCGGCTTGCCGGATGGCGTTCTTTACGACGCCGTGCGCGTGGGAATCGATCAGGTGGGCGACGTGGCATTGATCAAGTTGCTGCCGCAAAAGACGGGTCAGGAGTTTCCACACGCGACTCTCGGCAACAGTGATAAGGTCAGGGCAGGGGACTGGTCGCTCGCTCTTGGCAATCCTTTCCTCCTGGCCACGGACTTCACACCCACGGTCACCTACGGTCTAGTGAGTGGCGTGCATCGTTATCAATACCCTGAAGGTGCGCGGGGGCTCCTGGAATACACCGATTGCATCCAGGTCGATACTTCGATCAATCCGGGCAACAGCGGCGGGCCGCTCTTCAACATGGACGGCGAATTGATCGGCATCAATGGCCGCATCTCGCTCGAGAAGCGCGGCCGGGTCAATTCGGGCGTCGGCTATGCGATTTCCATCAACCAGATCAAGAACTTCATGAGCCACCTGCGCGCCGGACTGGAAGCAGATCATGCCACGCTGGGGGCGTTCATCGAGAACAAGCCGGACGAGGCTCAATCGGGCGTGGTCGTGACCAAGATCCTGGAAGACTGCGACGCCCACCGGCGCGGCCTGGACCTCAACGATGAATTGGTTTCTTTCGCCGGACGGCCGATCAGCAATCAGAACCATTTCCAAAACGTCTTGGGCCTCTTCCCCAAGGGCTGGCGGGTGCCGCTCGTCTATCGCCGGGACAACGACAAGCACGAGATCCTGGTGAGGCTGATGGGCATCCAGCTCGAACCTGAGGACGATAAGGCACCCAAGCCTTTGCAACCCAGTCCGGAGCCCCGCGGCCAGCAGCCTCGAGCCCCGGTCGTGGACTCTCCGGCCAAGAAGTTTTTCGAGGCCAAAGCAGGATTCGCCAATTATTACTTCAACAAACAGGAACGCGACCGCCTCTGGAAAGGATTCCAGAAGCACGGCGACTTCAGCGCGCTCAAAGGAACGTGGACGATCGATGCTGATTTCGAAAGCAACCAGAGGACCGCGCCCGCCCAGGCCATTATTTCCGAGGAAAAATCTCCGGATGGTAAGATTTCCCGAACGACAGTTCGGCTTACCCTGGGCGGTGTCGCATTCAGCCTGGTTCCTCTCAAGGACGGCCAGGATCCTCGCGACTTGACCGGCCCCAAGGACAGCGGTGGTCTGCTGTTGGCTCTTTACCATTACCAGCGACTGCTAACCCTTGGCGAAAAAGGGTTCGAAGGTCACTTCAGCCCCGGCGGGCATGAGCCCTTCTATCCAATGCCCGTCGATGGCTCCCGCCCCAAGAACCTCGCCGACTTGCGCATCGACACGGATGTCTTGAATACGGAGCACGCAGCAGTAGCGACGAAGTGGTACTTCTCGCAGAAAGACCAATCGTTGCTGGGCTTTGAAGTTTATGTGGTGAAGGATGACGACCCCTGCGAGGTGTATCTCTCGGACTACCGGAGTGTGGAGGGCCGAGAATTGCCCCATCGCCTGGAGGTGCGTTACGGCAATGGCCGGTTCGGCACGTTCACCGTGAAAAAGTATCAATTCTCCCCGGCGAAGTAGAAGGTATGGAGAAGGAGAGAGGGATGAATTCCCTGCGCTTGTGGCATCTGGCAGTTACCGCCGTGGTTGCGGCGTTCCTAGCTCTTTCCCCAGTTCGAGCCCAGGCTCCCCAGACATCTTCGCTGGCCGGGGTGAGTGAAGAAGTCAATCGTAAGGTTGTCAAGCTGTTCGGTTCGGGCGGCTTCCGCGGACTCAATTCCTATGGCACGGGCGTGCTAATCTCTGCCGATGGATATCTGTTGACCGTGGCCAGCCCGTTGCTAGACACGGCCGACCTAGTGGTGCATCTCTCCGACGGCCGCCGCATGCGGGCCAAGGTGATTGTCGCGGAACCGGAACTGGACGCAGCTCTTGTCAAAATCGAGAAGGCAGAGGATCTGCCGTTCTTTGATATTGGGAAGGCCGGCAAGGCACCGCTGGCTCAGGCCGGAGATTGGGTTTTGGCGTTCAGCAATCAGTTCCAGATTGCGACTCGGGAAGAGCCCATGTCCGTCCAGCATGGAGTGATTTCCTCGTACTCCAAGTTGCACGGCCGCCGGGGCATTTTCGACGCGCCGTACACAGGAGAGGTCTATGTGATCGACGCGATTACGAACAACCCAGGCGCGGGCGGCGGCGCCGTGACCACGCGAAAGGGTGATCTCATCGGCATCATTGGGAAAGAGCTGCGAAACACGCTGAGCGATACGTTCATCAACTATGCCGTGCCAGTTCAGGTACTTGCTCCGTTCGTGGAAAAGGCGATGAAGGGTCAGTATCAGCCCATCGTGAAGCACAAACCAAGCGAAGGGCCCGCCGGCTATCATGGGATTGTCCTGGTACCCAACGTCGTCGAACGTACACCGCCCTTTGTCGAAGATACTCTTCCTGGCTCCCCAGCCGCGCGTGCGGGACTTCGCCCGGACGATCTGATCGTTTACATCGACGGAGAAAAGATCGTCAGCATCAAGGAATTTCGAGACATCGTGGAAAAGGCCCGGCCCGGTACTCTCTTCAAGCTAGAGATCCGGCGCGGGGACAAGTTGATGACCGTGGACTTGAAACTTGACCCCCTGCCGGCTGCTGCGAGCGCCACCAAAAAACCCTGAACGAGCGGATGGAGCCTGACCCGACCAGTTATACAGCGTGCGGTCAATACTGAAACCAATAGGCCGTAGCCGCATTCGCCAGAATGCGGAGGAAGCTGAGATAGCCCGCATGCTGGCGAATGCGGCTACAGGGCGATGTCTCATACTTGACCGCGACCAGTTAGCGCCTGCATCTGTCATCATCTCGAAGGAATATTGCCATGATCCGGCGTCGTGCACCACTCATGCTTGCTCTTTTGACCCAGGGGTTCCTCGCTTGCGGGGTAGCACATGCCCAACCGGCCGGCCAAGACCTGGAAGCGCTGCAAGAGAAGGCCATGAAAGCCGCCGTGGCCAGGGTAGCGCCCTGTGTCGTGCAAATCGAGACCTCCGGCGGCTCCGACGTGATCGGCACCGGCTTTGGCGGTCCGCAGGTTCGTAAAGGGACTGGCCCAACGACCGGATTGATTGTGGCAGCCGATGGCTATGTCATCTCCAGTGCTTTCAACTTCGCGAACAAGCCCTCCGCAATCTTCGTGGCCGTGCCGGGACGCAAGGATCGACTCGTTGCCAAGACCGTCGCGACGGATCATACGCGCATGCTTACGCTCTTGAAGATCGAAGCCAAGGGGCTCCCCGTCCCCACGCCAGCGCCAAAGAAAGATATCAAGGTTGGTGAGTGGAGCCTGGCCCTGGGACGCACCTGGGTGGGACTCGATGCCTCCCCTTCGGTCAGCATCGGCATCATCAGCGCCTTGGGCCGCATCTGGGGCAAGGCGATTCAAACCGATGCCAAAGTTTCTCCGACGAACTATGGCGGCCCGCTTATCGATCTCGAGGGCCGGGTGATGGGCGTGCTGGTACCGGCCTCGCCGCGCGGTCAAGACGAGACTGCCGGCGTCGAATGGTACGACTCGGGCATTGGCTTCGCCATCCCCCTTGAAGACATCAACAAAGTACTGCCCCGTCTCCGAGAAGGCAAAGACCTCAACAAGGGGCTGCTCGGCATCACCGCACAGAATACGGATATCTACGGCGCCAAGCCGATCATTGCATCCATTGCACCGGACTCCGCCGCCCTGCGTGCGGGCATTAAATCCGGTGACATTATCACGGAAATCGACGGCGTCCGCGTTGTCCGCCAGGCCCAGGTGCTTCACTTACTGGGAGAAAAATACGAGGGAGAACCGGTTTCGGTCAAGGTCCTGCGCGGCAAGCAAGAACTTAGCTTTCCTAACCTAAAATTGTCGGGCACGCTCTCCGCTTTCATCCATCCTTTCCTGGGAATACTTGCTTTGCGAGACGATCCGGAACTGGGCGAAGAAATCCGCTATGTATTCCCGAAGGGGCCGGCCGATGCCGCTGGACTCAAGGCAGGCGACCGGATTATGAAAATCGGCCTGGCGACGACTCCTCCACAAGCATTCTCCGGACGGGACGAATTGAGTCTTGCGCTCGACCACCTGCAGCCTGGAACAGAATTGTCGCTTCAAGTGAATCGGAAAGCATCGAAGAAGACCGAGACCGTCAAGGTCACCCTCGGCGTGCTGTCCGAGGCAATTCCCGAGCAGCTGCCCGAACTTGCCTCCAAGAAGCAGGCTCTCGCTCCACGCAAACTTGCCCGGACCGGACCGCCCAGGATCCCAGCGAAGAAGGAAGACAAGAAAGAGGAGAAGAAGAAACCAGAAACCGGTTTACTCAAACGCTCCACCCCCGGCCGCGATCATGAATACTGGGTGTATGTCCCCGAGGACTACGATCCCAATGTCTCGTACGCCCTTGTCATCTGGTTGCATCCGGCCGGCAAAGGCAAGGACAAGGAGACGGAACAGATCATCGGCGCGTGGGATGATTTCTGCGCGGAAAACCACCTGATTCTTCTCTGCCCCAAGGCTGAAAGCGAAGGCGGTTGGCTGGGAAGCGAAGCCGACTTTGTAAACCAGGCCGCCCGCGCCGTCATGGGCGAATACACCATCGATGCTCAGCGCGTCGTGGCGCACGGCATGGGGATCGGCGGCCAGATGGCCTTTTACATGGGTTTCAACGCCCGCGATCTCATTCGCGGCGTCGCCACCACGGGTGCGATCCTCAACAATCCCCCCAAGGACAATGTTGCCAACCAGCGCCTCTCATTCTTCATTGTCGCAGGCGGCAAGGATCCCCTGCTTGAAGGCATCCAACAAAGCAAGGAAAAACTCACGGAGCACAAGTTCCCCGTCGTCTACCACGAAATCCCCGAAGCAGGCAACCAGTATCTCGACGGTGTAATGCTTCGCGAGCTGATTCGCTGGATAGACTCCCTGGATCGACAATAAGCTTCCCGTCTCCGTCCTGGCGCATGCACGGCCAGGAAACGATGCCAGCCCTTGCAGACAGGGTAGGCCATCCTGTTCAATAAATGTTGCGCAGGCAAGGGTTTCTGTCTTATCACTGCGCAGATTCCGCTTCCTGGGCTCAGCCCGGGGAGAGTGACGCTTTCCAGCTTTTCCTGCGATTGCCAGTAATGCGGAGTTGGGGTAACCTGTTCTCGTTCGTTCCCGACAGTTCGGTAGAATCTAGACTGCGATTTCGGGAGGTAAAAGCGATGTCATTCCGCCTCACACGAGCCTTGTTCCTGATGCCCGCGTTTCTGCTAATCGGTCCGGCGCTTCCCGCTGCCGCTGAGGACGATTCTGCCGGTAAGAAACCGCCGACCTTGAACGAACTGAGTATGGAGGTTTCAGCACTGCAAACCATCTACATCTTTGACTTCACCCCTAACCAGTTGAAAATGCTGCGCAAGCTGGCGAAGGACACTGCTGGAGACACAGGGGCCCGTCAGAAGAGTAGAGCGAGCAGCGATTTTCACAAGATACTGAGCAAGCTGCGCGACGCGCTGGCGACTGCCAAGAACGAAGAGCTGATCGACGAACTTCAGGAAAAACTGGAAGGCCTGCGCGATAAGGAGAATCCCGATCTGGATGACGGGTTGGAGATTACCGACGAGGCGCGCACTCATGCGCCGGAGGTGCTCAAGCTGCTCACTGCCCGCCAGGTGGCGGCGCACGTGGCCAGCTTTGGGACTCAAATGCCCGATCCGGTGGAGACTTTGCTTACGGCACTTGACGGTGTCCGCGAACTGGATGACAAGAAATGGAAGGAATTTCGGGATGAAATCCCGGAAGAGATAGGGCGACTGGCGGCCGGGCTGAATGTTGAAAAGGGCGGAGAAATCGCGGAAAAGGTCGTACAGCTCTTTATCGAGGTGCGCTCGCTGAAAAACGATGAATTCAAGGCGCGGCACCAGGAGTTGGAGAAGACCGCTCGACAAATCCTGGGCAACATCGGTCCCTTCGATGTCCTCCGCCACATCGTCGAAGCATCTTTGGCCGAATTGTTATCGAACCCCCGTCTCGCCGCGGCCGTGGATGCACGTCTCAAGAAATGAAGAACGCGGCATCCCCACGCCTCGGCAAGAAACGGGAGCCTTGCTGGCCAAGCTGCTCCCCGGCGAGGCTGCGTGCAGCCAGACCAAGCGTCTGCACAGCAGTCGAAATCAGCGTTTATCGTATTTCAATGCCGTCTCTAATTGCTTCAAGGCAATGGTGACGGCTTCGACAGCCTCGGCCCGATGGCCGCCGAAATCGTGGTCAGCGGTCAGCAACTCTTTTTTGGCTTCACGCAGCTCCGTAATTGCTCTGTGGATATGTGGATGGCGCTCCTTCTCGCCAGCCGGCCGAGGTCTGAACGCCGCATTTGCCGCGTCAGAGGAGGACCATCCCTGGCCTCCAAAAAACAGACCTACCGCCAACGCGAAACCTATTGCCGCAAAGCGGAACTTGCACATTGGAGCCTCCTCATGTTTGATGCGAACGATTCTCGACGGTACTGAATATGGAACCAGACATCGCAAGAAAAGTTTCGATTGAGTCGGCCAAAAACGGCGGCATTTTTCAGGGAGCCATGTCGATGGCTGGTCGCCGGAGATGTGGGGATCCCGTGGAAAAGGGTTCCGCCTCGAACTCAAACGGGGCGGAACCCTGTCGTGCAAGACCTTCGTGGCAATCCTTTACTTCAGCTCGACAGACCAGTAGGCATTTTCTAGGAAGGTCCGCCAAGACTGATACTTGCGATGCGTCAGTTTCAGGTTCAAGAGCGGGCTGCGTTTGGGCCGCTCTGGTTTCCGAATGAGGCCCATGTGGGCTTCCTTGGGGGTTCGTCCCCCCTTGCGGACGTTGCAGTTGACGCACGCGCACACGATGTTGTCCCAGGTGCTGGTGCCGCCCTGGCTGCGCGGGGTCACGTGATCCAGGCTGAGTTCCGAGGTCGGGAACTTGCGGCCGCAATACTGGCACTGGTTATTGTCGCGGGCAAAAATGTTGCGCCGATTGAACTTGACCGTCTGCTTGGGCAGCTTTTCGTAAGCCACCAGGCGAATGACGCGCGGCACCTGGATCTCGCTGTTGACGGTACGGATCCAATCGTCATCCTCCTGCCTGTAAAGGCGAGCCCGGTACTCACTCACCTCGCGCCAGGTGTGAAAGTCGTATGTGGCGAATTGACCGTCCTCCAGGCTTACGACCTCGGCGAGATCCTTGCACAAGAGACAAATGGCCCGGCGGACAGAGATAATGTGCACGGCCATGAACAGCTTGTTCAGAACCAGGACACTGGCATCCAAGGCCGAGCCGGGACTCGAATTCATAAAGCTCCCCTTACAAATCTGCCATCCTGTACCAGCCACCGAGCCACGCACCCTAGCATGCTCGTCATTAAGCCCAGATGCGCCCAAGCAAGCCAAGGTTCAAAAAAAGTTACTTTATGGTACCAGGGCACGCGAGGGCCACGCAAGGACAGGCGCAGAATAGGGGGCTCGTTTCATGAGACCTTCACAGGCATGAACTGCCGTTGACAAGTTAGCGCGCATGCCCGTAGAAACGAAGGATAGCCCCCAGACGAACCGTGCGAGGACTGCGACGTTGTCTACGCCAGAAAGCGGCCCCGCCCAGGCAGCGGCGAAGCCGGATCCGGCCGCCATCAATGCCGATGAAGAACGCCTCGCTCATGCCCTCATTAGCCGCGGATTGGTGACTCGCGAAGAAATCCAACCTTGCCGTTTCGGGCCGATTACGCGCAGCAGCGCCGAGTCCTTTCTGACACGCCTCGTCAAAGCCGGTTCGCTGACGCCAAATCAAGCGCGGCGTGCCGGTCAAGAGCTTTCCGCACTCCTGCACCAACAAATCCCCGGTTACCAGTTCCTGGAGAAACTCGGCCAGGGGTCGATGGGGACCGTGTACAAGGCACGGCAACTGAGCATGAATCGCCTGGTGGCGGTCAAGATGATTCATCCGCGCATGGCAGCCAACCCAGAGCTGCTCGAGCGGCTGAAACACGAGGCGCACCTGGCGGCCAAGCTTAGCCATAATAATATCGTTCAGGCCATCGACGTCGGCTCTGCCGGCAGCCTCCATTATTTCGTGATGGAGTACGTCGATGGAACAACCATCAAAGAGGAATTGGAGAAAGGCAAAGTCTACACCGAGAAGGAAGCGGTCGATATCGTCCTCCAGGTGGCCCAGGCATTGGAACACGCTCACCGCCGCGGCTTGATCCATCGGGACGTCAAACCCGGCAACATCATCCTTACCCCTGACGGAATCGTGAAACTGGCAGATCTGGGCATGGCGCGGGAGACGGCAGATGAGGACATGGCCCGCGCCGAAAAGGGCATGACCATAGGCACGCCCTATTACATTGCCCCTGAGCAAATTCATGGCCAGGAAGACATCGATGCGGGCGCCGACATCTACTCGCTGGGAGCGACGTTTTACCACATGGTTACAGGGCAGCCTCCGTTCCCAGGAAGCAAGATCGATGTCGTTCTCGATGCGCACCTCGAACAAGAATTAACGCCCCCGGACCATCTCAATACGGTGTTGTCATCGGGACTGGGCGAAGTTGTGGAGTTCATGATGGCCAAGGACCGCCGTCAACGTTACCGCACCGCCAGCGATCTCATCATCGATCTGGAACGCCTGCTCAACGGTGAGCCGCCCAAGCTTGCTCGAGACCGCATCGGCGCCGGCACCCTGCGAGGACTGGCCAGCGGCGAAATGGACGAGGATGAGGGCGAGGGCCACGCGCGCGTATCTAAGAAAGCGGCCGGGAACCATATGATCTGGATCGTTGTTCTCGCAGTCGTGCTCGGAGTCAGCGTCCTGTGCAATCTCATTTTGCTGGTGCGCCGTTCCTGATGGATCGCTTCATCAAGCGCACGGACCCCCTTTAACTTCGAGCAAAGCTTCGACTTTCCTTGCAATTCAGTCGGCCTGTGATATCTTGCTAGATCGACCTTTTGCCCAAGTCGGCCGTGGAGCAAACCCGGGGAATAACTCAAAAGTTTGCGGGGAATATGGAAATGATCCTTGCCAACCAGCGACAGGAAAATTCAGAGACGGCAAAGCAACCGCCGCCGTTGAAAACCCGACCGGCTGGAATCCTTGTGGTGGACGACGAGGTGCCGGTGAGGACGCTGCTGGACATGGTCCTGCGCCAACACGGATTCAGCGTTTGGCTGGCCAGCGGTGGACAGGAGGCTCTCGATCAGTACAGGCAGAATCGCGAAAACATCGGCCTTGTCCTACTGGATGTGCGGATGCCGGACCTGGATGGCGTGGAAACGTTAGCAGCTCTTCGCGGAATGAATCCATCCATTCAGTGCTGCTTCATGAGCGGCCACAGCGGCGACTACAGCCACGAGCAGCTCCTCGAATTGGGAGCAGCGCGAGTCTTCGCGAAACCGTTCCGCCTCGCCGAATTGCTTCAAGTGGCCCGCCAGCTGATTTAGAGCGTATCCGAATAAGGGGGACAGGACCTCTAGTTCAAAGGTCCTGTCCCCCTTATTCGGATACGCTCTTTGGCTCTTTTTCTATCGATCTGGAGAAATGCTCTTGCCCGTCTTCAGCTGCGGTCAGAGGAATGCCTTTCATTCCGGCAGATAGAGAACCCGCCCGCAACTTTTGCAGAGCACGAACTGGCTCAGCATCAGGTCATTGAAAGCTTGTGCAGTGATCTCCGTGTAGCACGCCATGCAGGTGCGGTTCTGCACCTGGGCCATGGCCTCTTCGCCACGTGCACTTACCTGCCGGTCATAGAGCGGACGGATATCCGGGGGCAGCCCTTCCTCGACAGTCGCAAGTGTGCGAAGTGCTTCCTGGAGCTGCTGGGCCAGATTCTCCGCGCGCCCCTGCAGGTTCTTCTCGAGCTCCGCAAATTCCGCTTTGGCTTGCTTGACGTTCTTTTCAGCCTCAGGAATCTGAGCGGTGCGCTCCTCGATCTGGCCCATGATTTCAAGGATTTGATCTTCCAGTTCTTGGGATTTCTTGCGATCGCTACTGATCTCAACCTTGAGAGCGTCGTACTCTTTCTTGGAACCGGCTTTGTTCAACTGGTCTTCGTGTTTGGTAATTTGCTGCAGGTTGGTCTTGAGTTGCAGCTCTTTTTCGTGGCTCGAAACCTTTAGCCGCTTGAGCGTCTCCTGCGCTTCACGGAGGGCCTCTTCCTGTCGGGCGACCTTGGCCTGCTGAAGCTTAGTGAGCTGTGGAATTCGGTCGATCTCGGCCTTCAAGTTCGCCGCATGTCGCCGTAAGCGGTGAATTTCACGCAGAATGGTGGCCGGACCAGCCATCGCGGATGCCTCCTTCGAATTTCGGGAGCCAGAGATTCATGGCTGCGGCGGACGTGTCACGGCCTAGAATGCAGGGTGTAAACATTCTCGTCTCTTCCAGCCGAATAGTGCTGCTATTCATTACTGTATAGAAACAAAAACCGCCGGTCGAAGAGACCGGCGGTCGCAAGCGTCAGCGGCGTACAACTCCATCGAGGAAGCCCTCGAGTTGCCGGCTGCGCACGGGATGTTGCAACTTGCGCACGGCCTTGGCCTCGATCTGGCGAACGCGCTCGCGAGTCACCTTGAAGATGCGGCCGACCTCCTCAAGAGTGTACGTGTAGCCGTCTCCCAGACCGTAGCGGAGCTTGATGATCTCCCGCTCGCGGTAGGTCAACGTCTTGAGCACCTGCTCAATTTTGTCCTTGAGCATTTCCTGGGTCGCGGCACTGACCGGCGACTCAGCGGTATCATCTTCAATGAAATCGCCAAAGTAGCTGTCTTCACTTTCCCCCACCGGCCTATCGAGGCTAATGGGATGCCGGCTGATCTTGAGCACGCGGCGCGTTTCTTCGATGGTGATCCCAGCTGCCCGGGCCGTTTCTTCAATCGTCGGCTCGCGGCCCATTTCCTGCAGAAGCTTCTTGGAGACGTTGCGCAGCTTGCTCATCGTCTCAATCATGTGCACAGGAATGCGAATGGTACGGGCCTGGTCGGCAATCGCGCGTGTGATCGCCTGGCGAATCCACCACGTGGCGTAGGTGCTGAACTTGTAACCTCGGCGATATTCGTACTTGTCGACTGCGCGCATCAGCCCCGTGTTGCCTTCCTGGATGAGGTCAAGGAAGCTCAGGCCGCGATTGCGATATTTCTTGGCAATGCTGACCACAAGACGCAGGTTGCCGCCGGAAAGGGCGCGCTTGGCCTCTTCGTACTCCGCAAATCGTTTCTTCACGATCTCCACGCGTTTGTGGAGAACGGTGGGCTCCTCGAGCGTCATGAGCATGAGGTCTGCCAGCTCTTTCTCGAGGTTGGTGCGGTCTTCCTTGGCGCTGCGCAGCCCCTTCAGATCCTCGATCTGCTGCTGGAGCTCGTCCATCCGCGCCGAGATTTGCTCCAGCTTCTTCATGAGCGGCTGGACCTTCTGGGTGCGGATGCTCAACTCTTCGACGAGGGTAACGGCCTTACGGCGGCGCAGACGCAGGTTGCGCCGCAATCTACGCCTCTCGTCCTCGGAAATGCGCAAATCGACAATCTGCTCGAAATCCTTGTCGTTTTGCTCCATCAGATGTTCGAGCGTCTTCAGGTTATGGGGCATCCGCTGAAGGATCTTGTCTTTTTCGAGATTCTCGGTGAGCGATACCTTGACCGTGCGGTCGAAGGGTAGATCGCCCCGGTGGACGCGCCTTAGGGTGTCCACGACCTGGCGCAGGGCACCGTCACATTCGAGGACTTTCCGCCGGAAACGTTTGCGCGTGACCTCAATCTTCTTCGCGAGGGCAATCTCCTCTTCGCGTTTGAGAAGAGGGATCTCGCCCATCTGCGTCAAATACATGCGCACCGGGTCGTCGATGCGGCGACTGTCCTCCTCCTCGATGAAGGTGATGTCGAGTTCGCGCGGTCCGTCCTGCCCCGCAGCGGCAGCGGGACCGGCCTCGCGTTCCTCGGCCTCTGTCTCATCGATCAGCTCAATGCCATGCTCTTCCAAGATCAGGAGAAGCTGATCGAGCTTTTCAGGATTGACGGCGTCGTCGGGCAAATACTCGTTGACCTGACTGTAAGTCAGGTAGCCTTTGTTCTTGCCCGAATCGAGCAACGCCTTCAGGCCTTCATCCATTTTCAAATCCATCAAAGCCCTCCTCACCTCGAGTCCTGACACCCACAGCATTGGAGATATCAGGCGTCATGTCCTCAGTTTGGGTTCTGCAGCCGCCGGAGCAAGTCCAGCGCGGCTGCATGGTTATTGGCGGTCAACAACTGACTCTTCAGCTCCTGATGCTCCGGCTCGAACCGGTATTTGCGCTGGAACCGGGCGAGCAAGAGCCGCAACCAGGTCTCCGGCTCGCCCTGCATCTTGCCGACTTCCTGCAGTTCCAGAGCCTTTGCCACCAAGTGCGTGTTGTCCATGCGCGAGCGCAGGAGGTCGAGGGTAGGCGGCTCACCTTCGGCCTGCAAAGCATAGAGACCTTCCAGCAGCGTACGCAAGCCCGGGTGCTTCAATTGATCGGGTGTGATGAGGGCAGCCGCATCCGCTACAAGAGTCGGATTGG
Organism: Gemmataceae bacterium; assembly: GCA_035296965.1. Lineage (GTDB taxonomy): Bacteria > Planctomycetota > Planctomycetia > Gemmatales > Gemmataceae > DATGZX01. The sequence goes on from DATGZX010000087.1 coordinate 72,884, forward strand.
CCAGCAGCAGCTCGAGCAATTCACGCTCTTCCGCAGGCGCTGGAGCGGCGCGGACCATGGTTTCTGCCTTCGCTTGGCCTTCAGCCGCAACCGGAGCTTTGCGCTCGCGCATCTGGGTGCTTTCATGCAGTTCTCGAAGCCGCGCCCACAAGCTTTCTTCCTTGATCGCCAGGCGCTGGGAAATCCGAGTGATAGCCAGCTCCCGCTTGATGGCGATCGATTGCCCGGGCATCTCCGGAACAAGGGCGATCACGCCAAGCACCGAGTCTATGGCTCGGCGCCGTCCCTCGATTCCCTGCGATGCATCTTTTGTCAGCACCTGGTCCAACTTGAACTCCAGGGCATCGACCGCGCTCGTCAGCGCAGCCCGGAACGGTTCCGGGCCTTGCTGGAGCAATAAATCACAAGGGTCCATACCTTCCGGAAGGGTGGCGATCGCCAGGTCCACGTCCTGGCCGACAAAGATTTCCAGGGCCCGATCCACACCGGTGTTGCCCCCTGCATCGGCGTCGAACACCAATACTACCCGCGGCGCGATGCGGCGCAGGTGCCGCACGTGGCGGGCGTTGAGCGCGGTCCCCATGGTGGCCACGACGTTGGCAATCCCCATCTGATGGGCCATCAAAACGTCTGTATAGCCCTCGACCACGGCCAGAAAACCTGCGGCTGCTGCCGCCTGCCGGGCCTGGTCCAGTCCGTAGAGTAATTCGCTCTTGGAAAAGAGCGGGGTACCGCTTGAGTTAATATACTTCCCCCCCTGATCCGCGGAAGGGGAACTGGTCAGAATGCGCCCGCCGAATCCTACTGCCTGCCCTCGTGGATCCCGAATCGGAAACATGACGCGGTCCCGAAAGCGGTCGTAATAGCCCTGACCCTCGTTCCGAGCCAGCAACAAGCCTACCGTCTGCAGCAGTTCCGCCGACATGCCGGCCTGCTCCGCTTTGAGCCGCAGCCAATCCCACGACGCGGGAGCATAGCCGAGACCAAAGCGGCGCACGGTTTCGCCGAGCAGCTTCCGCTCTCCCAGGTAGCGACGCGCCGCATCGGCGAGAGGCGAATCGAGGAGACAGGTGTGGTACTGCTCGGCGGCCCAGCACACTATATCAAGCATAAGGGCGCGGCTTTGATTATTTGGGGAATCTGCTCTTTTTTCTAAAGTTATTCCCGCGCGGCGCGCCAGCAACTCCAGCGCTTCGCGAAAATCAACGCGCTCATGCTCTTGAACGAAGGTGATGACGTCGCCGTGTTTTCCGCACGACCAGCATCGGTAGTTTTGCCGGCGCGGATCGACGTCGAAGGACGGGCGATGATCGTCGTGGAACGGGCAGAGACCCTTGAATTTGGCACCGACCGGACGCAGGGTCACATAACTGCCCACGACGTCCACGATGTCGTTGGCCTGCTTGATCAGGGATACCCGATCGTCAGCCAAGGATCACCCGCTTGCGGGAATGGAGGAACCGGATCATGGAAACGCACGTTCCCCAACGAACTTGCTTCCAGAATCCAGTGCTAATCGCTATCGAGTCATCCGAGGAAGGCAAACGTCGACACTACCGCTCCGATCCGCCGCATCCGCCAACAGGCGTAGAAGGCTGGATCGAGGACAAATTGGCGGCATGAGCGCCTTGCACTTGCGAGGGGCTCTCCTTGCCTGAGTGATGTCGGCAAAGAACACGGACAAGAACGTCCTTGTGCGTCGCTCCGATCACGCCAATTGTCTGCGAGCGTGGGCTTCGCCCTCCCTGGCACTCACCAAATAACGCTCGGGCGCGACTCAACCGGCTCGCCTTCCCTCTCTGCACCCCCGTCACGATCGTAAGCTTTGCCGGTTGCGCCGGTTACTACAATGCTGCCCATCCTTGTGTGAAAAATTATAGCTGGGGCGGGAAAATGCGTCAAGTTGGGGAATAAATCAAAGCTAATACGATTTCCGAATGATGCTTGTTCACACGGAAACAACGGCGCCGTCAAACCGCGGAAGCGCGCCTCGCTCCAGGACGGGACAACTCCAGCGAAACGCGCCAGCATCTTAGCAATTCTCGACATCTTCGCGCAATTTACCTCTTCTGTCGATTAGCACGAATTCAACCAATTGTGTTGAACTGCCGATCTCGTCGTTGCCGAAGATAAGTTCGCGAGGGCTGCTTGTCCACCTGGGGCATGGTTCAAAAAGGGGTCAGGCACCTTTGCCGGAACGGCCCGCAGGGTGCCTGACTCCATTTTGAACCATGCCCCGCCTGGGCAAGCCCCCTTTCACCTTGTAGGCGTCGCCGCACCGTCGCGCGCTGAAACCAAGAAGGAGATTGGGATGACGAGGGAACGCAAGGGCATCGGACTATTGGCGGGTTGTCTGGTTTTCCTGGCCGGCGGCAGCGTCGTGCACGCCGCCAAGTATACGGCTGCCGACATTCTTCGCCTCCGTCCGCATCAGGAAGGCGTCATCTACAGCACACCCTCGGCGCAAGAGCAAAGCTCCTGCACTGTTGAGTTGTTGAGCGGCGAACGTGGCGGCAGCGGCTGGCTCGTGCGTGATCCCCAAGGCCGTCCCTTGCGCAAGTTCTTCGATACGAATGGCGACCGGAAAATCGATGTCTGGTCTTACTACCTAGATGGTGTCGAAGTGTACCGCGAGTTCTCCTCGCAATACGATCCCAAGCCCGACCAGTTCCGCTGGCTGAACAGCGGCGGCATGAAGTGGGGCGTTGACTTGAACAAGGATGGCAAAATCGACGGCTGGAAAATGATCTCCGCCGAAGAGGTGAGCCAGGAGATTCTCCTGGCCGTCATCAACCGTGATTTCAATCGCATCCAGGCTCTCTTCATAACCGAGACGGAGATCAAGGCGCTCGACCTGCCGGCCGCGGAAGCCGCACGCCTGCTGGAGCTGCAAAAGCAGGCCTATGCCAAGTTCCAGAACACCGTTGGCAAGCTGACCAATATTAATGACAAGACCCGCTGGCTGCACCTGGAAACGACCGCGCCACAGTGCGTGCCGGCCGAAACTCTCGGCAACAAGCAAGACGTGATCAAGTATGCGCGCGGCACCATCCTTTGCGAAACGAACGGCAAGAATGACTGGATCCAGACCGGTGAATTGATCAAAGTCGGCCTGGCCTGGCGAATCATTGATGCCCCCACGATCGGGGACGGCATGGGCGATCTGGGCGCTACGCCGACGGATCCGGCTGTCCAGGCATTGCTCGACCAGTTGCGCGACCTCGACGCCAGGGCACCCAAGGGCGTGGACGCTCCTGGTCCGAATACCGACATCGTGGACTACAACCTGCAGCGCGCTAATCTGCTCGAGCAGATTGTGGCCAAGGTCAAGCCGGAAGAACGCGAACAATGGATTCGCCAGGTGGCGGATTGCCTGAGCGCCGCTGCCCAGAACAGCCCGGACAACGATCGGAAGGCTTACCAGCGCCTCGCACGCCTCGAGGAACAGATCATCAAGGCCGTGCCGAACACTCCCGTCGCCGCTTACGTGACCTTCCGCGAAATGTCGGCGGACAATGCGGCCAAGCTGGCCAAGCCTGGTCCGGACATCGTCAAGGTGCAGGAGCAATGGCTGGAGCGCCTGACAAAGTTTGTCGACGCTTACCCTCGTGCCGAAGACGCCCCGGAAGCCTTGATGCAGCTGGGCATGGTGAGCGAGTTCGTCAACAAGGAGACCGAGGCCAAGAAATGGTACCAACGCCTGGCGAAAGACTTCTCGGATCACCCGCTCGGAGCCAAGGCCCAGGGAGCGCTGCGCCGACTGGATCTGGAAGGCAAGTCCCTGGAATTGTCCGGCTCGCTTCTGGACGGCGGTCGGTTCAACATCGAGCAACTGCGCGGCAAGACCGTCATCGTCTACTACTGGGCAAGTTGGAACAAGGATCGCTGCGTAGGCGACTTCGCGACCTTGCGGCTCCTGCTGGACAAGTTTGCCGCCAAGGGCCTCGCGCTGGTCTGCGTTAACCTGGATAATACCGCCGAAGAGGCCAACGCCTTCCTGCAGCGCTCGCCGGCTCCCGGCTTCCACCTGTTCCAACCGGGCGGACTGGAGAGTCCGCTGGCAACCCAGTACGGAGTGATGGTGCTGCCCAACCTGTTCCTGGTTGACAAGGACGGCAAAGTGGTCAGCAGGGCAATTCAGCAAGTGGGAGGCTTGGAAGACGAACTCTCCAAGCGGCTCAAGTAATGTCCTCGGGTCACGGCTTCCGCACAAGCTGGTTGACCCAATCGCCTAGCCAATTTCGGAAGAATTCCACGGCGGCGGGGTCTTGGGAAAGCGCACTAAGTGGGTGCACACCCCAGGCCTCGCCGCCAAAGGCGTAGTAACCGACTGCGCCACCTCCTATGGCAACCACCCCGACAGCGGCTCCGCCCAGCGCTATCCCGCCGATAGCAACGCCGCCGAACGCGAAGAGCAGACCGATAGCGCACCCGCCCAGCGCAAACAGCCCGATAGATGCCCCACCTATTGCAATGATTCCGAGCGCGCACCCGCCCAAGGCCAGAACTCCCACAGCCACATCGCCTATGGCGATAATCCCTCGCGCAATTCGCTTGCGGCCCGTCAACGGATCGAAACCCGTAGCCACGTGAAGCAACGGCCAGCCGCAAATAGTGGTTCGCGAACGGTAATCGCAACCCAATCTCACGACCGCTCGAAACGGCTTGCCGCAATGAGGACAACTATAGGCGGCATCGCTGATTTCATTGCTGCATTCCGGACAACACACGAGTGGCATGAAGGCACCCTCCCACTAGCCGTTATTCCAGGAATTTGCCCCTCAATCGCAGAATTCCAGAACGCCTGCCAGGTTGAATCGCGGAAGCCGCCGCGCACTTTCTCGGCAGCCCATGCGAAAAAGGGTTCCTCATATTCCTAGCCCACCGGGCCGCTCGCGTCTGCTCCGCTGATTTCATCACAAAGGCATCCCCAAGACAAACGTTTCCGTCCCAGGCGGTCCTTGAGAATAGCCAGCCCCTGGGCGAGCCGTGTTCTGGCCCTTGCGGTAAAGCGGCATGCCTTTTAAAAAGAAGACGGCGCGCGGCTCTCGGAGCCAGCGGCTTCCATCCAGTGAATTGCAGATTTGAGGGCAGGGATCGAGGTATGAACCAAGTTCCTTCGGCCGATCAGCTCGAAACGTTCCCTAATCAGCATCCCGGGCGGGACTATGCGATCGAGATTGTCTGCCCCGAGTTCACCAGCTTGTGCCCGAAGACAGGCCAGCCTGATTTCGGCACGATCACCTATACCTATACGCCTGCGGAGTGTTGCGTGGAATTGAAGTCGCTTAAGCTTTATTTACAAGGCTTTCGCAACCAGGGGGTCTTTTACGAGCACCTGGTGAATCGACTCCTCGATGATTTTGTCGCTGCATGCAAGCCGGTCCGTTGCCTGGTCGTCGGCAGGTTCGCACCGAGGGGAGGCATCACCACCAGCGTGACGTGCACATTCGGCAGTGCAACAAGCGCGAACCCGTCCCGCTAGCATCAGCCGGCCACGGGGGCACTGTCGATGACGGTAATCGCATTCTCGAGAAAGACGTGCGGGAGGAGGTCGCGAACGCCGTGCTGGGCAAGCTGTTTGATGTGATACGTTGCAGCAAGCCCCCGGAGCACGACTCGCTCAGGCAACAATTCGATGGCCAGATTGCGAATCCGGCGACCGGTGCGCTCCCGAATTCGATCCTCAAGTTCGCGTTGCAGTTGCAGGGAGTTTTTCATTCTCAATCCTTCGACCTCCAGTCAGTGCTCTCTCGTACCGTACCCTTGGCGCCTGCCCAACTTCTAAGCACGGCTGCGAGCTAATTGTGTAAATCCTTCTACAATTAGGGTGGAAAGGCGACGTAGAAAGGACGGAGCAAATTCTAGACCAAAAACCGGAACATGTGCCCATGTTTGTGCACGGTATAGACGGCTTGGCACCGGAAGCTCTGGAGGAGGCGATCGCGGCCGGCGGTCGATTCGTATTCTTCGAGTATTGTATCTCGCTCATCTTCGTCAGCTTGCGCCGACAAACTCAGCCTTACTTCTTGAAGGCAGGCGAAACAGGACTGTTGCTCGGACTCCGTTATGCCTTTCTGTCACTGCTCCTTGGGTGGTGGGGAGTACCGTGGGGCATCATTTATACGCCGTTGACGTTAATCTCCGACCTTTCGGGGGGCTGCGACATCACTAGCGAGGTTCGCGAGATGCTTAGCCGTCAGGCGGGAGGGCTGCAGCCAGTGCCACGCGAGGAACATTAGCGAGCGACCAAGTGTCCAAGGATCTCAACTGCGGGTATCGAATGATCATGCAGCAGATTTCCAAACATGCCGTGATGGTAGTGCTGGCCCTTCTCTTGACCTCGAACCCTCTGCGCGCGGGTCTTTACAGATCTTCGGGACCACCCCTGGGGCCTTCTGTTGACGGAGACACCGTAAAGCCACTGAGCTTCTCCCACTTCCGCGATGTTTTCGGCACCGTGATGCAGTTGGGCATTGAGAAACCCGAAGGGCCCGAGCGTAAGCGCTATCTGGCGGAGCGCGATGCCCTCCGGGCCAAGGCTCGTTCAGGCAAGCTTGGCACGGACGACGCAGTGAATCTGGGAGAAACATTGATCAGACTACGACAGTATGATGAAGCAGTTGAAATCTTGACCCCGGTGGCGGCCCAGGACCGCCGCAATTTCATGGCGATCGCTAACCTGGCTACCGCGCACCAACTGGCAGGCAGACCCGATCGAGCTATTAGTTATCTCCAGCAGGCGCTGGATAGTTGGCCCGAGGAATGGCCGGGGCTGACCAAGCAGCAGCTGCGCTGGCTTCGCCGGGCAGAGAGCTTCCACCTGAGATTATTGAAGCTTCGCTACCGGGAGGCGGCAGGTCAGGGAGGGCGGGGGAAAAAGATCGAGAACGTGGACAACCTGTTCGGCAAGGATGGTGCGCCGGTTCGCTTTGTGGGCGAGCAGGGCCAGTACGAGCCCGGTAAACTCGCTTCCCAGGAGCGCAGTAAGCTGGAACCCGATTCATTAGCTATCGTGCAACAGCTCCTGCTTTGGCTGCCCGAGGACACTCGCCTGTACTGGCTAATGGGTGAGCTATACAACGCCCAGGGCGACATCGACGCAGCAGCAATCATCTTCGAGGATTGCGTGTGGAATCGCCGCTTTGATGCAGCCGAGCTAAGGGAGCATCGAAAAGTTGTCCTAGAAGCCAGACCCAAGTCGCAACCGCTCGACCTGATCGCGGAGGTCCCGGAATCGACGCCCGCATCTCCAAAATCTGCGAACGACCCTGCGGCTTCGTCGAACTTTTTGCCCGGCGGACGGCAAATCGCCATGGTGGCCGGCGCGGCAGGGCTCCTGGTGCTTGCCCTGGCTTACTTCCAGATCCGGGAAGTCCGTAAGCGAAAAAAGAAACCTGGAGAATAGGCAGCAGGTAGCTGAGGATTGGGAAATGGAAAACCTATCATCCAAGGCCGAGGGTCCGTTCTTTCGAGAGAAGGAGCATTCAAGTTCTTTGATCACGATAGGTTGGAAAGAGTTCGTCGATCTTCCTGAGTTCCATGTGCGGCACGTGAAGGCCAAGATCGACACAGGGGCGCGCACAACGGCTTTGGACGTGCTCGGCTATGAATTACTCGAAGATCCGCTTGCAGGCACCGTTGCAGAGCTGCGGCTCGTGTTGGACCGAAAGAATCCAACGCACTGCAAGGTCGCGCGCGTGCCCGTTCTGCGGATGGTGCTCGTAAGCAACTCGAACGGTGTGCGCGAATATCGTCCACTCATTGAAACGACCCTGCGCATCGGGCCGATTTCCAAGCGCGTACAGGTGACTATTACCGATCGCTCCGGTATGCTCTTCCGCATGATCGTTGGCCGCAGAGCCCTTGAAGGAGACTTCATCGTCGACGTGACCAAGAAGTATCTGTTGCGCAGGAAAAGTCCTTAGCGTTTTGTGCCCTGACCGTAACTCCGTGGCTGAAGACCAAGCACAGCGAACGGGCTGCCGGAGGCCTTCATGCAGATCGTGGTTTTGTCGAGAAACGAGTCGCTGTACAGCACGCGGGCTCTGGTGGAGGCCGCCAAGCAGCGCGGCCACGCCATTCGCGTGCTCGATACATTGCGCTTTGATATTCGTGTGAGCCGGCGCAAACCGGAACTCTTCTATGAAGCTCAAGCCGTGGGCCATATCGATGCGGTGATTCCGCGCATCGGCGCTTCGATTACAGTGTTCGGCCTGGCCGTGGTTCGTCAGTTCGAAATGATGGGCGTCTACTGCCTGAACGAATCCCAAGCAATTGCGCGCTCGCGCGACAAGCTGCGCGCGCTCCAGATCCTATCCCGGCACGATATCTGCGTCCCGCCCACCGTGTATACGCGCCAGGCAGAGCATGTTCCCCTTTGCATGGAACGCGTCGATGGACCGCCGGTGGTGGTCAAGCTGGTCGAAGGGGCGCAAGGGATTGGCGTGATCCTGGCCGAAAGCGCGATGGCGGCAAGTTCCGTTGTCGAAGCATTCCACGGCCTCGATCAGAACATTCTCATCCAGAAATTCATCCGCGAAGCCAACGGAGCGGACATCCGGGCCCTGGTAGTCGGCCGCCGCGTCGTCGCCGCCATGCGGCGGCAAGCTGTCGCCGGAGAGTTCCGTTCCAATCTCCACCGCGGTGGAACGACCAAGAATATCCGCCTTCCCGCAGAGTATCGGCGGACGGCGATTGCTGCCGCGCGTGTCCTCGGCCTCCGCGTGGCAGGAGTCGACCTGATCGAATCTGCCGAGGGGCCCATGGTCATGGAAGTAAACTCGTCGCCGGGACTGGAAGGCATTCAGAAGACGACTGGAGTGGATGTGGCCGCCACGATTATCGAGCAGCTTGAAAGAGAAGTCCAAACCGCCGCCTCGGGAGCTAACGACCTGCCTTCTGCCTGAGTCGAAAGGAAGTTTCTTCTCTTCAATGAGCACATCGGAAGTCGGAGGTGTTGTCGGCATGCGGTTGCGTCTTGCCAAACCTAGGATAAAGATCAAGAAAAGCAATGCCACGCATACCAACTGAGCAAATCCAGCGCCCCACGGCATTTTCCAGCCCTGCCGGAGGAGACTGAAGAGCACGGAAAGGGTCGTGGTCAATTCCTGGAAGAGCCTAGGCCTTATTCTCTCAACTCAGGCGGAGCCGTTCATGCGCACGATCGTTCCTGATGCTACCGTCCTCCGCAACGCGCAGCGCTATCTTGCCCGGCGCGATCCTGTTCTGAAAGCCATCATCCGGACTATTGGTCCTTGCAGTCTCCGTTACAGGCCCGACCGCTTCGCTGCGCTGGTCCGGTCCATCATCTCACAGCAGATTTCCACCAAAGCCGCCGCGGCCATCGCTGCGCGTTTCGAATCGATCTTGGCATCGACAGGCATTACGCCCGCGGCCGTCCTTGCACTCTCACCAGAAGCCTTGCGCACGGCAGGGCTGTCGGCCGCCAAGACGCGTGCCCTCTACGACCTTGCCGAGAAGATCCAGGACGGCACCGTGCCCTTGAAACGCATCCACAAGCTTCCCGACGAAGAGGTCATCGCGAGTCTTCTGCCCGTCATGGGGATTGGCCGCTGGACCGCTGAGATGTTTCTGATCTTTTCGTTGGGCAGGCTCGATGTTTTCCCGGTCGATGATGGGGGGGTGCGGACCGCAATCCGCAGACAGTATGGTCTGAGCGAAACGCCAACGAAAGCTACGCTGGTCGAGCGCGCAGAGCCGTGGCGGCCTTACCGCAGTATTGCGACCTGGTACTTCTGGCGCAGCCTCGGAGCGGTGCCGCAATCGGACACCAAGTGAACGCTTGATTGGAGAGGATGCAGAGAAGTTCCAGCACAGTGTTTCCCATCAACCCCAAAGAGGCTCGAATCCTTGCCCGCGTGGTCGCTGGCGTCGGAGAGCTTCCGCAAGGAGATGCATGCCGCGTGAGAATTCACGCAAACTTGCCGCAAGCTCACCCCGGCCGAGAAGAATCTCAGCGGAGGTCCAGTTGCTTTCGTAAGTCTTCCAATCCAGTTCCCACTGTTTGTCCTTGATCTGTTGACTGGATGTAGCCACGGTAGCTCGCAACTTCTCCACGAGCGCGCGTTCGATCAAGGAGGATGCTTGCCGATAAATCTTGGGCGGCGGATGCTCGGGCTCGGCCGCCATGCGACGCTTTTCGCGTGCAATATTGAGTCCCAGTCCGACGAGCCCGGAACCAATCGCAAGCGCGGAGAAAACGAAAGACCCCCAGCCAAAGAGCTGCAGGCTCGGATGTCTGCCGCCGTCTTCGGGATGCCGGAAGAAGTAAACACAGTAGGCCGCTTCTCCGGCGAGAAGTACGCCGATCAACAAGCACCAGACCGGCCAAGGGATGCGCAGGTACCAGGGACGCCGTTCTCCCGAGTGCTCCATCCTCGCAGGGGATTGCTGCCGCACGCGGACGATCACCACAGTGATATTGTCCGGCCCGCCCCGTAGATTTGCGAGATCGACAAGCACCCTACAAGCTTCGGCCGGCGGCAGACAACCGGCGATGGCGCCGATCTCCTGGTCGTTCACCTGGCCACTCAGGCCGTCGCTGCAAATCAGAAAGATGTCGTCAGGTTTAATGGCATGCGGTCCCTCGACGTCCACCTCGACGAGTGGCTCGGGGCCCAGAGAACGCACGATCACATTGCTAGGAATGCCATGCAGGCCCTCCGGTTCCACGCCTTGGCGGCGGGCCATTTCCCAAACCAGGCTGTGATCGAAGCTCATCTGCTCAATCTGGTCGCCCCGAATGCGATAGGCTCGACTATCACCCACGTGGCCAACCCACGCGCCCTCCGGCCGAAGAAGCAACGCCGTGGTCGTCGTGCCCATGCCGCCAAATTCCGGGTTCTGCTGGCCCTTGGCATGGATGCTCGCGTTCGCTTCGACGAACGCCTTACGCAGCGCTGGCACGCCACCCTGCGGCGCATACTTGTGATAGGTGTGTGGGATCAAACTGACGGCCAACTCGCTGGCTAATTCGCCGACAGCGTGAGCGCCCATGCCGTCAGCCACAAGAAAGATATGGCCTTGCTCCCGCCATTGTTCGGCGTCACTCGCCAGGAGACTGGCGTGCGCGTCCTGGTTATGGCTGCGCCGAATCCCCACGTCGGTCAAACTTGCATATTCGAACGAATCGAAGCCAATCACCGGAAATCACCCCGGATCCCGTGCCTTGCGAGTGTTCTATTTATGCTACAAGGCGGAGCAGCACTTGCATAGTACCTACTCTCCGGCGGCAATCAGCCGGTAGCGTTCAGTCCGCGCGTGTTTAGACAGGATAGGTAATCATCTGCCATTCCGGCTGGCTGCGAAGCCGATGACCATTCGCCTTGACGGCCTAGTGGGCCTCGCCTATAAGCGTCGGCCCTCGATGGAAGCCTGGAACTCTTGCTCGAAGCCGGCGAGTGCATCTCATGAAGCATTATGTCTGGTTCATCGGCGCCGCAATTTGCGCGGGCTCCTTGACCGGCTGCGTCGAGCGCCGTTATGTCATTTACTCAGATCCACCAGTCGCCATGGTGATGCGCAACGGCCAGATGATCGGCCAAACTCCGGTCGACGATCACTTTGTCTACTATGGCAAGTACAACTTCACCCTCGTGAAAGAAGGCTTTGAAACACAGCAGATCGAGCAAGAAATCCCTTCGCCCTGGTACGAGTACTTCCCTCTCGATTTCTTCAGCGAGAACATTATCCCGTGGCGGATCACGGACAGGCGGACCTTCACTTACAAACTTGAGCCGCGTCACGTGCCCAACGCGACGGAACTTCGCAACGAAGCGGAAAACCTGCGCAATCGCGGCCGGAGCATCGGCGCAGGGACGGCTCCTCCCCCTCCGCCTGGCCCTACAAGCGCACAACTGCCCGGGCTTCCGCCTGGCGCGGTTCCCGTTCAGCCTCCAGGCCTTGCGCCGGGCGCACCCGGTTCACAAGTTCTTGCGCCCCCTCCTGGAGCCATGCCGCCAGCTCGGTAGGCTGCTCAAACACGTATCGAGACTCAGTTCGTTTCCATGGGCTATGGGTCTGCCGACTTTTTGGAATCATCCGATTGGAAGGTCTCCAGCACGCGCATGAACCTCGGCCGCCAGTCGGCGCGGACATCCCACGCGCATTCGCACTCGAAGATGAGCTTTGTGCCCGGCAAATCAATGGCCCCCAGCATTACATAACGATGCCGTTTTTCACCATTGATCACGTGCAGATGCCAGACAAGGCAAGGCAGTCCACCAAGATCCTCGGCTTTGTCGGTCGATTCCTTTTGCTCGACTGTTTCAATCCGAGTCTCTGGATAAACGGCCTTTTGTTGCGCCTCTAAGAGGGATTGGGCCGCTTTCAGGGCCGCAGAGAGATTCGGCTGGCCTCCCTTCGATTCCAGGAACAAGATGCTCGCCGCGAAACTGGTATTCTGATCTTGCTTCCCACCTGCCTCCGAAGGGTCGCGGGCGACCAGCGCCATGTCCGCGGCCGCATCAAAATCCGAGGCAGGCATCCACTCTCGCCAGATTCGAGGGGAATCCCGCAGGCTATAATCGAGCGCATGCCCGTGAAACGAATTCTCCACCCTGGGTGGCTCCCGCCAATGCTTGCGCTCGTTCATCAAACCGAGTCGGTCGCGCAGCTTGGCAAACTCGGCCTGGATGGTCTCGGCTGCTCCAGCGGGAGCCCAGGTGACGAACCAGTAAGCTATACCATGAGAGGCCACCATCGCACATTCGCCGCTCATGGGGTTGTCCTCTGTTTCGCCGCGAAATACCAAAAGCTGGGCCTTGAGTCCTGCCAGCCGCGTGTCCCCCGACGTCATTTCAAGGTTGTCCTTGTTGAAGTAATTGCCAAGAAGACGCACGGCCTCGTCTTTCAATTCAGCCGCGCTCGGCGTGTGATCTTTAAAGTCCTGAGCGACAAGCGCCAGCCAGGACGCCTCTGGCTCTGGGCGCTGCATCACGAGGCACGCCTTCATGCTGGCCTTGATGTTTCCGTGGCCGGGCTCCCAAGGACTACCGGGCTTGATGAACTTGCAGTTGAGTTGAGGAAACTCGAGGATGTCGCCGGCAACCTCCCGGTTCTCACGTAAGTACTTGGGTAGCACTCGCCAGGAGATCAGCGCGATCAGCAAGGCGACCACTACAAGGACGAGCACAGCGGCGTACCGGATCCACGGCCATACTCTTCCAGAAAGCCGTCGTTTGGGCTTGCCGGCGGGTGGCTGCATCTCGAATGAAAACGTGTTTTGGGCCGGCGGCTCTGGCGCACCAGAATCAGTAAGCGGCACCGACTCCATTAGCGGCACCGACTCCACTAACTCGATTGCCTGCCCCAGGGGAACGGCCACCGGCACGGCTTCAGGAATGGGTGAGGCAGGCTCAGCCGCGGGCGGCACCAGGGGCTCACCGAAACTTGATGGACGTCGAGTCCTGGCAGCCTCCTGTGGCTTCGGCTTGCCCTGCTTCAATGGATGTTTCAGCGGCGTGCCGCACTTGGGGCACGTCAATTCACCACGTCCGGACGCCGTCAGCGAAGGAACGACGTGGGAACACATTGGATTTGGACACTGAAAGCCAGATGCCATCGCTGGAAGTTACCTTGAGCGGCAGCTGTCGATTTCTCGAGGGATGCACGAACGCGGTCATGTTTCCACTTACATCTCCAGTCTGGCTGGACTGCATCCGGATTGCAAGTGGGGAAGGAAGGAGTTCCTAATCGACCCCACGCTCAACGTCGGCGAGTCGCTTCCACTTCCGGGTTGACCCAGGCAGGGAGTTTGTCACCGTTCAAACCGGCGATGAGGTTATTGGCGCAGATGGCTGCCATGGCGTCGCGCGTGCCAATCGTGGCGCTCGCGATATGCGGGGCGACGATCAGATTTGGCAGTTTAAGCAGGGGATCGTTTGTTGCGGGGGGTTCGGGGTCGGTGACGTCGAGGCCGGCCGCAAAGATGAGCCCCGCCCTGAGTGCATCGTAGAGAGCCTTCTGATCTACGATCGGCCCACGTGCCGTGTTGATGAGAACGGCGCTCGGCTTCATTTTCTCAAAGCGCTCCGCGTTGAACAGCCCCCGAGTCTTGTCATTGAGGTCTGTGTGAATCGACAGGAAGTCAGCTTCGGTCAAGAGCGTGTCAAGGTCCACGAATTTGGCTTCCAGGTCTTTTTCGGCCTGATCGTTGCGCCGAACATCGTGATAGAGAACCTTCATGTCCCAACCGCGCTGACAGCGCCTGGCCAGGGCGTAACCTATCCGGCCCATCCCCAAAATGCCAAGGGTTCGGCCAGCCAAATCCTGTCCTAAATGCCCCAAAGGCTCCCATGTCTTCCATTGGCCGGACAGAGTGTATTGATAGGCCTCCGTGAGCCGGCGCGCAGCCGCAATGAGCAAGCAAAAGGCCATGTCCGCCGTGGCATCCGTGAGGACGCCCGGTGTGTTGCCAACCGCGATACCGCGCGCCGTTGCCGCCGGGACATCGACGTTGTTGAAGCCGACGGCGTAATTGCTGACGACCTTGAGGCGCGAGCCGGCGTCGAGCAGGGGCGCATCGATCCTGTCCGTGAGCAGTGAGACTAGGCCTTCGCACTCCGCAACCTTCTGGCGGAGCACTGCGTAAGGCGGCGGCAGCGGATCTGTCCAAACTTCTGCGTCACAGTGCTGCCTGATCCGGCCGAGACCAACCTCTGGAATGATCCGGGTTACAAAGACTCTCGGCTTGACGACCATAGGAAAGTCCCTCTGTGCAAGAAGACCAACGGATAGAATCGATGTTCATTCTATGAATGATCTATCGACACGGGCCATCTTGCCAATTGCAGTGCCAGAGGCCTGGTCTACATCACCGTGCACAATTCCACTAATACTAGCCCGAAGCGTCAGCGAGGACCTCGGCTTACTAGCCCATGTTTAACAGGTGCTGAAGGCCCAACTGGCGTTCGCCCTGATTTTTCCGCATCGCAGACCTCCATTTCGCAAAACACATAGTGACAATATCAGCTGCGTTCTCCTGGGATTATCGTAAGATTTCACATGATT
>DATGZX010000088.1:0-18408 GCA_035296965.1 Gemmataceae bacterium
TTGTGGAGGTCGATGCCGACGTACTTCACGGTGGTTCTCCTTTTGTGGAAACTGATATTGTTAAACACGCAATATCCGGTTTACCACGAACTCAAAGGACTCCACCAGTCGGCTTCGGCCTCCTTCATAGTTTCACCCCGGCGTTGGTCCATTCAGCCTGGTTTCTTCAAGCAAGAAGTTGACGAATGACGTGTCCATGCACATCGGTGAGCCGGCGCTGGATGCCGTTGTGATAGTAGGTGAGCTTCTCGTGATCGAGACCCAGCAGGTGCAGCACGGTCGCGTAGAAATCGTAGACGGTGGCGACGTCCTGGACAGCCTCGTAGCCGAACTCGTCGGTCGCGCCAAAGTTGAAGCCGTGTTTGACGCCGGCGCCGGCCATCCACGCGGTGAAGCCCTTCGGGTTGTGATCGCGGCCCTGGGCGCCTTTCTGGAACGTCGGCATCCGGCCGAATTCGGTGGTCCAGAGCACGAGCGTGTCGTCGAGCAAGCCGCGCGCTTTCAAATCCTTGAGCAGCGCAGCCAAGGGCTTGTCGAGAATCGGACCATGCCGATCGTAGTCGGACTTGATGTGCCTATGGCCGTCCCAGTTGAGATTCCCTTCTCCCATGGCGAAGGCGCCATTGAAGAGAGTGATGAAGCGCACGCCGCGTTCGAGAAGCCGTCGGGCCAGCAGGCAATTGCGTCCGAACCCGGCGAGGATCGGGTTGCTGTCATTGAGACCATAGAGTTCGCGTGTTGCGGAGCTTTCGCGAGCGAGATCGCCGACTTCCGGAGCGCTCAACTGCATGCGTGCCGCTAACTCATAGGCGGCAATCCGGGCTTTGAGTTCCGTATCCTCGGGATGACGGCGCAGGTGTTCCTCGTTGAGGAGGCGGAGAAAATCGCGCGTCGAGCGGTCTGCCGACTCCGACACCCTTTCGGGCCGGGCCAGGTTGGCAATCGGCTGATCGGCGTTGAAGACGGTCCCTTGAAAAACGGCCGGCAAGAAACCATTGTTCCAGTTCGCCGGCCCCTGCTGGGGAACGCCCCGCGGGTCCGGAATGGCGACGTACGCAGGCAAGTTCCGATTTATCGTGCCCAGAGCATAGGTCACCCAGGAACCGGCGCTCGGATAGCCCTCGAGCGTGAAGCCGGTGCTCATGAAGACCTCGCCGGGACCGTGCGTATTTGTCTTGGAGGTCATCGAGTGGATGAAGCACATCTCATCCACGCACTCACCCAGAAGAGGCAAGAGATCCGACGTGAACTTGCCGCTTTTCCCCCGCGGCCTGAACTTCCACGGACTTTGAGCCAAGTTGCCGTTTTCGCCCTGGAAGGTAACGAGCTTAGCGACGCCCGGCATCGGCTGGCCGTGGCGCTTGATCAATGCCGGCTTGTAATCCCAGGTATCTAGGTGGCTGACCGCGCCCGTGCAGAAGACGTGAAGCACGCGTTTGGCTTTGGCCGGGAAATGAGGCGGCCGCGGGGACAAGGGTGAGTCATCTTGGGTGGTTGGCGATGCTTGCTTTGTAGTGTCCGCCGCCAGGAGCCCCTGCTCGGCCAGCAGCGAGGCAAGGGCGACGCCGCTCATGCTTCTGCCGAGATCGGTCAAGAATGAACGCCGGGTGAGCAGGTGGAGGGGAAATCCGGTTGGCTCCGGAGAATAGGGTGCGTCCGCCATTGGTCATGAACCTCATTGAATCGGCGCGGATTGCTCAGAACAAGTCGAGCATTTGTTGGCCGCCGTGTTGCGGATTTCCGATCAATCGCTGGTTGACCGGGTCGACCACGAAATCGAGCAATTCGAGAGGGTAGTAGCCGATAAGCACGGGACAATCGTCGGGGATCTCGGCGACATCGACCGTGCACTTCCGGCCCTCAATCGTTAGCCAGACGGCTGCATAGGGTTGGCAGGTCACCAGACCGGCGCTTGTACGAGCTTGCCGTGTATCGAAGTGTTCGAGCCCGAGTTGTCGAATAAAACGCTTTGGCAACGATAGGAGCTTCGCGCCGGTGTCGACAATGCCGTCATCGACTTCAACAAAACGGACCTGATCCGGACTTAGGTTGCCTTCTCTTACCTGGAGCAAATCGAGCAAGTTCTCCATCCTTGCTTTCACGCGGACCTGTCCCATGGTAGTTGTCCCCACGTGCAGTCTCCTTTCGGAATCAATCCACATAAAGGAATTCATCGGCATTGTACAGGGCTCGACAGAAGGCCGGTACGCCATGCTTACCGATGAGCGCGACAGCGGCTGCTTGTTCTGCTTCCGTGGGCGGCCGGCCAAGCGCGAGTCCGAAAGCCCGCCGTACTTGCCTTCCTGGATCATCCCCCACCTCGCGTCTGAGCCGCTCCGCCAGGGAATCCGACTGGATAAGCACGAATCTGCTATTGAGCAAATTCAAGGCCTGCAGTGCGGTGGTGGAGACCGTGCGCCGCGGCTTGGCCAGGGCGGCGTCGGGGCAATCGAAGATCCCGAACACGGGGTCTTGCTGAGTGCGTGGCTTGAACTGGTAGATCATACGGCGAAATTCTTCCGGCCCAAGTTCCGCCTTGGGTTTGTAGACCATTACGTAATTGGTGTTTTTCTCCCACACGTCGTAGCCCGGGCCGCCCATGCGCGAGTCGAGACGGCCGCTCACGGAGAGGATTGCATCGCGCACCGCCTCGGCCTCCAACCGCCGCGGCGTCATCCGCCACAGAAGCCGGTTTTGTCGATCCACCGCCAGCGCGTGCGCATCGGGGCGGTCGGATTGCCGGTAGGCTGCCGACAGCAGGAACAAGCGGTGCATCGGCTTGAGATGGCCGCCGTTGCGCGTGAACTCGCTTGCCAGCCAATCGAGCAGCTCGGGATGAGAAGGCCGGTCGCCGTTGTAGCCGAAATCGCTCGGCGTCGCCACGATGCCTTGGCCGAAGTGGTAATGCCAGATGCGATTGACCATCACCCGCGCGGGCAACGGGTTTTCCGGGGCAATGATCCAGCGTGCAAGGGCAACGCGACGCTCAGCCTCGGGAGCGTTGGGACCAAGGGTGAGCGGAGGACGAACACCTGCAAGGCCTGTCGGCTGCACCAGTTCGCCTTTGCGGAGCGCATCCCCGCGCAGGAGAAGGTGAGTGGGCCCCGGTTGGCTAAACGTGCCCGCGTACACCTTCACACCCGACTGAAGGCTGCTGAGTCGCTGCTGGAGCCGCGTCCGCCTTGACAGCAGGGCAGTTCGTTGCTGCCGGCCGTCGGGAGAGAGGCCACGCGCATCTGCGGTGGCGCCAGCATGGTACGGCGCTCGATCCGCTGATGAGGCCACCACGCGCCATTGGCCCGGCTCAACAGCCACCTCGATGCGATAGTCCGTGGCAAGGCGATCTTGGTATCTCTCTTCACGGTCCCTTCCCCAAACGAGTTCGCCGATCTTTACCGTGCGCGGCAAGTCGACCTGCACCCAGCCTTTGCCGGGTTCGTTGGAGATCCAACTGCGGGTGTTTCCGTAGCGGCCGTCGGTCAGGTGTTCCAATTTATGAGAAGGATTATTTGGGTAGGTTGACGAGGCGTGTGCTTTGCTGCCCGCGGCCGAAAGCGCCACGTTTCTATGGGAGCCGTCGGCCGAGTAGATCTCCAGTTCGTCAATGCAGGGCTCCGATCTGTCGTTCGTGGCGTTGATTACGAAACGGACAAACCTGGCTTCCGTGGGGACGATGCGCTCGACATTTCGTCGCGGGTTTACCGCGGAGCGCTGGACGGAGGTGCTGCTTCCCTGGACCACTGGCTCGAAACCATCCAGTTCCTCATCCAGGCGCGCCAACTCGGCTCGAACCTGTGCGACCTCCCGCTCGCGGTTGTCGATGCCGGCGGGAGCCAAGTCGCGCTCGGCATGCTGCACGCCCGCAAAGATCGCCTGAAGACCGTAGTAATCGCGCTGCGTAAGCGGGTCGAACTTGTGATCGTGACAGCGACAGCAATTCACCGTGAGACCAAGAAAAGTGGCCCCCGTGGTCGCGATCATATCGTCCAGGTCATCCATGCGCTGCTGCAGCATGCCCTCCACAGTTTGATTACCGACGATGTCGTGGGCGCCGCCAACCAGAAAGCCCGTGGCGGACTGCACGAGCCAATCGCCGTCGCGTACCATGTCGCCGGCTAGCTGTTCGAGAACGAACTGAGGATATGCTTTGTCCTCGTTGAACGAGCGGATGAGGTAGTCCCGGTAGGGCCAGGCGTTGGGCCTGGGCATGTTGGTTTCATAACCCTGACTCTCCGCGAATCGGACGACGTCCAGCCAGTGCCCTGCCCAGCGCTCGCCGTAGTGTGGTGAAGCCAGCAGGTGGTCAATCAGCTTCTCATAGGCATCGGGGTCGGGATCGTACACGAATGCGGCCACGGCTTCAGGCGTTGGCGGCAAGCCGAGGAGGTCGAAGGTGGCCCTTCGGATCAGGGTGGCTCGTCCTGCCTCGGGTGCAGGTACGAGGCCCTTTTCTTCCAGTTTGGCGAGGATGAATGCATCGATGGGAGTTTGCACCCACTTGTGGTTCTTCACCTCGGGAGGCGTCGGCCTCTTGATGGGTTGCAGCGACCACCAGTCAGTACCCGCGCGCTGGACCGCACTGGTCAGAGGCTCGCCGTCGTAAGGCGCGCCCGCTTCGATCCATTTCTTGAACGCGGCGACCTGCTCCGGCGCCAGCGGGTTCTGAGGAGGCATCTCGCCGGCAACCAGCTTCTGGTAGAGCAAGCTATCGGCCGCCTTGCCTGTCACCAGCGCAGGGCCGTTTCGACCGCCTGCCAAGGCAAGGGATCGTCTGCTCAGGTCGAGCTTGCCCTTGCGTTTGTCGCTGGCATGGCAGGTCAGACACTTACCGGTCAAGATGGGGCGGATTTGCTCACGAAACAGCACGACTCCGCTGTCGGCAGACTTTGTCTCTTTCTCCGCCCCAGCGCAGCTTGACAGCTGCGCCAGACCCCCGCATAGTCCGGTGATCGTCCACAGCAAGAAAAATCCGGCTTGAGGGGTGGCAGTGTGCTTCATACTGGTCTATTATGACTCTGCTTGTGGTGCAGACCAACTACCGACTCTCTGGAATTTACACCCGTCGCTTAAGGCAAGCTACTAATCCCGTCACATCCTTTCACTGGAGTCGAACCTTGCTTAGGGGAGTACTACACGGATGGCTAAGGAAAGCATGGTCGGTAATCGACCTGGTCGCGGCAGCCCCTCCAGCTGCCTGAACGGCGGGAGTTCGGAGCAAGCAGCCCCGGCTCACAATGACAACCTTCTCAACGGAACCTGGGAAGATCTAAGCAGAGGCTGGACAGATTCGGTGGGCGTTCGACTGCCCAGGCCTTCTTCACCTGACTCACCCTTGGCGGCCGCCGAGGATCCCAAACGGACGTCGCGAATCGTCGTTGACGAAGAGGACGTGGGAGAGGCCGAGGGCGATCAGGAAGAGAAGTTTGCGCCCGATAACGACTCAGAATACGAATTCTTGATCGCTTGCGAGGACGGCTCGGACGCGCCAAGAAAAGAATCTCCTTCGGAGATCTTGGGCGAACAGTCTCAGGAACGACCCGAGTCGAGCCGTGATCCGGGAATCGAGTTATTCGAAGATGACTTGTCGCCAGAAGCCAGCTTCGAAATTAACCTCGCCGAAGTCAAGGAGACAGGCCACGACATGGCGCATGCTGCAAAGGCAGCAGCGACTCCCATGCTCCCGGCTGCAAATCCGCCTCTGCCCGTCAGCATGCAGACACAGTCTTTTTCATCTTCAACGACTGCTAAGAAATCCGCCAAGCCCTGGTTCCCCGCCGCTCTCGGATCGAGCTGCGGCATCATTGCTTGCCTGGTTCTCTGGACATTCGGATTCGAACCGCCCGCGGGTTTGAGGCTCCATGGAGCAGGCTTGATCCACGATGGTATGCTTCAGCAGGCACAGCCTGCATCATTTTCTCAGAACGAACACGCGGAGTCTTCTAGCCCGGGAACCGGGGAATTGGGAAGCGATGGGCAATCCCCGCGCCGGGATGCCGAAGCGCTCCTCCAGTTCGACGCCGATCGTTTAATTGGTCCTCTCGCGAACATCCTCGTGGACCTTCACGCGGGGCCGCTCGCGGTGGAGGCGCTGGCGGTCGCTGACAACGCCAACCGTTCGCAAGAGGAAAAAAGGGCCGCGGAGGCACAAACCGCGGAACTGAAGCAAGCACTGCGGTCAGCCAGGGAAGCAAGCCAACAGGCAAATGCCGCCGTCGCAACCTCCAACGCTCTGGCCAGGGACCTGCACATCGCCCGCGCGAAGCTCAAAGCGGCAGAGATCAAGTTACAAGATATGGAAGCGCAGCGCCGTGCTTCGTACCCATACGATTCGTTGAATGGGACAGCCGGCGTCCATGCGCGACAGCCGGAGCGAGCGTACGCGCGTTACACGAATGGACTGCATTTGTATCAAGACGGCAAATTCCCCGAGGCTGAAAAGGAGTTCTGCGCCGCCGTGAAACTGGATGACCAGGATGCTCGCTATCACTATTTCCTCGGGCTTGTGCGTGTTGAACTGAATATGCGCGACCAGGCGGTCGAGGGCTTTCAGCGAGGAGTTCGGCTGGAAGAGGAGCATATGCCGTCGCGGGTCTTCGTGGCGCTGGCGCTGGAATCCGCTCGGAAGGACGGCCTGGAAGTGCTCAATCGATTCCGGAAATGAACGCAGCGAAGCACCGCGCGCTTGCGTGCCGGTTTTTCATCCGTCCCTGTTGATCGTATCGATCAGCATGCGCAGTCTTCCCAGACTGCGTCGGTCGAACCGGAACCGGAGGCGGGGCAGGGATGCCAGATGCGGATCATTGGCCTCGGCCGGCAAAGCCGTCGTCTGCTCAAAGGTGCCGGCGACCACAATATCGGCAAATTCGTGCCGAATGCGTTCGAGAAGCGGCTCCGCAAGCGTATGTTGCAGGCGCAGGACGAGATCGCCCCGGACGTAGCGCATGCTATGGTAAACGCGGTAGAACCGGGTGATCTCCGCCACCGCCTCTTCCGCTGAGTCGGTCAGCTTGTAAAGCGCCAAATCGTTGGGCGAGATCATTTCGCGAGCGACCAAAACGTCTTCTACATAGCGGTGCCAGCGAACCCAGTAGTCGCCGCCCGGTTCGTCTACCATGACGATGGGAAAGAGATGGCTCTTGCCCGTCTGGACAAGGGTCAGGACCTCGAAGCCTTCGTCCTGGGTGCCGAAGCCGCCCGGGAATAGGGCGACGGCATCTGATTCTTTCACAAAAAGAAGCTTACGGGTGAAGAAGTACTTCAGATGCATCAGTTTGACGTCACCCGCAATAATCGCGTTGGCTTCCTGCTCAAATGGCAGCAGGATATTGACGCCAATGCTGTGCTCGCGCCCGGCTCCGACGTGGCCGGCTTCCATGATGCCGCTCGCGGCGCCGGTGATGACCATGAAGCCGGCCTCCGCGATGCGCCTGCTGAATTCCACCGCCTGCTGATAAGCCGGGTGGCTGGGCGGCAAGCGCGCAGAGCCGAACACGGTCACTTTGTGACGATTGCGATAGGGAGCAAATACCTTGAACGCGTAGCGCAGTTCTTTCAGCGCCGTGTTCAGCAATTTGATGTCACCGCGATTGGCCTGGTCGCGAATGAGCTTGTCTGCCGTTTCCTTGATTTGCTGGATGAGTTGTTCGCTGCCAACGGGCTGCCGCTCTTCTTCGTGGTGAGTGTCTTCTTCATTCACCTGTTGAAAGGCAGCATCTCCGTCGCGAACTGAACGACGTTTCATCCTGAAGTCCTTCTCGTGAAGAAAACGGAGCTCCGATTGGTCAATCCGACCCTGCCAGGGATTGCAGGGCATCGTTGCGGGAGTCGTACAGCGCCCAAAGCGTGTCGAGGGCGGTTAGATGAAGAAGCTCACGCACGCGCTCGGAGGCCCCGGCCAGCACCACTTCGCTGCCGTGCTTCTTTACCAACATGTGGCATTTCAGCAGGAATGAGATGAATACCGATCCAAAGAACTTCACCTGAGTGAGATCGATGACGAGACCTGCCGGGGGATCTTTGCGGAGGGGCGCCAACACCAATTCGGCGGCTTGCTGGATCAAGTTCTCGGGCATGCTCTCCACTTCGGAGGCCGGGATGATCACGGCGATATCACCGTGGCGCTCTACGCGGAAGGATCCGCACGGATTCGTTTCTGGCAACATGGTGACCCCTGCAATTGAGGCCCTGGACAACGACAACTTTACACCCTGGTGCTTGATCGTTCAGCTCGCGCTGGCTTCGTAGCTTCGCTTTCAGGCGGCTTTCCCGGCCGAAGCCGGAACTACGAACTTTTACGTGACGGAGCACCAGGCTACCACTTGGCCCGGACGGATCCGGCAGTCTACGACCGCCGCGCAGAGAGTCCTCCGGAAGAGAAGAATTCTATCAAAAGAACCAGGTCATTCCCAGCCTGCCGCCGCCAAGACCCGCCGGCGACGGCTACGGTTCAGCACCTTAAGTGCCGGCTGGTCCGTCTATAATGAAAAGACTGCCGCAGTGTGCGTATTGGCCTGATCCGATGTTCTTCTTCTGGGCTTTACCTTTCGCATGTCCATTTCCGAGGCCGCTCCCTCACCAGCGGAGTTACCGCAAGTACGTCTCCAGATCGTCCGGCGATCCTCGCACCCGTGGATCTTTCAGAAGATGGTCGACAAACCGGCGACGCGCATTCCCGGCGGCAGCGTGGTAGATATCATCGACCGCGATAATCAGTGGGTTGGTCGAGGCTTCTATAATGGCCACTCGCGCATTGCCCTGCGTGTGCTCACGACCAATCCAAACGAGGCGATCGACGCAGCGTTCTTTGCGAGTCGCCTCGGCCGGGCCAGCACGCTCCGCCGGGATTGGCTGGGACTCGAGGCAGTTACAGATGCCTATCGACTGGTGCATTCCGAGGGAGATTCTCTCAGCGGCCTGGTGGTCGATCGTTTTGGCTCGACCCTGGTGCTGGAATTCTTCTCAGCCGGGATGTTCCGGTTTCGATCCGTGATTCAGGAGGCATTGGCGGGCCATTTCCCCGGCAGCCATTTTTACTGGTTCGCCGAGGAGCACATCCAGAAGCAAGAATCGTTTGATTGCCGGCCCCCAGAGGCCCCCGCTCCTGGAACGATTACGGAGCACGGTGTGCGCTTCCGCGTCGCGGCGGGCAGCAAGCATAAGACCGGCTTCTTTCTCGACCAGCGCGACAACCGCAAGGCTTTGGCGGGCTTCTGCCCGGGACGGCGCGTTCTCGATCTCTGCTGCAACACCGGCGGTTTCGCCGTCTATGCAAAGGCTCTCGGCAATGCCCTGGAAGTTGTCGGGGTGGACCTGGATGAGCAGGCCCTGGGGATGGCTCGGCAAAATGCCAACCTCAACCAGGCGCGCATTCGTTTCGTTCAAGCCGATCTTTTTCCCTGGCTCCGTGATACGTTGGCCAATGGCGAGCGTTTCGACGTGGTTATTCTCGACCCATCCAAACAGACACGCGATCGCGAATCCATCGACTACGCCCTGAAGCGCTACTTTGATATGAACAGGCTGGCACTTCAGGCGGTGGCGCCGGGCGGGATCTTCCTGACCTGTTCCTGCACCGGGCTGATCAGCGAGCTCGATTTTCTCGAAACGTTGCGCCGCGCAAGCTGGCAAGCAGGTCGGACCCTGCAAATCATCCAGGTTTCAGGAGCGGGGCCGGATCACCCGTTTCTGGTCCACGTGCCCGAGGGCCGCTATTTGAAGGCGGTCTTCTGTCGCGTGGAATAGCCTTCGGCCTCAGAATGCTCAGCTTGGATGCTCGGGTAAGATGATGGTAAACGTCGATCCCTTGCCCGGTTCGCTCGCCACACCGACCGATCCGCCATGCATCTCCACAAAGGCTCTGACGAGACTGAGGCCCAGGCCCAGGCCCTGGCGTCCAAACTCGAAATGCCCAGATGAATGCCGGGAGACGTCAAAGCCGGTGAAGAACGCTTCGAACAAATGGGGCCGGGCGATCGGGTCGATCCCAATTCCCGAGTCGGATACGCAAATCTCAACTGCTGGTCCTGTAAGCCGCCGAGCGGCGATCTGTATCTTGCCTCCATCCGGCGTGAATTTGATGGCATTCAAGAGGAGGTTGTCCAGGCTGTCACGGATCTTGCCGGCATCGCCATCGATAGAGCCCAGATCGGCTGCCACGTCGAGCGCCAGTCCCTGGCGACGCTGCTCCACGAAGGGCCGGACGTCCTGCGCTGCCTGTTGAATCAATCCCGTTAGATCGATGGGCCGGCGTTCCAGTGAACGATCAAACTGCCCGGCCGACAACATCTTGATCAACTGATCGACAAGGGAATTCAAACGCTCGCTTGCACGGTGCGTCGAGGATAGCCACTCGCGCAAGGGTGAGGCAAGATCCGGCGTTCGCAGGGCCAACTGAGTTAGCCCGTAGAGAATGGTCAACGGCGTCCGCAGCTCGTGGCTGGCGACGCGGATGAATGCCTCTTTGAGTTGATTGGCGCCCTTCAGCTCGGTGTTCGCCTGCTCCAGCTCCCGATTCTTGAGCTGCAGCTCGGTCAGCAGCCGCTTTCTTTCGAAGAGCAGGTCATATTGCTGGGAAGCCTGGCGAATGATCGATTGCAACTCATCCGGATCCCAGGGTTTCGTGATGTAGCGGTAGACGCTCCCCTGGTTGATCGCATCGATCACGGCCTTGATGTCGGCGTAGCCGGTGAAGAGCAGGCGCACGGCGTCGGGGTTATCCCCCCGAACCTTGCACAGGAATTCAACGCCTGTCATGTCGGGCATCCGCTGGTCGGTCATGACGATGTGGACTTCCTGGTCCTTGAGAATCCGAATTGCATCGCCGGCGCGGTTCGACCCGATCACCCTATACTCAAGGCGCAGCAAGTCCTGCACGCTCTGCACGACGTCGGTTTCATCATCTACGACCAGGATCGTATGGCGCCGCACCATCGAGAAATCTCCAGGGCATTGGATGTCGATGCATACCTGTCTGGGCTAGCTGACAGCGCTCGCCTCCATCGGTCTGCATTCCGGTGAGCGTTTTATATGGCTTTTCCCGTGTCTCCCTATGTATTCGCGGTTTCCCCATTGCGCGGCAAGGAAAGGGGCAGACGTACTTTGAAGCAGCTTCCCCGGTCCACGCCGGATTCGAAATCAATCGCGCCGCCATGCGCTTGCACGATGCCGTAGCTAATACTCAGTCCCAGACCCGTGCCTTTGCCTTGAGGTTTCGTGGTGAAGAAAGGGTCGAAGATTTTCTCGCGGATCGCAGGATCAATTCCAGTGCCGTCATCAGCAACAGTGATCTCTACTCCGTCCCCCTGCGCTCGTGTCGCCACCGTCACCTTGCCGCCAGGGGAACATGCGTCGAGTGCATTGGTTACCAGGTTGAGAACCACCTGGTTGATCTTCGCGGGATAACAGGTCACGGGCGGCAAGGGCGACAGCTTCAATTCCAGTCCAACCTGCTCCTTCTTGGCCTCTCCGCGGATGATGTTGATCGTCGACTCGATGCCCGCGTTGAGGTCAACTTCATGCAGGTCGCTTTCGTCCAGGCGGGCAAAATCGCGCAGGTCCTTGACGATATGCTGGATGCGCTTGAGTCCCTCCCGCGATCGGTTCATCAGCCCGTCTAAATTGTTCAGCGTGTAGTCCAGGTCGATCTTTTCTTCCAGCTCGCGGATGCGGGCACGTAGCTCGGGCCGATGCAGTTCGAGGAGCGGCTGCCCCTGTCTGTAGAGCTCGCATATCTCGCGCAAGGCACTCACATCGCGCTGCAGTACCGCCACGTTGTTGCTGACAAAGGAAAGCGGGTTGTTGAGTTCGTGGGCGACACCTGCTACCAATTGTCCCAGTGCTGCCAGTTTCTCGGACTGCACCATCTGGCTCTGGGCCTTCTTGAGTTCTTCGTGGGCCCTTCGTTCCGAAGCAGCGCTTTCGCGCAAGTCTTCCGCTAACTCGTGCAACTGTTGATTCGAGTGCGTCAATTCCGCGGCTGTTTGTCTTAGCTCGCGGTTGAGGTGCTGGATCTCCTTGAGCCGCAGCAATCCCGTCAATGCACGAGCCGCCTGATTGCCCAAGGTTTCCAGCGTGCGCACGTCTTCAGGCGTGGGGTCGAGGAGGAGCCTCGATCCCACCTGGAGCGTCCCGACAACAGCGCCTTGGCTCAAGAGAGGGACGACGATTTGACTGCGGATTCCAGCTGCCGCGACCGCGACCCGATCACAGCGCGCGTCTTCGAGAGATTCCTTGACGAAGGCCGTCTGCCCCGCGCGCGCCACGACCGCCAGGATGTCGTTGCCGTCGAGCGCGCGAACCGTCCTCTGCAAGACCTCGGTGAGGGCACCCACGGCTCGGACTCCGCGCACGACGCGCGCCTCTTGGTCGATCAAGGAGATCATGGCCTGTTCATAGCCAAGCCGTTGACAGAAGCGCAGGACTAAATCGAATGTCCTTTCGACGTTATCGGGATTCTCCAGGGACGTTGTGATCGAAAAAAACTGGTCCAAGTGGTCGCGGCTCGCTTCCAGCGCGGTCGTGCGTTCCGCAACCCGCCGCTCCAGGGACGTGTTGAGTGCCTGCAGCTCTGCGGCGTAGTGCCGGCTCCGACCTTCCGCTTCGCGTAGTTCATGGTCGACGCGCTCCAGGTCGCCACCCACAGTGCGGGCGATGCGGACACAGATAATGCTTACCAGCAGAATTGCCGCGACGACCAGCAGCGCGGAAACCAGGGCCGCCGAAGGAGCCGACTCTCGCTGCCGAATCAGATACATCAACCACGCGACAAGGCACACCGTGAGGGCCGTGAAGGGCAGGAAGGCGCGCAGCAACCGGGCGTGCACCGATGGGCCGACCAACGGCCGCAGCGGCGGGGTCTCAGGTCCTGCCGTCAGCAGCAGGCCCACTCCAAGAGCAACGAAGCTCAGCGACGTGTTGATCGCCATGGGTATTGCAGCCGGGCCAGAAAAAAACGGAGCGCCATAGAAATAACCAAGCGCGAATATCAGGCCGAGAGATGCAACCACCACTGCCAGGAAACTGGCGGCATACCTGACCGACCGCCTGTTGCCCGGGACCGTGAGCAACAGCACCGTTATGCTGCCGAGGAGGAAAGTGACCGCCGTCTGAAAAGCCATCTGGTCTGCGGTAGCCTGGTCTGACGAATCCTCCGAGGAGAGATACGCCCAGTGACTTGTGCCCAGATTGGCGCCGGGGAAAAAGTCGAAAAGGCGCAGCAGCGCCGTGAAGACCACGGGGCCGGCGCAGAGAAGAGTGGCCCATGTGATCCATCGTCTGGCGGGCGTGCGCGCCAGCAGCCAGAGGGACGCTCCCAGCAAGATGAACGCCAGCGCCGAGCTGGGTGCCATCGGAATCGATTCGGCGCCAATCGTTCTCAACCCACGCCAACCTCCCTGCCAGCCAAGAAGCCCTAGTCCGCCGAGAGCAGTGAGAAGGCCTCCGCAAATTTCGCGAGCGCGCACAAACGAAGGCAGGGCGCGTGGCGAACTCCGCATGGATTCTTCACCGGTATCCTTGAGTCGAATGGATTCCTCGCTCTCTTCCAATCTTGTCTTCAAACTGTCCGGCACGATTTGTTGGTCCAGAACCAGTGGCTGCAAGAAAACGGTCAGCCGTTGACATCGGCGTCCCGAATTGAAACACTAGGCCTATTATCCTATTTGGTCGATTATTTGTCTCCTCCTCGCTGAGAAGGACGGTGTAGATGAAGGGGCTGACGCCCGCGCTTTTCGGTCGCGCTTGCCGAACATTTTTGAAGCTCGCTTACCCCGGTGGGCCGACGACGATCACGCCGGCCAAGTTGATTTTCCTGGAGATCCCTGGCGACCAGTCTCTGGAGCCGCTCCTCGTGCCTCCTATCTGCGAGTGCCTGCGCACCTCGGGGGGTGGATCACGCGGCTACGCCTTCCGACTGGGCAGTTCCATATATCCTCATCTGAAACTGCAAGTAATCAGTCACGATGAAGGCGCTACCTGCCTCTTCGCTGTCGATACCCACGACTCTCTCAAGCTCGATCCGGATCACCCCGACGCCGCCGGTTGGCGGAAGCTGCAAATCGCCAATCGCGGACTCAAGGAACAAATCGAGCGCGCCTGGGAGATCGACGGCCTTCCCACCTTCAACGGTCTGCTGCGACGCGAGCTGGACAAGACCTGAGTGGGCCGATCGTCAAAACTTTGGCAGATCCGAATTCCGCGCTCAGAAATCGGTAGAAGCCGTCCGGACGAAGCAGTACGATTCTGCCATGAGCAAGCTGCCGACGCCAAGGGAAATGGAACGGGCCGTTCTGGCGCGAGACACCTCCTACGACGGTGTGTTTTTTGTCGCCGTCCGCACTACCGGCATTTTTTGCAGGCCCTCCTGTCCGGCGCGGAAGCCTCTCACGAAGAACATGGAATTCTACGCCAGCGTGCGCGAGGGCCTGTTCGCAGGATTTCGACCTTGCAAGCGCTGTCGGCCGATGGATACGGACGGCAAGCCGCCCCACTGGGTGAACCAGCTTCTGGAGAAAGTCGAACGCGCCACGTCCGAACGGGTGACCGATGCGGATATTCGCAAGATGTCGATCGATCCTGCGCGGGCGCGTCGCTACTTCTTGAAACACTACGGCATGACCTTTCAAGCCTATTGCAGGGGACGACGCATGGGACAAGCACTTCGACAGATCCGCGAAGGCGCGGGATTGGATGACGTGGCTATTGGCCAGGGATACGAATCGCTTAGCGGCTTTCGCGAGGCTTTCACGCGGACGTTTGGGGAGCCACCCGGTCGCAGCCGCTCGGCCGACTGTATCGTGACTTCCTGGGTGGAGACCCCGCTCGGTC
The DNA here is from genome assembly GCA_035296965.1 of Gemmataceae bacterium. Taxonomy (GTDB): domain Bacteria; phylum Planctomycetota; class Planctomycetia; order Gemmatales; family Gemmataceae; genus DATGZX01. The sequence continues at coordinate 14,824 of DATGZX010000088.1, forward strand.
CTCTGGTCGTCGGCGCAAACGTCGAGGGGGTCTGCTTGACGGAATTCACCGACCGGCGCATGCTCGAAGCACAATTTGTCACACTGCGCAAACGCTTCCGTTGCGCAGTTGTTCCCGGCGACAACGAGCATCTCGAGCAAATCAAGGATGAATTAGCACGCTATTTCGCCGGCAAGCTCAAGGAATTCAAGGTTCCTCTGGTTTATCCAGGTACACCTTTCCAGCGATCTGTCTGGGATGGACTGCTTCGAATTCCCTATGGCGAAACGCGCTCTTACGAAGCATTGGCCTGTGCGATCGGCTGCGCCGGTGCACAACGGGCCGTGGGCAGGGCCAATGGCTTGAACCGGATCGGTATTCTTATCCCGTGTCATCGTGTGGTGAACAAGAACGGCCAGCTCGGCGGCTACGGCGGAGGATTGTGGCGCAAACAATTCTTGCTGGATTTGGAGCGCGGCCTGGCACCGTCTCCCAATCCTCCCGCGCCTGCCGGGAAAGTGAACGGCCCGGCACATCCGGACGGACTTTTTTGTGGCAGCCGTTAAGGACTGACGGCACCCGGTCGCCTGCATGCGGCAGCGCCCTACCGCAATGTTTCGCAAGCAAATACGAATGACCTGTAGGAAATCTCTACCTCGCCTATTCCGCTTGTTATACTTGCACGGAAAGGTAGAGACGCCTACGAGGTTGCGCCATGCCGTATATCGGGATCGATTTCGGGACCAGCAACTCAGTCATCGCCGACTTTCAGTATGGCAAGGCGGAAGTCATCCCCGACCGTGAAGGGCTCCCGTGCACTCCTTCCGTGGTCACGATCAGACGTGATGGCACGCTGGCGTTCGGGCAGGAGGCGAAAGAGACCTTCGACGAACAGCGTTCCATTCGATCGATTAAGCGCATCCTGGGATCGCCGGAACGCGTCTCGCTCATCGGCCAGGACGTTCGTCCCGAACAGATCGCCGTCATGCTCTTCAGCATGCTCAAGAAGGATGCGGAAGCCCGGCTGTCGCAAACCATCGCCAAAGCGGTCGTCACCATCCCCGCGAACTCCAAGGGCCTCGCCCGGCATGCGACCAAGCTTTGCGCCGGAGCCGCCAGCCTTCAGGTTTTGACGCTAATCAACGAGCCGACAGCCGCAGCCATCTCTTATGGCCTCAACGCGGATGAAGAACAGACGATCCTGGTCTATGATTTCGGCGGCGGCACGCTCGACGTCACCATTCTCCGTATCCATCATGGCATTTTCGAAGAGATCAGCAGCAAGGGCGTCGGCAAACTGGGCGGCGACGACATCGACCTTCTCCTGGCCCAGCACTTGGCCGAGCGCTTCCAGCAAAAGACCGGCTACGACATCTTGAATTCCCCATACCGCCAGCAATTCATGCTGGCTGTTGAACAGGCCAAAATTGACCTCTCCAGCGAACCGTTTGTCGTGGCGCGCAGGGCCGCACTCGTGCCGGAACGCCACCTGAACCTGGAAGAGGAGATCGATCGATCATCGTTCGAGCGCGTGCTCATGCCGCTGGTGGTGAAGTCCGGGGCGGCCATCGACGAGGCGCTGAAATTGCGCGGGCTGCGCCCGAAAGACATTGACCGGATTCTCCTGGTCGGCGGCACCAGCAAAATCCCCCTGATCCGCCGCTATGTCACGGAGAAGATGGCGGGCAAGCAGCCCGAGCCGTTTGACCAGGTAGACCCCATGACCTGTGTGGCCCAAGGCGCAGCCATTGTGTCCGCGATTCTTCAAAACGCCCCAGGGCTCGATCGCTATGGCTACAGCGTCAAGCTGGAGCACTCGCTTTGCACCAATCCGGTCGACGATCAACGCCAGATCTACCTGGATCCTATCATCAAGCGCGGCGTCGACATTCCTTGCTCGTTTACCAAGACCTACCATCCGGTCGCCGACCCAGCGAGCCGGGTCGTGATCAGTGTGTACGAGGGCGACACCTACGACGATCCGGAGAGTCCCGAGAACGTGAAACTGGCCGAGATTCCCTGGGAGTTTGATCCGCCCCGTGCTCAGCGCGACGGCGCCATCGAAGTCAGTTACGAATACGGCGACGACGGCATCCTCACGGTCGAGCTTCACGACTTGCACATTCGGCACCGCAAACGATTCGCCATCCAGCAGAGCGGCGAAGATCCGCTGGATGCCTCCCAGTTGATCAAGCTCAAGCGCAGCAATGAAGATCTGCTCCATCGCACGGTGAGGTTCGAAGCGCTCCCGGAGTATCGGGAGGCGCTCGAAGTGCTGAGAAAAACGGAGCGGCAGGTCATCCCCGGCATCGAAGATGCCGAGGATCGGCGTGAGCTTGAAGTACTATGTCGGGCAGTCCGCGTGGCCATGAGCGCCGCGGACAAGAAGAAGATGGAAGAAGCTAGCGCGGTGCTTAACGATCGTCTCCTTAACTATGCATATCTGCTATGAGTGCAGCCATGCTCATGTGCCCGATGTGCCAGAAAGCGCTAACGGAGTGGACCCGTGAATGTCCCCGCTGCCGGGCAGACTTGTCGATACTGGTCAGCTATGCGGACCATCTGCAACAGGGATTGGCCCGGGCGGACGCGTTGACGCGTCAAGGAGAATTGGGAGAGGCGGTATGGGCCTATCTGGAGGTTCTTGAGGTCGATCCAGATAACGATGCCGCTCGACGCCAGGTTGCCGGGGTCGCCACGGCGGTGAGGCAATTTGATCGGGTCGCTGTCAGCCGGCGCTGGCTGGAGCGCCTGCGCCGCCAAGCCCGCTTCCGCCGTTGGCTCACCACCTGGCAAGCAGCCGGATCGAACAAGCGTGTGCATCGCACGCTGCTGGTCGCCGTGTTATTGCTGGCGGCGCTGATCCTCGGCTACGAAATCGGCCGGCATGTAGCTCACTCGGAGCCGTCCGGCAACATTTCTGTCGACAGCGTTTCGGAGTAAGCGTTTAGCGTCGGAAGATCGCGCACATCGATGAGCATGGTGGCATTTTTTCCGGTTGACACTTTGTCCCGCGCCTCTATAATTATCTCGCACTGATCGCTTTCTTTGGAAGTTGATCCTTTGGCCTCCGGCAAAGGTAGCGTGTTCATGACTCAGCGAATCATTCATAGCAGCGAGGAGTGTTGACGCTCTATCCCATCACCAGGGTCGGGTAGGGCCAAACCTAAATCGGTTTGGCTTTTTTATTTCCCTCGGGTGAAGGGCGTATAGCTCAGTTGGCTAGAGCGCAGCTCTGATAAAGCTGAGGTCCTTGGTTCGAATCCAAGTACGCCCATTGAGGCCAGGCGGTAAGGGAACTGGGGATGTAGCTCAGCTGGGAGAGCGCGTGGTTTGCAACCACGAGGTCACGGGTTCGAACCCCGTCATCTCCACAGACGGTGCGATTTGAGAAACCTCTGTTGACGGGGCGCGTGCTTCTTCCTAAGAATGGTCGAACACCAGTTTCTCGAGTCTCGGTGACAAACTGACCGCGAGCGAGGGCACGTTAGTCGGTGTCCTTGCTCCTGGCCAGTTATTGGATGTGGGGTAACGCGATAGGGCGGCCGGCACGTTCAAGTACCAGGCGTAGAGTTCTTTGACAACTAGGTATTGCGGAAAGTGTTG
>DATGZX010000089.1:0-3925 GCA_035296965.1 Gemmataceae bacterium
GCAGCCCGCGTCACCCCCACCCAAGAACTGGATGGAACGCATTTTGGAGTGGACCGGCCAAGACCCCATGCGCTGTCCGCATTGCCAAGGCAGGTTGGAGCGTCGCCCGTTGGCGAAGCAGTTGCCTGCCAAGTGCCGTCCTCTCGAACCGGTGCCGGTTACGCCCGGAGGCGATGACGTGGTTCAAGTGGATTCGTCCTGATCTACATTAGGGGCGACGTTGGAAAGCCATTGGTCCACATCAGCAACAAGGAACCGACGCCGACCGTCCGAGGTGCGCGCTGGCGGCTGCAAGAACTGGGAAAAGTTAGGATACCCTACCCCGAGACAAGCCCACGAAACGAAAACCCTCAAGCCACGTTGGATCAAATCGCTGGATGGTTGCCAGCACGCACCAACCAGAGTCCCACGAAAAGCCTGACCCGGGAGTTTACACATAGGCGGTTACAGGCGTCTCGCCAAGCGAGCACGCCTGTAACTGGCGTGTTGAACGGAGCCGAAGCGGCCCGTCAGTCAGCTCGGAGCCAAAGGTCCGCACCGCAAACTTCCGGGTCGGATAGTGAAGATTGCATAAGTATTAGTTAATCGCGTCGGACTCAGCCACCAAGGTCCCAGGCGAGCTTCGCGTCGAGCGCGCTAATCCGCGCGCACGCAGCGGGGCGGCGCATTACGCGTGAACGAGGCCTCCGAAGCCCGCGGCGGCGTTGCCGTCGCCTCCCGCCTTCGCCAGTTTCGACCACTGGCCGCAATCCTCGACTGACAGAAGCAGCGCGGCATGTGGAAAGGATTGCAACAAGACTACAAACACGCGGGGCACGAAGAGCTGATGCAGCATTCGTGCCCTGCGCGAGTTCTGACTGCAGTTACGGCTTGGCGAAGACGCCGTCGTCCAGTTTTTCGTGATGCTGCAGCTCGGTCGTTTCAATTTCGTTGTATTTGTCGCCGTTGTGCTTAATCGTGATTTTCGTCGGCTCCTTGAGCCCGTCGAATTCTTTGTAGTCGCTAAAGATAGCTTCCTGATTCCCCTCCTCGCCGCTCGCGTTGTAGCCTTTGTATGCTGCTTTTACCAGCAGTCCCGTATCCTTGTCGAAGTAGAGACTCACGTCCTTGTTTCCCTTGCTGCTCACCTTGACGCCGACCAGCAAGCGGTCACCTTGCTTGCTGTCACCAAGGTATTTCAGCGTGTATGACTTGTCCTTGAGGGGAACGAGGCTTGCGACAAAGTTGGCGTGAAGCGGTGCTTTTTCTTTATCGAGCTTGTCCTTGTCCAGCTCTTGCAATGAGTCGTTCAGGTTGAGCCAGCCGCTGTCGTCGTTAACCACGAGTATTCTCTTGATGGAGTTTCCCTGGGAGTCAGCGTTGATCACTTCCCTGTGTCTGTTTGGTAACTGTTCAGCCGCTTCTATCTTGTACGCGATGCCATCCCCAAAGCCATAAAACACGCCCTTACCCTTGAAGGTGACGGCCTTGTACTTCGAGAGCGCCTCTTCGCTGCCCCTGGCCTTGATTGCCTTGTTGATAACAGCCTGCGCTTGTTCTTCCGCGCGACTTACGCCGGCAACGCCGAACACAACGCCTGCCACACACGCTAGTAGCATAATGCTTCGCACCAAACACCTCCGGGTAAAGATACGATCGTTTCCACGCTATCCTCATAAGCAGGGCTGGAATGCTGTTCAATTCGTCGCCGGCAAGCTCCCGGCCAGATTTGATCTCCGCTAACTTTAGAAACCGCATGCCAGAGCGCTAAACGGCTCCGCTTTGTTCTCCGACCTTTCAAGTCCCAGTTTGCCGAGAGGCCGGCAATGTGTTCCTTGTCTTGTTTCCGCCGAATAATGCATGTTGGGTCATGTCGCTGAGTACCGACTTCTCCGTCGGCACCGATGCTATGCCTGCCTCCACTCAAGAATCGGAGCCAGCACGCCGGCAAGAAGCTGAACCGCTCCCCTTGCCTTTGCCGCTGGAGCCGACGTCGGACAGAATGTTTGCCTCTGCCGGCGCGCAGTCGGCGGCCTCGGACGGCGCGCCTGAAGCGCGCACTTAAGCCAACGAGCCTCCCACGAAGCTCTTACCCGCCGCCGGGGGAACGTGTTTCGGAAAATCGGAACACCTCGAGGAGCTGGATCACCGCGGTATAAGCACCGTGTCCGAGGCACGGGACACGCAGCTGGGCCGCGCGGTGGCACTCCAGCTAATCCGAGGCGCGTCGGTCAGGAGAGTCCGCTTGTTGCACTCCCCCCGAATGCTCCGATTGAAAACAATCCGCGCCCCGGTCCGGACGGCTGTAATCGTTGCCTGGCGGCTCACGGCAAGTGGGGAAACGTGCGCGATGCCACCGAAATTGGCCAATGGAGGGCTCACTATGCGACCTTGCTACGCGGGGCGCGGAAGGAGTTGGCGATCCTTTGCGGCCTGAACATCCACGAGTTGATTTTGAAAGGTCTTGCGATCGGCTTCTTGATCACGCTTCAGAGCCCCAACAATCCGTTCGTTGTCCCACTGAACGCTGAGCCGTTGCCCAAGCTGCGAATAGAAGGCCCGAATGTTCGCTGCCCGTTGAGCGGAGGCCTTGAACAGCGCGTTCAAGGCGTCTGGCCTTTGTTTGCCAATCTGAAGAACTCCCAAGCCATGACAATGAAAGAATTCGAAGAATGGATGCTGCTCTTTGAGCTCCTCCCACAGTTTCCAGACGCCGAAGTCTTTCTCGCGCACGTTGATGTCATGAAATACGATCACGCCGCGGTCGCTCATCTTTGGCAGCCAGGTCTCGAAATCATGCTTGACGGCCTCATAGACGTGATAGCCGTCAATGTGCAGCAGATCAACGGAACCATCCAGGAAGTGTGGCAAGCTTTCGTCAAAGGTCGAAGGAAGCAATCGGGAGAAGGACCCGTAACGTGGATCGTGAAAGGCTCGAAGCTCTTCCAGGACCTCGGGCCCATTCCTGCCGTTATGCGGATCACCTTCCCATGTGTCCACCGCATAAGCCTTAGTCTTGAGGCCATGACCAGCGATGGCCTGGCAAAACGCGCAGTAAGAAACTCCCGTGAACGTGCCGAGTTCGACAAAGATAAGCGGCCGTAGCCATGCCATCAATGACATGGAAGCCTGTAGCCGGATCGGAAATGATGCAAAGGACTGGCAGCGCCCATTGTCCCTTCTGTCTAATCGCCGGACCGACAACCCGATGGATCTGCTCTCCGTCCGAATGGAGCGTTGCAATGGAACACCACGGCAGCCCGGCCACCACGGCCAAGTCGGGCTGCTTATTCAGTGGCACGGTCCATCGGCCCTTTGCAACGGCGGCGAAGACCAGTGGCGTCACGTCCAGGTCGATCTGCTTTGGCTCCTCACCAGGCCACTCGACGATCTCGACCTGTTCGCCACGCTTCTTAGCCGCATTCAGGACCAATTCGGCAACAGCAGTCCGATGGCAGGTGATCCTACCTTCACGCCTTGGGAACTGGCACCCGCAAAAAAAGAGGCCTCCTCACCAGAATCTGTGGGTGAAATCTGGCTCCGGCAAGGCTCCGAGACGGTGATACAACGCGGTTTTCACGGCCTCCAGGGTGCGGAAGCCGTACGACTTTCTCATGGTGAGTTTCACGTTATAGTTCAAGCCTTCGACGATGCCCGCCGAAATCGTCCCCTTGGCTATGAACCAGTTCAGGATTAACTCGGCATGCGCCTCCAACATCCGCGCCACCTTCTTCATGGGTTCGATCCGCGAACGCCGCACGCGGGCGCACCACTCGACCAGGAAACAGGCCGCCCAATACGGCGGGCGGTATTCCCAGAAGCGCTGGAAGTCTTCCCGGTGCAGGTAGGCACGCACCGTCTGCAAATTGTACTTCAACACCTCCGACAACTTGACGGTCTGCTTGTCCGTCAGATTCTCGCGGCGTTTCAGCAGGCACCAGCGCGA
>DATGZX010000090.1:0-27921 GCA_035296965.1 Gemmataceae bacterium
GTTAAGCCTGCTCAAGCGGAATCCGGCCAAAACGAGCATCGCACGGAAACGCAAGGCGGCTGCCTTGGACACGGGTTTTCTCGAGGAAACCTTGGCTGGGGCACGAAACCTAGAGAAAGTTTGATGCGTTCGCCCTGGCGCCGATTCTGCCAAAACTGCAAACCTGCCTTAGCCTGTTCATCCGACGTCAATACGTCGAGATTGAATTCGTCGCGAAGATGCTGAGATACAAACCGTAGCGATTCTTCAATTGAACAAAATGGCGTCAGGGTCTGCTTCCATGCCAACGAATTTGCGACTTCTTTCGCGATCCGCTCGTTGATGACCACCGGTTCTCGATCGTTTGGGGTCGTCCGAGCAGTTATCTCAAGAATTTGAGAGTACAATCCGCTCCTGGTCTTGCCGATGTCGATTCCATCGAGGGTCAAACGAATCAGAAATCCCAAGAGAAGTGGATTTCGCGATGCTAGTTTCCGGAGATGAGGTGCCTCACTCTTGGAGTCTATGCCCTTCACAAAATCGGCCCATTTGAGAACCCAGCTGTCGTCACGGCTCGCCTTCTCAAACAACTTTCTTGATAACTCTTGAACCTCATGGTCCTCAGGTGGTTGCAATCCAAAATGGGTAAACCCCGGTAAAAACGCTGCTTCGTGACCCACAGGTCGCGTCGCAACACAGATTCGGCAATCGTTATGCCCGACACTCCATCGAATCATCTGCTCAGCCAGGTGCGCTCTGTGAGGATCGCACTCGTCAAGGCCATCGCAGAGAAGGTAATCGGCCGAGTTAAGCAATTGAATTGCGTCGTTGTCGGCGATTCCGCTACCGTCAAATCCGACCAATCTTACCGCCTCTTCGAAAGTCCGTCCGGAGAGCATGCTTCGTAGTACGATTGGCAGTCGAACACGTACCACGATTCGCGGCTCCCACGATAACCGCCAAGCGAACCGCTTTAACATTGTCGACTTGCCATCACCAGGGCCACCAACAATGACGGAACGGGAATGCGTCAGCGGCACGGAATCCGAAGCAACGATTGAACCGCTGCCACCGGCGCGAACCCTTTGACCGAACTCAAGATAATTCTGGAACTGCTCGTCAAGCGACGATTTCGTGCCCACGATCGACTCGTCGTCCTTCATTACTTTCAGACGAACCCACGCACCTTCGATGGGCATCGTGACGTTTAGTCCCGGTACAAAAAACGTCGATGACGTGTCATGTACCCATTTGGCGCACTTTGCGCGAAAACGACTATTGGTCTGATCAAAACCAGGTGGAAGAGCTGCGCCGAGAGGACGGAGCTCCTTCCTGAGCAACTGAATCAATTGCTCCAGCTTCTCGATAGTGAATCCTTGGGCTTCCCTCAGGATCGATCCAAATCCCAATCGATCGCGGTCCGCGTCGAAGTCGAATCCCTTCAGCGTGTCGCTGAAGTCCGCGCGACTTTCAGGGATTTTGGTTACCGGGTAGACGAAAATCAGGCGGCGATAAATCTTGTCGTATGTCCCAACAAAAGATTCAAGCGTTTTTCTTATCTTGTCCGCGGTCGTGGTCACCGTCACCTGCACCGCCAACGACCCGTCTTCGGCCGAGAGATCGAAAGAGTCCTGATTCTTGCAGAAAAGCGTATTTGCGTTATCGAGGTTCCAGCCAAATACGAGATTCAGCAGGTCGCGAAAGAACGTTTCCAGCTCAATGTGAGAATCTTGATGTCGTAGCGCAGTATCCCCAACAATTGACAATTCAAGGCGATTCAGCCAATCCTTCGCTTCCGTGAGGTAGTCTTGTCGTTGCCGCGGCAATGTGTGCCTCCACTGCTTACAAGTGCGATTTGCATCATATCACTTTCAATCGAGGCGCCGAGCGATGTAGGATCCGCTCCGCAGATCCTGCCGCGCAAATCAGGCCGTGAATGCCGAAAAGCGTTTGGCTCGCTCTGGTTAGGGGGTTACCGCCTGGGAATTCCTAGAAGAAGTTGGGCGCTTATTATATCGCAAACCCAAGGACTCCGGCGCGACCGCGGCGAACGCGCGGCGTGCGGTGGGGAGGACTACCACGGCGTTCGGGGCAACCGCATCCATCTTGGCTGCCAGGCCGGCACGGTCGTGCGCGGCAAGGTATTCAGGTGAACCTTTCTCGGCCTAATCTTGTCGATACCCGCCTCAACCCTGGAGGATCCCCTGGAGTTCCCAGCCGAAACGCCCAGGCCGCCAAATTACGCGGTCATTTTTACTTCGCGGCGCACGACACACGATGCCCGAGGGTATGCCGTCATGGCCGAGCGCATGCTCGAGCTGGCCGCGGCACAGCCCGGCTTCCTTGGCATCGAGAGCGTTCATGATGCGGACGGGCAAGGCATTACCGTATCGTACTGGCAAACCCTGGATTCGATTCACGCCTGGGGCAGCCACGCCGAGCACCGCGTCGCGCAAGCCGCCGGCAAGGCGAAATGGTACGAGATCTTCCAGACGCGGATCTGTCGTGTCGAACACCAGAACTATTTTCAACAGGAGGATCGTGACTATGGACATGCGGCTGATTGACGAGTATGTGGCGTCCGGTGCCCGGCTCCGGCAAGCGGTGGCCGGGTTGAACCAGCAGGATGTAACCGCCCGGCCGGGACCTGGAAAATAGTCGATCCTGGAGCTGGTCGTTCACCTGGCGGATAGCGATGCCATTGCCATCGACCGCATGAAGCGCGTTCTCACCGAAGAGAACCCGCCGTTGCTCTACGCGGACGAGGACACGTACATCGAGCGCCTGTTTTCGCACGAACAATCACTGGAAGACGCGCTCGTCCTCTTCGAGGTGGGCCGGCGCCAGTTCGCCCGCGTGCTGCGCAAACTCCCCGACCAGGCCTTCGAGCGCCTTGGCACGCACAACCGCCGCGGCCCGGTGACGGTGGCTGCCATGATCAAAGGCTACACCGATCACGTCGATCACCATCTGACGTTCCTGTACGACAAGCGCGCCCGGCTCGGCGAGGGATGAGGGGATAGGGGCGAGGGGTGAGGGAATAGGGGAGAGAGGCGAGGGGAGAGGGGCAGAGGACACAGGAGGTCCCAATTCGCGAACTTCGCAATCCGGCCGCCCGGTCCGACTGCCCAGCCTTCACCAGTCAAGCTCAATCCGACACTGTTGTACTTCTTGTCGTCAAGCGGTGTCCAGGTCGCACCGTTGTCCCGGGAAGAGTTGGAACCTGACGTGCCTACGGCGACGCACCGATCTTTCGCCCACGCGACAGCAGAGCGAAAGGAAGCGGGGGGTGAAGGTTTTCGACTATGAAGGGTTTGCTCAGCCCCCTCTCACCCCGACCCCTCTCCCCCGAGTACGGGGGCGAGGGGCAGGCCATGTTGAATGCGATGAGACCAGGTACCTCCCTCTCCCCCGAGTACGGGGGCGAGGGACATACGAAGCATGAGGCATTGGTTGCGCAGCAATCAAATAAGCATGCTTTGCGGTCTGGCACAAACCTTCCCGCGTGCCCCGCTAGTTAACCTTTCAGTTCTCGGTTCTCCTCCTCTAAAATCACCACAGTTCACAGTCCGTCCAAACCAATTCCGTTGGAGCCGGTGACATGGCGCAGGTGCAGCAGCAGTCCAGCAGTGCCGATGGCGTCGCATGGGACCTCGACGGCCTGTACAGGGCCGTCGACGATCCGCAGATCGCGGTAGATCTGGACGCCGCCTTGCGTCGCGCGCAAGCTTTCGAGGATACCTACCGAGGCCGGATCCAGGTCGACGGCGGACCCTCACCAAGTTTGCTTCTTACCGCTCTCAAAGACCTCGAAGAGCTCTCGGAGTTAATGGACAAGCCGGCGGTCTATGCCGGCCTGCTCCATGCCGCCAAGACGGATGATCCCGCGCGCGGTGCTCTGCTCGCGCGCACGCGCGAGCAGGGCACCGCCATCAACAAGCACGTCATTTTCTTTGACCTCGAGTGGATCAAGATTCCGGAGCCGGACGCCCGCAAGCTCATCGATGCGCCAGCCTTAGCCAAATACCGGCATTTTCTGGAACGGAAACGCGCCCGGCGGCCTCATTACCTGAGCGAGCCGGAAGAGAAGATTCTCGATGAGAAGGCCGTCACCGGGCGCGCCGCCTTTGTACGCTTGTTCGACGAAACCGTTTCGTCGATGACGTTTCCTTTGAAGCATGATGGGCGCACCGAGCTCTTGAGCATGCAGCAGATCAATGCCAAGCTCTACGATCCCGACCGTTCCATCCGCCAGGCTGCGGCCGCGGGGCTTACGGAGGGCCTCGAGAACAACGCACGACTTCTGACCTTCATCTTCAACACGCTGGTGCACGACCATAAGTCCGACTGCGACCTGCGGCACTTCGCCGACCCGATGGACCCGCGGCACCTGGCCAATGAAATCAGCAACACCGTGGTCGAGGCGCTCATGACGGCAGCGGAAAGCCACCATGCCACCGTACAGCGTTACTACCATCTGAAACGAAGACTATTGAAGCTGGATTCCTTGTACGACTACGACCGGTATGCTCCCGTCTTTGCGGAGCAACCAACGTGTGACTGGCCGCAAGCCCGCCGGATCGTGCTGGAGAGTTATCAGGCGTTCGCTCCGGAGGCAGGCATGGTTGTCCAGCGTTTCTTCGAAGATCGCTGGATCGATGCCGAGCTACGGCAGGGCAAACGGAGCGGGGCCTTCAGCAGCAGTGCCGTCCCCAGCGTCCATCCCTATATTCTCATGAACTACACGGACAAACTACGAGACGTCATGACGTTGGCCCACGAACTCGGCCACGGGCTGCACCAGTATTTGTCCCGGCCCGTTGGCTACCTGCAATGTGACACGCCGTTGACAACGGCAGAGATGGCCAGCGTCTTCGGCGAAATGCTCACCTTCCAGCGTTTGCTCGAACTCTATCCGGAGCCGCGAACCCGGCTGGCGCTCTTGTGCAGTAAGATCGAGGACGGCTTTGCTACGGTCTTTCGCCAGGTTGTCCTCACTCGCTTTGAGCAATCCATGCATCAAGCGCGGCGCGACCAGGGTGAACTCAGCACGGATCAGATTAGCGCCTTGTGGATGGCTGCGAATCGTCCCATGCACGGCGATGCTGTCCAACTGACAGATGGCTATGCCTGTTGGTGGCTTTACATCGGCCACTTCATCCATGTGCCTTTTTACTGCTACGCTTATGCCTTCGGGGAACTGCTCGTGCTCGCCCTTGTGCAGAAGTACAAGCAGGAGGGTGCAGCGTTCGTTCCCAAGTATCTCGAGCTGCTGGCCTCGGGTGGCTCGGATGCCCCTCATGTCCTTCTTGGCAAATTGGGCGTCGACGTTACCGACCCAACCTTCTGGGAACTCGGGCTGAGACTACTCCAGGGAATGGTGGTCGAGGCCGAAGAGATGGCCAAGCAACTGTAGAGATGGAGGCAACGTCAAGGCGTCAGTTTTAGTTAGCTCCCTTGTTTGGGCGAGCGACAGGTCATAATCTCCCCTCACCCCCGACCCCTCTCCCCGGAGTACCGGGCGAGGGGAGAACAAGCGCTGCCGCTCGCCTTGACGCCTTCCATCACGAAATGCCACCGCCCCAGGAGCCTGCTGAAAAAGGGGTCTGACCCCTTCCACGAAGTGCGATAGACCCTCGCGATGGTAGGAAATCAGTGAAGCATCGTAGGGCGTCAGACCCCTTTTTCAGCAGGCTCCCCAGGATATGACCATCACTTCCTCCAACCGTTCAAAGTTCCGTTCCGTTCCAGGAGTTCCGGTGTGGTAAAGTTGACCGGGCAGCAATTCTAACCTAGGGTGTGATCAAGTCGATGAAAGATCCCTGTCGTGCTGAGATGCGCGCTCGCTCGGCGGGTAATGGCGACCTCTTCCTTCCAAAGCATAAATCCATCGTGGCGAAGGAACCTCCAGTGCGTTTGACCGGTCTCGCTGGTTGCGTGGCCGCTACGCACTGAGCTTGCTACGATCTCACCGAGATGGAGCAGGCGATGCTGTCGCAATGCCAAACCCGGCTCGTAGAACTCAAGGCGACGGGCCAACTTCCCAGTCCTTCCGGCGTAGCCTTGGCGATTATGCGTCTAGCGCAAAATGAAGGCGCCACAGTGGCTGAAATTGCCCAGGTCCTCGAGTCGGACCCCGCCATGGTTGGGCGTTTGCTCAAGCTGGCGAACTCCGCCTGGGCGGCCGTATCAAGACCCATCACGACGGTGCAAGAGGCCACGAAGCGGTTGGGAATGCGTGCTGTTCGCGACCTTGCCCTTGGATTCTCTCTGATCGGCCGAGCGGGAAATACCGTCTGCGCTGCTTTTGACTACAAGAAATTCTGGGCCCTATCCCTAGCCAGGGCAGTGGCAGCCCAAGTTCTGGGAATAAATCAGCGCCAAATCGCTCCAGACGAAGCCTTCACTTGCGGGCTGCTCTCGGACGTGGGAACCCTGGCACTCGTGAGCGTATATCCGGGGGCCTACGCAGCTGTGTTGGCCCGTTCGCAGGCGATGGTCGAACCAATCAACGATCTGGAACGCGAAGCGTTCGCCACCGATCATCAGGAATTAACCATCGCACTCTTGCAGGACTGGGGCCTTCCGGAACTCTTCGGAGAAGCTGTCCGCCACCAGGACACTCCAGAAACAGAGGATTTGCCCCAAGATTCTGCGGCCCTGCTGATGGCCCGGCTCTTGCACGCCGCCGAGCATCTTGCGCGGCTATGCGTCGCCGACGATGACCAGCGGGGGCAGTTGTTGCCCGAACTATTTACCCGTTGCGCACTTCTTTCGATCGATGAAGAAGATGTCATCACCCTTGGCGATCGTGTCGTGGCCGAATGGCAGGAGTGGGGCAAGATCTTCGAGGTGGCCACCGAACCGATCCCTTCCCTCGCCGAACTGGCTGCGCGCACTCCCGAGCTGAATCCCGCCGTCATCCCTCTGGGTACACCAGCCGGTGCATGGGCGCCAGGGACATTAACGATTCTGGCGGTCAGCGCCGATCCGTCGGTGGTGCAGCTCCTCACGCAAAACTTGGGTGCCGCCGGTTACACGGTCTTGGTGGCAGGCAACGGTCAGGATGCCCTCGGCGTACTCCTCGAGTGCGATGCTCAACTCATCCTAGCCGACTGGGATTTGCCGAAGATCAACGGCCCGGAGCTTTGCCAGACGCTGCGGCAAACGAAGATCGGCCGGCAGATCCACATCATCTTGCTCACGGGCCCTGCGGAAGAGCACGCCGGGCAGGCTCTGGCCGCGGGAGCCGACGACTACCTGGTAAAGCCCATTCGGCCGGAGCAGTTGCTGGTGCGCGTGCAGGCGGCGCAGCGCGTCGTGCATTTGCAGCAAGAAGTCATTCGCGACAAGGAAGAACTCTCCCGCTTTGCCGCCGACCTTGCGGTCGCCAACCGCACTCTGCAGCAGGCTGCCTATGCCGATCCCTTGACGGGGCTTCCCAACCGCCGGCACATTCTCGAAAGTCTCAACGAAGAATGGGCCGCCGCGACCGGTAATGGTCAGCCCCTGGCATGCATGATCGTGGACATCGATCACTTCAAGGATGTGAACGACACGCATGGTCATCACGTCGGCGATCTCGTCCTTCGAGAAGTGGCCGGCGTACTGCGCAGCGCGCTCAGGCGCAGCGATCTTGTCGGCCGGCTGGGTGGCGAAGAATTTGTCATCGTCTGCCCGGATAGCGATCGCGAGTCTGCGTGGAGGTGCGCCGAACGACTGCGCCGCAGCGTCGAGAACAAGGTCATGCACACGCAAGGATGCGTGTGCCGCGTGACTGTCAGCGTCGGCGTTTCGATTCGCGAGGAATGGACGCGGGATATCGAAGACCTCCTGTCCGTGGCCGATCGGGCGGTTTACGCGGCCAAGCGCGCGGGACGCAATCACGTCCATCTGGCTGAACGCGACCCCACTCAGAAGATCTCTGGCTGAGCCGCATTCCTGCCTTTGCGCAGAATCGTGCTGCCGGCGTAGGACAGATTTCCCAATCTGTCCGGTCAGGTTGGAAACCTGACCTACTGCCGAATCCTGAACCGTCATTGTGGTGCTTCACACAGTTCCAGCCGGACTTAGACAACGGCGTCGAACGAGTTGTGCTTGCGCTATCCGCGCGATTACAATTCAGGGCTAGACGAAAGGAGTGGTGAAGCCTTGGAGTTCAGTATCTTCAAACAATCGCTTTCGGAAAAGGCGCCGCCCCCAAACCTGAGCCTGGCCCTGCAGGGCCTATGGCATGCGGCGAAAGGCGACTGGGATGCCGCTCACCAATGCGCCCAAGCTCAGGACGATGAGCAAGGTGCCTGGGTACACGCGCACCTGCATCGCCAAGAGGGCGACCTCGGAAATGCTGCCTACTGGTATCGCCGAGCCGGCAAGCCGGTAGCGACCGTATCGCTGGAAAGAGAGTGGGAATCGCTAGTGCAAGCCCTGTTATCGGATTCAGCGTAGGGGCGCCGGACAAGCGACAGCGGAGAATCCGTCACGCCAGGATCTGCTTCACGACGCGCGCCGGCTGCACGCCCGTGAGCTTTTCCTTCAACCCGTTCAACTCAATAAACAATTCCTCGTGCCGCAGGCCCAGCAGGTGCAAGATAGTCGCGTGCCAATCGGGGACGCTGACCCGGTTCTCGACAGCGGCCATGCCAAGTTCGTCCGTGGCCCCGTGAATCGTGCCGCTCTTGATTCCGGCGCCAGCCATCCAGGTGCAGAAGGCGTTCTTGTTGTGATCGCGCCCGGCCTTGCGCTCGTTCTTGTCAGCCGGTAACTGGGCGATTGGCAGCCGGCCGAATTCGCCTCCCCAAATCACGAGAGTGGTGTTCATCAAGCCCCGCTGCTTCAAATCTTGCAACAGTGCGGCGATGGGCTGGTCGGTGCGCTCGCAAGCAGTCTTCAAACCGGACGCCAGCTCGGTATGGTTATCCCAAATCTGACCGTTGATATAAAGCTGTACGAAGCGGACGCCACGCTCCACGAGCCGGCGGGCGATCAGGCAGCGCCGGCCGTACGAATCAGTCGGCTGCTTGCCGACGCCATACATGTCCAATGTGGCACGGCTCTCGCGCGCCAGATCGAGGGCGTCGGTCGCTGCCAGTTGCATCCGTGCCGCCAGCTCATAGCTGGCGATGCGCGCATCGAGGTTTGGTTGTGACGGCCGGGTTTGTTTGTGCATCCGATCGAGCCGAGCGACCAGGTCGCGCTCCATGTGCACGATTTCCGCCGGCCGTTCCACGTCGGGCCGCAGATTCAGGACAGGAGATCCTGTCGAGCGAAAGCGCGTTCCCTGGAACATGGGCGACAAGAAGCCTGCCTGCCAATTCTCGATGCCGTTGATCGGTAGCCCGAGTGGATCGTCGAGCACCACATAGGCGGGGAGATCCTGGTTCTCCGAGCCGAGACCATAGACGACCCATGACCCCAATGCCGGCCGGCCCGGACCCATCTTGCCGGATTGCACGAGGTAGATGGCAGGTTCGTGGGTCAGGTTGGTCGTGAACATGGAACGGATCAGCGCGATATTGTCCACCTGGTTCGCAAGGCAGGGTAACGCATCCGAAACCCACATGCCCGACTGACCGTGCTGAGCGAACTTGAAAGGGCTGCGCATGAGCGCGCCGGCATCTTTCACGTTTTCAATCTCGCCGGCAATTCTCTGGAAGTGGGCCGTGCCATGCAGCTTGTCGAGCTTAGGCTTGGGATCGAGCAGGTCCATCTGACTTGGGCCGCCGTTCATGAACAGGTGGATGACGGCCTTGGCTTTCGGCTCGAAATGCGGCGGTCGAGGCTTGAGATCGAGGGCCGAGGGATTGCCCTTGTCCTGGCCATAGAGGTCCCGGCTAAGCAGCGACGCCAGCGCGGCTCCGTAAAGGCCGCCGCCGACCTGCGTGAAGAAGCTGCGCCGGCTCAACGAGTCTGCATAGGAGTTTCCTGATGGGGACATCGCTTCCCTCCTAATCGACGTAAAGGAACTCCGCCGAGTTCATGATGGCATGGCAATAAGTGGCCAACGCCCGACGAGCGGCCTCGGCCTGATCTGGCTTGGCTTTGCCCAGGTGTTTGGACCAGCCCTCGGCCATGCGCGCAAGCGCTGCCCGGCCTATTTGCTCTTCTTCTTGAGTAGGCCGACGGCTCAAGGCTGCCAGGTAAGTCCATTCGATCTGCCGGCCGGGGTCCGTGCCGGCTTCCTTCGACACCCGCTGCGCGAAGGCATCCGCCAGGCCCTGGACCATACCGTTGTTCATCAAGTACAGCGCCTGCGGCGCTACCGTGGAATCGCGGCGCGTGATGCAGTTCGGATTCATCTGCGGGAAATCAAAATTCTCCAGATGTGTGACAACCACCTTGCGCTGCTGCTGCACGTAGATGCTGCGCCGCCAGCCATGAGCATTTCCGTTTGGCGTAACAAGGCCGTCGGCACGCACCGTCACCCGATCTGGCGGTCCGAATGGGGTTGGGTCGAGCCGGCCAGCCACGACAAGCATTGTGTCGTAGAGCTGTTCTGCGCTCAGGCGCTGCAGCGGCATGCGCGAATAGAGCAGATTCTCCGGATCGACTTTCTCCTGTACAGGCGTCACCGCGGACGATTGACGGTAGGTGGCACTCGTCACGATCAGGCGGTGCATCGCTTTGATGCTCCAGCCACGCCGGACGAACTCCTGAGCTAGCCAATCGAGCAATTCAGGATGTGTGGGTAGAGTGCCGGCCTTCCCGAAGTTATCGAGCGACTTGACCAGGCCGACGCCGAAATGCTGACGCCAGAGCCGATTCACCATCACGCGGGCGGTGAGCGGGTGGTCCGGCCTGGTCAGCCAACGCGCAAAGGCGAGCCGCCGGCCAGTCTTCTTGGCACCGGGCCAGGGAGGCATTATTTCAAACGGGGTCTTGCCGTCGGTGAGCACAGAGGGCACTCCCGGCCCGACCAGACGGCCGGGGTTCAGGTAGTCGCCGCGCCTGTAGATGTATGTGGGCGAGGGCTCACCACGATCCCAAAGTGCCCGAATCTTCGCCTCCTGGCGTTCAATGGCGGCAAGCGCCTTGTTCCTCTGCTCAATCTCCTCCGCTTGCTTTCGAAATGCGGCGTCAATCTTGAGAAGCTGCTTACGGTCGACGCACAATTCCTTTTCGAATTTCCCGGCCAAATAAGTCTGCACGACCGTGCGCTTTTCCGGCGGCGTCGCCAGCATGGCACGCAGGTCATCGCGCAGAACCGCAGGGAGTTGTGCCAGTCGTTCCTCCGCGCACTTCTTCTGGAGGGCTGCTTCCCGACCATGGAGTGCGGCCTTGAGCGATTCAATCTCTTTTCGCCCCGCAGTCTGCTGCGCCAGCCGCTTGCGCTGTTCCGCCGTCGTCGCGAGAGCCAGGTCCCGATCCGTGCGCGGCCCCATGCTCAACCCGGGCAGCCAATTGCTTTTCATCCAATCGTGTTCGTCGAAGGCTCCCTTGAAAACGGCCACGAGGCGATAGTAATCCCGTTGCGGGATCGGATCGAACTTGTGGTTGTGGCAGCGGGCACATTTCATGGTCAGCCCCATCACGCTCGAGCTGAGCACCTCGATCTCGTCGGCAACGACCTCCAAGCGATCGGGAACGAAGTTCGTCAAGTTGTACCAGGTTGGATCGGGGGCCATGCGCAGAAAACCGGTGGCGATCAGGTTATCCACCATCTCTTGAGTGACCTCGGGCGCGTGCTCGTAATCGACCAGTTCGTCACCGGCGATCTGTTCCAGCAGAAAACGGTCATAGGGCTTGTCAGCGACAAAGGATCGAATGACATAGTCGCGGTAGCGATAGGCGCCGGCCCGGGGCAGGTCTTGTTCCCGCTTTCCCTCGGAGTCGGCGTAACCCGCGAGATCCAGCCAATGGCGACCCCAACTCTCGCCGTAGCGCTGGGATGAGAGAAGGCGCTCGACGAGTTTCTCGTAAGCGCGTGGATCGTTATCGGCCACGAAGGCTCGGACATCATCGGGCTCCGGAGGCAGTCCGGTCAAATCGAAAGTGACCCGGCGCATGAGGCTCGCACGATCTGCCTCGCGTCCGAGCGTTAAACCCTTCTGCTCGAGGCGCCGCATGACGAATGCATCGATCGGGTTGCGAACATGGCTGATGCCATGCACGACGGGCACAGCCACTGGCTGAGGTGGCTTGAACGCCCAGAAATCGCGATCCTTGTCGCTCACCAATGGATCGGGCGTGGTGGTGGCAACGTCCGGGGCGATAGGCGCCTCGGGGGCGCCAAGTTCAATCCAACGCGCCAGCACCGCAGTCTCCGCAGGCTCTATCGGCTTGATGCTGAACTCGACGATGCGCCGCAAGGGCGGCATGGCGCCTGTTCGGATTTTCCGGATGAGCAGGCTTTGCTCGGGCTTGCCAGGAACGAGAGCCGGTCCCGACTTGCCGCCGCGGACCATGGAGGCCCGCGTGCGCAGGTCCAGGCCTGCTTCTTTCACGCTCGCTCCATGACAAACGGTGCAGCGCCGCAGCAGGATGGGAATGACATCATGCTGGGTGACTTCTGGAGTGGCTGCGGCGCGGCTCTCCATGGACGGCGCGCCTCCCTCGATCCAACGGCGGATCGTCGTCACTTCCGGCTCGGTGAGCCGGTCCTTTCCCTTGGGAGGCATTACGCCATCGCGGACCTTGCCGTAGAGAAGGCTCTCGTCCGGCTTGCCCTGCACGAGCACAAGCCCGGAGTCCCCTCCTTTCAAGGCGTCCGCGTAGCTGCGCAAGTCCAGCCCGCCGCGGCGCGCTTTTTCGCCATGACAGCGTAAGCAGTGCGCGCGCAAGATAGGCAAAATATCGCTCTCAAAATGCAAAGACTTTACTGCTGTGGGCTTCTCATTGCTTGCGGGAGGAGAAGCGAATGCGCCGCGGAAGCAGCAGGAGACAGCCAATCCGAAGCAAAGACAAACGCAGGCCCTTGATCGGGAACAAGAAGCCGCACGCTTGTCACATCCCACTTTTGCGTGGTCGCTGCTCTCAGGTGCCTTGGCGAATGTTGCTGTCATCAGGAGCACCTACGCCGCAGGTGGGCACGAGCAGGATGGAACTTTGTCGGTTGGATCGTACGATAGAAAACCAATTCTAGCAGATTTGTGACCGGATGTGCACGAGTCTCTTCCAGAAGAATCAGCCGGCTGCTGCGGCAGCTAATCGATGGACGATGATTCATCGCGCCCACCTCGTCGTGACATGGACACGCTTGGCCGGTCGGCGTACCGTAAACTCCAAAGGCAAGGAAGCACACATGCCCCCTGACGGATATCAACCTGAATTCTACCGAGGCACCATGCAACTGCATTTCTTGCGGAACTATCGATCCACTGCCAACACGATTGTCGTCGCTCTGATCGCATGCATCAGCGTGGCTGGAGCCGTCTCGGCTGCCGACAATGAAGTATCGACGCCGCCAGAGTTCAAGCATCTCAAGTACCGGCTGGTCGGACCATCCGCCGGCGGGCGGGTCTGCCGCGTGGCGGGTGTGCCGGGCGATCCACGCACGTACTACGTCGCATCGGCCTCGGGCGGCATCTGGAAATCTGCAGACGGTGGTGCTTCCTGGAAAGCCGTCACGGATGACCAGCCGCTCTCTACAGTAGGCTCCATCGCACTTGCTCCCTCGAACCCAAACGTCATTTATGCGGGCTCCGGCGAGACCAACATTCGCGGCGACGTGGTCCCAGGTAACGGCATTTTCAAATCGACCGACGCAGGCAAGCACTGGCAGCATGTCTGGAAGCAAGAAGGCCAGATCGGTACGCTGGTGGTTCATCCCAGCAATCCGGATATCGCTTACGCCGCCGTTCTCGGCCACGCCTTTGGCCCCAATCGCGAGCGCGGCGTCTATCGCACCACCGACGGCGGTAAGAATTGGCAGCAGGTGCTTTTCAAGAATGTTGACACCGGCGCCTCGGACGTTTGCATCGACCCTTCGAATCCGCAGGTCCTGTTCGCCGGCTTCTGGCAGGCGCGCCGGCTGCCCTGGGATTTGATCAGCGGTGGCCCAGGCGGCGGCCTCTATGTTTCGCGCGATGGCGGCGATACCTGGAAGCAACTGGGGCCGGGAACTGCGGACGAAACAGCCGAGAGCTCTCCGGGCAAAGGATTGCCCAAGGGACCCTGGGGCAAGATCGGCGTTGCGGTCGCACCTTCGGACAGCCGGCGCATTTATGTATTGATCGAAGCAGAGAACGGCGGGCTCTTTCGCTCGGATGACGGCGGCGACTCCTGGAGCCTGGTTCATGGCGACCGCGACCTCCGGCAGCGCGCGTGGTATTATTCGACCATCACGGTGGATCCGAAGAATCCCGACGTGGTCTTCTGCCCGCAAGTGGGTCTGATGCGGAGCATTGACGGCGGCAAGACCTTCAGCCGGGTCTCCGTGCCTCGAGGGGATCACCACGATCTCTGGATCGATCCGCTCAATTCGCTGCGCATGATCAACGGCAGCGACGGTGGCGTCGCCATTTCCGTCGATGGCAGCGAACATTGGCTGGCGCCCGAGCTTCCCCTTGGCCAGTTCTACCATGTGGCTGCGGATAGCCGCGTGCCCTATTACGTATGCGGCGCCATGCAGGATCTGGGCACCGCCTCCGGGCCGAGCAATAGTCTCTCCGGAGGTGCGATCAACTCCGGAGACTGGGTCAATGTGGGTGGCGGTGAATCCGGGTTCGTCGTGCCGGACCCTGCCGACCCCGATGTCGTCTATGCCGGCAACTACGGCGGCAGCATTACCCGCTACAACGCGAAGACCAAACAGTCTCAGAACATCAGCGCCTATCCGATCCCCGCCGTGGGCCGTAGCGGAGCCGAGCTGCGCTACCGCTTTCAATGGACCGCGCCGATCCTGGTCTCGACGCACGATCCCAAGGCGGTTTATCACGCCAGCAACGTCCTCTTCGAGACGCGTGACGCCGGCCGGCGCTGGACTGCGATCAGTCCGGATCTGACGCGCAATGACAAGAGCAAGCAGCAATGGGCGGGAGGCCCCATCACCGGCGACAACACAGGAGCCGAAATCTATTGCACTATCTTCGCGCTGGCGGAATCACCCCGGCAGCGTGGCTTCCTGTGGGCTGGGACCGACGACGGCCTGGTGCACCTCAGCCGCGACGACGGGAAGAGCTGGGCCAACCTGACCGCCAACATCCAGGGCCTGCCGGAATGGGGAACGGTTAGCTGCATCGAACCCTCCTCCTTTGATCTCGGAACTGCATATCTCGTGGTCGACGCTCACCGCCTCGACGATATGCATCCCTACCTCTTCAAGACCAGCGATTTCGGCCGCACGTGGCAGAGCTTGTCGACCGCGTTGCCGCAGGATGTCTTCCTGCACGTGGTACGCGAGGATCCCAAACGGCGGGGCATGCTCTATTTAGGCACTGACCGAGGTGTCTTGTTCTCCGTCGACGACGGGGCGAGCTGGCAAGCGCTCAAGCTCAATTTGCCGACGGTGCCCATCCATGATCTAGTCGTCAAAGATAATGACCTCGTCATCGGCACCCATGGCCGGTCGATCTGGATCTTCGATGACTTGACGCCCATTCGCGCCTTCTCAGCAGAACTCATTGCCCAAGAGGCATCCCTCCTCCCCGCCACGGGTGCCATCCGCTGGCGTTATGGTGGAGGGAGTTTCGGCAAGGAAGATGGAGAGAACCCGCCGCAGGGTGCCATCATCCATTATTACCTCAAGAAGAAACCTAAAGGCGGTCTCACACTGGAGATTCTCGACAGCCAGGGGGCCAAGGTTAACACCCTCATCGACAAACCGAATGAGCCGGCGAGTCCGGAGAAGGCGGCAGAAGGCGCCGGTCGGCCCGGGAAAGCCGTGCTAAGTACTGAAGCCGGGGTGAACCGCATCGCCTGGGACCTGACCTACGCTGGTCCCACAACCATCCCTGGCGCTCTCGGCTGGCCTTCCGGGCCCGATTCGGGGCCGTTGGTCATTCCTGGAACTTATACGCTCAAACTCACCGTCGAGGGCAAGACATGTACCCAGCCCCTGGTGATCCGACCCGATCCACGCGTGCATGTTTCTCAGCAAGACCTCGAGGACCAGGTCAAACTGGCCTTCGCCCTTCGGGACAACATCACTCAGCTATCTGCATTGGTGAAGCAGATCCGCTCCGTCAAACAGCAGCTCACCGCCAAGAAGGGTATTTGGAAAGAACAGGCCAGGGCCCAAGAATTGGTAAAGAGCGCCCAGGATTTGATCGACAAGCTCGACGCCCTGGAAAGCAAGCTCCACAACCCGAAGGCGAAGATCTACTACGACCTACTCGCCCAGCGTGGCGGCACACAACTCTACTCGCAACTCAATCAGCTCTACTATGATGTCATAGGAAGTGATGCTCCGCCCACGGAGAGCGTTCGCGAAATGCACGCTGAAAAGGCGAAGCTCTTGCAACAATTGGATAGTGAGTTCAAGGGCCTAATTGCGGGCGGTTTGAAGGACCTGAGCGCCAGGACTCAGAAATTAGGGATTCCAGACATCGTGGTGTCACCAGCCGCGGGACCATAAAAGGTGTCAGGACCCTTTTCCGCGCGGAAAAGGGTCCTAACACCTTTTATTCTTCGCCAACACGATCCTGGTGATGATTGCGGGCAAGCTATATGGCCGTGCGTGAATCGGCTGCTGCGGTTTGTGGGGCACGTTTGTAACGTGCCCAGACGCCGGCCGGCACGTTGCAAACGTGCCCCACAAATGCTGCCGAATTGCGCACCGTCATATAGATGACGCCGGCCAACCGACGACGGTGCTCGTTGATTCACGGGCAGCGGACGGGGTTGGGTCAGGGCTGGCAGGTCCCTCGCTCGTTAAGTGCTATAACCTGGCCACCATGCGACAGCGGCGTGTCCTGCACGTTATCGGGCATTTGTCAGACGCGGTGATGCAACAGATCAACCGGGCGCTAAAAGCGGCGCTCCATCTGCCGTAGAAGAAAAACGAGAACGGCAGACGCTCCTCGTTCCGCTAAAGCGGGACCGCACGCGGAAGGGCGGCGGATAATTAGATGCGACCCGTTTGCTCCGCCCCCTTTGCTCCGCTTCCCGCCAGCCAAGACTGAGATTCGCGACACCATTTTTGGCTCTGAAGAACTACCAAGCCGGCGTGATCCCGTAAACTAGAGACACATGTCTGCGTATCCCCCTTTCTGTGGTTGCAACGAGATTATCAAGGAAGCTGCGCGTCCACCGAACCGTGCTCAAAGTCAACCGACTCTGGCCCCAGGCGCTTTGCGTCCAAGAATAATTTGGCATTGCAAAGCCATGGGCCAAACTGTGACGAACTTTAAGTATCTCATTCAAACGAACGCGAACGTCCAAGGCACTCAGGCCCCGTCGGGGCCATTGCCAGTCGGTCCAAGGATCGTAGCCAGTACACATAAGAATCACGTTCCGCGTGTTTTCAGCGTTCGGCGTATTAAATCGTTCGAGCTGAATCTTGGCGGCGCCGCTTGCGAGAGTGTGCATCGCATGGAAGTGGCCCATACCTGGATTCGCCACGTCGTCGAAGAAGCAAGCGACAACTCCTACGACATAGGCGTTCCAAGCTGCCACTTGCGTCACGAACCACGCCCCATAAAGTGCCTGGAGATCGGTCCGAGAAAGGGCCCCTTGTTTGAGCCCGAGGATAATTCTCGCTCGGGTTGAAATGACTTCGTATGTTCTTGCGGCTGGCGACCCCATCGGAAATCACTCACAGTCGCTGTACGACCTCAATTAATCTTGTTCTGTAATCATTTAGCGGACCTTGATTGATCTGCACACGCTCTCCACCGAGGTCCTTCGGGCCAGCTGTCAGTTTATGCAAAGGCGTTCCAGTACTGGCCGCTACAATGGAGGCGCTATGGTAATCCGGGACGAACAAAAAGGAATCACTAGGCATTTCGGTCTTCGAGCTGAATACGCTCCGATGTTTGCGATGAATCCCATCGATCGTCGTCTTCATTGCTTTAATCATTGCGTTGAACGCCCTACTCGGTTTGCCCTCGTACTTGGTCACGCGATTGCTGACGAACGTGTGAAGTGTTGGGATCGCTATACCTTCTTCCTTGGCCTTTCTCGCGAAGCTAATCTTTGTATAGGCCGCAACATCAGCCGCTTCCGTGAAGCCGTAAAGCAAGGTAACGACATTTTCAACTGCTCGTCTAGAACTGTCGTCCGCGGTAAACGGGACAACGACATGATCAGCCGCAGCCAGGGCTAGTTGCGTGAAGATTGCGAAGCTGGGATTGCAGTCAATAATGAACACGGGTTCGCGATCTCCGCTTTTCACGGTCAGCGCATTGGTGAGATCGCGAATCCATAGCAACACTTGTTTCCATGCGTCCACCGGAACAGCTAGCTGAGAGGTCTGACGTATTGCTTCAGATTGCACTTCCAGGAGATTATCACCACAGACAAGGCCAACATTTCTAGGTATGGCCGTGTTGAAGCTGCTAGGACGACAAACATAGGGATCAATATCGTCCAGCCGGCGGAACGGTGAGTTGAGGCGTGCATCAAGATAGCCCGCAATACTGGCGCGAGGCTTTCTTCCAAGCAGCTCCGTCATCACCCTGGATCCCCTAGGAAAACCACCAAGCAGTGTTTCGGAAACGTTTGCTTGGGGGCACATGTCCAAAACATACACATCGCTTGTTGGGAATCGGTGGGCATACTCGCATGCAGCGATGAAGCAAAGGAAACTCTTGCCTACTCCGCCCTTGTTATTCCAGAAGGCATAAGAGGTCATTGCACGTGGTCCTCATATCAGTGGTCACTTGGTGCTGCGGGCGGTTGGCTAGCCCGAAAGACAGCTTCACGGATGAGCATAGAGTACAATAACGGTTGCGCACTTGCCAACAAAAGTGCCGAGGCAGGCGAAATCCGTGTGAGCAGCCGCAAAGTTGGTAGAACCTTTGTACACAAGACGAAGGAAAAGCGGACATCGTACTTTTGCTTGCCCCAGCGACCGCCGAGGGTGATAATGCTCGCCATGCGACGCGCTGCGCGCGCTTCCCAAGGTGGTTATTGCTACCACGTGCTCAATCGCGATAATCGTCGCCGCATGGTCTTCCACAAGAATGGCGACTACGCCGCTTTTCTGAAGCTTCTCACGCAGGCGGCCCAGCGCACGCCGGTGCGCCTGCTCGCTTACTGCGTGCTCCCTAACCACTTTCACCTGGCCCCGTGGCCCAAGCGCGATGGCGAGCTGAGCGATTACATGATGTGGCTGTTGACGGCGCACGTCCGCCGCTACCATCAGCATTACCATTCAAGGGGTCAGGTCTGGCAAGGCCGCTTCCGGGCCTTCCCGATCCAGGAGGATGACCATTTACTGACGGTGCTGAGGTACATCGAATGCAAGCCGGTGGCGTGGGCCCTCGCTTACGCGTCGGGTTGGTGCAGGTGCTGCACGAACCCGACGCGTGAGCGAGGGAATATTGCGTCTGCGTGTCCCTCGCTAACGCGTCGGGTTGGTAGGCTAGTGCCTATCGACGTCCTGCCCATCGCGGACGTACAGGATCGCAGCTTCCAGGTCGTTGTCGCTATTCAGATAGCGGATGCTGCCCCGTTCGGCCCACCAGTTCTCGCGACAGCTGTCGAACTTTCTCTTCAGAGTTCGAGTCGCCCATGCTTTCAGGTCGATTCGGATCTTGTCGGGATCGTCTACGTCTGCTGTGACGACCACGTGTACGTGATTAGAGCGACAATTCACCGCGTGGAGCGTCCAGCCACGATGGACGCAGGTCTCGGCAATTTGCGCTTCGACTACCCGGCGCCGCTCGCTTGTCAGAATGCAGGCGTCCTCGGTCATGACGGCCTTCGCTTCCTGTTCCCGGATTGGATCGGGGAGTTGCCAGCCGGCTCGGTATTTGACCCAACCCCGGGCATCTCCGGGAAGCCATGTCCCATAGGTCGCCCACGTGAGGAAGTAGCCAATGGGGTCTCCGTGCATGGGATGCTCCAGCTAGCGCTTCCTGGCCGTCGTCCCTCGCTCACACGTCGGGTTAGTGCAAGTGCTGCACCAACCCGACGCGTGAGCGAGGGAATTAGGCAGAGGGGGCTCGACGCGAATGATACAGAACAGCAGTCCAAGGACCATATGTGTAAGCGTCCGGCTAGCGGCGTATCGGTCGGGCGGAGCCCGCCGCTGAGCCGAGGTCGTTGGCCGCGACGCGGATTTCGCAGCGAAACTGGATGCAGGGTGGATGTCTGGCTTGTCGCGGTATTTTCCCAGCAATTATGAACGCGGACTCATGCAATCCAAAACTAATTACGACGCTCACGGAAACACGTTGTCCGGGATGACCTCGCCTTTACTCCGCGTAAGGAGAGCGAGCATGATATTTAGGTCTAAGTTCGCCTTGAGCAGGTGAACGGATCCGTCCGCGAAAAGGACGTTGGCACCACCCTGGTGAAAACTGTAAACCTCTTCATCGTTGGTGCAGTTGACCGCGCAGGGACCCGGCCTCGCATCCGTTACCGGGTTGAAGCCGGCGATGAGAAACCGGGTCTGGGGATCAGCCCAGGCGGCATGGGCATTGGGAGCCGGTCCGATGCGCTTGCCCATCTGCCAGATATCGGTGCGGCCGGCGTCCTCGGCCACCATCGCGGTGTTGGACGTGCCGTCCGTGATTTCTGTGATTTTCCGGCTCGCATTTCGGCCCAGCACACCCATGAACGTCAGGTCGGCGGTGGGGACGGGATCCAGGAATGGATTGGGGATGAACGCCCAGTTGAGCCCGCACGTAGCGGCATAGTCTGTGATCCCGCGATTGTTGACAGCCGGCCCATGACTGGGCGACGATGGGCAGACTAGCAGGCCGATGCGCGTTTGATTGACCCCGCTATCGTTCGCCGGATCGTCGAATGTTACTTTGAAATCGTATTGGGAGTAGAGGTTCGCCTGATCAATGTACGGAAAGATATAAGGAATCCAGCTGACAAAGAGGTTGCCATCGGGGTATGGCAGATCCAATGTAACGGCAGGAGGAAAGCCGCCGTTGGCGTCGTGATAGTTGTGCAAGGCCAGGCCGATCTGCTTGAGGTTATTCAAGCACATGGCGCGGTCGGCAGCAGCACGTACTTTCTGGACCGCGGGTATAAGCAAGCCCACAAGTATGGCCACGACGGTGATCACCACGAGCAGCTCGATCAGCGTGAAGCCCGGGCGCCGAGAAAAGGAACTGTGAAACATCCTGCACCTCTCTCATGGGGATTCAGCCAGCAACTGGTACGCGGGCACTTCGGTTGGGCCCATTTCAACGATGGCCGTGAGCGGCGTCGTGTGCCGGCTGCCATATCGGGCCGGCAGCGGATAAGCTCTCTTGCCCCGTGGCCTGCTGACGGTGACCACGTACTGGCCAGCCCGCGCGCCGTCCTTGGCCTTTTGGGTTCCCAGGACATAAGAGCCATCCTCGGCAACAAGAGCCGACGCGACCCGCGCCTGGGGGCTGGTAGGATCCTTCGGCAGAAAGACCACCAGCGCGCCCACCGCCGGCCTGCCCTCATAAAAAACCTGTCCGCGCGCGGGATAGAGCTGCGGCCCGTTGGGAAGGAGCACCACCACGACCGCGGCCGACACCGCCAGCACCGCCGTCCCAATCATGACAGCCGCCGCGACTACATAAACCCGACGCGGAATCTGCAGAGACCAGTTCCACGACCAGCGCGGCCGCTGCAGCCTCAAGGTGGGCCAGTGAAAATTACGGCCGCCGGGTGGAGCGTCTGCTGGCGCTGCCGGTTTCCGGCGCTGTGCCCGGCGCGGCCAACGTAGCGAGGGAAGCTTCCAGCTCTGCCGGCTCGGTTTCTGAGCCTCGGGCTTTGGCGCACAGGCCTTCACAAGAGCCTTGTACTGAACGCGTGCCGTGCCGTCCCTATCTTTTGCAAGGCGAAATTCGTGGTCAAGGAAGTGCAGCTTTTCGCCCCGCGACAGATCAACCGACTGGGTCTTCTCCGGATCGACTTCGGCTTTGATTTCGGCCAAAGCCTCGCGAAGACGTTTCTGCACCGCCGGCAACAGCCAATCGTATTGGGCATCGTTGTCCAGGAACAGCGCCACGTCATGGCCGCAACGGATGCACGTGGCATGGACATCCGAGCCCTGACGCCCCAGGAGGTTAGCCTGGTGCAAGACCTGGTCGATGTTGTGAAGGGAGATACGGGTAAGCATTGAGGCGAGGCGGTTGGTGCCGGCAAAATCCTGGAGGTCGGTGCTTTCCAGAACGTTGCCAAGCAGCGCTAAGAAAGCGCGATCATCCACGCGCTGGCGGACAACGGCCAGGATGTGCTCACTGCAGTCTGCGGCGTTTTTCTCGATCGTGACGGCGTAGACGCGCGAGTGGCCATGGCCGACGACAGCCGCCGTCCAAGCGACAGGGTTTGCGGGTGGTTCGGTGGGAAAAATAGTTACCAACGCGTCAGCGAGCGCGATTTGTACGATTCGGTTTCTGAGATCACTTCTCGCGTCATTCTCGGAAACCTTGTCAGCGTCCAGCCCAGGCCCCTTGCCCTGCATTCGAAAAGTTCCCGCTCGCAGGTCCATTCCCAGCTGCAGAAGAAAGCCGTTGACTTCCTCGCCCACCAACGGCGGCTCGGACCCGTCAGCGGGAGAGTGCAGCGCAAGGGCTTCGTTGAGTTTCGCGTAAGCTGTGTTGAGCGTCTCAAGCTGCGTCAGTTTGGAGAACAAACCTTGCTCCGGTTTCGCAAGATGTTCGGTCTCGCCCTCGAACCGCCAGGGACTATTAGCATAGTTAAGCGAATTGCCGGTCATAGGACGCCTGCTGCCTCGCCCTTCCCGTTATTCAGTTCTGTACCGGGGGGCCACATGGTTGCTGCCGACCTGATCGTACCCGTGACGGTTGATTGAGAAAAAGGCGACCACGTCAAGCGTTCGAGTATCTCGTAAGTTTTTGTGCCCCAAAGGGGGCGCCGGGCTAGCCCGAAGAGATTCCAGAAAGTAGAACGAATCGGCGAAAACGGGCTTCATCGTTTCGGCGTACCGTGGGTGTAGTGGTCGTGCTGCTCGGCCATATCGGCCGGCAGGTCATTGCAAGTTCCGGCATATTTCAAAAGGAAACCCAAAATCGGTTCGGCTTCGGGAACGACAACCTGGACGTTGAGGCCCTCAGGAAGCTTCTGATTGCCCGCCAAAACTACCACGCCATTCACTATTACGCCATCAATACTCATGATTTGTCCTCACCTGACAACATCTTTACAGGCCAATTTACCATAAGCTGGCGAGGGAAAACCAGGGAAGGACCAGGGGACATCGTACTTTGCTTGCCCCAGCAACCGCCGAGCACGCCAATGCATCGCCAGGCCAGGCACTCCACGCGCATCCCAAGGTGGTTATCGCTACCTTGTGCTCGACCGCGGCAATGGTCGCCGCACGGTCTTCCGCAAGGATGGCGACTACGCCGTTTTTCTGAAGCTTCTCACCCAGGCCATTTACTGAGGGTGCTGAGGTGCATCGAACCACCCCTGTAAAGGTGAGAATATGGGGCCGGGCAAGGGTTTACGGCCACAGCGCCGCTTGCGCACCTGAGCGCGCAGGCGGCGCTAGGGCGGAAACCCTGCGATTTTAGCAGCCAAACCACACCTTTACAGGGGTGGGTACATCGAACGCAACCCAGTGCGAACTGGACTGGTGGAACAGGCGCAGGACTGGCGTTGGTCCAGCGCCGCCTCGGACCGCGGTGCAACGGACGCCTTCTCTCTTGAATGCAGACGTGGAAACCTACGCCGAGATTTCCAATCGAATCGATTGGTCGAGATGGAACGAAGAATTGAGGGAGTTCTACCTCCGCGCATGCGAATTCTTGCTCAGATGAGATAGGCAATCTACGAAGTTTGTGCGAGATTCTTTGTGCAGTAGTCCAAGAGACGGGATGAAGGCACGAGTCAATGAATACCAGCAGTTCACATTCTGTCCTGCGCTGGCTGGTCGGCGAATGGCACTGGCCCGCCGCCACCCTGTTCGCGGGCTGTTTCCTCCTCCTCCTCATTCCGGTGGTGTACTTGACCGCGGGGTTAGCCCTGACCCTCGTCTACGTCCAGCTCCCCGTTTACATGGTGCACCAGTTTGAGGAACACACAGGCGACCGCTTCCGCACCTATGCAAACCTGCACATGGCCGGCGGTCGCGAAGCCCTGACCCCAATGGCCACGTTCTGGATCAACTCGATTGGCGTCTGGGGCGTTGATTTGCTCGCCCTGTACCTGGCTTTCTTCGTTGAGCCGGCACTCGGCCTGATGGCGGTCTACCTGCCCCTGGTCAACGGCCTCGCTCACATCGGGCAGGCAGTATCGCTCCGGGAGTACAACCCTGGACTGGGGACCGCGCTGCTCCTGTTCTTGCCCGTCGGCGGTTGGGGTCTGTGGGTACTGGCCGGCACGAACGCAAGCTGGCAAGCCCAAGCAATCGGCCTTGGGACGGCGCTGGCGGTCCATCTCGCCATCATCGCGCACGTGGCCAGGCGGATCAGGAAACTGTCCCACTCGGGCCAGGACGGCACTTTGCAGAAAGCCGGCGTCCAGTTACGGCTGTAAAAGGTGTCAGGACCCTTTTCCGCGCGCGGAAAAGGGTCCTGACACCTTTTATTGTTCGCCGGTCAATGGCCGGCTTTGTTGTGGCAGCATGATCCAGCCCCTTGCAAAGTCGGTTCGTATTTGTCGTGATGCCGCACCCAGGCCATGGGCATCGGTAAGCCAGCTTCGTCGCGCCCCTTCGGCGCCCGGTCCAGGATCGCATACGTGCCCAGCACGGCTTCCAGGCCGCGGCCAAAGGTCGAGTACGTGTGCAGGATCGCGCCATCGGATCTCTTGAAGAAAAAGCTCAGGCCCGGATTCTCCTCCCCGTGCGGAGCGGTGGTGCCAAAGTTGTAAGCCTTCGCGCGGCTATCCACCTCAGCCTTGGTGAACGACACTCCAAAGTCGCGATTGAAATCGCAGCCGCCCGACGAGAACCACGGCAAACGCCAGCCCATCCGCTTCTTGAAGGCCTGGAGTTTGTCCAGCGGCCCACGGGACACCAGCACCAGCGTGACATCCCGGGCTTGCAGATGCTCCAGCGCTCCATCCAGGTGATCCGTCACGTATGAGCAACTAGGACACCCCTCGGCCCAATCGGGACCGAACATGAAATGATACGTGGCGAGCTGGCTGCGCCCGTTGAACAGATCGGCAAGGCTCACCTTGCCCTGCGGCCCTTCGAAGACGTATTCCTTCTCGACAAGGGTCCAGGGAAGTCCGCGGCGCTGGCGACTAAGTTCGTCGCTCAAGCGCGTTAGTTCCTTCTCCTTGGCCAAGAAATCGCTGTAGGCGCTAAACCATCGACTTTTCGACACAACCTGGTGATCGAGCACGGCGGCGGAATTCATGACAGAGGTCTCCTGTATTTGAGTTGAATGAAGCCGGTTTTCGATCGCTATTTCTTTGCCGGCGACGCCTTCTTCTCGGCGCGCTGGCGAATCCTGTCAATCCAGTGTGCCCATCCTTTGGGCATCCCCTCGCGATGCTCCGGCGTGATGAATCCCATGCCGCGATGCACAAACGTCAGCCGCGTTCCCTTCCCCTGAATGGTCAGGCGATATTGAAGATGATTCACCGCGGGGTACGACATCATCATCGGTCCGCAGATTTCGAGCAGCGTCGGCGGCTTGATCACCTGCACATGCCCCCAGAAATGCCCTGCGTTGTTTCCCAGATCGCGATACCAGCGCCCGCCCGGCCAAGCTTCCAGCTTGAAGGGCATCGCCGTCCCATCCATCATCTGCGCATCCGGGCCCATCTCGTCGAGCAGCGCCTCGAAGGCGATCTCGATCGGCGCCGCAATGTCGATCGCCTTTTGGATCTCGACTGTTTCACAGGACTGCTGCGATGAAGTGTCGGTTGTCATCGTGTTCCTTTCTTGATGGTTGGTCAATCGGGTGTGGTGGATTGGGAGCGGGCGCGTTGCTCGGCACGGGCACGGACGCGATCGAGCTGCCGCTCCCAGTGCTCTTCAATCCTATTGACCCAGTCGTAAACGGGCCGCAATTGTTCGGGATTCAGATCGTAAACACGGCTTTTGCCTTGCTTTTTTACGGAAACGATACCGACCTTGCGCAACACGCCTAGGTGTTTCGACACGGCTGGCTGCGCTAGCCCCAATGTCAGCACGATTGCCCCCACGGCCAGGCCGGGCCGCCGCGAAAGCAGCTCGATGATCTGCCGCCGTCGCGGCTCGGCGATGGCGTTGAAGACGTCAGACGTGGTTGATGCTCGAGGCATGCCACTATAATATTCCCACAAAGGCATATGTCAAGTGCGAATTCCTGCTCCATTGTCGCGGGCCGCTACAGCACGTCCCAGGTTGCTGATTGCTGGTTTGTAAGGAAAAGAAGAGCCTCCAAAAAAGCTAGGCTCATCCCATTCTTGCAGCTGGCGCTTGGGCACAGGACCGGCGTTGGTCCAGTGCCGCCTCGGACCGCGGTGCAACGCCGGTGGTGGATGCCAGTCCCGTCCCTCGGCCGGCGAATTGGTTGAAGATAGTTAATCAGCCGCAGACCGACGCGGAGGTGGAAGGCTTGCGTGAGAGCCTACGTCTCGGTCGGCCTTTTGGACATTCGGCCTGGACGATGGCGATTGCCGAGCGTCTGGGGCTGGAACAGAGTCTGCGACCGCGCGGCCGCCCCCGCAAAGCCAAGCCGCACGCGCCGGAACCGTTCGAAGGCCGGATGGATGAGGAATAATGCGCGATGTCCTTTTGTTTCTGGACGCACGTGCCGGAGGCAAAGCGGCGGTTATCGCGACTTAGGTTGCCCGAAGCGCAGTTTGTGGTAACAATGAATAACAGCTCACCAGGAGCAGCCGATTGCCATGAACATCTACGAGACATCCGCAACGGTAGAGGACCAGGGCCTGGTCCAGGTTGTCGGCGTCCCGTTTGCGGCGGGTACGCAGGTCCAGGTTACTATCAGCCCCAAACGCCTCTCTGGCGAAGAGTTCACGGCCGCCTGGCGGCGCGTCTGCGCCGAGTTGCGCCGCCGCCCCGGGCTGCAAAACATCACCGATGAAGACATCCGCGAGGAAATCGACCGCTACCGGGCTGGTCCATGAATGTGCTGATCGACACCAACGTATTGCTGTCGGCCGCACTGCGTGACCAGCTGCCCGAACGCGTAGTGCTCTACGTGGCCGACCGGGATGACTTCCGGTGGCTCGTCACCCGCGAAATTCTCGCTGAGTACACGGGCGTTCTACGGCGTCCCAAGTTCGGCCTGGACCAGCAGGCACTCGAGTGGTGGGCCGAATTGCTCGCGATGCGAACGGTGAACATTGCCAGCCCTCCGCAAGTGCCCGACTTCCCACGTGATCCCAAGGATGCTCCCTTTCTGGCCGCGGCGCTGGCGGCCCACGCAGATTTCCTTATCACCGGCGACAAGGACCTACTTCAAGCCAAGGACATTCTCGCCACTCGCATTGTCACGGTCGCTGAGTTTAGTAACGAGTTTCGCATTTCGTAATTCGCTCCTGCCCGCGCCGAGCGAACACAAAACCGTACAGGGAGGAACCGGTGGTGAATGCCAGTCCCGTTCCTCGGCCGGCGAATGGGTTGGAGATTGTCAATCAGCCACAGACCGAAGCGGAGGTGGAAAGCTTGCGGGAGAGCCTACGTGGCGGTCGGCCTCTTGGACATTCGGACTGGACGATGGCGACGGCCGAGCGTCTGGGGCTGGAACAGAGTCTGCGCCCGCGCGGCCGCCCCCGCAAAGCCAAGCCGGCCGTGTCGGACCTGTTCGGAGGCCCGGTGGATGAGGAATAAACTACGATGTCACGAATGGCACTGTCGCACGTGTGACCCGTCTCTAACGACATTGAGCATCTCTACTTGTGGATAATAGACGAGTTCGCAGGTCGTCGTTTTGCCCGGCGCGCAACACGAACGCCCCGGCCGACGGTGCTTCGCAGTGTCCC
>DATGZX010000091.1:0-7327 GCA_035296965.1 Gemmataceae bacterium
CACCATCGACCAGGTCGGACAAAGGGCAGATCGACCGACGCCGACGGTGACGAGGATGTTGCGGAAGAACTTCTGCTCAACAAAATCTGCACCAACCGGCTTGACAACGGATCCTTCATAGATGCCATGCTTTCGGGCCCAGGATACTGCCGGAGATTGCGACGTGCACATGCCCGAAAGCATGGAGCAGCCAGCGACCTGCCCCACTTGTATTGGGGCACGACATGCTTTCGCTGCGTCCGACTTTGCTTTTCATGGATTGTTCCCTGGCAGCGAAAGCATGGCACGCCGGCGTAGGACAGATTTCCCAATCTGTCCGGTCAGGTTGGAAACCTGACCCACTGCCAAATGCCGTACGGTCATTGAGGTGGCTGGTCAGTTTGCCTGCAGGCGGCTCAGAGCGTCGTAGGCCTCGGGGGCGAGCGGATGGCCGTCAAAGGCGACCACATGCTTGTAAAACTTGACGGCCCGGCTTCGATCGCCGAGTTGCTCGTAGGCTTGTCCAAGCTTGTACATGGTGTCCGCGCCGCTCTTTGAACTCTTGCGATACTCTATGAAACACTCCACCGCCGCCTCGGGCTTGTTCAATTCGTAGAGATAGACCTCGCCCAGAAGCTTATTCGCAAGATACCAGGCTTCTTCGTCTTCGCCCGTCGCAAACGACTCCGACTTGAGCGAGCGGACCTCTTCCAGCAGCGCCAGGGCCTCGTCATTTTCTCCTCGGCGCAGGCGCGCCCGGGCCACGAGCACCCTGGGAGCCAAGCTCTCGGGACGCACGACTTGGGCCAATTCTGCCAAATGCTGCGCCCAGTCAAGCAGGTCGACGTCCCAGTTTTTCGCATCGAGCAGAGTGCGCGATTTCTTGATGCAATAATCCACATCGAAACCGGTGCGAATCGACTCTAGCCGGGCCTTCAGATGCTCCGGCATCACCGAGTAATAGTAGCGGTCCTTGCGCTCGAGAAGGTCCTTGTCCTTGGCGCTGTAGAGAAGTGCCTGCTCGGTGGTGCGCAGAGCGCCTAGGGGGTCTCCCTTGCGCTCGTAAAGGTCTGCGAGCGTACGCAGCGTCTCCAAACCGCTGCGTTCATACTCCGTATAGAGCTGGTAGTTTTCCAGCGCCAGGTCAAACTGGCCGTGCGCCATCGCCCCGTCGCCCAGCAATTTGAGTGCGGCAAAATAGGCGTGGCGATCCTCATTACCGAGCGCCTTGGGTCCGACAGAGAGGCCTCCCTGCTTCGCCAACTCGTAATACTTCCACGCTCCCTTACCATCGCCATTGCGCTGATAGGCCTGCGCGATCTGTGAAAAAAGCGACGGACCCTGCGCGGGCATCCCCCGCGCTGCCATGCGCAGATACTCGGCCCCGCGCTGCCAGCGCCCGGCATCGTTGATCAAGGCCAGGCCGAGCTGCTGCACATAGCCATAGTCGAAATCCCCCGCAGCCACGCGCCCGCCATGGACCGCCTCGTAATCCGCCTCCGCCAAATTTTCGTAAAGCGAGCGCTTGTAACCCCAGATGTCCTGATCCTCCGGCGCTTTGGCCAAATGACGTTCGACGGCGGCAATGGCATCCATGCGCCGCCCCGGCAGCGCCAACTGAGGCGTTCCCACGCGCTGGACCATCTCCGGGTGCAAACGCAGTGCCAGCTGCCAGGCGGGAAGCAGGACCGCGCGCCGGTAGGCGTCGGCCGGCAAATAGCTGGTTGGATCGACAACCTGTTGCAGTTCCTCCGCAGCCTCCTCGAATCGGCGGGCATGGGTGTTCGCCACCGCCCGCCAGTAGTGGATCGCCGCACGCGCCGCCGGCCGTTGCCGCTGGACCAGGTCCAGGAGACGATGCACTTCCAGAAGCCTTTGCTCGCCTGGCCTGGGTTGAAGGAGAAGCGAGCCGGCTCGCTCCAGGCACATATCGACATCGACGATGGCCATCATCTCCGCGTCGTCGGCCAGGCGATTCAAGTCCATGGCGCGGTGCACGCTCCAGAGCCCTTCCCGAGCCATGCCGCTGCTGGGCTCAAACTGCAGCGCGCGCCGGAAGGAGAGGATCGCCTGGCGGTACTGCCCGATCTGGCTGTAGCTGTAGCCGCGCAGCGCGTGCTTGAATACTCGCAGCCGAGGCAGGATCTGCGTCGTGTACCACAGGTAGAGCATGATCGGGATCAGCAGGCCGACCGTCTGCACGCCCGAGCCCGGCTGCGTCAGCATGGCCACGCCAAGCCCCAGAGCCGCGCACATGGCTGCGATTTCGACTTCGGTTTCCTCCTCCCGCCCGGCAAATGCCAGAACGTAAAAGAGCGGAATTCCGAGCAGGAGTTGCACTCCAAAGATCGTCGGATCGACGGGATTCCGTTGCGTGAAGCCGAGCCCGAAGTCGCCCAGCTTGCCGAACCAGAAAAGGGCGCCGGCAACGAGAACCGCGCCAAGCAGCAACGTCAGTCCCAGGCGCAGCATGCGCTGGCGCACGTAGCGCAGCAACCAAAAGACAACGCCCAGTACAGCGCCTCCTGCGACCATTCCACCCAGGAGTATGCCGTCACCTTCTTCTTTGCGCAAAAGAAACGCCGCGACAAGCATGCCGAGCAAGATGCCCGCATACACCACCTCTGAATTGTCTAGCAGCAGGAACAGGAGGAAGGAGGCAAGCCGGCCCTTGACCCGATAGCCCTCGCGATACTTTCGAATCGTCGCGACAGCGAGTGCCAGCGCCAGCCCGCCAAGCGACAGCACGGCAACCAATCCGATCGCGAGCCAGACCGGTTCGTGCAGAGCCACGAACAGCAGCAAGCCGAGATAGATACCCTTCAGAACGTATTCTGTTTGCAGCCAGCGCATGACACGTTGCCAATAAGTAACCCGTAGAAGGGGGTATTCCGCTACTTGTCCTTACATTTTTCGTTTAACCGCGAGCCAGCGGCGAGCGCGTGAACAAACGGCGGCGGTCTCCCTTCTGTTCACGCGCTCGCCGCTGGCTCGCGGTTAAACGATTCCAGGGCCATGACGGAAACGGGAATACACCCCTGAAGGATTCTATGCCATCGTTGAGGGTAACGGGTTTGATTCGTTCTGGGAAGTGGCGGGGTAAAGAAGACCGGCCGCTCCTCGCAAACGAGCAACGGAGGGCCAAAATGGAACTGCGGATAGCCGCTCGAGATCTCTCGAGTGGCTATCCGCAGAAGACATTGTCCATCGCGAAAACAAATTCGTCGATCTCAGGTGAGGCGCGTCTTACCCGGCACGGCGACTGGAGCCACGGGCAAGCTGGTCCATGCGAGCTTGGCGGGCAACTGCGTCTCCTTCGAGTTGAGTGCCTGGTCCCAGGTCACGGCCTTGCCAGTGTAGGCGGACATGCGTCCCATGATGGCCGTCAAGGTGCTTTGGGCGACGTTTCGCAGCTCGTTGACAGGCTTGCCGGATCGGATGCTCGCAATCAAGTCGGTGTGCTCTTGCACATAGGGATCGACCTCGTTGTGGGGCTCCCGATGCCAGTTCGTTTCACCTCGAATGACGTAGCTGTTGCCAGCGTCACGATTATCCAAGTGGCAGAATCCTTTGGCGCCAACCAACTCCTCGGTAACGTTGTTCTCGCAACCGACGATCTGCCGGCACATGCTCATGACATGCACGCCATTGGGATATTCGTAATCGATCGCGAAATGGTCGAAGATATTGCCGTATTCCTTGCCGATCCGCACCTGGCGGCCCCCCATGCCCACGGCGCGGATGGGATGATGGCCAATCGCCCAGTTGAGGACGTCGAGGTTGTGCACATGCTGTTCGCAGATGTGGTCGCCCGAGAGCCAAGTGAAGTAGAGCCAGTTGCGGACCTGCCATTCCATGTCGCTCCATTCCGGCTGGCGCGGCTTCACCCACAAGCTTCCTTGGTTCCAGTAGCAACGGCCCGCCGTGATCGGGCCGATAGCGCCGTCGTGAATGCGCTTCATCGCGTCCAGGTAGCCAGCCTGGTGGCGGCGCTGAGTGCCGGCGACGACTGACAGGTTCTTCTTTTCCGCTTCCTTGTAGGCTGCGAGTACTTTGCGGATACCAGGTCCGTCGACACCTACCGGCTTTTCGGCAAAAAGATTCTTGCCCGCGCGGATGACCGCCTCGATCATCATGGGCCGGAATCCCGGTGGAGTCGCGAGGATTACATAATCCACATCGCTATGAGCGACCTTTTCATACGCGTCAAAGCCGATGAAGCAGCGGTCGTCCGGCACGTCGACGCTATTGCCCAGTTCCTTCACCTTGGCGTCGTTCGCGGCGAGGTCCCGTAGTCTGGCCCTGCTGCCTTCCAGATGATCGGGGAACACGTCCCCCATGGCCACGATCCTGACGTTGGGCGCGGAGTGCAAACAATTGTCGGCCGCACCCGTGCCGCGGCCGCCGCAGCCGACGAGACCGACCTTGATGGCCTCGTTGCCCGCAGCGTGCACGTTGGCAAGCATCGTCAGGTTCGCCGCCAGCGCCGTGCCGGCCGCTGCGGTGGTTTTCAGAAACTCCCGGCGCGTGCTATTCGTGCCGGACTCT
The DNA here is from genome assembly GCA_035296965.1 of Gemmataceae bacterium. GTDB lineage: Bacteria > Planctomycetota > Planctomycetia > Gemmatales > Gemmataceae > DATGZX01. The sequence goes on from DATGZX010000091.1 coordinate 4,528, forward strand.
CGGTTGTCATTCATCGAAACCCCCTTCAGGTAGATAAACGTGCCGTCGTCCCGGCCAACGCGTGGCAACGCGCGAACCAGGTTCACTTGCTTTCTCTAGTCGTCAGCGACTGTAGACCCTTGAGATTGTCCTGTTCTTCCATGGGCCGCACAATCCGAAAACCGACAAATTCGGCGTCGGTCAACCACCAGATGCTTTGCGGCCGCTGGGGATCGCGCTTGATCCAGTTCTTGTCCGATCCCCGTCGAGCGGCGCTGCGCAGCCTTGGCGGTTTATCCGCCCACGAGCCGCCACGAGCAACGTGCGAAAAACGGTCCGCATTGGGAATGCGCACGGGCGCCAAGGTGGGTCGATCGAGCGGGAAGGTCGTGTAGAAATCCGGCTTGTAGCTGTCCAGGCACCACTCGGCGACGTTGCCGTAGATGTCATAAAGCCCCCACGGATTCGGCTTCTTCTTGCCGACTTCATGCGTGACATCTTCGGAGTTTTCCGCATACCAGGCGTAATCTCCAAGTTTCTTGGGATCGTCGCCAAAGAAATAGGGAGTCTGTGTTCCGGCGCGGGCAGCATATTCCCATTCGGCTTCCGTGGGCAAACGATAGGTCTTCCCTGTCTTCACCGAGAGCCAGCGGCAGTATTGCATGGCCGCGTGATGGGTCAGGCATAGCACGGGATGTCCCTCGCGGCCGTGGCCAAACGTCTCATCGGCGTAGGGAGGTGTCGGCCGCGTCACGGCATCTGCGGCCTTGTCCTGGGCCGACAGGTTTTCCGCCACAGCACCTTCCTCTTTCTTCCAGTAGAGGTCGTATTCATCCCAGGTCACTTCCGTCTTGCCCATCCAGAAAGGCCGAATGGTCACGGGGTGTTGCGGACCTTCGTCGGCAGACCGCGCGGGCTCGCCCGCCGGGCTGCCCATCTGAAACGTACCTCCGGGAATGGCCACCATGTCGAACTTCACGCTCGAACCAGGAATCGTCTCTGCATAGGACTTTTGGCTTCCTTTTGCCGCTGAGCGGTCCTCCGCGGCCGCACTCGTTCCCGTTCGCGAATCGTACTCCAACAAAAGCGTGGCCGCTCCCGCGGTGAGCGCGGACCAGACGATTATCAACTGTAACAACCTGCGCATCTCTGATAAGCTCCACTTAAATCTGAACCCGGCCCATGCTTGCCTATATGACGGTGCGCAATTCGGCAGCATTTGTGGGGCACGTTTGCAACGTGCCGGCCGGCGTCTGGGCACGTTACAAACGTGCCCCACAACCCGCAGCAGCCGATTCACGCACGACCATAGAGAACTCCAGGAAGTCTAACCATGAGAGTCCTGTACCTCAAAGCTGTAGCCCTGTGCGCCGGCGCCATTCTTGGCTTGACGCCATGCGTTCGGGCGGAGGAACGCCCCCTAACGCGCTTCTCATTCACTGAGCCGCACATGGGGACACGCTTCAAGGTTATTCTTTATGCGCCCGACGCATCGACGGCCAACAAGGGAGCGAAGGCGGCTTTCGAACGCATCGCCATGCTTGATGGTATCATGAGCGACTATCGCTCAACCAGCGAATTGATGCAGCTCTGCCAAAAAGCGGGCGGCGACCCTGCACACGTCAGCGATGATCTCTTTTTCGTCCTTGCGAAGGCCCAGGAAGTAGCGCGCCTTTCGGACGGAGCATTTGATGTGACTGTTGGCCCCGTTGTGCGCCTCTGGCGGCGGGCACGCAGGACCAAACAACTGCCCGAGGCGGAGGAACTGACGCGCGCTCGCGCTCTGGTAGGGTACCGCAACGTGCGCCTGGATGAAAAGGCGCACACCGTGCAGCTTTTGAAACCAGGGATGCAGCTTGATTTGGGTGGGATCGCCAAGGGCTATGCTGCCGATGCTGCTTTGACGGTTTTGAACCAGGCGGGGATCACGCGGGCCCTCGTCGCCGCCGGCGGAGACATCGCCGTGAGCGGAGCGCCGCCTGGCACCGAGGGCTGGACCATTGGCATTGCCCCTCTGGACGATCCAGACAGCAAGCCCCAGCGCTATCTGATCCTCCACGATGCTGCCGTGTCGACTTCCGGTGAAGCAGAACAGCACGTCGACATCGACGGCAAGCGCTACTCGCACATCGTCGATCCGAAGACTGGGATTGGACTCGTCGGCAGCCAGAGTGTCACGGTCGTTGCGCGCCGAGGCGTCATGTCGGACAGCCTCACGAAAGTGGTCAGCGTTCTGGGGCCCGAACGCGGGTTGCCAATTCTCGAGGGCCTGCCAGGGGTAGCGGCCCTGGTCGTTCGTAAGACCGAGAAAGGCATCGAAACGGTGCAATCGAAACGGTTTCAGGACATCCCACACAGGGAGAAAAGCAGCAACGATCGGTAATCAGGATCACCATTTCGATTTGCGCTAAATGACCGTGCTTGATTTTGCAGCAGCTGGTCTTTGGCCGCCTTGCAATGCTGAAAACGTTGAAACCCGGGGTGCCATGCTTTCGCGAGTCCCGGACAACGACCCGGAAAAGTCAGCCAAACTCGCGAAAGCATGTCCCGCCCCGCGTCAGGCGTCCCGTTTAGCGTTATTGGCCTCCCCCGACTTATCCTCCTCTAAGGGATCGCCGAGAGGGGGCGGGACATGCTTTCGCAAGGTTTTGCAGGTTTGGTCTATCATCGCCAGTCGTTGCGAAAGCATGGCATCTATGAAGGATCCGTTGTCAAGCCGGTTGGTGCAGATTTTGTTGAGCAGAAGTTCTTCCGCAACATCCTCGTCACCGTCGGCGTCGGTCGATCTGCCCTTTGTCCGACCTGGTCGATGGTGTGAGGT
>DATGZX010000092.1:0-3064 GCA_035296965.1 Gemmataceae bacterium
GACCTGGTAACTCTCCAAGGGACGGCCACGCCAATTCATCGTGATCTGTGAGAACAGCCGATGCTCGATCTTGTTCCACTTGCTGGTCCCCGGGGGATAATGACAGACCGTCACGTCCAAGCCCGACTCGTTCGCCCAACGATAGCCCGGTATTCCGCCGCGATTAGCAGTGGGTTGCACCACGCCACAGGCCGTCGTCGCGGCGGAATAGTGGGCCGTTGGACGAAACCGGTCGCTGCACCCCGAGTTTGCGCCGCCGAGTCGGAAGCCAGGTCGCTATCGCGGACGCCACTTGGGGAATTGTATCCAGGCTCAACGGATGCTGCCAACCTGGGCTGAAGAACGAGGGAAGCAACTTGAAGCGGCGACCAGATATACAGGCAAAGGATCACTGGCTGATATGAGGATCACCGGGATTGATCCGATCGTGACGATAGGCTGCGGTTGGTCGGTCGCCGCCGATGCCCCGCGCGGCGCGTGAGCCGCCGGGCCCAGCCGGAGCGGGCGGTTGTAGAACCCGGAGATGGGTTTCGGGTGCGTGCCGGTCATGAAGTGTCCAGAATGGCAAGGCGTTGGCGTTCTACCCGTCCGGGTCGTCCGGCTTGCCAGATCGTTTGCAGATGACCCACGCCACAACCCGGACAGCGATCCTCGACCATAACCGCTGCCGGCGACACAGCCTGGGATGAGGTGAACGAGCCTGTCTCTCCCGATGCGATGACCAGTGAAATCAAGACCGCCAGCACGCAGATACCCATCCGAGACAAGGACGCCGACTTGAGCTCAACTGGAGACGGCGCTGGTCCCAGCCCACCCGGCGATTGGTCGCTGTTCGTCGATCCGCCACTGACAATTGGCGGCGTATCGATCTGCAAGGCCGGTGACGGTCCGGCGTCGGCCGCCAACAGTGACCGGCACAATGCTAACCGTTCCCCGCGATCTCGGTGGGCCAAAAGTCCATACCGCCGAATCCGCACCAACCCCTTGGGTATGATGTGCAGCGCGAATCGGCGCACGAATTCCACCGCCTCCAGTGTCATCTCCTTGCGGCGGCAGTTGTCGGCATAGTCCTTCCACGTGAACGTGACATGGCCGTCCTCGAGCTTCACCAGACGGTGATTGCTCAGGGCGACCCGGTGCGTGTACCCAGTCAAGTATTTCAGCACCTGTTCCGGCCCCCCAAAGGGCTCCTTGGCATAGACCACCCACTTCTTCTGGTACAACGCCCGTATCGAGGTCCTCCAAGCCGCCGGGCTCGCCAGTGGCAAAGTGCTCCCCGCGAATTGGAGTTGGCCGGTTTGGTAGGCCGCCCTCAAGGCCGCCAGGTACTTGCCGCGGAAGACCTCGCCCAGCACCTGGACCGGCAAGAACCAGTTGGGCCGGCTGGACACCCAGCGTGGTGCCTGGTCGTCAGGGACGGTCGCGGACTTTCCCGAGGTCTTGGCGGGGACCGCCAACCCGCCGCCAGGCACCACACAGTGAACGTGGGGGTGATGCTCCAGCTTCTGTCCCCACGTGTGCAGCACCATGAGCACTCCGATCCTCGCTCCCAGGTGCTTGGGGTCGGCCGCCACCTCCAGAAGAGTTTCCTTGGCGCTGTCGAAGAGCAGCCGATACAAGAGTCCTCGGTTGCCCAGTGCCAGCGCGCTGAGCTCGTGGGGCACGGTGAAGACGACATGGAAGTAGGGAACGGGCAGGAGGTCGGCCTGACATTTAGCCAGCCAGGCTGCCCGCTTACTCCCACCGCACTGAGGACAGCTTCGGTTGCCGCAGGAATGATAGTGGTACCGTACCTCGTCGCAGTGATCGCACTGGGTGACGTGCCCGCCCAGCGCAGGCGTGCGGCAGAGCGCCAGGTCCCGAAGGGTCTGCCGTACATGGGGGCACTGAGGCCAACGCTCCAGGAACTCGGCTCCATACTGCCGCACCAGCTGACCCTAGGTTAGTGGCTGGTTGATGGGCCCTGCGGCGAGGGCAGACGGTCGAGCGGGCTGACCACCTGCTGCACTCCCGCCAAGGTTACGTGCGTGTACAGAGCCGTGGTCCCGATGCGATGATGGCCCAGCAAGGCTTGGATCGTGCGGGTGTCGACTCCCGCTTCCAGGAGATGCGTGGCGTGGCAGTGGCGAAGCGTGTGCGGCGTGATCCGCGGCAGCCCCGCGGCGCGGCAGGCTCGCTTGCAGGCCTTCTGCACGGTCGCAGCGTTCAGAGGTTGGTGGGAATCCTTGCCCGGGAACATCCATTGCGTCGGCCTCGATTCGCGCCAGTAGGCACGCAGTTCTTCCAAGAGTCGGGGGGAGAGTGGCACCAGCCGTTCCTTCTGACCCTTGCCCAGCACCCGCACCACCATACGGCTGCTGTCGATCTGAGCGGCGGTCAGGTGCAAGGCTTCGCTGATCCGCAGCCCGGTGGCGTAGATGGTTCGCAGCACAATCCGGACAATCCGGTCATGCACGGCGTCGAGGAAGAGGGCCACCTGTTGGGGTGAGCGGACCGCCGGCAAGCGTTTGGGCCGCTTGCCGTAGGGGAGCCGTGTGACCACCGTGTCACTGGGATAGGTTACCCGATAAAAGAAGCGGAGGGCGGCGACGGCCTGGTTATAGGACGACCATGAGACCTGTTTGCCGTGGAGCAGATGCACGAGAAAGCAATGGACTTGGTCGTCGCCGAGTTGCTCTGGGGATTGCTTATGGTGGCGTGCCAGCTCGCGGACGTGGTAAACGTAAGCCTCGATGGTCTTGGGCGAGCGGTTGCGTAGCTGAAGGTCTTCGATGAAGCGTTGCCGAAGCGGAGTCATGGTGAGGATTCCCGTGGAAAGCGAGGAGAATCGCGTGGTCAGACCGCCGCGACAAGCATGCCACAGGAAAGGCTCTGGCGCAAATCGTTTTAATCGGCACAATCGCTACGACCGGCTCAACGCAGCACACATGGAAAAAAGGCCGCCGCGAGCGGCGAGCGAACAAGCGACGGAAGGTCTACCGTGAGGTTTCGTTCAACACGCCCATTTCATTTAATGCAGCCGAACTGATGATTAGCCTGACTGGCCTGTCAGCATATTCAACCC
>DATGZX010000093.1:0-3181 GCA_035296965.1 Gemmataceae bacterium
GAAAGTGGCCAGGCGCTGACGTGCCAGGAACTCATCGCGGCCATGGCGGCCAAGGGCTACTGGACCAGTCCCGCGGGTAAAACCCCCGCAGCCACGTTGTACGCGGCCCTGACGCGCGAGATCCAAACCAAGAAGGAAGCCTCACGCTTCCAGAAGACCGAGCGCGGTAAGTTTGCCCTGGTGTAGCCGTGCCTACGAAGCCGAGCCTACCTCGGCCGCCCAAGGCCCCGACGCGGGGCCTTTCGGCGTTGAGGGGGCCCTCCCTCAACCTCCCGTAACTCGCCGCCACAGACGCCAACGTCGGCGAACCGTGGGCCGACACGGCGGTCTTCCCACTCCCGCCGCTTGCCGACCAGCTTCTCTGATTCCGACCTGGCCGGTGTCGCCGCCGCGCCAACCCCACTCTGGCTCGCCCTGGAGCTTCCTTCCTCCGGGAGAATCTCCTCACGTTTAACCGGTATTCCCTTGAGCTTGGCGCCGCCACCGTGCTCACTGTCCAGTCGGGTTCACGGTTCCCCAAATCTTCAACAACGAGGAGCATGACATGCACCCAAACCTGGCCCAAGAACTGGCGGCGCTGTCGCAATTGACCGTCGGCCAACTCCGCCTTAAGTTCGCCGACGTCTTCGATGAAGAGACGCGCTCCAGCAACAAAGCCTGGCTGGTCAAACGCATTGCCTGGCGGCTGCAAGCCCGGGCCGAGGGCGATCTGTCCGAGCGCGCCCGCCAGCGCGCCGAAGAACTGGCCCGGGATGCCGATCTGCGTCTGCTGCCGCCGCGCGCGGCCACAAATGCTGCGAAGGCTTATCCGCAAAGAACACCCACCCTGCGCTTGCGCGCCGATACGCGCATTCCACCCCCTGGCAGCATCCTGAAGCGTTCCTACAAAGGAAAGACCCTGCAGGTTCACGTCCTGGAACACGGCTTCGCTTGCGCCGGGCAGGTCTATCCGACTCTGTCCGCTGTGGCCAAGGCCATTACGGGTTCGCACTGCAATGGCTACCTCTTCTTCCGCCTGCCCAGCAAGGAGGTCGCTTCATGAACACAGCAGCAATCGGTGTGGCCTGCAAGACCGTCCGCTGTGCCGTCTACACGCGCAAATCTACCGAAGAAGGCCTCAACCAGGTATTCAACTCCCTGGATGCCCAGCGCGAAGCGGCCGAAGCCTATATCGCCAGCCAGTGCCATGAGGGCTGGCTCTGCCTGCCCCAGCGCTACGACGATGGCGGCTTCACTGGGGCCAACATGGACAGGCCCGCCTTGAAACGCCTGCTGGACGACATCCAAGCCGGGCACGTCGACTGCGTCCTCGTTCAGAAAGTTGACCGCCTGAGCCGATCGCTCCTCGACTTCGCCAAGATGATGGAAACCTTCGACCGACAGCGCGTCGCCTTCGTCTCCGTGACTCAGCAGTTCAATACGGCCACCTCGATGGGACGATTGGTCCTGAACGTCTTGCTTTCCTTTGCTCAATTCGAACGGGAGATCATCTCCGAGCGCACGCGCGATAAGATCGCCGCCACACGCCGCAAGGGGAAGTGGTCCGGGGGAGTACCCTTGTTGGGTTATGACCTCGACCCTCGCCAGACGCGGCTGGTTGTTAATCCGAAAGAGGCGGTCCGTGTCCGAGCCATCTTCGCCTTGTACCTGGAGCTGGGCGGGTTGCTACCAGCGGTTCGGGAGCTGAAGCGTCGCCGTTGGCGGACCAAGCGCTGGCGGACTCGCCATGGGCAGGTCCGCGGGGGCAGACCCTTCACGAAGACCAACCTGCACCGGCTGCTGACTAGAGTCGCCTACATCGGCAAAGTCCACCATAGGGACGACCTCTACGACGGCGAGCAACCGGCCATCGTCGCGATTGACATCTGGCAGCAGGTGCAGGACCAACTCAAGGACAAGCGCCGGTCGGGGGGTGGATCGATGCGGAACAAATTCGGTGCCTTGCTCCAGGGGCTGCTGCGCTGCGTGCCTTGCGGCTCTGCCATGACCCCGACCCACGCCATCCACGGCAGCAAGTGCTATCGCTATTACCTCTGCTGCGCTGCCCATCGGCACGGCCGGCATAGCTGCCCCTCGAAGGCCATCCCCGCAGAGCCGATCGAACGCCTGGTACTGGAGCAGATCCAGAGCCTTGAACCCGCTCTGGGAAATGTGCAGGGGCGGGTGCCAGCACTACCGCCAGACGAGCAACTCCGGCTCGTGCAGCTCCGCATCGAACGCGTCGATTACGATGGGACGCAGGGCAAGGTGGCGATCGCCTTCCGTCCTGGCAGCTTCCCAGCCCTTCCAGCCAAGGCGGCCGCTCAAGACAAGGAGACCGACGTATGACCACGTCTCACACCATCGAGTGCACGCTCACTCTGCGCCGGCGCGGCCGCCAAGGTCACCGATCCTTACCGGCAGGGCCGGCGCCGCTGCCGTCCTCCCCGGTCGACGCCGCGCCGTGCTCGCCCGGTCGGGTGCCGCGCGTTGCGCGCCTCGTGGCTCTGGCGCTACGCTACGAGCAACTCCTCCGCGCCGGCACGGTCCGTGACTACGTGGCCTTGGCCAAGCTCGGGCAGGTCACCCGCGGACGGATTACGCAGATCATGAACCTGAGGCAGTTGGCGCCCGATATCCAGGAGCAGATCTTGTTCCTGCCGCGCGTGCCGCGTGGCCGTGATCCGATCCATCTGCACCAACTTCAGCCGTTGGCAACAATCCTCGACTGGCGGAAGCAGCGCAGGATGTGGAAAGGTCTGCGACGAGACTTGGGGCTTTAGCATCGGAATTGCAACAGCGCTCGTCGCGACGACGTGATGACGGCCAGCCTAATACGCTGCTCGTCCTGCCGAAGCAGCCCGTCCCAGTTAGGCAACTACGGTGCTCCGAGTGAGGCGTGAGTGCATATTGCGACTGAGGCGATCTGCATTGTCCAACCCGCCAGTATACAGCCAGGCTGTATACTGGCGGGTTGGAAGTTTGATCGTTTTTTCGGGGAGCCGGTTGAGACTGTCACGAAAAGCGCTACCCGGGAGTTTACAGGAACCCTGGCCGAAGGGATCGCCCAGCGCCTGGTGTTTTTCGCGGTTTTCTCAGGGAATTCTGCTGTTTCGCTCGTATTGAGAGAGAGCTGCCAAGCTCCAGAAGGTGCCGAGAACGCCACGGACGGATCGGTTCCTGGGGCCGGCACTCTCTCCTC
>DATGZX010000094.1:0-3119 GCA_035296965.1 Gemmataceae bacterium
GCTTCTTCGAAACCGAACCTCAAACCTCCAGCCAGCTTCTGCCGGACGGTCCCACCATACCGTGGATCGCTGCCGTGCTTTCCGATTGGAACGCCCGCCGGAATAATTGGCTTCGGTAAACCGTGCCTTGATGGAGCGGCCGATCGCGCTTGGAATTACTCTGATCGCCACCGACGGCACCGACGTGAGCAGCGCGTTCGCTGTCCTTTATTTTCTCAGAAGTTGCCGGCAGCGGATGCGTATTCAGCCAAAGCACACGGGCGCTCACAACGGGGGTCAAGACCGGCCTTCTGCCACCACGCGGCCTCATCGCCACAGCGGTGCACCTCCCGCTCGGCGCATCTGCGGCATCGAGTGGGGCTTCTCGGCGCTAGTCGGGTAACGGACGCGTACCACGCCACAAGACGCGGGCGATAACTCTGGGATTAATCTTAGTCTTAGCCCACCATGCGGCTTCATCGCCGCAGCGGTGAACCTCGCGATGGTGCCCCCGACACAGAGGCACCGTGAACTCGTCACTGACCTTACGCCCAAGAGCGGGAGGTTGCGCGAAGCGCAAATGGTGAGCGTCCGAGGGGCTTCTCCCACAGATGAGACAGGATTGCTGGGCAACGTATCTGACGTGATCGCGATCCCGGATGCGGCGCGGCTCCGGCAAGCTTAACCTGCTCTTATCAATTCTACTTTCACGTGCCCCACTCGGCGGCCGCGTTGGACGTGATGCTGGTGGCGTGGATGCCTGCTCAAGTTCCCGCGTTGTTTCAGGCCGGTCTACAGTAGACACCGCAAATGTCGTGATTTTTGCCTGGAAGGCTTCCTCGACATGCTCGGCATCGGCGGGCGTCAGTTTGTTCTTCTCCGGTAGAGAGCGATGCGCCCAGACCGCGGCGACATCACCGGTATTCAGATCTTCGAGTTCGGTAACAAGCCGATCGCGCAATACTGCCGAGGCCTCAGGTTCAAGCACCCGCTCAGCAGAACGCGAATGGGCTGTGTGGACCCGGTGGCCATTTGCGCGTTGCGGGCTGTACCGTCGTCCGCCGTTCAGTCGGCTGTTACCGGTTCGATTGGGTTCGTCATGTTTTGATACTTGTTGCTCCGGCGGCAGGAGATCAGGCGCGTCCAGATCATCTTCGCCAGCAATGCCGACAAGGGCGAACAGCGCATAGCGTCGGGCGTAAGTCAGCGCCGCCCCCATCCGATGCGGTGTGGCGGTATCGGCTATGGCGCAGACCGGCCATTCCGAGGCGATCCATTCCCCCGACGAGTGCGCCAGGACGGTGGTCAGGTTGACCAGGCCCGCGGCCTGGTCGATGGCGGTGGTCTGCACCGTTGCGATCTCGTGCTGTCCCAAGGTCTTGCGCACGATATCGAGCCCGCTCGACAGCGGGGCATAGCGGAAGCTCTGTTCAGGGCCGCCACGGTGTCCCGAACTAATCGTCGCCGTGAGCGACTTCTCCGGATTGACCAGTTCGGCCTGCGCCTTGGCCAAGGCCGCTGCCAGGCTGGCGATGGATGGACTGGACCTATGCACGGCCGCCCTCCACGCTGAGGAGGTCGAAGCTCACGGCGCCCGATTTCGAGCGCTTGGCCCGGACGCCATGCCCAGTCGCCTCCTTGGCATCCTCCGGCATCAAACCCTTCAGTTCGGCCTTGGCCTGTTCATGTTCGAGGTGCGCCGAACGGGTCCGCGAAAACACCGCGGCGAACTCCGCCCATGCATTGGACGCGCTCATGTCGACAATGCGGATCGCCTCGATGCGTGGCTTAGGCGGCTCGACCCCGAACAGCCGAGGCGGCTCACCGCTCTCGACACAGCGCCAGAATTTCCGTTCCGCGGTGACGATCAGGTGCTGGTAGAGCGGGCCGGCATTGGCCGTAATCTCCACCCACTTGCCGCCCCCGGTAATGACCGAGAGCACCGCCTGTCTGGCCGCCACCACCCACATATTGTGCTGCAGCTGGGGCATATACTTCTCAGCGGCTGCCTCCTCCGAAAACGACCAGGGCAGCATGAACTTGGCCTCGAAAACCGCGCCAGTGGCCTCGACCCGGCCGTCGAGGGTCGCCGCCATCCACCGCACTGCCGGATGTCGAATCCGGCGCTGGACGTCGATGATCACCTGCCCGGAATTGAGCTCGTACCAGCGCCGGTTCAGATCCTCGGTGACTGCCCCGAGTTGGACGATAAGGTTTCCGGAGAGGTCCTCCGGCTCGGCCTCCCCTCGTTTCTCCCGCCACAGCCGCACCAGGGCGACTTCATCATTACCCATAATGATCCGGGCGTCCGAACCGCCGATGAAGGAGCGGCGGTCCGGCACGTGGCTTGATTTCTTTATGACTTCGGTCATGACTCATATCTCCACAAACTTCGCCTCCGGCCCAAGGTTCGCCAGCTTGATCAACAAAAAATGTTTATGCGGCAAAAATCGTCATGTCAACAAAAATTGTTGAAATGACGCCAGCCCAATGCAGGGCTGGCCGTGCCTTGTTGGACATGAGCCAAACGCAGCTGGCGGAATTGGCCAATCTAGGTCTTTCGACCGTGGTCGATTTTGAGAGGAAAAGGCGCCAAGTCTCGGAAGCCTCGGTGAAGGCTATTCTGGACGCTCTAAAGCAGGCAGGCGTCATCTTCATCGACGAGAACGGTGGCGGGCCAGGGGTCCGGTTGCGAAAGCGGCAACCGAAAAAGAGCTAACGGCTTGTTCGTGCCGCATGTGGCCAGTCAGCGTGATTTCGTGGACTGCGCCGAGTAGGCGTTTGGCGAAGCCTGTGTGCCTCGGAAACTCAGAGGCATTGGTGCGCGGTTCTTGTCTAGAATCGGAACTGTGCCAAATCCAGCTTCTCTACTTAAAATTGTAATTCGCAGCATATTTCTGGCCTACTTTAGGTGCGGCCAGCATGAACAAAAGCAGCACGGCCAAAACAGCACATCTGCAGATTGCTTTTGCTCGTCGGTGTAATCGAAGTAGATGATCGCCTCATTGTGCGGTCACGCCGGTCTCTTTGATGATGGCGCCCCATTTGGCTTCCTCGCTGGCGATGTCGGCGGCATAGGCCGCTGGCGTCCCCGGCAGCGTCTCGGTGCCGTCGGCGGCAAGCCGCTGCCGGATATCGCC
>DATGZX010000095.1:0-3067 GCA_035296965.1 Gemmataceae bacterium
AGCGGCACTCCGGCGGCGATCGGCTTGGCGACGGCGACGATGTCGGGAACAACTCCGAATCCTTGGAAAGCGAAAATGTTGCCGGTGCGGCCGAGGCCGCACTGGATTTCGTCGAAGATAAGAGCAGCCTGGTGCTGGTCGGCAAGCGTACGGCATGCCCGCAGGAAATCTGCGGAACATTCCAGGATGCCGCCTTCGCCAAAGATGGGCTCCAGCACGATGGCGCACGTGTTGGCATTGACGGCAGCGTGCAGCGCTTCGCCATCGTTCTGCGCCACAAAGGTCACGTTTTCGAGCAGAGGCTCAAAGCCTTTGCGGTACTTTTCCTGGCCGGTCAGGGACATGGCGCCAAACGTCCGGCCGTGATACGAACCCTCGAGCGCCACGAGTTGACACTTGGCAGCGCCGCCTGCCTTGTGCCCGGCGAGACGCGCCAGCTTAATGGCGCCTTCCATCGCCTCGGTGCCGCTATTCGAAAAGAAGACGCGGTCAAAATTAAAGCCCGATAGCTGGCAGAGGCGCTCGGCCAGCTGTCCCTGGTATTCGTTGTAATAGAGATTCGAAAGGTGAATGGCTCGGGCCGCCTGCTCACGGATGGTCTTCACGATGCGAGGATGCGCATGCCCGAGGGCGTTCACCCCCAGCCCGGCCACGAAGTCGAGATACTTTTTCCCCTCGAAGTCGTAGAGGAAAACACCCTTGCCGCGCTCAAAGCCCACGGGATAACGGTTGTAGGTGGACAGAAGAAAACGCTTTTCAAGATCGGCGATCTGATCGAGGCGGGACATGGGTTAATTGTAGAACGAACCCGGGGCAGGGGAAGGCTATCAGCTATCGGTTTTCAGCTATCAATGCCAGCACCTCCAGACATACTCTGCATTTATCGCCCTCATAAGTTTTATTTCTCAAAAGAAACTCTGATGCAGAACATAGAAAATATGCGTTGGACGCGTGCTTGCTGGACCGCTAAGGTCAACTTGCTGGCATCGGACGCGCACGGTCATCCGTTGCACGCACCAGGGGAGAATTGGAGAAATGAAACGATGGGTTGCTTCCATAAGGGATTCGTGTTTGTTCTTACGTGTCTAATGCTCATATCTTCCGCCAGCGCCCAGGACCAAGGGGGGACCGCTCCGCCGTCGAATGAGGCGATCCTCCAGCACATGCAACAGTTGGAACAAGAGGTGAAGGATCTTCGTGCGGAGGTCGCCGCCATGAAGAGCGGCGCTGCACCCGCGGCTCCCGCACCCGCGCCTGCCGCAGCTCCTCCCACACAAGCCGTCGTGGCCACAACCAGCAGTGTACCGGCTGCTTCTGCGCCTACCGGATTGGCCGGACTGCTCGGGCCGGTGACGCTGAGCGGCTTTATCGACACGTACTACGGCTATAACTCCAACCATCCTTTCACGCGTGCGAATAACTTGCGCAACTTTGATGTCTTCACCAACCAGTTCGGCCTGAACATGATCGAGTTGGTTGCGGACAAATCCGTCGACACCACCAACCGCCTCGGGTTCCACATTGCGCTCGGGTTCGGGCAAGCGATGGATATCGTGAACTCCGCAGCAGGCCCCAACGAACTGAGCTTCGCTCAGTATCTAAAAGAAGGCTATCTGGAGTACATGGCGCCGGTCGGCAAGGGCCTGCAGGTCAACGTCGGAAAGTTCGTGACCCCGAATGGTGCGGAAGTCATCGAGACCAAGGACAACTGGAACTATTCCCGCAGCCTGCTCTTTGCGTTTGCCATTCCCTACTACCACTTCGGCGCCAGCGCCAAGTACGCCTTCAACCCCAAGTTTTCGGTCACCGGATATTTGGTCAACGGCTGGAACGACGTCGTTGCCGTCAACACCGGCAAAACCTTGGGCGTGAGTTTGGCATGGACCCCGAACAGCAAGTTCAGCGTGGCTGAGAACTATATGGGTGGACCGACGCTGTCCAACGACAACACGGATTGGAGGCATCTGTTGGACACGGTGATCACCTACAACCCGACGGCCAAGCTTTCGTTCATGGCCAACTACGACTACGGCCGGCAGAGTTTCGATACCGTCTATCAGAGCGCCAACGCGATCCCGTACCCGCTTGCCAAGTGGAGTGGCCTGGCGGGGTACGCCAAGTACGCGCCCAACGACAAGTGGGCCATCGCTCTGCGCGGCGAGTACTTCGACGACAACCAGGGTTTCACCACCGGCACATCGCAGGAGCTCAGCGAGTTCACCGCTACTTTACAGCGCACGATTTCGAGCAAGCTTATCGCTCGCCTGGAAGGCCGCCGGGATATGACCGACGCGCGGACCTTCCTGCGCGGGCCTGCACCAGGAACCGGAGTCAGCGGCCAAAATACCATCACGCTCGGCATGGTCTACGCCTTTAGCAGCGCCGATGCCAAGTAACAACAATGACACTCGCGCACAACACGCAGACACACCATGGTTTCGGGCAGCAACAAGCTGATCTGCCCGCAATGTGGGGACTCGCGGCCAGGGCAAAATCCCAGATATCCCCTGGTGCCAGCGCTCTGACCGCCCCCCACCAGCAATTCGGTGAGCTCGTACACGGAGGGAGAACCCGCATGATGAAGAACTTGCTCGGTGTCCTCGAGGCAGCGGTCTTGCTGGGCGGACTTGCTGGGTTGGTCACGGGCATGTACTTATTGGCCACCAGTCCGTTGCCCGGCGTGACGGTGATGCTCGCCAGCATGGCCATGCTGGTGAGTTCGGTAAAGAAGCTGGGCGAGGCGCAGGAAGAGCGGCACGAATCCGACGCGGGCCGCTAGCCTTCTTCTCGCAGCCGCGCCGGTAGTTCCGGTGAGTAGTACCTGGACGTGCGGTCCCGGTTGTGCCCGGACTGTGATCGAAGATGCTCGGAACGATTGTGGAAGATGACAAAACTTTAGGAGAACACTTATGGCAGAGAACCCTGTAGAAATGAAATCGACTGTAGGTTTGACCGGTCTCACCATGAACGCGATGGCGCTGATCGCACCTGGCGCCTTCCTTTGGCTCACCTTTGCCGGGCAGGCAGCTGCGGGCGCGACCGCACCCTCAATGTGGATGGGCATCCT
>DATGZX010000096.1:0-2782 GCA_035296965.1 Gemmataceae bacterium
TGGCGAATCTCGCTCAGAAAGGGCTTAAATTTTGCATAGACACAATACATCTCACCGTTGGCATCGAAGAACAACCCCTCATGCAGCGCGCCTCGCAGCACGAATGACGCAGCCATTTCCCAGTAGCTCGTAACCTGGCGCAACCATGTATTTTCCGGACTGGGATACGCCCTGGCGATGCGCAGGGTATCTTCGGCGGTTTCCGGCCAAATCTCGGCCGCGATAAAGTGCCGAGCCTTGCGCATCTCTGTATCCCGTCGCCGATCATAGAGCTGGAGAATAATCTGGGCGTCTGCGGCCGTCGCGCATCTGGAGGTCGTCGCCATCTGATTTCTGGATGGTCTGGACTTGCTGGGCATGGCTCTGCTCCTTGACATTGACATTGACATTGACGATGACGGGCTGCACCGCCAATCGAGCGCAGCATATTACGAGTCAAGAGCACGCGCAACCATGAAAGCAAAGAAAGCAGGGCGGTGGCTTCATCCTTTTCGGGTTGGCACTCACCGTGTTTGCTCCCAGCCGCCACTCTTTTCGTCGTGTCGCGAGGCTAGAATGTGGATAATGGAGCAATACTAATGGCGGACGGCTCTCCACCGCTGTCCTCAGGAAGGTGCCTATGCATCAAGTCGCTTGTTCGACGGGCTACGAGAACATTTGCTTTGAAACAGAACAAAATGTCGCAGTGGTCACTCTGAATCGGCCCAATCGCCGCAACGCCCTGTCGCTCGATCTCATGCTCGAATTACTGGACTGTTTGGATGGCATCGGCAAGAACCGCGAACTGCGAGCCGTCATTCTAGCCGCGGCGGGGAAAGTCTTCTCTTCCGGACATGATCTGAGCGAAATGGTGGGAAAGGATATCAACGAGTATCGCCGAACCTTCGACGTTTGCTGCGAGCTGATGACCAAAATCCAATCCATCCCGCAACCTGTGATTGCAGAAGTCCAAGGAATAGCCACGGCGGCCGGATGCCAGCTGGTAGCAACTTGTGACCTGGCAATTGCTGTCGAAGAGGCGTCGTTTGGCACACCCGGCGTGCGCATCGGATTGTTCTGCACTACGCCCATGGTTGCTCTGAGCCGCGCCATCGGCCGCAAGCGTGCGCTCGAGATGCTGCTGACCGGCGACGTGATTCCGGCGGCAACAGCGGCGAACTGGGGACTGATAAACAAGGTAGTGCCGGCGACCTCCTTGCACGAGGAGACCCGCGCCCTTGCCCGGCGCATCGCCCAAGCCAGCCCAATCACCCTGGCGATCGGGAAGCAGGCCTTCTACACCCAGATCGACCTCGACCAGCCCAAGGCGTATGCCTACGCGAAAGAGATCATGACCATGAACTCCATGGCGGCGGATGCGCAGGAAGGCATCTCCGCCTTCTTGGAGAAACGCCCGGCGTGCTGGGTGGGCAAGTAACAGGTGGGCAAGTAACACGTTTCGCGGTTGGCGTTTCGGTTCGGCGCCGGACGGTGAATCTATGCGATCCAGGCTATGGGCGATCGGCGCCGCAGTCATTCTCTTCCTGGCACTCTTCGGGTTTTGGAAATCAGCCCACAAGGAAGTCGGGGAGGTGCGCATTGCCTACCTGCAGATCATCCCGAGCTTGCCGGTTTTCATAGCGCAGGAACAGGGACTTTTCGACAAGGAAAACCTGCGGCTGAAGGCTATCGCGCTGGGCAGCAGTAACGATCTCGTGAACACCATGGTCGCCGGCCAAGCCGATATTCTGCCAGCAACGTCGCTGGTTCCGATCATTCACCTGGAAATCCAAAGCCCCGGTCGCGTGCGCATCTTCTCGCACAGCCGCATGAATGAGGCCAACGCGCTCGACAAGATTATCGTCCGCGACTCTTCTCCGCTGCACACCGTCGAGGATTTGCAGGGAAAGAAAGTAGGAGTGTTTCCCGGCACCGCACCCAGTCACATGCTGAGCGCGTTTTTCAAGAAGCATGGAGTCGATCCGGCCAGCGTTTCGATGCTGCAATTGCCCCCGCAGGCCCAGCTCTCCAGCCTTGAATCCGGCGCGGTGGATGCGCTTTTCGCCTATGAGCCGGTGACCACTACCGCCCTCGTCCACGGCGGCTATCGGCAGCTTTTCGGATCGGTGTACGCCGACCTGCTCAACCCATGCCCCATTGGGGCCTCAGTGATTTCGCGGGAGTTCGAGCGCAACCATCCGCAGCTAGCGGCCCGCGCCGTGCGCGCTCTGCAGCAGGGAGTGGACTATATGGCCGCCCACCCGGCCGAGTCGCGCACACTGCTGACGAAATACATCAAGCTGTCGCCGGAGGTCGCCGCCCGGGTGAATGTCGCCGACGTCACCCTGTCGAACCAGGTTGATATCGCCAACCTCCAGCAGTTCATCGACCTGCTCTACCAAACCGGCGAGATCCCGGAAAGAATCGACGCCCACAGACTGGTGGACCCGACCCGATGAGCGGCCCAATGAGCGGAATATGAGCGGCCTGGCGCTTTCCACTCGCAGCAGCGCACTCGAACTCGAGGACGTCGACTTTTCCTTTGCCGCTCGCGTTAACGGCGTCAATGTTGCGTTGTACAAAGACTTCTTGTTGCGCATCGAACAGGGTTCGATCGTGACCATCATGGGCGCCAGCGGCGCCGGTAAGAGTACTCTGGGCCGCATCATGGCCGGCATCGTCATCCCGCAAAAAGGAATCGTCCGGCGTTCCCCGGACTTCACCCGGCCGTCGGACTTGGTGTACGTGGACCAACATCCGATGAACGGCGTTTTCCCCTGGCAGACGGTCCTAGAGAACGTGC
>DATGZX010000097.1:0-3354 GCA_035296965.1 Gemmataceae bacterium
GATGCCTGTGAACCCGCGAGCAGGCCGCGAAGGAAGAACGGAATGAAATTAACAAAGGCGATGCCTGTGTAGGTCACCGGGACGTAGCGGAACCCGTGCCGGATCAGCCAGAGGGCGATCGCGGCGGCTGTCCGCCCGCTCATCACTCCGGGACCCATCTGGGACCGAAAGGCCGACGGCACAATGTGGCGATAGAGTAATCCCTGATCGAGCATCAGACGAGCCGCCACCTGCGCATAGGCCCGCTTGGACTGGGCGTAGGACCGCAAGTCAGGATTTCCAAACGCCGGATGGCATTCGATTTCCGACCCGACGGCCCAGACTTCCACCGGAACCTGCCGGTTTTGCGTGAGGCTCTTGAAACGGTCGATCAGGGCAAGGAACGAGGCGCAGTTGGCCTGCATCGCTTGCTCGCCCTTGGCGCCATGTGCGAGGACCAGGATATCGGCTCCCTCGAGCGCGGAGTCGGCGCCAGAGTAATTCCCATATGTCCAATCGACGCCGAACTTGAGCGTGACGACCACGGCCCCGGCGCGTTCCAGCAAGTCTCTCATCGCCGAGCCGAAGGAACCCGAAGCCCCCGTCAATACGACACGACGCCCCCGGATTTGACAAGCCGTGCCCATCAAGATGTCGAACAGTTTTGTGAAAGAACTCATGTGGCTTTCGGGATAGACGTGGTGCATGACGTGGTAGCGTGCCCCGACGAACAATGTCCAGCGTGCCACTGGTATTATCGGAAAGGGCACATGGCTGTGATCCTTCCCCTTCAGGACAATCACACTCGCGAACAGGACTGTGAAGATCGCCATAACGATGATGACTGGCATCGTATCCAGGACCGCGAACGCCAGGGCGCAGACGAGCATCTGCGTGGCATACTCGGGAATCACATGGTGCAGCAGGTTGGGCAAGATGGCCTCGTCGTGGAACAGCAAGAGACCGTCAAAGAAGTCGTGATGGGCAAGGTGCGGGCTGGCAAGCCACCGCAGCCAGCGATAGCGCGATCTCAGGCACAAATGCAGCCCGAAGTGGATGGCATCGAAGACGAACGTCGCAACCACGAAAAGTGCCGAACCATGCAGTATCAGGCGTTGAAACGATTCCCATGACAGAGACATCCATGCCGGCATGTTGCGGTTCTCTCTCAGATCGTTTTTCCGCAGGTACACGACAGACGGACACCCACCCCCGAAACCGAGGAACGATGACAAGGCTGTGGTGGTTCAAAGCCATTCGTGGGCCAAGGAAGAAAGGGTCACCAGGCCCTGGGATTCGTAGGCGGCCCGGGTAATATACACTTTGGTGTCATTGTCGAATACCCGAGTTAGCGAACATCTGGGCCAATTAGATATGAATTCGCGACCCCTTGTGCGACAGCTACTTACACAGTCAAGGCGACCGGCAGGGTCGAATTCACCTGCGACACGGTCCTCTGCGGGCACCGCTGTGTTGACAAGGTGAATCGGTCAGAACAGTCAGGAAGGTGATGCCACACAGCGGCTTACGAAAAGCGCCGATAACTCGGTGCCGATTTGCTTTCCGGACTGTGCGTGGACTTGTTTGGGTTCTTGAGTAGGCTTTGACCCGCCGCTCGCCTTGCCCCCTCTACCCTTTCGCTGCTGGATTGAAAGCTCGCATGCATGCAAAATCGGCGGCCGTTCGGATTGTGGAAGATCATTCCCCGAGTTCCAGTGAGGTGAGGCGGGGTATAAGAACGGATCAGAATCGAGAGGGCGACGACGGCCAAGAACCACGTCAGCGTGCCCAGACCCAAAAATCCGAAATGCCCAAGCCAGGGCTTCGCCAAGTAATGTGCCCAGATCAACCCCAAGGGAACTGCGGCAACGGCCCTCGCTGCTCTCAACTGGCCCTGCCGCATCAACCAGGGAGGCACTAGTAGGACGGACGGCAGCCAGAGCACGTAATAGTGGCTCCAGGCTACCGGGGAAACCAAGACGGTCGCCAGGCAGGCCAGGCCATAGGTCGCGGCCTGAGCCAACACATCGCCCCGCAGCCCCACCGCCAGCCCGGCGACGATCAGCAGGACAAGTACGATCGCTCGAAAACCCCGCACCCACTCGGTGGTGACGTAATCGGCACACCGATTCTCGGCGGTCGCCGTGACGGCGGCCAGCCATAGCCTATGTGCCGCCTGGTCGGTTTCCGGATCTGCTCCGGCAGTCGCTCTGCCGCGAATCCTGGCGGCGAGCAGGTGGGCCGCATTGCTGAAACTCTGGTTGCTATCGCTGTCAAAATCGACAAGAACCTCACGGCCTATATCCGGGCTGGTTGCCACTTTCCGGCTCCAGGTGCGGAGATGGTGCAGGTTCTCACTCCAGCCGATACAGGCGGCTGGGATGGCGAGGGTGAACAGGAACACGCCCAACGCCAGGCCAAGGGTGACGGCGGCGGCCCGGCCCAATGACCGCGACGAGCGGGAAGGTGCCAGGGCCGCCGACCAGTGTTGCAATAGCAAGACTGCGACGGGTAACGCCGGGATGAGTTTTACCACGATCGGCCAGCCCAGCACGACACCGCCGAGGGACCAGATCGGCCACGAACGGCGACCCAGCGTCAGGCGAAATCCGAGCAAAAGGGGATAGAGCAAGGCGATGCCGACTTGACCGCGTTGCAGGCATTCCAGTGTCGGTAAGAGGGCCGTCAAGCCGGCACACGCTCCAATCCGGAAAGCGGCATTGCGGCCTACATCGGCCTCACCGGAGTCGGACGCTACCAGGAGGGTCCAAAGGCGACGGGCCTCGCTGTAACAGCCAAACGCCAGGACAACGCTGATGATGTACCAGACGACGACCTGGGACTTGAAATCCAGGGCCGCGAGCGGTGAAACGAGCAGGGCAAACAGGGGTGGGTAAAGGTAGTGCCAGCCGCGTGGGCTGGTAACTGCATAGGGTTCACGCCCGTCGAAGAAGGCCGCACCGGCTGCGGTGTAGACCGTGAAATCGGTCCGGTGGAAATCGAGGTGATCGGGATGAGTCTGGGCGCGTTCGCGGACATCGAGCCAGCCCCAGATGGTCAGGCCGATAACCAGAACGGCGGTCAAGTAGCGGAGCTGGATTGCAGCGGTGGGGCGGGAATAGCCCCACCAGCTCCCGGCCCGTAGCGCCCAGGACCAGTAACCTGACGATCCGTTTGTTCCGACCTCGTCGTCGCCCATTGTCCAGGACTTCCCCTTTCCGAGCCTGAATCAATATCTAACGAGGCTCCGCCTCAGACCGACGAGCCTTGCTACAATAGACGACGACCATAGCGGGTAACCGGGTGTTGAAGATTGCATCCCGTTAAGGGCGACGGCAAGAACTTACGCGTTTGACGCGATTTGTGCTCCCGAGC
>DATGZX010000098.1:0-7698 GCA_035296965.1 Gemmataceae bacterium
CAGTGTCGGGGACGGGGCTGAGCAGGTTGGCGCAAGTGACGCGGTTTGTGTCCATGACAAAGGTTTTAGCGCCAGGCCCCCGCCCTGGACAGCTGTCGGGACGTTATTTTTGTAAAAGGGAATTCTTCACAGGCTCTCAGCGGTGCGGACGGTTCTACCCCACTGCACGTCTTCGCGTCGAAGTCCTCAACTCCTGGCATTCAATCGGACTCTGTTGAGGGACCGATGTCCGATCGTGAGGCGTCTCAATCGGGGCCAGATCACGAGCCTTCATCGGCCGAGGATCGCCGTGCAAATGCATCCCCATTTCTGTTTTTATCAGGCGATCAGCCGGGCAAACCTTGGCTCGGCAGATTTCGAGCCGCCATTGAACCGCGCCTGTCGTTCATTGTGTCCCTTTGGTTCGCAGGTATCGTGCTCTTTGCCATTCGACCGATCTGGGGGCTTTGGACTCAGTGGCGGCTGCGACGTATCGGAATTTCACCAGTACCAGACTCCGTCGAGCAGGCGTTGGCCGATCTCGCACGGCGACTCAATTTGCGGCGATCAATCCGCATTGCCAAGTCAGTTCGCGTCCGCATCCCGATGGCTGTCGGATACCTACGTCCAATGATCCTATTGCTGGTCTGCGTCCTGACCGGTCTAAGCGCGAGGCAATTGGAAGCCCTGCTGGCACACGAGTTGGCTCACATTCGCCGTCACGACTGGCTTGTCAACGCATTCCAGGTGTTGGCCGAGACCCTCTTTTTCTATCACCCGGCCGTGTGGTGGCTATCCCGACGAATTCGTCAGGAGCGGGAAAACTGCTGCGACGACTTGGCGGTCTCTCTCATTGGGGACCGAGCCACTTTCGGGCGCATGCTCTTTGCGCTCGAGGAGCTGCGACAGAGGATTCCCGAGCCCGCGCTGGCTGCTACCGGAGGCACCTTGGTGACCCGAGTCCGCCGCGTGCTCTCGGAGGATCGCAGCCCGGAGCCCAAAACTTGGGACTGGCTTCCAGGCGCGATTTTGCTGTTGCTCGTTGGCTTGGGCAGCGGCGCGTGGACGACGTCGGGAGGGACGGCCGAAAAAAGCGAACGAAGCGAGGCCCAGGAGCCGGCGACGACCGATCCCCGACCGGCCAAACCCAACGCCGAATCGGCCAAGCGTGCCGAACCGGATCGAGACCCAAACGCAACCGACATCGCTAAGCTGATCGTCAAAGTGCGCGAGAATGAGGCGCGCCTCCAGAACCTTGACGCGACAGTGAAGACATCAGGGATCTTCCACCCGAAACCGAAGGAGAGAAGGTCGGAGACGATCGGTTTCGGTCCGTCGGTATTGAGAGCAACCGAAGAAATCGATCGCGTGGTAACGCAAGGAAGTCGCTACTTCTTCTCCGGGGACGATGTCGTCTCACTCACATCGGGCGAAAAACGCACTGGAAAACGAATCGCGGTATTCGACGGCACGCAGACGGTCGCCATCGAAGAGGGGAACAGTGCAGCCGTCTATCACGCACGGTACGAACCAGCGCAAATAGTCCCCCCTCACTGCTGGGGGATCTTCACATTGGAAGTCAACTTCCCGCTGTCCATCTACTTGCAGGGAACCGAGGCGATGAAGTCGCATCCCAAGGTGCGCCGCCATCCCGTCGAGCGGGGCTCCGTGTTCGAGTTTTACAAAGTCGAAGCCGAGCTGATCGGCGAGGAAAAGCTTGACGACCTCGATTGCGTGAAGGTGAAAGTGCGGCGTTGGTATTACACGAAGGAGACCCCTTCGATCCAGTACCTCTGGCTGGCAAAGGATCGCAACTACCATGTGGCTCGGTGCCGGACGGCATGGTTTCGCAAGGGAAAAGAGGAGCCCGGCGATGAAACCCGTGTGACGAAGTGGCATGAGGTCGCCAAGGGAATTTGGCTGCCCACGGTTGTCACATCGGAGGGTTTCGGTTGGGATGGCGACGGGAAGAAATCGGCTGCGCCGCAGTGGACGCGACGACTGTCTATCGAGAAAGCAACCCTCGACCCCGCGTTGTCCCCCGACTTATTCAAACTTCCTGACATCCCCGACTCGCTGCCGAAATTCGTGGTAGGCGCCGATGGCCAGCTCGAAGACAGTCCGCAGCACCTCGGTCCCGCGCGCGCCGATGCGAGCACGACGCTCGACTCCATCCTGAACCGGCTCGCCGCGGAAGAAACGAAATACGACCAGTTCGAGGTGGCGACAACAAACCGCTATCAGGTGTTGAATGCGTCTGGGTGGAGCACAGCCGGCATGTACAGCGCCACGAGGACTTACGAACGAAGCCTACTAGCTGGAAATCGACTCATCTACTCGGAAGAGGAACAGATGAAGCTTGCCAGCGGCGAGACAAACTCGCACTCGATTCGACAATGCTACGACGGTCGACAGTTCCGGGAGTTTTCACGATACGACCGTGGCGCGAACGATCCCAATGCTCAACAATACGCAACCCTTTCCCTCGGCGGTCCCGAAGAAATGCGACTGGTGCGCGCCCATACGACGGTTTTTCGCGGTGATCGGAACCGCCAGTCCTTGTCTGGGTTTCTGTGCTCCGGTTCGTTCGACGTGATCAACAAGTACAAGATGACCGTCGAATACGTCGGAGATGAGCGGGCAGGTGACCTTCATTGCCACAAACTGAAATGTAACCTCCCTCACGGGATGCGAAGTGGGCCCAACTATGACAACTATTTCTTCCTTTGGTTGGCGCGCGACCGCAACCTGATTGCCGTGCGTCATGAGTGGCGCGAGCCCGGGTGGTGTGAGAAGATGCCTACCGGGATCAGCTTTGTCGACGATTTGCGGGAGATCCGTCCCGGGATCTGGTTTCCGTATCGGACCGTTCAACTCGCATTTCAGAAGTTCGGCCGCGAGGGCCTCTGTGAGAACCGGCCCCTATTGCAGTGGCGGAAGGACATTGAGGTTAATTCCCTGAAGTTGAACCCCGTTGTCGACGACAAATCCTTCGGTGTGATCGAGGTCCCTGCCGGAACGTCGGTCTCCGTGAAAGGCGAGCATGGCGCTTATTTCGGTCAGTTCAAGCAGCCCAAGACTGGCAACATCGACATCAACCCCGAGCAGCTCCTCGAAATGCGACAAAAAGCCAAGGTCGACAAAGACGAAGTCGATCGCCGCCAAAAAGCGCTGGACGCACTGATCGGCCAAAGGGCGCCGCAACTTCCGCATGAAACTTGGCTAAACTCCCAGCCTATTTCGTGGGAACAGTTGGCGGGCAAAGTCGTCGTCATCGACTTCTGGGCGACTTGGTGCGGTCCTTGTGATCCGGACCTCGAACGGCTGTCCGAGGTTTACAGGGCCTGGCAAGTCGCCGGCGTGACCAACCTGGCCCTGGTCGGAATTCATACCGCAGGCACCGACCGCAACTCCGTGATGAAGAAGGTCGCAGATAAAAAGCTTGGCTACCCGATCGTGATCGACTCGCCCCCCACGCAAGGCCGGGCGGCATGGGGTGACCTGTTTGACAAATTCGCCGTTCACCAAATCCCGATCACATTTGTGATCGACGCATCCGGCAAGATTGTCGCCCACGGTCGCTTGGAAGAAATGCTCTCCAAGGCCGGTCAACTCGCGATCGAGAACCAAACGAAGTCGCGGTAGCCGGCACCTAGTGGGCTCAGTCCAAAAAAGGTCGGTTTCTCAACACGCTAAATCCACTTAGCGGGCCATCAGGCCAAACGAGGGCGCCGCGTACCAAATTGCCGTGTCGAGAATCCAAATGCCAGCAACTCGTCCCCTGGGAGATTCTTGAGAACGGGGATCAATTCATCGGGCGGAAAATGGTGTCGCTTCAGTTTTCGCGAAGCCAGACTCGGCCAATTGCCCTGAAACCGTTTCCCGCCGCGTTCATTATTTTCTCGAACGCCACAGCAACATAGGCTCTAACTTGAAGCCGCGCCCGGCAGCGGATAGAGGTAGGCTCCGTCCACACGGACGTTGCCAAGTTGCTCACCTCCCCACCGGATCGGACACGTCTTCGCGCCAGGAGCGCGGTTGTGAATGGCAAGGACATCCCTGGCAATCGGATTGCTCGGCCCGATCAGCTTGACCTCAAGCGGGTCGATCCAGAGGGGCTGAGGCATTCGCCGGATGAGAGTATGGAGCCGCCGGTAGGCCTCGCTCAGGCGTTGACTTTCGGCAACCGGGGACACGATGTAGAAATACCACTGCCCGTCCTCGGCGGCCTTCAGCCAAAGGGCAGCCGTCACCTCGAAACCTTCTTGCGGCAATTGCTCGACGATTCTCGCGCCGTCTTCGATCAAGTCATCTACCAGCGTAGCACTCCTCCACAAACTTTCGGTCGCGCGGGAAGTCATCCTGATTCGTTAGGAAGGGCCAGGTCGCGTTCGTTTCGTCTCCAATTCCTGCCACCGGCCGTACAGCTTCTCGACGGCCTCCTGGGCTGCCTGCAACGCTCGGCAGGACTCCTGGAGCCACACATGATCGGTGCCGCGCCCTGCCGCCTCCACATCTTGTTGCCTGGCGGCCAGCGCTTGCTCGGCCGCAAGGATACGCGCCTCCATGCCGTCCCATTCGCGTTGCTCATGGTAGGAAAGACGGCCAGCGCTTCCCCGCGCGGTTTTGGCGGTTTTTGCGAGGGATATGGCCGGCCCGGGTTTGGCATCAGCAAGTACGCGCTGAGCGGCTGCCCACTGGGTATAGTCGGCGAACACTGTGGCGCGCCCCTGGCCATCCAGGCCCAATATCTCCGTACACAGGCGATCCAACAGAGAGCGGTCGTGCGTGACCATCACAAGGGCGCCGGGGAACTCTGTCAGACTTTCTTCGAGCACCTCGAGCGTCGCAATGTCTAAGTCGTTCGTCGGCTCGTCCAGCAGCAGCACGTCCGCTGGCTGAAGCATCAGTCGAGCGATCAGGATGCGCGCTTGCTCACCACCGGACAAATCGGCGACGGATTGATCCAGCTGCTCGGGGCCGAACAGGAAGCGCTTCGCCCAGGCCGAAACGTGGATCGGCCGGTCTCGGTAGAGCACCTCGTCGGCATTGGGCGCTAATGCCCGGCGTAGCGTTACGGTTCGATCCAGTTGGCGACGATCCTGATCGAAGGCGACCACGCGCAGGCCTTCGGCCCGTACGACAGTTCCTGCGTCGGGCGCCGTCTCGCCGGCTAACACCCGGAGCAACGTGGTTTTGCCACTACCGTTGGGGCCGAGGACTCCCATTCTCACTCCGGGCGATAGCGTGAAGGACAGGTCGGTGAAGAGCACGCGACCACCCAACACCTTGGAAAGGCCCTGTGCGCTCAACAGTTTGGCGGACTTCCGCCCTGTGGCGACAAAATCGATACCAGCCTGCCCGGCCGGAGCATTACGAGCCCGGATCGCTTGCAAATCGCTGCCGAGGCGGGTTGCCTCCTGGATGCGCGCGCTCGATTTACCGGTGCGCGCCCGAGCCCCGCGCTGGAGCCAGGCGACTTCGCGACGCACCTTGCTGGCGAGCGACTGCTGTTGCCGCACCTGGCCAGCCAGGAACTCGGCCCGCCGGCTGAGGAATTCGCTGTAGGACCCGGCTACTCGGAAGTAGCCATCCGGATACACGCGGTCGACTTCGATGACCTGGTTGGTGACGTTTTCGAGGAAGTAGCGGTCGTGGCTGACCACGATGTATGTAAAGGGCGCTTCCTCCAGCAGTTCCTCCAACCAGAGGATGCCTTCGAGGTCCAGATGGTTGGTTGGCTCGTCCAAAAACAAAAGATCCGGCCGGCGCACGAGTTCCCTGGCGATCGCAACCCGTCTGAGCCAACCCCCTGAGAGCGTCCCCACCCTCTGCTCGCCGTTTCCAAGGCCCGCTCTCCCCAAGGTGATGCCGACCTGTGTCGCGCGTTCATGCTCCTCGCCGGGATCGTTCATGAGGGCGCTGGCAAGAACTTCCTTCACCGTCATATCGAGGGCAAGCCCGGCCTCCTGAGGTAAATATCCCAACCGCACCGTCCGGCGCAGTGCTATCGTGCCTTGATCGGAGAGCTCGATGCCGGCAAGGAGCTTCAAAAGTGTTGATTTGCCCGATCCGTTGGGGCCGATCAGGCCAACACGTTCGCCGGCGCGCAGATCCACGGAGATATTGGCGAACAACGGGCGTGGACCATACGCCTTTGCAAGCGCCTGCCCACTCAACAAGACTGTCATGCTCGGGACGCCCTTCTCTTTCTCAGCGCTGGGGCGGGCGGAATGCGGCTGCCGTCGCTGTCTTAAATCAAGATTCTCAGGGTGACAAAATAATGTTTCAGCGGCAAGAGGACATGCCCAATGGCGGCCATTCGATTCGCATTGTAGTTGATCGGCCCGCCGAGCGGCAGATCATGATGGAAGGGAGAAGCAATAAACGGCGTCGTTGCCGCGGAGGTAGAGCCGGTTGCCGACCACCGCCGGATGCGCGTAGAGGCCGGTTTCGTCCTCCAGAACCGTGAGCTTGCCCAGCACCTTGTAACTGGGGGCAAGGGCGTCAATGAGCCACAGCTCTCCTTTCATGCCCGAAGCCAGGACCTGGCGATCCGAAGCGATGAGTGAGACGTGGTCGTCAAAGACGCCCTCATCGGCAAGCCAGATTTGTTTCAAGCCGTTTTTTAGATCAAGGCAGTGCAATCCACCCCCGCCCCCAAACAGCCGAGCGCCGACGACGACCGGGCTCTGCGTATCTGGCGCCAATTTCGCATTGACAGCGACCGGTTTGGGATCGATCAGGCCGTCCTGGCAGAACCGGAACAGGCGTGTGCCGTTTCTCTCGGTGGAGACGATCACCTGGCCCTCGTAAGCGACGGGCGTCGGCACGTTGAAGTCGCCCTTCCGGCCCGGCATCACTTTCCAGAGACGCTTTCCATTCGCCACGTCCCAGCCGCCCAGAGAGGTGGCATCGTGTCCGACGATCTGCATTCGGCCGCCGAATTTGCCGGCGATCAGGGAACCGTAACCTGGCGGACCGCCCGGCGTCTTCCAGAGGACTTCGCCCGTGCGCGGCGCCAGGGCCACCAGCCCTGCATTCGGCCCGCCCGGATTGACGATGAGCTTGCCGTCAACGGCAAGCGGCGCGGAGCAGAAGCCCCAAGGAAGCTTCTCGTGGGCATCGAACTCGGCAGGCAGGTCCTTTCGCCAGAGTACTTTGCCGGTTTCCAGCTCGACGCAATGCAGGTGGCCGAACGCGCCGTACAGGACGACGAGGCCGTCGAGGATCAGCGGCGTGGCGCGAGGGGAATTGCCGTAGTCAAGATTGCCCTGGGTAGCGTGGTGTATGGCCCAACGCTGGGCGCCGGTGCTTGCGTCCAGGCAGCGAAAGACGTCCATCGTGTCGGCGAGATCCCGGCCGGCCACGACGACTAGCTGAAGTGTGGCAGCCAGCCCGGCAAGGCAGCGACCGCCGACCGGCGCCCGCCAGATCTGTGTGAGCTTTTCGGGAAGCTTTTCCGGAAGCCAGGGAACAATTGCGTCGCGATGAGGGCCGCGCCAGCCGGTCCATTCGACCGGCTGGCCGGCAGTCGCATCAGTTACTTTTTTTTTGCGGCCAGAGTCTTGGGAGCCTCAAACCCCGATTTGGTTTCGAGGGCAGCGAGCAGATCGGCCTGTTCGCCAACCTTGAGCAGCGCTTGCACAATTGCTTCGCGGTCCGATGCGGGAAGAGAATCAGCCACAAAGGCAGCCACGAATGGCACGGGGTCGGTGG
>DATGZX010000099.1:0-48435 GCA_035296965.1 Gemmataceae bacterium
TTTTCTCGAGGAAACCTTGGCTGGGGCACGAAACCTAGAGAAAGTTTGATGCGTTCGCCCTGGGTCTGACCCCCTACGAAGCTTCACTGATTTCCCGCTTTCTTGGGGATCTACCGCCCTTCGGGGAAGGGGTCAGACCCCTTTTTCAGCAGGCTCCGAAGAACGGGAGGCGCATTTCAAGTCACGCATGAAATGAAAACAAGGCCAATTTGCGCTTCAATGGCTTCAGTCATCGGTTAAAGGCTGGTACTTCTTGGTCCGGTCGACATACATGCCGAGATGCCTTCAGAAAAATTGTAGTTGGCCCGGCAAAAGTTGCTTGTCCTGATCCCGTAAGCTAGGTTGTCAATAAGGAACCACAACTTGGCATCCCCCTCTCTAAGGACTTGCCTTCATGCAAGCGTTAAGTAGTAGCTTCACTGCTGTGGCAGTGGCGGCAATCTATGTTGTTTGGCGTGCGTACGAGCAAGCAAGATTGCGTAAAGGTTGCACTGTACACGAACGCGTCGCTTACATGCTCTGGGTCGCGGCTAACCTGCCCGAATAGCCGGCTTGGGCCAAACACATGTTTGACGTTCACCTGTTCTTAACCTATGGTTGCGACGAGTAGCAGGACGCTGCCGCCGGGTGGAAGCCCCTTGGTGCCATCTCCTCAGCGACGAGCATCTCCAGGCTGGTCGCATCCCTCCCCGTGATCTCCAGTCCGTTATTCCCTTTGCTTACGACGGGTATCTCGGCATCCCGCCGTCCCCGGCCCGTTTAATCGGGCGGCATCCTCCACCGAGACAGAGGTTCTCACTTGCGCTTTGCGCCGGTGAGGCCTCTGTTTTTCCGATTCCGGCAAAGCGTCAGCCAGGCGCTCGATCGGCGACAGCTATATCAGCGTGCTTGATTCCGCAGCGAGGTAGGACAGATTTCCCAATCTGTCCGGTCAGGTTGGAAACCTGACCTACGGCCGAATCCTGCACAACATCTTCCAGTAGCCGGGTCGGTGACCGCTTCGATAGATTCCGACCGCACGATTACCCTTCCTGTAACGCCTTGCTCAGCAATCCTTTATTGACCCTTTTGGCAAACGCAATGTAGACTTACCATACCGAGAAATGGTGCAACCTGCGATTCGCGTATCCACGCTTCGCTACCCAGCCGAGGCGCGAGCTTTCCTTGCCTAGAGGGGAAGAGCATGGCAACCCATTTTCCAAAGGAATCGACATGGCATAGTCCGCGCGGACCGATTCTCGTATGTCGAGATTTGACGGGGCGATTTCTGCTCTACACGGAAGAGGAGTGGGAATCGGCCATCCCTGCTGATCTCGAAGCGGATGATGAAGGGCACGTGATGCAAAACGGACATTACGTCGACTACGACGACCCCGACTGGGTCATTCCTCCGGAAGTGCTGGACAATGCCCTGGATTAATCGGCAATGATCGAGTCGGCGCGCTCGAGGCTTGGTCAGGATGAAGACGCCCGCTTCTCTCCGACAGCGCTGGGCGTTGACCTGACCCGCAATCAGCCGTAGAGTGAAATAATTCGGACCAAGGCGCGCAGAGTGTGCTCCCGGGGAGTGTGAATTGACGTGGCTAGCCCCGGCCGTTAGCTGATGTTGACCAAGCGAATTATCCCCTGCCTGGACGTTGACCGCGGACGCGTGGTGAAGGGCGTGAACTTCCTTCAACTCCGCGATGCGGGAGACCCGGTCGAAGTGGCGCGGCGCTACGAGGAGGAAGGCGCCGACGAATTAGTGTTTCTGGATATCAGTGCCAGCCATCAAGGTCGGGATATCCTGCTTGATGTCGTACGCCAAGTTTCTGAAGAAATCTTCATGCCCTTCACGGTCGGGGGAGGCATCCGCAACCTGGAAGATGCCACACGGCTGATCCAGGCGGGAGCCGAGAAAGTCAGCGTCAACTCTGCCGCTGTGCGCACCCCCGAGTTGATAACGGCGTTGTCCAAGAAATTCGGCCGGAACGCGACCGTGGTGAACATTGATCCCCGTCGCGTGCGGCGCGCGGGGGGCGAACTCTGGGAAGTCTATATCAATGGCGGACGGGTAGCGACCGGTCTTGAAGCCGTGGCCTGGGCTCGGCGGGTCGCAGAACTCGGCGCGGGCGAGATCATATTAACCTCTATGGATGCGGACGGTACGAAAGAGGGCTACGACATCCCGATGACCCGAGCAGTAGCGGCCGCGGTGGGTGTGCCCTTGGTCGCAAGCGGGGGAGCGGGAGAGCCCGAACACCTGTATCGCGTGCTGACTGAAGGTCAGGCCGACGCCGCCCTGGCGGCAAGTATCTTCCATTACAATGAATACGGCATCGGGGCAACCAAATCGTACCTGGCTCAGCGCGGCGTGCCGGTAAGAATTGTCCGCCCCAGGCCGTTCTCAGGATATGACGAACATCCGTGAAGGAGCGTTACATGGCGACTGCTGACCTGGAACCGATTGATGGCGAACAGCGTATTCGGGAACCTGAAGTCAATAAGCTCTTCCGCATGGTGATGAAGCATGAAGGATCGGATTTGCATCTCAAGGTCGGCCTGCCACCCATGATGCGACTCAAGGGCGTCATACGGCAAATGGAGATGAAGCCGATCTCCGCGGAGGAAATGGAGCGGCTCCTCTTCGCGATCATGACCGATCACCACCGCGCCATCCTCGACAAGACAGGCGGGGCCGACTTCGCACATATCATCGGACGTGACGAATGCCGCTTCCGCGTCAACGTCTTCAAGCAGCGCGGCTCCCTGAGCCTTGTTGCCCGGCGCGTGAACTCCAGGGTGCCCACGTTCGAAAAACTTGGTCTGCCGCCGAGTATCGAGAAACTCTGTCAATTCGACCAGGGCATGATCATCCTCGCGGGAGTCACGGGCAGCGGCAAGAGCACGACCATCGCCTCCATGCTCGATTACATCAACGAACGTGAGCGCGTTCACATTCTGACGATT
Organism: Gemmataceae bacterium; assembly: GCA_035296965.1. Taxonomy (GTDB): domain Bacteria; phylum Planctomycetota; class Planctomycetia; order Gemmatales; family Gemmataceae; genus DATGZX01. The sequence goes on from DATGZX010000099.1 coordinate 2,950, forward strand.
GAGGATCCGATCGAATACCTGTTCATAGACAAGAAAGCCGTCATCAACCAGCGCGAAGTAGGGATCGACGTTACCAACTGGCACATTGCCCTGAAGCACGCCGTGCGTCAAGATCCCGACATCATCCTGGTCGGCGAAATGCGCGACCGGGACACCTTCGAGGCTGGTCTGAATGCGGCCGAAACCGGTCACTTGGTGTTCGGGACCATTCATGCTTCCAGTGCCCCCAGCACGGTCGGCCGCATCCTCGATCTCTTCCCCGCCGACATGCATTCCGCAATTCGGCAGAGTCTCGCCTTCAACCTCAAGGCGATCGTCTGCCAGAAGCTGCTGCCCAGCATCAAGCCGGGCGTGCAACGCGTGCCCACCAACGAGATCATGATCATGAACCCAACCATCCGGGAGCTGATCATCAAGGCAGAAGACAAGAAATTGACCGACGCCATCCGCATCGGCTTCCTCGAAGGTATGCTCGACTTCACCGAAAGCCTTCGGCAACTCGTGGAGCGCGGTGACGTGGAACGTTCCGCCGCACTCGAAGTCGCACCGAACCCTGAAGCCTTGAAGATGGCCTTCAAGGGCATCAAGGTAGCCCAGCCGGGCATCCTGTAGGATGATGGATGATGTACCACCAAGCCCACAAAACACCTTGCGACCAGGCCGCTGGCCGTGGCGGAGATGGGCGCCGCAGCCAATCTTCTGGTATCCTCCTTGCCCTGGCGATCGGTCTCCTTCTCTCCTTTCCCGGACTGGTGCAGGCAGCTGGGTCCCTGTTCCCGCGCGGCCAAGGGTTTTACTTCTCCATCCCGAAGCTTGCGTCCTTGCTCGTCATTTACTTGTGCTGGGTTGCCACATGTAGATGGATCGACCAGGATGTTGCTGATCTGCGTCTTTCCAGCTTGCTTTGGAACCCTCTCTTGTTCGCATGCGGAGCCATCGGCTTGTTTGTGGTTTGGTTGTTGCCGTGGTTCTGGTTGGCATTCTTGCTGCTTGTCATCTTGTACGCCACTCCCAGCCTGGCCTATGTGAACTTGCGCAACCAGCTGGTTCGCCCGGAACAGCGCGTGCTCACCAAGCGGCATTTGAAAGAACTGGGGTTCCGGTATCTCAAGCTTCGTTTCCGGGCCAGAGGGGATGACGAAGCTGATGGGGCGCCCGTCGAGTTCATCGGCAAGGGAGGGAGGGACGACGAAGGTTCCGCCAGCGTCGCGCGCGCGGTGGGTTCCAAGGGTTTCAAGGCCGCCAAGGAGATGGTCTACGAGGCGATCCAAAAGCGGGCCACGGATATCCATCTGGAGCCTACCAAGGAAGAGATGTCCGTCCGTTTTCGCATCGACGGCATCCTCCACTCGGCCGACCCGTTCAGCCGGCAGATGGGCGACGCGGTCGTCAATATCTTCAAAGTGCTCGCCACTCTGGACATTACGGAGAAGCGCAAACCTCAAGATGGGAGCCTGTCAGCCCTGGTAGAGGGCCGACCCATCGATTTTCGCGTGGCCACGGCGGGCAGCGTGGTGGGCGAGAAGATGGTCATGCGCATTCTCGACAAGTCGCAGCACATTATCAACCTCACACAGCTAGGCATGCGCGATAAACTGCGCGATCAAGTCCACACCATCGCCGGCCAGCCCCACGGAATGCTGATTGTTTGCGGCCCCACGGGAGCCGGCAAGAGCACGACTCTCTACGCTTGCCTGAACGAGATCGACCGCTATCAGAAGAATGTGATCACCATCGAAAACCCGGTAGAGTACAACATCGAGAATGTGACGCAAATCGAGGTGAATCCCAAGGCCGGCAAGACCTTTGCCAGTGAGCTGCGCAGCATCCTGCGCCAGGATCCCGATGTGATCTACATCGGCGAAATTCGCGACCAGGAGACGGCCGAGATCTCGTGCCAGGCTGCCCAGACCGGACACATGGTGTTCACCACCCTACACGCCAACGACACGGTGACTGCACTCGGCCGGCTCATCGACCTCGGCGTGCAACCCTTCATGATCGCCGACGCCGTCAGCGCCATCCTCGGCCAGCGCCTCGTGCGCCTCCTCTGTCCTAAATGCAAGGTGCGCTACAAACCGAACCCGGATCTCCTGCGCAAGGCGAACCTCCCGGCCGACAAGATCAAGCATTTCTATCGGCCTCCAGAGTCTCCCGGCGAAGGGGGCCGGCGGGAAGACGATGACGAAGACCTACCTGGCGTTTGCGCCTACTGTGGCGGCACCGGTTACTACGGCCGCACAGGCATTTTCGAACTGCTGTTGATTACTGACCGCATCCGGGAAATGATCCGCGACAATCCGAACCTCAATGCGATCCGGCAGGAAGCGATCAAGACCGGCATGAAGTACTTGCAGGAGGATGGCCTGCGGCAGGTCATCGAGGGAAAGACATCTATCCAGGAACTGTTGCGCGTGTCGAAATGATTACTCGAAGAATGCAAAGCGGCCCAAGACAGTTGGTCTTTACACGAAGAATGGACGGCGGACAACCATGCTGCTAGGCGCCTTCACGATCATCATTATGCTGGCCACAGCCTATGCGTTTCTCCGCGAGGGACTCTTCACGGCATTCACGATGTTCTTCAACGTCTTCCTCTCCGGGCTTGTGGCCTTCAATTTCTTTGAGCCCCTTGCCGACCGCCTGCAAAGAGCTTTCGCCGGTACATTTCTGCTCGGCTACGAGGATATGCTTTGCCTGATCGGGCTATTCTGTATCACTCTCGGGATCCTGCGCTTGGCGACCAATACCTTCGCGAATGCCGTGATTGATTATCCTGAAATGCTGCAACGCGCGGGCGGGGCGCTCTTTGGGCTGGCAACAGGGTATTTGTTTTGCGGCTTCTTCCTGTGCTGCCTTCAAACTCTGCCGTGGCACCGCAACTTTATGGATTTCCAGCCAGGGGTCGATTTGGATTCCCAATCCGCTCTGCGCGATGTGTTGCCTCCCGACCGAGTGTGGCTTGCGACGCTGTGCAGAGCCGGCGCTTATGCCTTTTTCAATGGCGACGAGGATCCGGCTCGCCCGCCTGGCGCCACGTCTTTTGTCGATCGACGCATCACCTTTGACAAAGACGGGACCTTCGAACTCCGGTATGCCCGCTATCGGCGCTACACCGATCAAGGCCCTCCGTTAACATACGCAGGCGAACTCACGCAACAGCCCATGCGCCGCTCCGGAACTCGCCCCTGATACGCGATGGCATTAGAGAAGATCGTGACGGGCAAATCGATCGCGCATTGTCGCCGCCGCTACTCGACGTCCGACACTTTTCGTGCGAAAACGCAGTCAGGACTTGAGAAAACTGCACAACTCGTCGGCCACGCGCCGCGGCTGTGTCACGAACGCTAGGTGGCCGCAACCCGTCAAGCGCGCCAGGCGCGCATGCGGGATTCCCTCGCTCAGGTCGCGAAGGCTTTGCTTCGAAACGAGTAAATCGCGATCCCCGGCAAGGAGCAGGGTGGGCACGCGAATGCGCCCCAGACGGTCCTTGATGTCGAAGCTTTCTACCAGATGGAAACGATGTGCCATCACGCTCTGGTCAGTCTGCCAGCACTGCCTGGTCACGAACTCGAACAGCGAGCCGGGCTTTTGGCGGGCTCCGAATAGCAAGTTGAAGAACTGGTTGACGAACGCGTTATCGGGTGGCAGGGGATAACGCGACAGGACCAACCCAGCGACTTGCTGCAGGAGGCCGCGGTGGAACTGTGCACCAACGCCCTGGACGGCCAGCGCACGCAAGCGTTGCGGTGATCGGACGGCAAATTCCAGCCCGAGCACTCCGCCAAATGATACACCTAGAAGGGCCGGTCGCTCTAACCGGAGGTAATCCAGAAACTCCGCCAAGTCGGCTACGAGGTCGGGGAGTTCAAAACGCTGGCGAAGAGCGAAGCAATCGTCTTCGCCGCGGAGCTGATAGCTAATCACCCGAAAATGCGATGCCAGCAGCTTGGCCAAAGGTCCAAGGAGGCCATACCCACCTGCAAGCCCAGGGATGAGCACGAGAGGCGGGCCGTCACCCCATTCGACAAACTCTGCGTTATAATGCTTCAGATAGGCACATCCAACCCGCCCCGTCCCTGGGGTGAACGTCGCACCTGTTGCAGTCAACCACTCCATTGACGCTTTCACGTTGCCTCCTCTTTTGTTCTCCGCCCCGTCAAGTCTGACATTTTCGGCAATTTTTTAACCGATACATTCTGCCAAATTATTAGAGCACTCCCCATACCAATGTGAAAGCAGGTGCTAACGAACATTTGTCCTTACCGGATTATGAAATAATAGCTTACATGGAAAGATCTTACGTCGTGTGAAGGAACATGGAGGGCGCACCGCAGCTGCGGCGACGCTCGGCCATCCATGCAAGTTTCGGCGCTCGGCGCCGAATTCTCGGCGCCAGCGCGGTTAATTAGTAGGTTTGGGGGAGTTGACTGGGTGCCCCGCGCCGAGTACAGTGATTATTCTCTGCTTAAAGTCCGCAGAGTCGCTCCGCTTTATCGTGGACGGTCCGCCACCCTCCCATAAGGCATTATGGAATAGAGACTTAATGATCGGCGCCGAAAAATCGGCGCGTCGAAAAAGCTTCGCTTTCATGCGTCTGACTTCGTACAGTCTTTCATTGCGCAAAAGTTTGCTCGTGCTTGCGGGCGTGTCTGTTTGTCTATATGCGCTCACTGTACTCTGGTTCGTTCATTCGGATCCCGACATAGGCCTCCGTACCGCGTTCGACTCTCAGGTTCGCGGTTTCTGGGGAGTTTGTACGCCTTCCGAATTGGCGCCCAAGCCTGGCGACCGGATCGTTAACCTGGCAGGCCAATCTGTGGAGACCTGGCCTCAACTCCTGCGCGCGGTACATAGTCTGCGCAATCAAGAGCCGCTGGCAGTGGATCAGCTGCCGCCTCCTGGAGATACACAATCGAACTACGTTCAGATGAATGGGCATAGTTTGGCCAGTATCCAGTTTTTGCGGGCCGAAAGTGGGTCTCTCGTCACCTGCTGGTGTCAGGTTGACGACTTGCCCCTGAACGAACTGGTGCCTTCCATTTCCTGGTTCTTCCTGAAGCTAGGTCTATTTCTGGTGGGAGCGCTGGTCTTCTGGAAGCGACCAGCCGATCCGTCAGCCAGGCAGTTCTATCTGCTTTGCATCGTGACGCTTGGGGCGTATATGGGCGGCTACCACTGGTCACGCATCGCGGGCTATCGCGAGCTCATTTTGATCTTCATGGTTTGTGCTGTGATGTTGCCCGCCGTGCTCCTTCATTTTTACATCGTGTTCCCGCGACCCAAATTCTTCTTGGAGAGGTTTCCACGCGCCACTTGTGGAGCTATTTACGGCCTGCCCCTGGCATTCCTTGTCGTCATGGTCCTCACATATTTTCGTGTTCGCTGGATAGACCGCAACGGCTACTCTGCGGACAGCGTCAATCAGTCCTTGAACGTACTGCTGTTGGAAATCTACGTTTATCTTGCCGTCGCTTCCCTTTGGTACCTGGCCAGTGTTGCCTGTCTCGTGCACAGCTACCGGAACGCGGGGGACGCCACGGAGCGGAACCAGGTCAAATGGATTTTGTTTGGATCGTTGGCAGCGCTGATTCCCATCGGCTCGACTCTTTACCTGGCCGCCCTGAAGCGGAATGACTTTGGAGCTGGCGCGGCAACTTGGCCCATGTTTTTGGCTTCCGTTTGCTTCACGGTGGCATTCGTGATCAGTATCACCCGCTATCGTCTGATGCAACTCGATCAGATTGTCAGCTCCGGCGTCGTTTATTTCATCATCAGCTTCCTGGCTGTCCTTGTTTATTACGCGGTCGTGTTTGCGGGCATGTTCCTGGCGGGCAGCCGTTCCGGCTCGCCGCTTTCACAGGCGCTCTCGGTCAGTACCACGGCACTCGTGCTCATGCTGTTGCTCGACCTCGCGCGCAGCAGGTTCAAAAAAGTGCTGGATCGTCGGCTCCATCGTGAAAAGACGCAGATAGACCGCACGCTACGCCGCATGGGACAGGCCATTGAGCAGTTAGTCGACCCTCCCACATTGGCCAGGCAGTTGCTGCAGGCCTCGACCGAAGTTTTGAGCGTGACGCGCGGTTGCGTCTATCTGCGCGAAGGCAATCCTCCGCTCTATCGCCTGGTGGACGCCCTTGGGCCCACTCCGCCCTTGCTCGAGTTATCCCTCGGCTGCCCCCTCATCGAGGCGGTCCAACGCCGTAACGCCGTGGTGGCATCGGGGGGTCGAGCAGCGAGCGACGACGCCGTGCAACGTCAATTGCGTTTCCTTGGCGGCGAGGTTGGGCATGCCTTGGCGCACGAAGGGGAGTTGCTCGCCTTGCTCGTGCTTGGACCCAGAGCGTTGGGGCCCTATGGGGCCGAGGAATTCAATCTCCTGGCCGCCTTCACTCAATTGACCGCACTGGCGCTCAAGAGCGCCGAGCGTCACCGCACGATCGAAGGGCTCAATCGCGAGTTGCAGACGAAACTCGAGAAAATATCCGAGCAGCAACGCCGCATTCTCGCTCTGCAGAGCCAGCTGACGCGCCAAACCCCGCCTCCGCCCGATGTGCCCGCGGCTGCCCCAGCCGTGCTCCCGTCGAGCGGCATGATCGGCTCCAGCCCCCTTGTGGAAAAGCTCTTGCAAATGGTGAAGAAAGTCTCGGCGAGCCAATCCGCGGTGCTGATCCGGGGCGAAAGCGGCACGGGCAAGGAACTCCTGGCCCGTGCATTGCACGAGAACAGCCCGCGCGCGGGCAAAGCCTTTGTCAAGGTCCATTGCGCTGCCCTTTCACCAACGCTCCTGGAGAGCGAGTTGTTCGGCCATGTGAAGGGAGCGTTCACAGGCGCGCACAAGGACAAGGTCGGCCGCTTCGAAAAGGCTGACGGCGGCACGCTCTTCCTCGACGAAATCGGGGACATCAGTCTGGAGGTCCAGACCAAGTTGTTACGCGTGCTGCAGGAAATGAGCTTCGAACGCGTCGGTTCGAGCGAGCCGGTCGAGGTCGACGTGCGCATCATTGCCGCCACGCACCAAGATCTTGAGAAGTTGATCTCCCAAGGACGGTTCCGGGAGGACCTGTACTACCGAATTAACGTGATCTCCATTGCGGTTCCGCCACTCCGCGAACGGCGCGAGGATATCGCAGAGCTTGCGATGCATTTCATGAAGCTTCATGCCCAGCGCTGCGGCAAACCTCCTATCCCGATCGACGACGATGCTCTGGCCGTGCTCAAAGCTTACGCTTGGCCTGGGAATGTTCGGCAACTCGAGAATGTCATCGAACGAGCAGTTGTGGTAACCGAGAAATCGAACATTACCATCGACGAACTGCCTTCCGACCTGACCGTGGGCTGGCAGAAACCGGCCGTAACCGCGAATGGTTGGCCGAACGGTGCCAGAAAGGCTTTGCCCACGCCCGGAATCCACGCCGAGCGAGATGAGCGTGATCGGCGCGAACGCGAACGGCTGGTGCGCGCACTTGCATCTGCCGAGGGAAACAAGGCGGAAGCGGCCCGCGCGCTCGGACTCGCTCGCAGCACTCTCCTGAGCCGCCTTAAAAGACACGGCCTGAGTTGATGGCTCTGCTCGATAGACACAACCGCGTCCCACCGGTGGAATGCGCGAACGTCCCGCGTTTGTCCTGCTGCCGATCGTACCCCCCAAGCGTTATACGGCGCGCGGTCAAGAATGATCCCAATAGGCCGTAGCCGCATTCGCCAGAATGCGGGGGAAACTGCGTGAGATAGCCCGCATTCTGGCGAATGCGGCTACGGGGCGATGTCTCATTCTTGACCGCGCTCAGTATAGAACGAGGGCTTCGCTCACGTCTGAAGTGCCAGACGAACTCTCCAGGGCTTAGTAGGATAGGAGAAACATGTTTTCCCGCTCTCCACCGTCGCCGTGGCAACATTCAAGGACCAGAACAAGTTAAGGAGGAATCTTGATGGCGTTTCCCCAACCATTTCGCGGCAAGATCTACGACAACATCACCGAGACAATTGGGCACACGCCACTAGTTCGATTGCGGCGCGTCGTAGGAGATGCCAAGGCGACCGTGGTCGCCAAGCTGGAAAGCTTCAATCCTCTCTGGTCGGTCAAGGACCGCATCGGCGTGGCGATGATCGAAGCGGCCGAACGAGAGGGCAAGGTCAACAAGGATACGACCATCATCGAGCCTACCAGCGGAAACACAGGCATCGGGCTGGCGTTTACATGCGCCTCGCGCGGCTACAAACTGGTCGTGACAATGCCCGAGACAATGAGTCTCGAGCGGCGCCGTCTCCTAAAGGCCTTCGGCGCCGAGGTCGTGCTAACGCCCGGGGATAAGGGCATGAGCGGTGCCATCGCCAAGGCGGACGAACTCTTGAACTCGATCCCCAATTCATACATGCCGCAACAATTCAAGAACTCGGCCAATCCCGAAATCCACCGGCGCACCAGTGCTGAAGAAATCTGGGTCGACACCAACGGCAAGGCCGATGTCCTCGTGTCCGGAGTTGGCACCGGCGGAACGATCACGGGCGTCAGCGAAGTCCTCAAGAAACGCAAACCGAGCTTCAAGGCGATTGCTGTCGAGCCGGTCAACAGCCCCGTCATCGCGCAAAAAAGGCATGGCCAGGAGTTGAAGCCGGGCAAACACAAGATTCAAGGCATCGGCGCCGGGTTTATTCCGGGAGTACTCAATCTCGACATTGTCGATGAAGTGGTCCAGGTCAAGGACGACGATGCTTTCGAAATGGCTCGACGGTTGGCGCGCGAGGAAGGCATTCTAGGTGGGATCAGTTGCGGTGCTGCCACTTGGGCGGCGGTGCACGTGGCCCAGCGCCCGGAGCTCGCCGGCAAGCTGATTGTTGTCGTCCTTCCCGACCTTGGCGAGCGCTATCTCAGCACGCCTCTCTACCCCGAATAAGCCGGTCGAAAACAACTCGAGCATGGGCGGCTGGCCATGGTCCAAGCCGCCCACCATAAAAATCGCATCCTTCGAAGGTCTCGGAACGCCGGAGGCTCGACACCTGGATGGCGCCAAGTAATCAGAGAGGGTTTTCGGTGCGAAGTCGGCCCGCGTCTGTTTTTGTGGAGGCCCAGACGGAGGGACTTCTATCTTTTGCTTGACTGCGGGTGGCGGCGTGTTAACGAGGGTTTTAATCATCACCGCAATGAATGCAATGTATACGGTGATGCCGAGGCAGAAGAGGCTCCCAACGCCGGTGCCGATGATTCCGCATATCCAACCTGCTAATGTCGAACCTTCCCCGGCAGCGTCCATCGCATTCGAGCGGATTTTCTTCAAGTCTCGGCGTCCCATCAGCAGCGCCGCGATTCCTAGCGGAAGCCCTAACGGGAATACCACAAGGCTGAGAATACCTAGGATAAGGATCAGGCCACCCCGGTGAGGTTCGGAGTCGCGGCGCCCTGCGAACGGCGCCCGCGTTTCCCAAGGGCGAGCGTCTTCGTCGCCCTCAATCGTTTCCTGACAGTACGGACAGCGCGTGCTATCGGCCGCGATAGGCTTGCCGCAGAACGGACATGGCTGCAGGCTGCCTGCTCGTTCAGTCTGCCCGTGCGCTTCTGTAGCTGCCGCCTTTTCTGAAGCGTCCGTTGCGGTTGCCCCAGAAGTGTCGATGCCTTGCTTCCATTCAGCGGTGGGCGGGCCTTGATCGCCATGCGGCATGGCTTGCTGGGAAGAGCAAAGATCGGCGGTTGCTTGGAATGTGGTCCCGCACGTGGGACATTTCACCTCTTTGCCGACCAATTCATCGGTGACGCGGAGCTTTCGGTTGCACGACGGACAACCCAAGATCATGCTCGCCATGAGTTTCGCACTCCGAGGTCGCTTGAGGGGAACACGCCTGGCAGCTCTGCGCCGGCGAACTCAAGGCGATTGGCCTGAGACCACATCTTGGGCGGAGGCGCGGGGTTGGCCGGCGGCGGTGGCGGGGGTCCGCCCGGGCCTCCGCGCATAGCCCCAAAGAGGAAGATGCTATAGAACACGACAACGGCTATCCCGATTATAGCGCCGACAATAGAGAGGGACGTACCTACAATTCCACAGATGCGGCCAGCCTGGACTGTAGCTCTCCCGCGCGGATCCATCGCCTTGGTATCGATCTTCTTGAGATCGCGTTGACCAAGCACCCATGCCGTGATTCCAAGCGCGATGCCGGCCACTGCGAAGACAAGCCCGAAGCCTTGACAGCAGGCACTGAAGGGCAGGCCTATAACAATGCTGATGATCCCCAGCGTTAGAATTAGTCCGCCGCGGTGCGGCTCGAGGTCGCGCCGGAAGGCGCTGCCCGGTCGATCCCACGGACGGTCGTCCTCTTCGTCCTCGAGGACCTCTCCACAATACTGGCAGCGGAATGTTTCTCTGGGAATCGGTTCGCCACAGAACGGGCAAGCCTCCAGTTCTGCACGTGCCAAGGACCCGGGTGGTGACGGGCTTTCAGACGGGGAGTTTTTCGATTCGGAGTGGAAGCCGCCGCTCTCCCGCGGCTCAAATCTCTCGTTTTCCCCAGTCGACGAAGAAGCCGCTGGAGGCTCTGCTGGCGAGGGTGCCGGGTCGGTTATCGCGGCCAGGAAAACCTTTCGACAACTTGGACACTTCACATCCTTGTTCAAGAGGTCGTCGGGCACGCGCAGTTTTTGGGAGCAGGCTGGGCATTGGGTAAACATAGCTAATCCAAGGAGTAATCGGTCGTTGCCTTTATTGGCAAACCGATTCTAGGGCCCACCGCGCCAATTAGTGATGGCCGCGGCAGCCAGATTGCCAACCGTCAACAGGCCGCACGATAGACACGCCAGAATCATCATCACTGTGCCAATGATTCCGCAAATCCTGCCTGCTTGAGTAGTCCCCTCGCCATCTCTGTCCATCCGGCCTTCGCGCATCTCGCGGAGGTCATTGTTCCCCATGATCCAGGCCACGGGACCCAGGAAATGGCAACAGCAGACCACGATGCTCACGATTCCCAGAGTCAGGATGAGGGCACCTCGATGCGCTGCCACGGGCGAGCGCCGCCTCCTTGAGAGGGGCCGATCCTCGAACTCGTCGCCTCCAGTGGGCGCAGGCGCCTCGTCGCCATGCGGCAGAGGTGCAGGCGCTGAGGCAATTTCCTCCGCTTCCGGCACGCCAATCATTGCTGTAAAGGTAGTGCCGCAAGTTGGGCACCTTACCGGGCGACCAACTAGCTCGTCCGGTACCCTCAGTTTCCGGTTGCAGGAGGGGCAATCAATGGTACTCGCCATATTAATACGCCTGCTCGTGGCTCATTCCTGGATCCACATGGATTACGTGTTTCAGTGATACCCAGTGGCGGCGCCGCGGTATGTTCCCCGCGAACACCAAGACCGCGCGCATGCCGCAGGAGCGCATCCCCTTCTTATTCGTAAATCTCTTTCCGTCCTTTGGATATGGAGTGCGCGTGAATTCGACAATCACGAGCAAATCGCCGAATCCATGAATCTGTCCGGGGGCTCTTCTCCGAGGCCGATGCTCCCCTGAACACCAGGAAACAGTTTAACCACTGTGAACGCACCTGGGAAGGAAACGAGCCGGACTCAGAGGCATCTTATGGAAGAGAAGAGTAGGAGACGGTCCATACGCTTTGGCTATGACGATTTTTCCCAATGACCTGGAGGCATAAGTTATTCGCGGGTTTCCGGTATTGCAATCATCTCCGCTCACGCCGCAGAACATCCCCGTTCCACGGGCGCATTGCCGCTTTTGTTGGTAAGTTTCTCGTTTAACCGCGAGCCAGCGGCGAGCGCGTGAACAGACAGGATCCAGTCGCCTTCTGTTCACGCGCTCGCCGCTGGCTCGCGGTTAAACGATTTTTCGGGCGCTGCAGTAAACGAGAATGCTCCCCTGTGCCACTTTCGGTCGAGGCCGCGATTTCTTGAGCAGTCGGAACAAGGCCCGATTTGCTTGGAACCTTTCTTCCTAGCTCGGCAGGGAGTGATGAAGGGACGACACGCGCAGGATTCGTTGTGATGTGCCAGGTAGCGCAGCGTAGAGAAAGAAAACCGGCTAGAGCTCCCGAATGTTCGGCAACTCTAGCCGGCCTGGTGCGTAAAGGAGCACGTCATTGATTGAACACGAACTCCTTGGTGTTGATGAGCGCCCAGAGAATATTCTCATAAGCCATTTTCTTGTTCTGCGAGTTCTTCGCAATATGGGCTAGTGCGGCATCACGCTGTGCGGCTGATGGTTTGTGAGCAAACGCCCACAAGAACAGTTCATCGACCTTCTCGGCATCGGCGCGCTTGTCTTTCACCAACAGATCGGCGCGCCCGTCGCCACGACTCAGTTTGCCCTGCACCTCGTCGGAGTTGAGCAGATGCAGTGCCTGAGCAAGGTTCGCCTCCCCGACTCGTTCGCATTCGCATGCGCTAATGCGTTGCGGCCGCCCGAACACTTCCAGGAAGTAGGAGGAGAACGATTCATCGGGCAGCATGATGGCCCGCCGCGGGGCATGCCGGTCCTGTGGAAGTCCGCCGAATGCGGTAGGACTGTTCGTCACCTGGCAGACAGCATCGAGAAGCACTTCCGCGCTCATGCGTTTCGGATAGTAGCGGGCGTAGGCCTGCTTATCTTGCTTATTGAACTCGTTGGGCACAGAGCTGAGCTGGTATGTCCGGCTCTTGCAGATCGTCTTGATCAGGTGTTTCAGGCTGTACTTGTGGTCGGTGAAATCCTTAGCCAAGGCGTCCAGTAATTCCGGGTTCGAGGGTGGATTGGTCACCCGCATATCATCGAGAGGGTCGACGATTCCACGACCAAAGAAGTGCGCCCAGTAGCGATTGACGATGGCCCGGGCAAAGAATGGGTTCTTGGGATCGACCATCCAGTCGACAAGCTTCTGACGCGGATCCTCATCGGAGGATATATTCATGGGAGCGCCGTCTAGCGGCTTGATAGCTGCTGTTTGTCCAGTCCGCTTGTTCTGCACGCCGCCGGTCGGCCGTGTAAAGACGGCCAGCAACTGTGCTTGTTGATTTTGAAAGCCGCCGGGAACGGGAATATTCTTGCGGCCCAGGCGCCCGAAGAAGGCAGCCAAGCCCCAATAATCGTCCTGGCTCCATTTCTCGTAGGGGTGATGGTGGCATTGGGCACAAGCCAGACGTTGGCCAAGGAACACCTGAGCAATGTCGTCGACAAACTGTTCGGGGTTCTGGAGCTCCTTGTACCACACCGTCGGCGGATTGGTGTATTCATCACCGTTGGCTGTCAAGATGTCGCGGGCAAATTGGTCGTAGGGTTTATCCTGGGCGACAGCCTGGTGAATCCACTCGTGAAAAGCAAACGTGCCGTATGCCCGGTCGGGTTGACCGCGTCTCTTGACGCGCAGCACGTCCGCCCATTTGTTGGCGAAGTAGAAGCTGTATTCGGGCGTTTCCAGCAGAGCATCGACCAGTTTGTCGCGCTTGGCGGGATCCGCAGCCGAAGCAAAAGCCGTCACGCGCGCCGGATCCGGCAACGAGCCCGTGATGTCAATGGAAACGCGGCGAATGAATTGCTCGTCGCTGCATAATTCCGAAGGAATGAGCCCGAGCTGTTCCCATTTCTTGTGGGCGAGCTCATCCACCACGGTTTGCTGCGGAAATGGATACGCGGGGATCTTGGCACCGAGGGGGACAGTCGCACGGAACGTGGTCACGAAGCCTTGGTATCGAGCCATGATGGCTGCCTCGCCACTTAGACCCAGCGTATGCACGAGACCTGACCCGTCGACCGCGGCGATTTCGGTATCGTTACTCTCGTACTGGGCCCGGCGCGTGATATCTTCAACCGACCCATCGCTGTAATGCGCATACACCGCGAATTGCTGCCTATTCTGCCGGGTGAGGATCTGATGTTCGGGATAGATGGTGATGCGTTTGACTACGGGATCGTCGGAATTGCCAAAGGGTGCACCAGCGGCGATCCAGCGTCGAATCAGCTTGTACTCGTCGGAGCCGACCTCCATTCGTTTGCCGCCGCCGTGGGCGACTAGTCCGGTAGGCTTGAGGAGGAGCAGACTGTAATCGGGCGCTGCCGGGAATAGTCGGCGGCCGCGTCCTTCCTTCACCAGGGCGTTGAAGTCGATCTCCGGCTCGAAGCCCAAAAGCGAGAGCTTGAAGCCGTTCTGTCCGCTCGCCTTGCCGTGGCAACCCCCGGAGTTGCAGCCGAGTTTCGTGAATACGGGAACGATCTGGTTGCCGAAATTGATGGGTAGGTTTAGGTTGAAGCCCGTCACGAGCACCTGAACGCTTGCGACTTTGTCACCATAGGTAGCGTGGATCTGCGTGGAACCGTCCGCCAAAGGCATGATGCGGCCACTGGTGCTGACTCGCACGATTGCCGGACCCGACAGTTCGAAGCGGACGTCGCCCGTCAGATCCTGGATGCGACCATCCGGCAAGGCTCCGGAGATAACGAGCTGGGCCGCGTCGCCACTTCCGTTCAAGGTGATCCTTGCCGGGTACGCGGCCAGGGACTTGAGTTCACTCGGACTGGGTAAAGGTCGAGACTCGTAGCTCGAAGCCTCCTTGCTGTATAAATCACCCGCGTAAGTTTGTCCAATGATTCCAACTTGCGCCACGAGGGCGACCATGAAGGGCCCAACGGTCCATCTGCCTTTCATTCGGATTACCCCCTGCTTGGCGGGAAAATACGGTGGGTTAAACGGGCAGCAATACTATTGTCGCCAACCTGGCTCAGGAATGCAACCTCTTCTCAGACGGAGATGGTACGTGTTACAAGGTCTATAAGGGATGCTATTAGTAGATACAAAGAGCGCTGGATCCATGCGCCAACGAGTCCAATGCGCAACCAGACCCTGGTGAAGGGCGCGCTTTGACCCTATTGCGAGAATTGCGTTCATCCCGCGCACGGGCCCAGAACAACGAAAACGCCGCGGCACGAGGCCACGGCGTTCTGGTTTCTGGCGAGTTCCAGGTTTCGTCCCGCTGGACGAGCCCTATTTCTTCTCGATGTCGGGCTTCGGCGTCGGTAGTATCTCCGGAGCGTTCTGGCTCGCCGGAGCGCCGGCCGGCTTTTCCGCACCCTGCGTTGGGACCTCAGTCATGATTTCAGCTGGTGGAGTGGAAGGCGGGCAAGGAGGTTGGGTGTTCGGCCAACGCCGCCAGCATGTCCGGTAATAGCCGTAGAAGTCGGAATAGTAGACGGCATTGGAAAGCGGGCGCTGGCAATGGGGACAGATTTCTATGATGGCGCCGCGCGCGGCACGCGGGTCGTCTGCCTGCACGCGCGCTTGGCAGACAAAGCCCACGAAGAGAACGACTGCGGATAAGAGCAAGGAATATTTAAGGGGTTTCTGCAGCACGGGTGCCCTCCTTGGTGTTGAAACTGCTGCGCGGAAAACATTCTAGGTTCGTTCATCCCTGTAGCACATACGCCAGTCAACGAATGCGCGAGCCGGTCTGCACGGTTCCCATTCCCAGGGCACCACCTGTGGCCAGCCCCGTTCCCAGGGCAGCCCCACCGGTTGCGCGCGCCATAGGCATCGTCCCCCGACCGCCCAGCATTCGGGATGACGACGTCCCGACCGTACCGAAATACTGCTGGAAACTCATGAACTGCACAGGATGCCCCGTAACTCCCAAAGGCACTGCCGCACTGAGGCCCAGTAGTGCTTGCTGGTTGGCCGCCAGGCCCATCTGCAGCATGTTGATCTGGTTATTAAACTGTTGCTGAGGCCTCACGCCATTGAAGTAATTGAGTGCGGCATTGCCTCCATTAGCCATGTTGAGCCACGGGCTCACTACCGGTTGAGAACGAGCTGGTGCGTAGCCTGACTGCCAGTACGGGTTTTGCGAATAAGCTCGCTCGGAACCGAATGCGATCCAGCACGCCAACGCCGTCAATGATGCTAGCAGGTGAGACTTCATGACGCCCTCCGCGTTCTCGCCCCTCGGCCCAACTTACTCTTCCGTCGCAAAGCTGGCCCTGTCGAGCCACTCCACGATTCCGAGTAAACCCCTAACTTTCACGTTAAACCTCAGTGGCCGAATGTCAAGCGAAAAGGCGAAGCCGCGAGCGGGCAAGCCTGCCCCTCTTCCGTCTTGCGGACCCGGGAGGGGATCGACAGCCCACTACGCTTACTCACCTACGACTGAATATCGGCCATCCATCCAGTCGGGGATCAACCTAATGTGGCAACCTGGCTAAGCCCCCATTCACACGCGAGCTGGGCAACTAGAATCCGCCGCCCACGCCCGTTCCAAGACCGCCAGCAGTAGTCGTTCCGTTGACAGCTCGGACCGTGGCGTTACCCAGCAACGTGAAGCCAAACATCCGCTCGAAGGGTGTGGTGATCTTGGCCACGGCGTTGTCGAAGGCAACCCAGGGATCGGGCTTCACGTAGATGCGGTCGCCAGGGAAGATCTGGTAGTTTGTGGCCGTCGCCCCGCCCTCTGCGATCGCACACCAATCCACAGGCAGAATCTGGTCAGCGCAATTCTGCCCCGGCGCGGGTCGAGCAACCCAGATGCGCTTCTTGGATGTACCCGGCGGGAGGCCCTGGATTTGGCTCAAGGCGTCCAGTACTGTTTCGTTGCCGGTGATGGGAAAACGGTTGATCTGTATTCCGTAGCCGGCCGTATCGGTGATCACGTAATAGATTTTGCTGTTGTAAGCCAAGATGTCCATGGAAATAAGCGGCTTCAAAAGGAACTGCGCCAGATGGCGCTCGACCGCTTTTCGGGCTTCCTCGATGGTTAAACCAGTTACGTAGACCTTGCCGTACGTGCCCAGGCTGATGGTACCATCCATTCGCACCAGGTGCTCTCCGGAGATCTGCTGCATGCTTTGAGCCTGCGACAACGAAACATTGGTCTGCGGCAATTTGAGGCCGGCCTTCTTGAGCTGCTCCTCGATTGCGGTTTTCGCCTGGTCGAGCGTCAGACCGACGACCCGGACCTTACCGTAGGCAATACCGAGGTTCACCGTACCTTCCGACTCTACCCCGTACACGCCCGCGATCGGAGCAGTCGGGTCTGCTCCGGGAACCTGGATCAAGAGCTGATCCAAGGGCTCTATTTTGTAGGGCGGCATTGGCACGGCCCGAACGGCATCCACCAGGAGAATGTCGGGTGGCTCAATCACATATTCCGGCAAGGACACCTTGCTCAACTCGACGGGAATCTGACTCCCGGGAGGGACCGTGCAACCATTGCTGTGGAGGCATCCCGTACAGGCCATCGATATCCCCGACAGCGCGCAAATGGCAATAAACAGCTTTTTGTGCGATCTCTGTGGCATGGGCCGACTCCTTTGCCTCCTGAAGAAGCATGCCCTTCGACAAGCCAGGCGGGCGGCTCTTGCCTTTGGGCTGTTACACCTCGTCTTTCCGTTATAATCGGTATTCCCGTCGCGACTCTTTGAACCGTCTTTGCCGATTTCTCAGGAATAACCGGCCATTCCCAGAGCCGGCAATCCCGCAAGAGAGCAGGGTGGAGGGCAGAGCATCTTCCGCAACACTTCAGGGAGCAAGCAGGCAAGCAGAGGGGATTCGGTCGGCAAATTGACCGCAGAAGGTCGCTGACAAACGTAACCGGGAGTGACGGGGTTGCGGAGGCAACTGATCGTGCCGAGATTTTGACTTATACTGTACCTGGCTGAGAACTCAGGCCCTCCAGGGGCCTAATGGCAACGAAAGGATTCGTGTTAATGAAAATGAACAGTGTTTACGCGCCCTTGTAAACCTTGCTTTATGAGCCGAGTGGTCATGGATGCCCTCTTCGGTCCAGCCCGATCCGTTTAAGAGAAGGGTGTTATGCGTAACCATTTTCAAGACAATGACATGGGATGTGCACACAGGGACGGTAACTTGGAGACAATCCGAGCCGGCATGCCGTTTGCGATCTCCACTTCCAGCATATTTCAGTCTAACAGTGCGGCACCCGGCCACGGCAATGGGCACCGCGTGTGTGTCGGCGTGCCGCACCGTTTTTTCTCCCTGCAAGCACCAAGTACCCCACCTCGCGGGGAAGTCGGCAGGTGCCTACGGCAACAGTAAGAATCAGGCGCGCTGGCGCAAAAGGAGATCGGCAAATGCCGCTGTTGCCCTTGGAGCCATTTGTTTTTCCCGAACACATTTTCAGCGATCTCGCCCCGGACGTCCCGAGTATGGAACCTTGGTGGGCTCTGCATACTCGTCCGCGTGCGGAGAAATCCCTGGCGCGGCGACTTCTTCGCCGCCAGGTCCCGTTCTTCCTACCAATCTGCAAGCGAGTGTGGCGCAATCGCGGACGGACGCATTGCTCATTTGTCCCGCTCTTTCCTGGCTACGTGTTTCTGCAAGGGGACAACCAAGCAGTCTATAAAACCCTCGAAACCAAGCTCGTCGCACGAGTTCTGCCGGTTGAAAATCAGAGACAGTTGCATGCCGACTTGGCCCGAGTATACTGTTTAATTGCCACGGGCGCTCCGCTGGCCCCGGAAGAACGATTGCAACCCGGGGCGATCGTTGAAATCACCAGCGGGCCTCTTAGAGGGCTCGAAGGCAAAATCTTGCGACGGGGCAAGCAACTAAAGCTCATCGTCGAAGTCCAGTTCCTGCAAAGGGGCGTCTCCGTCGAAATTGAAATCTGGATGATCCACCCCCGGAGCACTGCAGCCACGATTGCCAATGTCGGCGCCTAACGTAGACCAGGGTAGGCCCGACGGCTGGCTGATCGTGTCTGTGTTAGGTTTTGAATCATAAAGGCAAGGAGGCCAATGGTTTAGAAGGATTCTGATATTGTAACCCACGAGCACGAAGTGCGCGCTAATTTCCTTCGGACGAACTGTGGTCGGTTGAAACGCACGATCGTTTGTGCATCGTGAGCTATGACATGAGCAACCCCGCGTCAGATTCGAACCGGTCCCTCCCGGCGTCCGTCCTGGCGCTGCTGGTCGTGTTGGGCGCAGGGTTTTTCTGGGCCTACTGGACCACATTGGCGGATATGGCACATCGCTGGTGGGGCGATGCACAATACTCCCACGGCTTCTTGGTGCCCGTCTTTGCAGCGGCTGTCCTTTGGCTGCGCCGCGGAAAACTGGCAATCGACAGGCTACAACCCAATTGGTGGGGCCTGGCGTTGTTGGCCGCTGGGGTCGGCTTGCGCCTTGGCGCCGCCTGGTACGATCTGGAATGGTTCGATGCGATGTCGTCGATGCCCACCCTGGCTGGGTTCGCCGTGTTGCTGGGGGGGTGGGCGGCTCTGGTCTGGTGCTGGCCGGCGATTGCATTTCTCTTCTTCATGATGCCGCTCCCTTACGCCGTGGAGACGGCCCTGGCGTTCCCGTTGCGGCGCCTGGCCACAACTACCAGCACGTACGCTCTCCAGACGGTTGGGTTTGCCGCACTCGATGAAGGAACAGATATTTATTTAAATGACCAACGGCTTCAGGTGGCGCCGGCATGCAGCGGCATGGGCATGCTGATGATCTTCTTCGCACTCTCCTTTGCCATCGCCATTCTGATCAAGCGGCCTCTACTCGATAAAATCCTCATTGTGGCGAGCGCCTTTCCCATCGCCATCGCGTCAAATATTACGCGGATCTTCGTGACCGCCATCCTCTTCGAGGTATCCACTAAGGAAGTTGCCCACAAAGTCTTTCACGACTGGGCAGGATTCCTGATGATGCCAGTGGGCTTGGGAATCCTTTGGCTGGAATTGAAGTTCCTGGATCACTTGTTCACGATGACTGAATCCAGGCGGATCTCGCCGTTGGCATTCAATGTTGCCGACACCGGCGCGCCCAAGCCGCGTTCACGCCGTCGTGGAAAGAGATAGGGAAGCCGGCTGGATTGAAAGCGCCTGCACTTGTGAACTCGTTGTGGCCGAAACACGTTCTGGCGGAGCATGGCCAACGCGCGGTAATATTTTAACCCCAGGTGAATTGACTGCCTGTATTGGGGAGATCTCTCAATGATGCACTCCGACGGGGAACGAGCAGAGTCCGGAACTAATCTGCCCGACATCGCCCCTGTTTTCGGCCAGCCCAAAAATGTGCTGGTTACCAGCGGGCTTGGGTATGGTCATGTTCCGTCCGGCAACCATCTGTTGCCCCCCGGACTCGCCTCCAAACCGAGCGTGTGGACCATTCTCAAGGCACTCAAGCGGCGTTGGCTCCTTGCAGCAACCCTTGGAATTGTTGCCGCGGCCGCCGCGGCCGCGGCCGCGTGGTTCCTCATCCCTCCGAGATACTCAGCTCAGGCCTTCGTCTATCTCCCGGCCCGCCCGAAGTTCATTCTGGCCGGGGAGCGGGGAAATGCCGAGAACCAAACGGTTACATTCCAGAAGAGCCAAGCCGCTTTGCTCAAGGACACGACTGTTCTCGAGGCCGCGCTCACCAAGGGCCGCGCCAACGAGGTGCCCCTGCTTCACGACCGAGCCAATCCCGTGGAGTGGCTCGAAAAGGAGCTGATTGTCGACTTTCCCGCCAGCCCGGAATACATGAGAGTAACACTTTACGGTGACAGGCCTCAGGATCTCCTGGCGATAGTAAATGCCGTGCTCGACGCCTACATAGATGCTGCCAAACAGAATGAAGAGAATGAACGAGAAAAACGTCTGACGAGTCTCCGCGATTTAGGGAACAGCTACTGGCTGACGCTGCGCTCGAAACGGACAGCCTACGACGCACTCCGTCAAACCCTTGGCACGGGCGATCCGTTCGTTCTCGCCGTGAACCAGCAGTTCCTGCACGAGCGGTTGAACGCACGCCAAAAGGAATGGATGATGGCCCAATCCGACTTGGCAAAGGCGAAAATCGCCCTCGATGCGGACGAGTCCACGTTGAAGGCGAATGTCGACCCAATCCCACCGGAAGGCCTCATCGAGGCCATACTGAATACCGAGCCAATCAACAAGGCTTATGTCCTGGAGCTGGCTCAGAAGGAAAAGAGCTATCAAGAAGCGGCTTCGCGCTGGAGCGACGGCGAGAAAAACCCACGCATGCTCGTGTTGAAAGAGGAGATCGAGGCGCTCAAGAGGACCATCGCCGTTCACCACGACCAAAGCAGGCCTGCAGTTGTCGCCAAGGTGCAGGCGAGAATGAGATCGGACGCCAAGGATAAAATGGCTATATTGCAGAAATCGATGGAAAAGGACCAGGCCTACGTCAAAAGTCTGGAAAACGAGGTCAATGACTTAAGCAAGAAAGTGAAAGCAGAAAAGGGATCGGATCTCGACCTCGAATCCCAAAAAGATGAAGTGACCCAAACTAGCGCCACCTACCGGCGAATCAGAGACCAGCAAGAATTGTTGGAGCTGGAGAAGAATGCACCTCCCCGCGTTCCCCCAGAGAAGGCCAGGATCCACCAGGCGCTGGCGCAACAGCGTCAGGTCATTTTCGCCAGCATGGCCGGGATCGGGGCCTTCGCTCTCGTTTTGGGTCTCGTCGGCTATTTGGAGTTCCAGACGCGGCGCATCAATCACAGCGACGACGTCGTCTACGGCCTCGGCTGGCGCTTGGTCGGCGCCTTGCCGGCCCTTCCCGATCGTGGCATGGGCCGTTTCGGCCGCGGTCGGATAGATGACAAATACTGGCACAGCATCCTCACCGAGTCGGTCGACGCGACGCGCACAATGCTTCTGCATGCCGCCAAAACGGAGGGTGTGCGCACGGTCATGGTGACCAGCGCCGTCGCTGGCGAAGGCAAGACTTCCCTATCCTGCCACCTCGCAACCAGCCTTGCCCGCGGCGGACGGAAGACTCTGCTTATCGACTGCGACCTCCGGAGTCCTGCGGCGCATCGATTGTTCGAACTCTCTGCTGTTCCTGGATTCAGTGAAGTGCTGCGCGGCGAAGTCAATCTGACGGACGTAATTCACGCCACTCCCGCCAGTAACTTGTGGCTGATTCCCGCCGGCAGGTGCGATGCACAAACATTGCAATCACTGGCGCAGGACGCCATCGCGCCCATCCTTGAGCAGCTCAAGCAGCAGTACGACTTCATCGTCATTGATTCCAGTCCCGTGCTGCCGGTAGTCGATGCCCTGGTGATCGGTCAAAACGTGGACGTGGTGATCTTCTCCCTGCTTCGCGATGTCAGCCGCATTCCCAATGTTTACGCGGCTTATCAGCGCCTGGCGACGCTGGGGATCCGCATGCTGGGGGCCGTTGTCAACGGCGTCTTGAAAGATGCCTACGGCGCCTCGTACCACTACTATGCCAAGCAATCCGAGTAACCCCGCACATTTGTGATCGAGAGACGTTATGTCGCGAATTTTCCCTGCCCTTGTGGGGCTGGCACTTCTTGTCGCCTGCGGGGTCGTTCACGGTCTCTGGACAGATCGATGGGACCTCTCCAATGAGCCCAAGGCTTCCGCGGACAGGCTGGCCCTTGTCCCCAAGGTACTCGGCGATTGGGAAGTCAAGAATGAGTGGCCGCTGCCTGACCAGGACCTCGCCATCGGCAAGATTGTCGGATACATTGATCGACTTTATGTGAACCAGCGTACCGGCCAGGCGCTGACGGTTCTTTGCGTTTGCGGTCGGCCCGGACCCATCGGACAGCATCCACCCACAGTCTGCTTCGGCGGCGCTGGCTTCGAACTGGCCAAGGATGCAAGACGCGAGTCGTTCGCGAGCGACGGCTCTTCGCAAGATTCCCAGTTCTGGGTTGGCGAGTTCAAGAAGGATTCGGGCGTTCCTCAAATGGAACGGGTGTACTGGTCGTGGAGCGGCGACGGCAATTGGATCGCCGCGGCAAGCCCGCGTTTGACATTCTCCCGATTCCCAGCCCTCTACAAACTTTACGTGATCCATAGAATGTCTCGACCGGACGAGAGCAGCAGGGAGGATCCCACCCCGGAGTTCATGAAGCTTCTGCTACCGGAAATGCAGAAAACCTTGTTTGCACGTCCATAGGGACTATCCCGCGCCGCAGGATTTCGAAGCTCGGGCAGCAGATCATACATCTGCCGTCCGCAGCAAGCAAAGCGTGGCAGTAGTTCCCAGCGAGTTCGTGTGTGCCTAGCTTGTGTGATCGCGGTGCCCCGCCTTTAGCAAGCCAGGGGATAGATATGTTGGTCGAAAAGGATTGCGGTCCGATGGAGCGGAGTTTAAGGGTAGATGCATCGCATGGACCGTGCGTTCCAGAAATAGATCAATCAGGTCAATATTGGTATCGGTTCTGCAAGTTCAGCGCTGAATTCATCCTTGCAATCTGCTTGCTCGCGCCCGCAGTGCCGCTCATTCTCCTGGCGGCCCTCGTCGTCAAGCTTACTTCACGCGGACCGGCATTTTATTCGCAAAAACGCCTGGGCCGCGATGGCATAGTGTTCACGATCTACAAAATCCGGACGATGTTCCATGACTGCGAGAAGCTCACTGGGCCTCGCTGGGCAAGTGTCGCCGACCCTCGAATCACACCCATTGGAAGGTTTTTGCGCCGCACCCACATGGATGAGCTGCCTCAGCTCTTCAATGTGTTACGAGGGCAAATGGCTCTGGTAGGACCTCGACCGGAGAGACCCGAAATCGTCGACCAACTGGAACATCAGATTCCGCGCTACAGGGACCGCCTCCTCGTCCGCCCCGGTTTGACCGGATTGGCGCAAATCCAACTGCCGCCCGATACCGACCTGGCCAGTGTCCGTAGAAAGCTGGCGCACGACCTGTACTACGTACAAAACTTGACCCTTGCGATCGACGTTCGGATCTTATTGAGCACGGCCTGTTACTTGGCCAGAATCTCTTTTGCAACGTCCCAAAGTTTCTGCCAGGTGCCTGCCGGAGAGAAGGTGGAGCGCGCGTACCGTCATCTAATTGGGGAAGAGCCCGCCCTGCAAATGCAGTCGGCCTGAATCCTGCGCAGTGGATGAAGCCACAAATCTTGCCGAACCGCCAGAAGACAGGGCAGGGAGATTGGGAATCACCTTGAGCCCAGAAGCCGTTTCGACGCTCGCGGATCGAATTGCTTGAGCCTCCATTGACAGTTCGCGGAGTGGTGAAGAGAGCCTGTGCCCCCATTTCGACATGCAAGAAA
This sequence comes from Gemmataceae bacterium, assembly GCA_035296965.1. Classification (GTDB taxonomy): domain Bacteria; phylum Planctomycetota; class Planctomycetia; order Gemmatales; family Gemmataceae; genus DATGZX01. The sequence continues at coordinate 26,920 of DATGZX010000099.1, forward strand.
ACTCTTTCCGTGACTTTGGAACCACGGACGGAGAGTTCTAGAGGAATTGGCAGCGTAAGAATTCGGCACAAGAGAAGACACCGGATCCGCACGCCGGTGCGCGTACCTGATCTTTTCCCCTCCCCATCTCGATGGTGCACCCGGGGCTCGAACCACTCGCGAGCGCATGACTACCGGGCATCCGCTCCCCGCATTTGTCCGAAGTGTTCACGGCCGATCAGCATTGAGTGCCCCAGTTCTGGGCGCCGTCACCTGGTCATCAGGCCGAGACCTTCAGCGGCACGGGCAGCAACCTCCTCGACTATCTCCTCCGCTACATGAACGAGTAGCCTTGCGGGGGCCACCACCCTCGCAAAGGATGCTGTTTTTTCTGGCTGGCGCCCCGCTTCTGGGCCGCGCAACCTGGTATCGGGATCTTCGCCGGGTTATGATGTTTATTTCGCTGGCAGGGCGTGCTCTTGGTGATCTGTCCTTGATCCCGCGACGGGTTCGTGGTTCCGCCTTCAGTCGGTTTTCCCCGGTGCAGCCAGCGCTGCGAACTCATCAATTCAGACACGACAGAGCACCAGGTTTCGGGAGAGGAATGAGGACAAACGCTGCACTTACGCTCGTCGCATCAGCTCGCAACCAGCCGGAACTCATTCCTGGGCACAGAAATCCAATGCGGAAAATGAACCATGCCGTTTAGCGTTTTGTTTGTCTACGCCCTTACCATTTTTGGCACGGTGATCGGGCCTCTGAGCCCCTATACGGCCTTTCTTGCTTACGTCATGCTCGGCATTTTGAAGCCCGATAAGCTCTGGTTCGGCATGGTCGAGCCGAGCAATTATAGCCGGTGCATCGCCATCGGCATGCTAGTCGGCTGGATTCTTCGGGGATTCGGTAACTGGAACTTGGGTCGAACGTGGGGCATCATCCTCGCCCTGCTTGGCTTCCTGCTGTGGGCACACATCGGCGGACTGATCGCGCCCAACCAGTTCGTGGCCTACGAATATCTCGACGTCATGACGAAAATCATCATTCCCTGTTTTATGGCCCTGACGCTCATCGACTCGGTGGCCAAGCTGCAGCAACTGGCCTGGGTTATCGTGATCTCTGTCGGGTATGTCGCCTGGCATGAAAACGAGGTTTATTTCAGTGGGAATTTTCTCGATCGCGACAACGTCATCGCGCACACGATGGCGATGGGTGTGAGCCTGGCTTTCTTTCTCGGACTCTACAGCAAGCACCTGTGGCAGAAAATCATCGCCTACACTTGTGCCGGGGTCATGGTCCATGGCGTTCTGATCCATGAATCTCGTGGAGCCATGCTTGGCGTTCTTGTAATGGGCATATTGACATTTATCCTGATGGGAAAAAAGCCTGTCCATTATTGGATGTTCCTCCTTGGATTGCTTGCGGCCATCATCATGGCCGGCCAAGGGGTACAGGAGCGCTTCACGACAATCTTTGCATCCGAGGAAAACCGTGATGCTTCGGCCGAGAGCCGCCTCATGTTTTGGGCCGGAATGTGGCGTGGGATCAAGGCCAATCCGGTGTTCGGAGTGGGTCCCGATCACTGGCATCTAGTTTCCGAGCGCTACGGGCTCCCGCCACACAGGGAGGGCCATAACCTCTGGATCCAGGTCGCCGCGGAGCACGGCTTCCCAGGAATCATTTGCCTCGTGACCTTCTATCTGCTGACTCTCAAACGTCTTTGGCCGATCGCCCGCCAGAAAGTGAAGGCGGCCGATCCCTGGATTGGACTGTTGGCCTGCACTGTCTTTGCCACCATCTGCGGCTACATGACAGAGGCAATTTTCGGCTCGTTCAGGACATTGGAGGTTGCCTACTATGTAGGTATTCTTGGTGCCGGGACCGTGCTGATGCAAGAGCGGCTGAGTGATGCAACTACCACGGCGCCAGAATATTCGCCGGAATGGGCGCAGGGGTTGTCCGGGCAGGCGATCACCGCCATGCCTCGGCCGTTCGTCTAATCTTTCTTCGGATTTCTCCATGCCGATTGAATATTTGGCCGCATTCCTCGTCGTATTGACCGGCGTGGCGTGCATCGGAACGCTTGCCTCCCTCTTCCTTGGGCAAGGGCGCGGGAGATGGGTGCGCGCCCTGGCGGCCTTGCTGGTTTTTGTCGGTGGGCTCGCCGCTGCATCCGCCGCGCTTGCCGGCCGAAACAGCGTTGTCTACGTGCTCCTCAACACTGCCAGGTTTGACCGAAATCATGTGGCTTCGGTCGCGGCAGGCGCCATGTGTGGATTGCTGGCTGCATTTGCCCTCGAGGGCTTCTCGGCTACACGCTGGCATCGGATGTTCAGCCTGGCGGCTTACATGGGTGCGGTCCTGTTCTTGTCCTCTATTGTCCTCAAAAACTGGATCAGTCCTTATCTGGGCCTGCCCGATCGCCCGGATTCCTCGAGCGGCCTTGTGCAGAAACCCGTTGTCGACGGATTCGAAATAACGGAATATGCGCAGCTCAACCTGATGCCAACCAGCATCGCCATGGGGCCGGATAATCATCTTTATGCTGCGGGTTACGCCGGCATCGCGTATCAGAATGGCCTCATCGTTCGTCTGGATCGAGCAACGGACACGGACCAGGTGTCGGAAGTTCGCGTTGCCGACTATGTGAACCGGCCGCACGGTATTGCGTTCCACGACGGGGCTCTCTACGTGTCGCGTGCAGGCCAGTACTGCAGGGCTGAAGGTGGTCACATCCGCCAGGTGGACACGGGCGCCATTACGCGCTTCCGCGATCTGAAGCACGACGGCACATTTAGCAATGCGGTAGACATCGTCAGTGACTTGCCCGGCGCGCAGCTCCCTGATGGACTGCATCAAAACAATGGCATCGCATTCGATTCGAAAGGTCTCCTTTATGTGGGTGTCGGCGCGCCGTCGGACCACGGCCCACCTATCCACGAGTACGCCGGCACCATCTTGCAAATTGATCCCAAGCAGATCGATTCCAAGACCGGGAAAGCCAAAATCAAGATCTTCGCGCGGGGAGTGCGCAATCCTTACGACGTCACCGAAGGACCCGACAAGCAAATGTTCTGCACGGACAACGACGCCAATAACACCGAGATCGGCGACGCCCTTATTCATCTCGTCGAAGGGAAACACTACGGGCACCCTTTTAATGCTCTCGAGGGCGGCATCAAGGTTACTGGAACGACGGAACCGATCACTCGGTCGAAGCCCGCCATCGAAGGGATCGCGTACGCCCCTCCTGACGGCTTTGCCCCGAACTGGGACGATTGTCTTTATGTTGCCTCGTATGGCGCCGACTGCGTCTACCGCGTGGTGCTAGAACGGCACGGCGCGAGCTATAAAGCGAAACTGGAGCACTTCGCTTCGATTCCCGGGGCACTCGACCTGATCGTTGTGCCCAGCGAGAAGGCGATGTATGTCTGCAGTCACGAGAAGCGCAAAATCTACAAAATCGTGCCCAGTACCAAGAAGTGAGACGATCGGTGCGGAAACTCATTTGTGCGTTCGTGGCCGTCCTCTGTGCCACCGCGATTCTGGGCGCTATCGCCCTGGCTGAGTCGGCACTGTTCTTTCCGGTCAGCGCCCGCACGATCGACATTGCCAGGGGCCAGCTGATCTTCCAGCGGCACTGCGCATCCTGCCACTCGGTCGTGCAAAGCAAGACCACCTATGGTCCATGTCTTTTCGACGTTGGCAAGTGGGCTGCCACGCGGAAGAAGGACATGTCCTCCGAGGCCTACATCTTCGAGTCAATCGTAAAGCCCGGGGCCTTCCGAGCGCCCGGGGCCACCGGAGAGATGCCCGAAAACATTGCGCAGGACTTAACCGACGACGAACTACTCAGCGTCGTCGCATATCTCTGGTCTCAGGGAGGCTCGGTCAGGTATTCGCGGCTGCTCGCATTGCTCGAGGACAGGCCGAAGGAAGAGAAAAGGAATACACTTCAACTCCGCCTGGATTCGGTGGAACGCGGACGGCAGATCTTCATGAGCGCTGACGTTGCCTGCAGCAAGTGCCACTCGCTCGACCCTTTTCCGGGAGCCGATCTGAAAGCCCCCAATTTGCTGGAGGTTGGCCGGCATAGTCAGGCATACCTTGAAGAAAAAATTCTCTACCCCAGTAAAGATATCGTCGAGGACTACAAGGTATGGGAAGTCCGGTCTCACGGAGTCCCTTGCCAGGGGCGCAAACTGAAGTCCGCGGATGCCGACGAGATCCGACTTCTCGTGGAAGACGGGATGACGGGAAACTTTGTCGTTCATACGTTCAAGAAAGCTGACCTGGATCAATTCGACGATGGCAAAGTCGTTAAGGAGTTGCCGGTGTCCACGATGCCTTCGTATGCGTCCGCCTTACCGGCAGCAGATCTGAAGGCGCTGGTCGATTTCTTGAGCACGTTACGCTGATGCGTGATGGAGACGACTAGCTGAGTGCGGTTCGCATGGCATCGGCCTGACCATCGTAGGGGTGAGGTTTGAGGGGAATCTACCGCGATCTTTTGAAGCATTCGAGCGTGTACGGCGTCGGCCAAATCCTCAGCCGACTCGCTTCCTTTTTGCTTCTGCCTCTGTACACGAGGTACTTGCATCGAGCCGACTACGGCTGCATCGCGATCCTCGATCTCACCACAGTCGTCCTCGCGATCCTGATCGGCGGCGGCATGGCACAGGCCGTCAACCGCTACCATTTCGATGCGAATAACGAGCGCGAGCGCGATCAGGTTTGGTGGTCTGGGCTAACGTTCATCCTTCTTGTTTCACTCGCCTTCGTCATTCCGGCATGGTATCTCCGGGATTACATCGCCGAGTGGACCTTGCCGGGAGAAGCCAACGGCTCCTACTACTACTCTCTCGTGTTGCCCACGCTGCTGCTGGGCATGGTTGCGGAATTGCCTTCGACCTATTTACGGGTCCAAAAGTGGTCGGGGATCTTCGTCTCGTTGTCGCTCGGCCGACTCCTTCTCAACATCGCGCTGAACGTCTACTTCCTGGTGTATCGCGGCTGGGGAGTGGCAGGCGTCCTCACAGGCAATCTAATCTGTCAGGCGGTGTCGTCCGCGATTCTCCTGGGAATCCTGGCATGCACGCGCGGGCGTTACGTGTTTTATTCGCCTATCGTCCGCAAGCTCCTAATTTTTGCCAGCCCGCTGGTGTTGAGCGCTCTCTTGTCGACCATTACCCAGCGTGCCAACAGTTACTTCCTGGAGTACTTCTGCAATCGGGACGACGTGGGTCTCTACTCGCTGGCCTTTCAGATCGGCCAGGGAATGAACTCTTTCTTCATCATGCCATTCGCCTCGATCTGGGGAGTAGCCATCTATGAAATTGCCAAGCAGCCAAATCCAAAGGCGGTCTATGTCAGGGTATTCAATTATTTCATTTACGGCCTGATGCTGCTAATGTTCGGCGTCTCGCTGTTCGCCCGGCCGCTGCTCAGGATCATGGCTACGAGCGAGTATGAGCCTGCGGCGAACCTTATTCCGGTAATCTGCCTGGCCTACGTGTTCTTCAGCATGCACGACCACTTTCGCATCCCCGTGCTTTTGAGCAAACGAACAACCACGCTGCTACCCGCCTATTTCGTTGCGGCGTTCATGAGTATCGTGCTGAACTTGTCTTTGATTCCCTTGTTCGGCATGGCAGGGGCGGCATGGGCCAGCGTGTTCGCTTTCATGGCATTCTCCTTCACCGGATTGTGGCTCTACCGTCGCGTCGACCGGTACAACTACCCATTGCTGCGTTGTGGCAGCGTACTGGCCGGTATGGCGATTTCCCTGCTTGTGTGCAGAGGTTTAGATCGTGTCCTGAATTCTTTTCTGCTTTCCTTTGGCCTAATGACCCTCGTGTGGCTTGCCTGGGCCGTCGCTCTCTTCGGCAGGGACGGATATCGTCTTCTCCTCATTCGTTTTCCGTCGGCTCAAACAGGTTCCCTGGAGCTTGGCACCCCCCAAACAGCGCAAAGTTCCTGAATCGGCTCCAGTTCTAGGGGCAGCTATCTAAGCGATGCAATGATCATCTATTTCTCGACAGTCGTGCGTTCGGCGCCGCTCCACTTGGGCGGCGAGCTTGTCAAGCTTGATTGGGATCGCAAGGAGATCCTTGGCAGAACGCAGATCGTTCCCAACGATCCGATGATTCACGACTTGAATCCCCGGGGAGGCACACGAGGCGGGCGCGGCATCCTCGTCAAGAACGGCGAAGTGTACACCGCCTCGTACCACACTTTGCACGTTTTTGACAGGACACTACAGCCCCTTCGCCCTATCAGCAACCGGCTCTTCGCTGGTCTGCATGAATTGTGCTGGGACGGGGATGCTATCTGGGCGACTGCCACGTCGACCGGCGGAGCCCTCAGGGTTTCCCAAGATGGCGAGACGTTGAGAACCTGGTGGGCTCGCGAAGACCCAGTCCTTGTTAAGCATTTCGATTTATCTCCCCATCCGTTCCCCAAGGATCGAGACAATCGATTGATCGATCTTGCCGAGGCCGACAAGGACCGCAGTCACGTCCACCTCAATGCCATTACCATGCTGGATGGCCGCCCCCTGGCGCTGTTGAACCGCCTGGGTTGCCTGGTCAAGCTATACCCAACGGAGATCGTGGTGCACGATCCATCTCTACGAGGCTGCCACAATATTTTGGTGACTTCGGACAGACAGCTTGTGATTAACGACACGGTGAACAGGGCGGTTGCCATTTACGACGCGGAAGGCAGTTTAGTGCAGCGCATCGAGCTTAAGCGTTACCGGCTCGTTCGCAAGATCCTGTTGCGCTGGGGACTGCGCACCGCGCGCCTTTGGCTTGGAAAGCACTGTCCTTCGCACCGAATAGAGCAGTTACTGGTGCGCAACATTTCGGCCTCCAGGCCGGTGTTTGTGCGCGGACTGGCGGAGACAGACCGTGGGACGCTTCTAGTCGGAATCTCCCCCGCGACGATCCTGGAAATAGAAAAGCACACCCAGGAGCTCGTGGACTCCTATTCATACTCCAACAACGTGAACGTATGCGTGCACGGATTGACTTGCGCCTGATTAAGGAAACTTGTTCGCTGGCGCAAGCAGGGCATTAAGTCATCGATTGGGAAGACCGTGTACCCACGAACGAGGCGCGCCCCGATGAACGCGTTAATGGTAAGGGAAGGCCAGGAGAGCAAGCTATGAAAATCGGGGCCTGGTTCCGCCGCAGGCTCCGTGGATACTTCTTTAGCCTGTTGCGGCGGATCTCCGAGACGGACGACGGTAGAGCAATTGTAGCTGATGGCCTCAAGGGGTTGTTGCGCTGGCGGCCAGTGCTCGGCGCGGGCGGCCAAGAATTTACGGAGAGCCCGTACCCGGAATTGGGGGGAGGCCAGCAGGAGAATCGAGCTGCCAAGCGCAGGGACGTGGTCATTATTTCCGGACGGTTCCGCAGCGGTTCGACGCTCCTATGGAACATTTTCCGTCACATAGAAGGATGCGTCGCGTTTTACGAGCCATTCAATGAACGCCGATGGTTTGATCCTTCCTTGCGCGGCGAGCGAGTAGATCCGACGCACAAGCAGGTCGAAAACTATTGGAAAGAGTATGACGGGCTTGAGCACTTAGGCGATTACTACAAAGAGGAGTGGACGTACCGAAATCTTTACATGGATGAGGAGTTTTGGAACCCGGGGATGAAGCGGTACATCGACCTGCTCATCAACAAGACGACTGGTCGGCCCGTGCTGCAATTCAACCGGATTGATTTTCGCCTGCCCTGGATCAGACATCATTATCCACTGGCAAAAATCATCCACCTGTACCGACACCCGCGCGATCAGTGGTGCTCCGCGCTCCTGGACTTGAAACGCTTCGGCAAGGACGAGAGCTTTGCGGAGTTCGCCGTTTGCGACGACTTCTACCTGCTCAACTGGGCACGCGATCTGAAATACCATTTCCCATTTCTCGATCAGGAGGAAGTTTCAAATCCGTACCAACTCTTCTACTACATCTGGAAGCTGTCATACCTGTTCGGGCGACGCTATAGTGACTATTCGATTTGTTTCGAACACCTCGTCAGCGACCCGCCGACCGAACTGCAGGCCCTGTTTAGCGTCGTGGAGATCGAACATTACGAGCTCACGCAACTGAAGCAGCTGATCATGACGCCCGGAATTGGCAGATGGAAGAATTTCGCGGACCCAGAATGGTTTCAAATGCAAGAGTCGGTTTGTGAAGCCGTTTTGGCAGAATTCTTTTCGAAACTCAGGGACTAATGCTAGAGAAACTTACGCGCACTTCATCGAATGCAGCAGAGGGTGACTGTGACGACAACCCGCCCGTCCGGCCTGCGCCACAAGGAGGCAGAATTTCAGCACCCGCACAAGAAGGAAGCGGCGGCGATCGCTGCCCTATAAAACTGCGCGGGCCCAAGGCACTCCTTGTAAGCGAGATCTTCCCCCCGCGGATCGGCGGCACCGGGCGCTTATATTGGGAAATCTACCGGCGGATGCCACGGGATGAAGTCGTTATTGCTGCCGGCGAACATCCGCAGCAGGCGAGGTTCGATCTGGCGACCGATTTGTGCTTGAGACGAGTACCTCTCACCATGCACCAATGGGGAATTCGCAGTTTGGAAGGGCTCCGCGGCTACTGGCGCGGATTCCGCTCTCTGCGCCGCTTGATTCTCACTGAGGGAATTCAAGTAATCCACGCCGGCCGTACCCTGCCGGAAGGCCTGATGGCACGGATGCTCAAGACTTGGTACGGTATCCCCTATCTTTGCCACGTTCACGGCGAAGAGATTAACACGGCCTCGACGAGCCGCGAGTTGAGCTGGCTTACGCGGCGGGTTCTCAATGGCGCTGAATTCCTAATCGCCAGTAGCGAGAATACCGCAAGGCTTCTACACACCGACTGGCTGCAGCCCTCGACCAAAGTACGCGTGCACCACCCCGGCGTGGACGCTGGGCGCTTTGTTCCCCGTGACCGGGACCCCGCTGTCCGGGAGCGTCTCGGTTGGAACAATCGCACTGTGGTTCTAACGGTCGGACGATTACAGTTGCGCAAAGGGCAGGATCAGATGATCCTGGCTATGCCCAAACTTCGCGAGGCCATCCCCGACATCTTGTATGTCATTGTGGGGGATGGGCCGGAGCGTGAGCATTTGCGGAACTTGGTTGCAGGGACCGGGGTCGAGGATTGTGTCCGGTTCCTTGGCGAGCCCAATGACGAACAGCTCATCGCCTGCTATCAACAGTGCGACCTCTTCATCCTGCCCAACCGACAGGTTGGCATGGACATCGAAGGTTTTGGGATAGTGCTTCTGGAGGCACAGGCGTGCGGCAAGGCTGTGTTGGCTGGAACTTCCGGCGGCACAGCGGAGACGATGCGAATTCCCGAGACCGGGCGCGTGGTGTCCTGTGAGGGACCGGAGAAACTGGCCAGCATGGTCATCGATATGCTGGGCAATCGGGCCGAGCTGGCAAATATGGGTCAGCGCGCTCGCCAGTGGGTTCAAGAGCAGTTCGATTGGACGCGGCTCGCCGGGCGAGCGAGGCAATTATTTCTGGAGGTTCCTGCTGGCCCGAAGTTTCGGGAAGATTGACGAAGCATTCGCTCGCATGAAAGCCTTACTGAAGACTGTTGCCAATGTTGTTTGTAAACTTCTGGTCCTCCCGGCGTTCGCGCTGTACACGCTGGGCAAGTCGGCATTGGGGGCCGAGAAGGCATTCCCCGGTTGGTCTCAAGCGTTCAGTCTCCTCCCCGGGCTTTCTGGCGTATATTTGAGAAGGGCGTTTTATCAGATGGTTTTGCCCCAGTGCGGTGCGGACGCCTGCCTGACTTTTGGAACTATTTTTTCTCATCCGACTGCGAAGGTGGGCCGGAATGTCTATGTAGGTGCGTATTGCTGTCTTGGCGACGTTACCCTGGAAGACGACGTATTGCTTGGATCGCAGGTCTCTATCATGAATGGCGGAGCCCAGCATGGGATTGAACGGCTCGATCTCCCTATCCGGGAGCAGCCTGGGACCTGGCAGCATATTGTCATCGGCACAGACACTTGGATAGGCGATCGAGCGGCCGTACTGGCAAATGTCGGCAAGCACTGCGTGATTGGCGCAGGGTCAGTCGTCATCGATCCGATCCAGGATTACGCCATTGCCGTTGGGGTGCCGGCGCGCGTGATCCGCCTTCGCAACAGCTGAGCGACCACGCGAGAGTTGCCAGCGCTCTTCAATTTCTGCAACACCTAAAGGATATGGTCTTGGACAGGGAAAACATGTCCACATCTCACCCGCGAACTACATGGGCCGGTCAGGTCGGTTGGCTTCGGCGGGCAGCAAGCTTCCCGCTCCTGGCGGGGCGTGCGCTGCACTGGCGCACGGGCCATTGGCTTCCCAGTTATCTCGCTCATCACCGCCCCTTCGACGTCCGAGCCCTTCCGGCGAATGCGCCAATCGACCTCATCGTGCTCGTTGTCGATCATTTCGAGCCTGCCGTGGATGACGCACCTGAGGCCGCCATCGAATCCGTGGTCACCTGGTGCAAGGCGTACGAAGATATCGCCGACGCCTGTCAGGACGCCGACGGCCGGCGCCCGCAGCACTCCTGGTTCTACGCGGCCGACAATCCGGTCTTTGGCTGTTTGCAAGCGCTCAGCGACTCTGCGTTCCGCGGCTACGGCGAGGTAGATTTTCATCTTCATCACGGCCATGATACGCACGAGACATTTGCGGCGAAGCTTGACAGCGGCTTGCAGTGGTTCAACTCAGCCGGCGCGATGCTGACGGCCGAGGAGACGCCGCGTGGCCGCTTTGGCTATATCGCAGGCAACTGGGCCCTTGACAATGGCGCCGGTCACGACGCCTGGAGCGGCTGCAACACCGAACTGATCGCCCTGCGCGAGGCGGGCTGCTATGCCGACTTCACCTTCCCCGCTCTCGCTTCGCCGGCCCAGCCGCGAAAAACCAACGCCATTTATTACGCCACCGACACTCCCGGGCCCAAGTCATACGACTCGGGAATCGACGTCGAGGTAGGCCGACCTGCAACCGGCGATCTCATGATTTTTCAGGGACCGCTACTGCTTGATTGGTACTCGGGGAAGATTGAGGACAGCGCGCTGGAGTTCGCGTCCGTGCCAAATGCCGCGCGCATGGACGCCTGGCTGCGCGCGAACGTTCATGTTAAGGGCCGGCCGGAATGGATCTTCGTGAAACTCCACACGCACGGGATGCAGGCCCGCAATATGTTCTTGAGCCCTGCCATCGAGACAATGTTCCGCATGATGTGCGAGCGCTGGAACAAACCCCCCTTCCGTCTCCACTTCGTCACGGCCCGCGAGGCCTACAACATCGTCAAGGCGGCGGAAGCGGGTATGCAGGGCGACCCCAACGATTACCGAGACTACCTGACTCCGCCTCCGGCAAACCGCCGCATCCGGTGCAACCGGCCATGGCGTTTACTTCATTACACGACTGACAGGATCTCTTTGGAAATTCTCCAGCCTGGCCAAGTGGAGGTCCATTTCGCGGCCGGTCCTTTGAGGTTGGCACGTGGCAAGATCAGGCGCATTGACTTGCGTTACCAGCAAGAAACCGTCACCGAACTAAAGATCGACGGCGAAGGGGAATTTGACGTTCAGGCCGCACGCCGCTCCTGCGAAACACGCCCTGGCCATTCGATTACTGAAGAAAACTCGCCGCGTTTCACTTCAAGCTCTGTTCCAGGATAAGATAAGAGCCGGAGGTTCGACCTTTGGCGCGAAGGGTTCTGCGGGAGCAAAGCACTTATGCACTTGCGCGGAGTGATCCTGGCCGGCGGCAAGGGAACCAGACTCGGTGAGTTGACCAAAGTCACTAACAAGCATTTGCTGCCCGTCGGCCCGCTGCCCATGGTTTACTACCCGCTCAAGAAATTGGTCGGGGCAGGGATCAGCGATGTTCTTCTCGTCTCCGGCACAGAGCACATGGGGGATTTTGTCGAGCTTCTCGGCTCTGGTCGAGAATATGGTTGCCGGCTGACCTACCGCGTTCAGGATGAGGCCGGCGGCATCGCCCAGGCCCTTGGTCTTGCAGAACTTTTTTGTGCAGACGCCAGGTGCGTGGTAATCCTGGGCGACAACGTTTTTCTCGACCCGCTCAGTTCGATCCTCGCGAACGCAAATCGAGCTCCCGATCATGCCTGGGTTGTTCTGAAGCGCGTTCCGGACCCAGGGCGCTACGGAGTTGCCGAGATCCGGGAGGGACGGATCATCGGCATCGAGGAAAAGCCAAAAGAGCCCAAGAGCGATAACGCGGTTGCAGGCATCTACGTGTACCCCCCCGACGTGTTCGATATTGTCGAACATCTGCAGCCGAGTCGGCGCGGCGAGCTTGAAATCACGGATGTAAACCGGCAATACTTGCGCGAAAAGCGCCTGGGCCATTCATCCCTCGAGGGATACTGGACCGATGCGGGCACGCCAGATTCGTTGGCCCTCGCAAACCAGCTCGTACGCGAAGCTCCGCCGCTTTTTTGAATGTTCGTGCGATTCATATTCATGCAGTTGGTTCGTAATCGATCGCTGCGCATTGCTGGGATGGCCCTTGCGGCCGTCCTGACGGCAGCTTGCTTTGCCGAAGCAGGCCAGAAGCCGGAGCGCGCCTCAGTCGATCAGTCGGTCGAACGTGCGTTGGCATTCCTGCAATTGAGCCAGGCACCTGACGGCGCTTGGCGCACCCATAACATCAAAGATGCGGCGATTACCGGACTGGCCGTGATGGCGTTTCTGTCCGCAGGCCATGTTCCGGGCGAGGGACCCTACGGCGATACCGTTGAGAAGGGGCTACGTTGGGTCCTGGACGCTCAGCAGCCCAACGGCATGATGGGTAGCGCCGGTCATCATCCCATGTATCACCAGGGCATCTGTACCCTCATGCTGGCCGAGGTCGCCGGCATGACCAGCGCCAAGGTTGGGAGTGAAGTCCGGGAGAAGCTGCAGAAGGCGGTCCAGGTGATCCTGATTGCACAACGGGCGCGCGGCATCGAAGGAGGAGGTTGGCGTTACGAGGTACGCGGCTTTGACAGCGATTTGAGCGTTTCCGGCTGGCAGATCATGGCCCTGCGCGCCGCCAAGGACCTCGGGTGCGACGTACCACAAGAGAATATCGAGCGAGCCATCGGTTTCATTCAGCGCTGCCGCGATCCAATTACCGGCGGCTTTCGCTATCGCCCAGGAAACCGCGTGACCGCCGCATGCACAGGGACCGGCATCCTGGCCCTCGAAGTCTGCAGCAAGGAATTCCACGGCTCTCCCGAGCTTCAGCAAGCGGGTAGCCTTATTCTCAAGAACGCGCCGTGGAATAGCGAGCACGATTCCTACGCTGTGTACTATTGCACCCAGGCCATGTATCAACTGGGCGACAATTACTGGAACGTCTACCGGCCACAGCTTCACGAGGCTCTCCTGAACAGGCAGCGCCGCAATGGAAGCTGGGATGGTGAGGCGGGTCCGGACTACGGCACCGCCATGGCAATCCTTGCCCTTACGGTTGATTATGGCTTCCTGCCGATTTACCAACGCGGCACCGACGCGGCCGCCAAAACTGACAAATGACAGGATAAAGTCATGTGCGGCATAGCAGGCGTACTTTATGCAGATCCTTCACGTCCGGTAGATCCGCGCGTACTCAAGGCTATGGCGGATAGCCTCGCACACCGCGGACCCGACGCCGAGGGCTTCTGGGCGGAGCCCGGCATTGGCCTGGCCCACCGGCGCTTGTCGATCATCGACCTGACCGGTGGCGACCAGCCGATCGCGAATGAGGACGGTTCGCTGCAGGTGATCTATAACGGTGAAATCTACAACTACAGGCAATTACGCGCCGATCTGGAAAAGCAGGGCCACCGCTTCAGCACGCATAGCGACACCGAAACCTTGGTTCACCTTTACGAAGAATGGGGCGATCATCTCGTCGACAAGCTCCGCGGCATGTTCGCATTCGCGCTCTGGGATCGGAAAGAGCGGCGGCTCGTTCTCGGACGAGATCGGGTTGGCATCAAACCGCTCTATCTGTATCGCGACGACGAAAAGGTCCTGTTCGGTTCCGAGCTGAAGGCAATTCTTGCGCACCCTGATGTCGAGCGAGAAATCGATGTGGCAGCGCTGGAGGAGTACTTTGCCTTCGGCATGGTTCCCGGCCGGCGCTCGATCTTTCGCAAGATCGAAAAGCTCGCACCGGCCCACGTCGTCACGATTCGATCGAACGCGCGCGCTGCAAGCCCTCGCCGTTACTGGCAACTGCGTATCGAACCCGACCACAAGCCTTCGGCCGATGAGTGGCAGGAAGCGATCCGCAGCAAGATCGAGGAGGCCGTGAAGGCGCATCTGATCGCCGACGTGCCGGTGGGCGCCTTCCTCAGCGGCGGCCTGGACTCCAGCGTGGTGGTCGCCTCGGCCGCAGGCATGTCCCAGGGCCCTCTCCAAACTTTTTCTATTGGATTTCGTGAGGAATCGTTCAGTGAGCTGCCGTACGCTCGGCTGGTGGCGGAGCAATTTGGCACAAGCCACGTCGAGGAAATCGTCACGCCCGATGCCGTTTCTCTTCTCGATCGCCTGACACATTTTTATGACGAACCGTTTGCCGATTCTTCTGCAATTCCGACTTTTCTCGTCTCCCGGTTGGCTCGACAAAAGGTGAAAGTGGCGTTGTCCGGCGATGGCGGCGACGAGGCTTTTGGGGGTTATTCCCGTTATGCCCACGACTTGAAGGAAGCCGCGATCAGGGGTTGGCTACCCGCGTGGTTGCGGCGCGGGGCATTGGGGCCGCTCGGGCGCGTTTGGCCCAAGGCTGACTGGCTGCCGCGCCCGTTGCGCGCCAAGACGCTTCTCACCAACCTGAGCATGGATAGCGGCGCGGCCTACGCCAACACGCTGACATGGTGCCGACAGCCCCTCCGACGGCAGCTGCTGGCGGCCGACATCGCAGCGGAACTCAATGGCCACGATCCCGAGCAGATCGTCCGTTGCGCACACGCCCTCGCACCGGCCGACGACCCCCTGGGAGGAATGATTGCCGCCGACGTCGAGACGATTCTGCCTGATGATTTCCTTGTAAAAGTGGACCGAGCGAGCATGGCTCATGGGCTGGAAATTCGCCCACCGCTGCTCGATCACGAGCTATTGGAACTGGCCGCACGAATCCCTTCAAAGTGGAAAGTCCGAGAAGGCGAAACGAAATGGATTGTCAAAAAAGCATTTCAGAATCGTTTGCCAGGCGCCGTGGTATGGCGTCCCAAGCATGGGTTCGAAATCCCCATCGACGCCTGGCTCCGTAATTCTCTGCGGGAACAATTCGAAGCAGCCGTGCTTGATCCGAGCGCCAAGGTAGCCGACCTCGTCAACCAGGCCACGGCGCGCAGGATTTATCGCGCACATCTCGCAGGCACAGGCCGTCACGGCAGCGTGCTGTGGAGTTTGCTGATCCTTGCTCGCTGGGCTGACCACTATCTCTCCTCTCCGCAGTTAGAGTCGATTGGCAGTCGGTCGTAAGCGCGAGGTTCGGAAGTAGCCCCTGCTTCCAGCGTTTGTCGGAGTTGAGAATGGAAGTGATTCAGGCCAACAGTGCTTCGGCATCATCGAACCCAACCAGTTCGATGATCGGCGCTTGCATGCGCCGGTCCCCTTCGGCCCTGGCAATCCCGCTGCTGCTGGACAACCGAACTCGGACCCTATCTCATCAACCTGTTACGGTCGGTATCCCGTTTCCCAAGGGTATTCTGGCAAATCCGGCCTCGCTTTGCCTGCTCGATTCGGACGGTCACCCGATATTGATTCAGACAGAGAAACTGGCAACCTGGGCTGACGGCAGCGTGAAGTGGCTGCTCGTGGATTTCGTCGCAGGCTCCCTGCCTGCCGGACAAACCCGCTGGGTGCTCTCGCAGGTCGCCAAACCCTCCGAAAATTCGGGTTTGCCGCGATTGATTCTTTTGGAGTCGCCGGACGAGATTCTCGTTGAAACGGGCGCGGCGACTTTCCATCTGACTCGCGATCGCGTGCCGCCGTTCACGCGCATCGTTTGCCTGGATAAGGACGTCCTCGATGTACGGCACACGGACGTGGTTCTGACGGACGGCAGTGGGCATACTGTCAGACCTCGCGTGGAGCGGGTCGTTGTCGAATCGCAGGGAACGGTCCGCGCCACGCTGCGATATGAAGGGGTGTTCCCGGGACGCCGTCCGCTCCGCTTTGTTGCCCGCTATGCTTTCTTCGCGGGGACTGGACTCGTCCGCACGGATCTAAGGATCCACAATCCGGACCGCGCCCGGCACCGAGACGGCCTTTGGGATTTGGGTGATCCGAGTTCGATATTGTTCCGCGACCTCTCGGTGGAGTTCGTCTTGACCGGTCCGGGGCCGTCGAAACTGATCTGGACGAACGAGCCTGGTGAGACCGCTCGATTCCAGGAAGAAGCCGATCTGGAGATCTACCAAGGTTCCAGCGGAGGAGAGAACTGGCAGAGCAAGAACCACGTCAATCGATTCGGCCAAGTGCCTTGCACGCTGCGCGGCTATCGCGCACGAACCATGGCGAACGAAGAAAGCGGGCTGCGCGCCAACCCGAGAGTGACTATACAGGGTGCTATCGGCACTATCACCGCCGCCGTCCCGGAGTTCTGGCAGCAGTTTCCCAAGGCAATAGAGGCTCGCGGTCAAGTGCTCCGGCTGAGCCTGTTCCCGCGGCAGTTTGGAGACCTGTTCGAACTCCAGGGTGGCGAGCAGAAGACCCATACCATTTGGCTGGACATCGCCACCCAAGGCTCAGCCGACGTGAACGCCCTCGACTGGGTGCACGATCCGGTCCGCGTACATGCGAGCCCACAGTGGTATGCAGAATCCGGCGCCTTCGCATTCTTCGCGCCGACCGGGCATGAATCGGACCAGCGCGTTGAAGGGATCCTGGCGGACGCCATGCAGGGAAAGAGAAATCTATTCTCGCGCCGCGAAATCATCGACGAGTACGGTTGGCGGCACTATGGCGAAATCTATGCGGACCACGAGAACGCCTATTACGAGGGCCCGCGGCCCGTAATCTCGCATTACAACAATCAGTACGATTTCATTTACGGAGCGCTTTTCCAATTCTTCCGGTCGGGCGACGCATGCTGGTTCGATTTTCTCGATCCCCTTGCCAGGCATGTAATCGACATCGACATTTATCACACAACTCGGGACAGGGCCGTCTATAACGGCGGCTTATTCTGGCATACGGACCATTATCGGGACGCCGCGACCTGCACGCACCGAGCATACTCGCGGACTAATTGTGGCCCCGCAAAGAAAGCCTACGGAGGAGGCCCAGGTTGCGAACATAATTACACGACCGGCCTATTGCATTACTTTTACGTAACCGGTAATCCAGATGCTCGCGATGCCGTTCTCAGCCTGGCTAATTGGGTCATGGACATGGACGACGGGTCGAAGACCATCTTTCGCTTTTTGGATGATGGGCCAGCAGGTTGGGCCAGCAGCACTGATCGATTCACCTATAATGGGCCGGGACGAGGCTGCGGCAATTCCGTAAACGCGCTTCTCGACGGCTGGCTGGTAACGCAACAGCGTAGCTACCTACAAAAGGCGGAGGCTCTCATACGCCGCTGTGTCCATCCCAATGACGATGTCGCCGCCCGCAATCTGTTGAATGTCGAGTCGCAATGGTCTTATACGATATTCTTTCTGGTCCTGGACCGCTATTTGCGCCTCAAGACCGACGCCGAGGAATTGGATGCACCGTACGCCTACGCCCGCGCCAGCTTGCTCCGTTATGCCGCCTGGATGGTCCATCATGAAATGCCTTATTTCAATCAGGAGGAGAAGCTGGAGTTTCCCACCGAAGCGTGGGCGGCTCAGGAGCTGCGGAAGGCGAATGTGTTGCAGGTAGCAGCTCAGTATGCCGACGAACCGCTACGGTCCCAATGTCTGAAGCGTGGAGAGGAACTTGTAGAACGAGCGTGGTCCGATCTGCTGCGCTTTCCATCTCGGGATTCCGTACGGGCCATCGCCATTCTCCTTAGCGCCGGCACCTGCGCTGCTTATTTTCGCGAAAAACCGCTACAGGTCGCTCCTCGAGTCACGCAAGAGTTCGATTTCGGCCGACCGGAAGAATTTGTGCCGCAAAAGTTGCGAGTCCTTGCCCAACTTAAATCGGTGCGGGGTCTAGCTAGCGCGCTCCTCCGTTTGGCGGGCGTAAGATAACAGTTGAAACGCCCCTCGCGGCCAACGGGCGCGCTCGATCAGGCTCAGCGCTGGGCCATGAACGGAATAGCGGATTCACATGCTCTCGCAGTCATGCATTGGCACCAAATCCGACCGGCCTCCCTTGCTCTACCTGGTCCATCGCGTGCCGTACCCGCCCGATAAAGGAGACCGGATTCGCGCGTTCCATCTGCTGAAGTTCTTATCACAGCACAGCTCGCTCCATCTGGCCTGCCTTGCCGACGAACCGGTGCCTGACGAGGTCGTGAGCACACTGCGAGGTTATTGTCAGCAGTTAGCGATCGTACGGCTGCCCAAGATCCTCCGCTGGGTTCGCGCATTCGGCAGCTTTGCAAGCGGAAGGACGGTAACGGAGGGTGCCTTCAGTTCTCCGGCTCTGCGAAAAATCGTGTGTGCCTGGGCACGAGAGAAGCCTTTTCAGGTAGTGCTCGCTTCTGCCTCGAGCATGGTTCCTTACTTACAGCTTCCCGAAGTACGACGAATCCCCGCGGTCATCGACATCGTGGACGTCGATAGCCAGAAGTGGTTCGATTACGCGGGGATCACGCGCGGCCCCAGAGCCTGGTTGTACAAAACGGAAGGCCAAAGGCTCCGCACGCTGGAACGAGGACTGACGAACTGGGCCCGGGCGGTCACACTGGTCACCGAGGCGGAAGCAGCTATATATCGCCAGGTCTGCCCTTGCGGTCCCATTCATGCCGTCACAAATGGCGTCGATCTTGATTACTTTCGCCCCGCGCCGCTTGCTTCCGAGGCAAGCTGCGTTTTCACGGGTGCCCTCGACTATCGCCCCAATGTCGAAGGCGCCGTCTGGTTCTGCAACGAGGTCTGGGGAGAAATTCGCCGGCGCTGGCCGGAAGCGAAGTTTTATCTGGTAGGCAGACGGCCGGCTCCCGCTGTGCGGCGGCTGGCTGAGTTGCCCGGCGTCGACCTTGTTGGCCAGGTGCTGGACGTCCGTCCCCACATAGCCCGCGCCGGCGTTGCCATTGTCCCCTTGCACGTCGCCCGTGGCGTACAAAACAAGGTCCTCGAAGCCCTGGCAATGGCAAAGGCCACCATCGTTTCGCCCCAAGCACTGGCGGGTTTGCGCGCCAGTCCAGACAATGATCTGATTGTTGCTCGGAGTACTAATGAATGGATAGACGGCATAGAAAGCCTGTGGCGCGATGCTAGCCTGCGGCAACGATTAGGCCTCGCTGGGCGACGATACGTTGAAGAGAACCACGATTGGAATCGCTGCCTGGCACCCTTCGGGCCGCTCCTGGGGCTTGCATCGACGAGTCAAATCGAGGCAGGCAGGTAGAAATCATGTGCGCGCCGCCCGGAACATCCGGGCTCGCTCAGTGTTAAATTTGATAGCCGCGTGACCAAGGTGAAAGCGTTGTCTGTGGCTGAAAAGACAGACGTGACCAGGGAGCGCTTGCCCGTTCGCACCCACAGGCCGACCGTCTGCCAGATTCTGCACTCCCTGCGCATGGGCGGCGCGGAAGTGTTGGCAGCGCGGTTGGCCCGCCAGCTCGCGGACAGGCATCGCTTTGTCTTTGTCTGCTTGGACGAGCTTGGCAAACTGGGGCAAGACCTCCAGGCCGAAGGATTTCGCATCGAGGTGTTGACACGCCGGCCCGGGATAGATTGGCGCAGCTCGTTCCGCCTGGCCCGATTCCTACGCCGGGAACAGGTCGACCTTGTGCACGCGCATCAGTACACGCCCTACTTCTACAGTAACTTGGCCAGGTTCTTCTATCGTCGGCCGGCCATATTGTTCACGGAGCATGGCCGGCATTTCCCTGATTATCCGCGGCGCAAGCGCATGGCGGTGAACCGGCTCTTTCTCAAGAGTTGCGACCGGGTGATCGGCGTCGGCGAAGCTGTCCGCGAGGCTCTTATCTCCAACGAGGGGATTTGCCCCGAGAGAATAAAGGTCATCTACAACGGGGTCGATTTGGCTCCGTTTCAGGATGGCACTCAGGAGCGTGAGGTCGTCCGGCGCGAGTTAGGGCTCGAAGCCGGAAGCCTGGTAATCCTCCAAGTGGCCCGGCTCGACTATCTGAAGGATCATGGCACTGCCATCCGCACCATCGATCGCGTGCTACAAAAGTGTCCCAGGGCCCGACTCGTGCTCGTGGGTGACGGACCTGAGGAGCCGCAGATTCGAGAACTCGTGAGGCAGCGGGGTTTGGAGCCCCACGTGCAGTTTCTCGGTCTGCGGACCGACGTTGCTAGACTTCTGCAAGCGGCAGACATCTTCCTGCTTACGAGCATCAGCGAGGGAATCCCTCTGACCCTGATCGAAGCAATGGCCGCGGGCATTCCCATCGTCGCCACGCGCGTCGGCGGCATCGGCGAGGTAGTGGCCGACGGCTCAACGGGTCTGCTGGCCCCATCGGGCGACCATTCGTCCTTGGCTGAGCAAATCCTGCGGCTCTCGGAGAATGCCGCACTGCGCCGGGAGCTGGGCGCCGAAGGGCGCGAGCGCGCCTGGGCGCTGTTTTCAGAGAAAAAAATGCATGCAAGCTATCGACAGCTCTATCAAGAGATGCTGGAAAACTGAGCCAATGTCCCAGACTCCGCCGCTTCTGGTGTTTGCCGATGATTGGGGCCGGCATCCCTCCAGCTGCCAGTATCTGATTGGGCACCTGCTGGACCGCTACGACATCTACTGGGTAAACACGATCGGCATGCGCCGGCCGCGCCTGGATCTCGCCACGCTCAGCCGCAGTTTCGAGAAGCTGGGGAGTTGGCTCGGGACTTCCAAAGCGCGACAAGAGAACGCCGGACCAAGGCCGCGCGTGCTTAGCCCCAGAATGTGGCCTTGGTTCTCTTCCAAGCTCGATCGAGGGCTCAATCGGCGTTTGCTTGGCTGGCAACTCGGATCGCTCCTTCGTACGCTTCCCGAGCCGCCGGTCGTTGTTACTACCATTCCCATTGTCGCCGACTTGATAGGAGTGCTCCCGGCACGGCGCTGGGTGTATTACTGTGTGGACGATTTCGCGCAATGGCCAGGATCCGACACCGCAGCCTTGGGCGCGATGGAAGAGCGTTTGGTCAATCAGGCCGATGTTGTGATCGCCGTGAGCGAAACGCTCCGCGATCGCATCGCCGCGCTGGGGAAAACAGCGCGCTTGCTGACACATGGGGTCGAGTTCGAGGCATGGGAGCCGGCAGAAAAAACGCCAGCGTTGCTGCCGCAACTCGAGGGACTGGAGCGGCCGCTGATCGTCTTTTGGGGGCTCATCGATCAACGCATGGATGTGAACCTTGTCAACCGTGTGGCAGACGATTTGACGAGCGGCACGATTGTCCTGGCGGGCCCG
>DATGZX010000100.1:0-2740 GCA_035296965.1 Gemmataceae bacterium
AACAAGGCCCCCGCAATCTTATGGCCCACGGCGAGATATTCGACACCGTCCCAATACATCAGAGGATAGCCGTTATAAATTGCCGGCCACGAGAGAAAGACCGCCCCCAGCACCACCAGGAGCGCGTGGATGGCGGAAGACACGTTGTTCCGCTTCGGAGCGATGCTCTGCGATTCTTGCACGGCGACCTTGATCGGTTGTAACAAATTCGCAATGGCTGAGTCCATCTCCTCCATGCCCTCATCCTCTTCGCACCCTTTGCGAAAAGGATGGGAAAGCAAAACACTCCGTGCGGCGAGCCAGGAGCACGTGCTTTGAACAGGCTTACGAGTCGGCCGCCAGCAGCGCCTCGGCCCGATGCAGAGCGTCGCGGCGCTTCTGCTTCTCGCTCTCGACATCGGCCGGGGCCAGTGCCGATCCGCCGATGCGTCGCGATGTGTCGCTCAGCCGCTTCTCGAAATCCTTTTCCAGCGCGGCCATGTCCGTCTGCGCCTGTTTTAGCGCCTCGTTGAAATGCGCGAGTTCGTCCCCGAACTTCTCGGGGTAATAGCTGAGCCGGTCGCGACGTAAAAACTGTTCAAACCATTTTGCGTCACGCCAACCCACTGACCACGCTTCAGCTTTACGCTCACGCGCGGAGCCAGGACCGCTTAGATGCCCAAGGTGAAATGCTCACGGCGTTTTTCAAGCCGCCGACGAAGCCATCTACGGATATGGTGCAGTAGCAATCACGGGTGAATTGCGGGTGAGCGTATCTCTCTAATTTACCGCTAACTACATTAGAATGTGGTGGCCAGGGACGGGATTGTTCCCTTCGATGGTGTTGATTCTAAATAAGTTATTGATTTTTCACGGCGCTCAAAACGCACGAAACGGTGGAAACGCGGTTTCTGAGTACGTATTAGGTACAGCGGTTTTAGCCATACTCCCGCTGCTCGTAGTAGGTCAACACGAGGCGGCTTAAGAGCCAGTGGTCCTTCCGGCTCGTGCCGGAGTTCGGTTGTAATCAGGCTTCGTGCATCAACCCAATCCTCGGCCTGCACGGCTTTTTCAATAAGTTTGCCAGCACGAGTGCTCATCGGCCACCAGTCTAGCGCGAACTACGCTCAAGACGGCACGACGACGCGGAGAGAACAGTTCCGGGCGGATGGTCGCCTATTCGGAAGTTGATATGGTGTGACCCTGTCAACATCTTCGAATCGCTGGGGTGGTTTTTGTATTTGTTTTTTCGAGGACAAGGTCAGCAGCAGCCGTGGCAGGTAATGGCGACGATTGATCAAGCTGATATTCGCGGGTCGGAACCGCATAATCATGATCCGTCGGGAGCTGCCTCTGACTATAAACGCGAGTCCGGCTGAGCCTGTCGCAAACTTCCGCCGAGGATTCTCCTTCGTGCTTGCTCCGGCTGCGGCTGACCCTGCCCTCGAATTGGATAACGTCGTTCATGGGTTGATTTGTTTTTGCTTTTTCCTTATTTGGAAAGTTCTTGCTTTTGTCTTTGCGGTTCCCGTCATGCCGCCATTTGTAGCGTGCAGGCCGCTTCAGCCTTGATGCCGATGGCCCAGATAAAACCCAACAGTTCGCGTGCGACCGCCGTCATGGTCTTCCTCTGATCTTTGCCTGCCATGGTCAGCTTCATGTAGCGCTTGTGCAGGCGATTCTGCGCCTTCCATGCGATTTCGATGATCTCCGCCGGAATCCCTTCGTGTCGCTTGCGCAGCTTTTCCCCCACGCGGGGCAGGTGTCGATAGCTCCAGGCCGATTCCACCACGATGCGCCGCAGGTGCGCGTTGCCGGCTTTGGTAATACCCCCCTTTCGAATGCGCTTGCCGCTGGAATCTTCGCTCGGAAATACTCCGCAATAACCCATCAGCTTCCGTGCACTCTCGAAGCGGGAGGAGATGTTGCCCAGTTCGGCGGCGATCGTCACTGCCGAGATATGCGCCACGCCGCGCAGAGCCTGCAGACCCCGGATCACCTCCTGCATGGGCCGCGGGGCCAGCTTCACCACTTCCAGGATGGCCTCTTCCAACCGCTTGACCCGCGCACACATATGCTCGACTTCGTTCAGGCAATCCATCAGCGTGACTTCCTGTGCCGGCTGTGAGTAGCGGACCTGCGCCAACCACCTCATGTAGCGTTCTGTCCATGGCTTCAACCCCTGTGGTGGACGCTGCCCCGTACGCAGCAGGAGCTTGGTCAGCCGATGCCGCGCCCGCAGCTGATCCTGCTTGGCCGCCTCCCGTTGCCGGACAAGATCGCGCAACGCCTCGGAATCTTCATCGGGAACCCACACTGCGGTTAGATCACCGGACCGGTGACTGCGTGCCAGCTTCAACGCGTCCCGCCGATCCGTCTTCACGCGGTCTCCGGGCTTCTTCGGAACCAGGCTCGGCGCCACCACCGCGCACTCGACACCCAACTGCGTCAGCTGCCAGTACAGTACGAATCCAGTCGGCCCCGCTTCATAGCAGGCACGCAGATGCTCGGTCGGGCCAAGCTTCCTGACGAACTTACGGATCGAATCTTCGCGGTTGGCAATCGTGCCAAGGCTGCGCACCTCACCGTCTGGCTCGGCTACGGCTACCGCGATCGTTTCGGCGTGGACATGCAAACCCAAAAATCGTAACTTCTCTCTCATGACCGGTTCCCTCCGCTTGTGGCTCTGGACTGATGTTCGTCAAACAAACTCAGCCTAATCCACGACTAGCGCATCGAGCCGGTCACACCATAATGACTA
>DATGZX010000101.1:0-67254 GCA_035296965.1 Gemmataceae bacterium
CCGAACCCGGCTAATGTTCGTCTTGGGGTCCGTGTATGCTTGCTCAATGACTTTGGCTACGTCGCTGGCGACGCCGTTCGTCAACGGAATCGTTTCGAAGCTGAAGGCACCTGGGGGCGTCTGGTCGATCGTGTTTTCCACGAGGCGGCGCAACACTAGGAGGTCCTGCGGGCTGCCGCGGACCAGCAGGGAGTTCGAGCCGGGGTCCGCGGCGACCCGCACGCGAACAATTCCCGTCTTGGGGTCGGTAAAGCTTTGTTCCAGGACCTTGGCGGCATCGGTTGCCGTGGCATGTTTCAGCACAATCGTTGCGAATTCGGAGTTGCCTGTCGCGGACTTATCGAGAGTGTCTTGCACGAGGCGACGGATCGCTTCAAGGTCCGCCTTGGCGGCCCGCACGAGAATGGCATTCGACCCTGCGTCCGCCACAACCCGAACCCGGCTAATGCCCGTCTTTGGGTCCGTGTATGCTTGGTCAATGACTTTGGCTACGTCGCTGGCGACGCCGTTCGTCAACGGAATCGTCTCGAAGCTGAAGGCGCCCGGGGAGGGCGTCTGGTCGATCGTGTTTTCCACCAGGCGGCGAACTTCCTGGATATCTTGCTGCGTGCCTCGGACGAGGAGCCTATTGGAGCCCGCATCCGCCACGACGCGAATGCGATTTGCGTCTATCTTGGGATCGTTGAAAACTTGTTCGATTACCTTGGCCGCAGCGACCGCGCTGGCGGTCTTCAGCGGGAGAATTGCAAGCTCTCCGGGCCCCCCAGCAGGCGCTTTATCGACGCTATTTTCCACAATCCGGCGGACCGAAATCAGATCAAGCAGGTTGGCGCGTACCAGGAGCGAGTTCGAACCCGGATCGGCAACGACTCGAACCTTGCGAACGCCACTGGTGGGGTCGGTGAAGGTCTGCTCGACCACCTTCGCGGCGTCAGCCGCAAGCGCGTGCTTGAGCGGAATGATCTCGTAGTCGCCCTCCCCGCCGGCCGTTTGCTCAAGCAATCGGACCAATTCCTGGACCAACGCAAGTGCCTGGGCATCGTCACTCGTAACGATCAGTCGGTTTCCTGCAGCACTGATTGAAATCTGAGCATCCGGCCGGCCTGGCTTATCGTTCGGCGGAGTCGGTTTGGCCGGAGCTGGGGGAGGCTGCCCTTCGAAGGCGCTCTGTTCTTCATTCGCGCCACCGAGGTTCGTTGCCGATGTTTGAGGCTTGATGCCTCCGCCGCCGGGGACGTTGACCTTTACGGGATTCTGGCGCATCTGGGGCAACAACCGCCCCAGGGCTTCAGCCATGGCGCTGGCAGAACCTTTCTCAATGGTGATAATGCGGGTGGTGCCGGCTGCTGCGCCATCGTCGCCCATGGCTTTGAGGCTGGTCTTGATCTCGGCGATTTGCTCCGGCGTGCCCTTGACCAGGATGGCATTGCGCGCGGGTTCCGCCTCGAGATAGAGCGTGCCACGCTTCGCTTCAGGGAACAGTGTCTTCAGCGTCGCCACAGCCTTCGCGGGCTCGAGCACGGCAAGCGGGATCAATTCGATCTTGGCGGGGGCGCCATTCCGGTCGAGCAGTCTGAGGGTAGACTTCAATTCCGCAATCTGTTCGGAAGTACCCTTGACTAGAAGGGCATTGCGCGCGGGATCCGCCTCCAGATAGAGCGCGCCGCGTTTCACCTCGGGGAGCAATGTCTTCAACGTCTCGACGGCCTTTGCGGGTTCGAGCACCGCGAGCGGAATCAATTCGAGCTTCGCAGGGGTGCCGCTTCGGTCGAGCAGTTTGAGGGCAGACTTCAATTCCGCGATCTGTTCGGGCGTGCCCTTGACCAGAATGGCGTTCCGCGAGGGCTCTGCCTCCAGGTGGAGCGCTCCACCCTTAGCGTCCGGGAACAACGTCCGGAGCGTCTCGACCGCTTTGGCGGGTTCAAGGACGGTCAGCGGGATCAACTCGAGATTCGCAGGCGCCCCGCCCTGGACGAGTAGTTTCAGGGCGGCTTTCAATTCAGTGATCTGCTCGGGAGTACCCTTGACGAGAATGGCGTTGCGTGTCGTATCCGCCTCAAAAAAGAACGAACTGCTTTTGGCGTCCGCAAACAACTCTTTGAGTGGTGCTATGACCTTGGCCACGCTCGCGCCGTTCACCGGGACGAGTTCGATCGTCGTCGTTTTCTCGGAAGATCCGAGGAGCTGTCGAGCGATTTCCAGTTGATCATCGGGTCCCGCCCACACGACGATGGAACGGTTCCCGGCGGCGGTAATGCGCACCTGCGGCGCCGCAGTGTACCTGTCTTGAAGAACCTTGGCGAGGGTGTCGGCAGTGCCGCTCTCGATGGTATACGTCTTCAGAATCGGCGGCCCCGTGATGAGCGGCTGTTGTCCCGGTTGCGGCGTATCGAGTTTCTTCAGCACCTCCTTTGCCTGGGAGATCTTGTCGGGAGAGCCGTTGATGAACAGCGTGTTGGTCCGCTCGTCTGCCGTGACGTAGTACATGCGGATCTTGGGAGGACCGGCCGGCTGCGCAGCCGCCGGAGTGCCGGCGGGCGGGGCTGGCGGCGTCATCAGCCGAATCAGCTCGCGTTGATCGCCTAGGAATTCCCGCAGGATCTTCTGGGCCTCGCGCACCTTGATGTATTTGCACGTGTACGCGAAGCTCTCGGCCTGGCCCTTGCCGCCTTCTTCGATGTTCTTGAGCGTTTTGTAAATGAGCTTCAGGTTCCCCACCGTGTCCTGCAGCACGAGCTGATTGGCTCGCGCCAAAGGAACGGCTTCACCGAACGGCCCCATCAGCTTCTTGACCTCGGGTGCAACTTCCTCAGCGACCAGCGAGGTCAAAGGAAGAACCAGCGTGACCAACTCCGTGTTGCCATGCGCATCGAGATCCTCAACGGGAATCTGCGGGAGCAGCGCCCGGTCGATCTTGCCGTCCGCCGGCACAATCGTCAGTGAGGTTTTGCGGTTAATGAGGATGAGTTTCTGCGCCTGCAAGGCATCGTTGATGATGTCGATGACTTGAGGAATCGTATATTGCTGGTCGCCGGGCGGTGCGATGAAGGTGAAGTTGCCCGCCGGTTTATGGCTGGTAATGACGGGCAGTCCGGCTTTGTCGCTGAGCCATTCCAGAACCACCGACCACGGCTTTTCGCGCATCTCAAAGCTCAGCGTCTTCGCTGGCGCTTTTCTTGGCTGAACAGCTTGATCTGGCGTGGCTCCCTGGTTGGCGCGTGCAACTCCGTCAACGGGCTGTTCTTGACTCAGGAGGTGGGCTGTAAACCAACTGCCCGCCAATACAACGAACAGCAAAGACAGAATGAGGCACCTTGTTAGCTTGTACCGAGTGACGGACATGACGGGCCCTCACAGGAGCTGGAACAGAGCGAAAGCCTTCGTCCTCGAGTCGGAGAACAGGATGCAGGCTGACACCGTTCGTTGTGCGGGGCAAGTGCGCAACCGGATGCGGACAAGACAAACCTGCTATCGCTATTTTCGGCAAAGTCTCTGCTGTTCTTTTAACCGATTTCTTCGTTAGGGTGGAACGCGGCTGCCCAAGTTTTCGAGCTTCGCCAAATTTGCGCACCCACCCAATCTCCAGCCTAAGATCGGAGTCGAGGGCCGGATGCTCGCCTATCAGGGTTTATCCGTCGTCTTCGCCTTGGCCAGCATCGACTTCAGAGCTTGCACGCGATCCATTGGCAACGGCGCAGTAAGAGCTTCGTAGAGGTTCTGGCCAATATGAATGGAGAAGTATTTGTTGTCCACTTCGAAGACGACGTCGCGCTTGCCTATACGAACGACCTTGCCACGCAGAGCAATGTTGCCCAAATTATCCTGCACTTGAAACGATTCGCTGCCGGCCTTGGCACACACCCGGAAATTGCCCTGGTTGTGGTGATTGTAGAAAAACGCCTCCCAGATATTGTCAGTGTGCGCGATATCGGTGAGGAACACGAAACGGGTCATCTCCAGCTTCTCGGCTGCCGGTTTGGTGGCAGCAATGACCGGGACCGGACTATGGAAAATATCCCTGGCGGCGATGACCGCATACTCCTGCGGGCGCTTCAGCCTCCGAGGGCCCAATGGCCCCGCCGGGCCAGCGCTCCAGGGCACCTGTGCCAGCGGAGCGCCGCCGCGCAGCAGAGTGAGGATGTCGATCGCGAGAAGAGTTCGGTTGATGTTTGGCAACAGATATGGTCGGCTTTCGGCGCCGTTGAGGACCAAGGCCTCGATTGTCAGGTTCAGGTCCAACTCTACTGAGGGTTTGTTGGGATCCGCGCTTGCGGCGCGCGTAACTTCCACGTCCGCGATCTGGTGAAGGAGAGCGGTGCGATAGAAGCGCGCCAGCATTTCCGTCAAACTGGCGAGCGTGCCGCGTGCCTGGACCGTGAATACCAATCGAGTGTAAGCGGGCTTCTTACCAGACCGCGCCGAGTTGCCGCCGAAGTTATCGGGAGGTTGTGACAGCACGGTAAACGACCCCGTCCGGAAATCGCTCCGCTGCATCAATTCGATGAGATACGTCTCGTATTCGCGCCGAGCGAGGTCCACGTCGTCCGGCAAGCTGATTTGCCGCCAGTGTCGCAGCCTGACCGAATCCGCATCGATGTGCTCGATGCGTTCACGCTTCTGAGCGACTTCTTTCCTGGCGGTTAGAATCACGGCATTTTGCTCCTCCAGAGGTCCCAAGAACATCTGTTGGAAGAAGAAGCCTGCTCCAGCCACTCCCATGACAGCTGGCAAGCCTATTTTCAGAAGACGTTGGCGCCCGATCACGGCTGTCCCCCTTCGTTGCCTGATGGCTTGCTCGTTGCGACGGTTTCAGCAGGACCGGACTTGGCGGAGTGTGAGTCGCGACCCGTCATCGATGTCTTGGGGGACGACGCACCGGCAATGTCGGCAGTGATGGTAAACTGCTGGGGGAAGCGGGCACGATCGGCGCCGGTGTTCCGGCTGAGCCCCTTGGGCTCGACACGGAAGCGCCCCTTCTCGAGCATGCGTTCGATTACGTGATCGACGGGTTGAAAATCATCGAAGGTGACACCCTTGAAAGACAAACGGGCAACGTACTTGCCTTTGGCGTTCTGATTCAGACGGTTGCCGCTCCATTGTGTCAGCTCAATCGTTTTCGTGTCGGGGAACTGTTCCGATAGGCCGCGAAGCTCCTCTATCCACACCACTTCTGCGCCAAGCCACTCGTCCAGGGCAGTGTTGCGCTTCGCTTCTTCTTCCTTCTGGGCCAATTGGCGCTCGAGT
Organism: Gemmataceae bacterium; assembly: GCA_035296965.1. GTDB lineage: Bacteria > Planctomycetota > Planctomycetia > Gemmatales > Gemmataceae > DATGZX01. The sequence goes on from DATGZX010000101.1 coordinate 5,245, forward strand.
TCGGTTCGCTGGACGGCCAGTGCATCCAGCTCGTCCTCCTGGGCGGAGAGCTGCGCATAACAGAAGGAGATCAGGGCAATCACGGCGGCACACGCCACGCCCGCCGCCATGGCCCAGGTTCTTTTGCGGCTCTGCCGGGGCGGCCGTGGTTCACGGGGCCGGACAAAATTGATCGGCCAGCGGCGCTTGTCTGCCTGCAAAGCCAGCAAGCCCATGGGGCCAGCCAATGCTCCGTTGCTGCCCGGGGGGGCCTCTCTTCCCGAACCGGTGCACGGATCAAAGGTGGAGACCGGCACGCCGAGCACGCTCTCGAGTTCTTCTCGCAAGGCTTCCGACTCTCCGTTGCTAGCCAAGAAAAGCGCTTGCGCGGGAGGGTGCAGCGGCTGCGCCGCGTACATTGCTAGATTGCGCTGAACATCGCGGGCCACGGATGCCGGCGCGGCGAGGGCGCGCGTGTACAGCACGACGTCGCCACGGGCTACCGTCAACTCGAAGTCGCCTTCCGATTGCGTCAGGAGGGCCACGACTGCATCAGGAGCAAGCTGGCTGAATGCCGGCGTCGAGCGAAGCCGTTGTAAACAAGCCAGCGTGACAAAAAACCGCGGCGTTAACGCCAGCAGCTTGAGCCCGGCTGAACGGCACAATGCTTGGTACGCCTGGAGCAGTCGTCGCCCGGCAACGAGTGCCAATGCCCGCTGTTCATTCTCGGCGTCAACCTGTGGGGCGGTTGTGTAATCGATGACCACCTGTTCTACGGGCTCTGTCAACTCCTCAATTACCTGGAGGCGAATAAGAGTTGCTTCCTCCTCCGCGCTCAGAGGCGGATGTAGGATCTCTTTCAAAATGACGTTTTTGCGGGCAATACAAGCAAGCACAGGGGCAGGCGCGATGCCGGCCGACTTGAGCCGATCGCGCAGGGCCCGTCCGAGTTGTTCTGCGCTGTCCGCATCGAGCGGTTGGTCCGCTTGCCAGAGCAAGGTTTGATCGATTTGTATCAGGCCGCGAGCCACGCTTCCCGCGATCAAGGCAACCTGTTGCTGTCCCCAATCGAGCGCCAAGAATCGTGCCATATGTCGTCTCCTCTGTTGCGGGCCTCGCGGCACAACGGTTGCGCGCCCCGGGGGGAGCTGCTATTCCACTCGAATGTTGGAGCCTTTGGGGTCGGATTCAGGAATCGGCAGATCGAAGCCCTTTCCCAAGTCTGTCAAGTCCCGCCAGTACACGACCTGCGGATGGCCCTTATTGGTGTCGAGGACCGCTTCGACGCGCGCACTCGGACCGCCTCCCTCCAAGTATCCAAGCACCTGCATCGCATAGACCTGCGAGCGAGTGGTGATGTACTTGTCGAGGCTTCGCAGGGTCAGGGGTTTGAGGTTTGCTTTGGTGATCAACCAGGCCGGCGTCTGGTACAGCGGATCTAACATGTCGGGCCCGGCTTTGGGACGCTGAGCCAAGATGTTTTGAACGTCGCTGCCGCTCAAGCCCGGCAGGGCCAAAAGGATTGCCTTGGGCGCTGTATTCACGTTGATCCGCCCGGGAATCTCCGATTCGCGTATCGTGGTCAGTTTATCGAGCAGCAGCGGTAGGAGCTTTCCCACGGCCTCAGGATCGTTCAACGGGCATGCGAAGGCCGTTACCTTTCCCGATTTCTTGTCTGGTATCAAGACCCTGCTGTTCAACAATTCGTACAGAGAATCTAGGGAGCGCAACCGTTTGCGCTGAAAATCGATTTTGTCGCGTGTCAGGCGTTCGCCAGTGGGCCCCGCCGTGGCTGCGGTCGCGTTCAATTCCGGCGCCGGACCATAGAGTTCGAAGGCGATGACATAATTGGCCAGATCCTCACCCACAGCCGAGGTGAGTTTTTCGTGGAGCTTGGTCATCTCCTCCGTGCCGTTCACGAAAACCCGGGCATTGTCCTGGGAATCAACGTTTGACTCCCGGCTGTAGATCGTGAGGTAGCGGGACCAACCCTGATTGAACAGGCCGTCGCCTTCGTCTTCATCCGGGTCGAGTTGTCCGTTGCGGTTGCGGTCGTTGCCGAACAGAAGCCTCGGTGTCACTCCTTTCACCAGCAGGAGTTCCTCCAAACTATCCAGGGGCCCGTTCTTGGCGCGATAAGGTGGCTGCAAGGCCTGGTAATAGTCGCTTTCCGCACCGCCGGGGCGTGCTTGATCGTCCGCATCCAGCCAATCCACGATCGCGTTGGCGATCTCTTCGGTCATGTCCGGCAAGACAAGCAACAGATCGTGCGCCGTCTTACCGCTGCCGTCCAGCTTCATGAGAGCGTTGAGATTGATCTTCCCGGCTTCATCCGTCAGCCCGTAGCGGAATGGCTGCTCGCTCGCCAGGCGCTCGTCAATGTCGAGGGGCGAAAGGATGCTGAATCGAGCGTGCATATGCCCCGACGGGGGCGAGGGCAGCCGCACGTTGAAAAAAGCCTTTGCGTTATGATGCAGGTTGCCCTGCAAGAGCTGACTCATGCTTGCCGGGTCGCTGAGCAATGCAGCCGTATAACGAAGTCCGGAACGGGCGGCGGCACGCGCCTGCGTCGAACTCAGGTAACTATCTGCCGCCTTGTACTCGGACATCATCAGATCCAAGAACTGATAAGCGGCCAGGGCCAGCACGGCGACAATCACGAGAACAACCACCAAGACAATCCCTGCTCGCTGCAGTCTCTTTGGCGTCATCAGAGTGATGCGATGGTAAGGCATAGTTTGAGCCTTGAGTGCTAAATCTTTTTCACAAGAGAGCTACCGCGGCAATCGGCTCGTGGACTGAATCGCGATCACGTGCCGATAATACCGAAGCGAGGGTTTGTCGTCCGAACCCTTGTCCGGATTCTGCGAGCCGAATCCCAAGGTAACGGCGATTGCCGCAGGTAAACCGACCGGCTTGCCGTCGGACGCCAAGGCGGAGCTTTCCCAACGGTCGAGCCAGTCATGGCCATCGAAGTAACTGAATTGCAGGTCCTTTACTTCAGCAGAGATCAGGTCTGGCGACTCATCTGGCGGCAAGTGAGCGTCTTCCACCGTCGGAACTGTCGTCCAGTCGACCTCATGCCGCGCAAGACCTGACGCCACGCGTCCTTCCTGGATCAGCCAGTAGGTAATACGATGTAGGTCGCCAGAGACGGTGGATTCGCCGGTCGCGAATGCTTCGCGCCTCAGGGTTGGCTCCGGTTGTCGCGGCACAATGCTTACATGCAGGTTCAATGCATTCGCACCACCCTGCATTCCATGGCTCACCGCCGGGGGTTGCTCCGGCACGGCTGGCCCCCCGATAGGTGCCACTGGATTCCCATCGGTGCCAAATGGGCTCGGGGACAGCGGCGCCGACAAAGATTCGATCTTCGGCAAGACGGTGACAGAGTCAGGGGCACCAGGCGCTGGTTCGCGACTTGGCGGGCGGAGCGTGCTTGGCTGGACGCAGGCAGTCACGTCATCCTCGATTCGGTTCAGCAAGGCGCACACAAGGCTGCTCCGCTCGATCATCTCTCGCCCCTCATCCACACGGCGCATTTCCGCGCGAGTGGCGACATACAGGGCTCCAATGAGGAGCAAGCCAATGGCCATCGCGAGGATCACCTCGAGCAAGGTCGAGGCCGATTGCGAGCGCACAACCATCAGCCGATTTGGCAATCCACCTCTGGTCATCCCAGCCGGCATCTGCAATTGCATGATCATTTCCCTCCGTTAGGTGCGGAAGAAGTAGGGGGCCCGGATGAGGCTGGAGCTGCCTGCGAGTGGCTTCCGGTTGTGTCGGAGGAGATTGCCCCGGGCCGGCTCGAGTCGTTCTGATTTGACTCGCCGGCTAGACCAGACCGCTCCCCACGCAGCGCTGGATCGAGGACCATTTGACTGAGAGACCACTCTGTCCGGACTCCCTTGGCGTCCAAGCGTGCGATGGTGACGTGGGTATCCCACAGACCGCCAAGCAGGTTGCGCTTGCACGCCACCGACCAGTGCCAGTTGGGATCGTCCAGATAGGCGACGTCTGTTTGAGGCACCAAGGGAATGACTCCCACGTCGAGCTCGGCCAACTTGGTCTGACACAGTTGAATCGCCTGAAGCTGGAGGCGCACGTCCTCGCCACGCTCGCTCCCCAAATTCACCAGTTGGCCAATCCCAACCAGGGAGAACAGAAAGATGGCCAAGGCGAGGACGACCTCCAGGAGCGATAACGCCTTGCGCCCTCTGGGAGATTGGCTACTTCGTCTCATGGGTGGGGCCCTTGAGCGGCACTCTTACGACCGTAACGAAGCCGGTAAACGCTCGCAGCTTCAAGAGCGCTGGCCGGGCGCCGCGCATGCGGAAAACGAGCTTGACATCTTGGCGAGGCCGCCCGTCGGGCATGAATACCGTCAAGGCAGACCAGCGCGACGAATCTTGCCGGTTCGCTGACGGCGGCCCATCTTTGGTGGCTTCAGGGTCGCCCTGGGCTTTTGTCAAATCAGGCTCTGTGTCGGCCGCCAAAGGTTCGGTCGCGGCGGGCACCGAGAATTGAATGCCCTTGGGCAAATCCTGCTCCACGATCCAGGGTCGTTTGCCCTGGGCAAGTTTGTCGTCGGCGGCTCGGGGCAATTTAATATCCGTCCAAAACTCGGGGCTGTCGGGGGCGATGCGATATTTGCCCTTGCTCGGCAGGATGGCGAATCGGTACGGGCGGCCTTCGTCAACGGCGTGGATGCGCGCATTCGTAAATGCTGCCCTGACCTGGTCCGTGGCTGCCTGGACGCGGGAATCGCCAAAGATCACGTCGACCGACTGATAAGCGAAGGTCGCCAAAAGCAGCAGGACAGCCATCACGAGCAGGAGCTCCAGCAACGTATAGGCTGGTCGAGAAACCTTCATGGCCCGGCCCTCCTCAGAATAAAATCTCGCCTTCGGGCTCGACGCCGGCGGGCGTTGCCAGGCACGAATCAGTTGCCGGCCTGTGCTGGCGGCGCATCAGACCAGTTGCCGATGATGCCCGTTGGGTCGTTTGCCTTTGGGCCGAGGGACCAAATGTCCGGCTTTTCCGAGTCGGTGTTGTGCGTTCCCGGTTGAGCGTATTGGTATTCATGGCCCCAGGGGTCGAGCAGAGAGCGTTGATCCGCAAATTTGTCGCCGCCGTTCGGCCCCGGCTGAGCCAGCGCACCCAGCGTAGCGGGATAATCGTTATACTTGATCCGGTAACTCTCGACAATTTCCGTCAACGTCTTGACGTCGATCCGGGCCCGATCCTTCTTGGCCTCGTTGAGGTAGCGCATGTAGATCGGGACGGCCGCTCCGGCCAGAACAACGAGAATCGCCACGACGACCAGCATTTCCATGAGAGTGAACGCGGATCGCCTTGCGGCGCTTTTGGTGGGTTCAAGCTTCATATGTCGCTCTCCTCGCTAAGATGACAAGGTACTTAGCCATGCTCCATGCTCATTTCACTGTGCTGCTCATTTTGAATATCGGCAACAGCAGGCCCGCAACCACCACGAGCGTGATGGCCGCCATGACCAGCAGCATCAATGGTTCGAGAAGACGCACGAACAGATCGAGCTGCCGGGTCGTGCGCTTTTCGAGGCCATCCGCGACGTCCACGAGAACGCGCTCGAGGTCATTGCTTTCTTCCCCCACGCTGATCATCTCGACCATGTCCCGTGGGAAGTGCGGACACGCCGCCAAGGGCGTGGCCAGGGTTTCTCCGGACTGAATATTGTCAGCCGACTTTTCAATGGCCATCGCCAGCACACGGTTGCCTGTCGAATCCTTGGCGATCCGCAAGGCCTGGAGGATAGGAATGCCGTTGTGAAGCAATGTGCCCAGGATGCGGGAAAATCGGGACAAGGCCAGGTGTAAATAAATTGTGCCCGCGGCAGGAATGCGTAGTCTCCAGCCGTCGAGCCAAAGACGGCCGCTATCGGTGATGATCCAAGACCGGAACGAGTACATGACCACTGCCGCGACCGCGATCATCCACCAGCCTTGCCGCTGGAGCAGATGGCTTGTCCCCATGAGCGCTTGGGTAATAACGGGCAACTCACCTTTTTCCTGCAGCTTTTGGAACATCGGCTCGAACTTGGGCACGAATGCCACGACGAGCACATTCAGCACAACGAAGCCCACCACGGCCAGAAAGATCGGATAGGCCAGCGCCCCGACGACCTTTGCCTTGAGGTCTTCCTGATGTTCCGCGAAGTCGGCGATGCGCCGGAGGACATCTTCGAGGAAGCCGCCTTCTTGGCCGGCATGGACCATGCTGACAGCCAGCTCGTTGAAGGCCTCGGGATACTGAGCCATCGCTTCGGCGAGACCTGTCCCATCGGCAACCCGCTTGCGCACTTCGCGGACAATGGCGCCGAGGGCCGGTTGAGATCCCTGCCGTTCGAGGATTTCGAGACTGCGCAGGAGCGGCACGCCCGAGCGCAGCAAATCTGCGAGCTGGGCGAAGAAAACGGACACGTAGCGGGCGCGAATGCGGCGGCCGCGGCGGAGCGCGCCTGCGCCGGCCGCAACCGGAGCGACCTTGACGGGAAGCAAGCCGCGTGCGCGCAGGCTGGCCACCACTTCGCTCTCGCTGCCGGCAGCCAGAGTTCCCTGGCTGCGTTGACCAGTCCGCGCTACCGCGGAGTACGTGTATTCCGGCACGATCTCCTCACGCTCGCGTTGCGGGCAATGTAAATCCTTGTGACCTTGGCACCGATTCCGCTATCATTCGAGCTTGCACAGCTCGTGATGGCCGGGAGAGGGCAGGTGGTTGAGGAAAATCAGTGTCAATCGTCCAATGATTAACAAACCATGTAGCGGGTAGAGCCTTGGCAAGGAATCTTTTTTGCCCTGGTGGCCGATAACAGTAACCGAGGAATTCAGGGGCCTCGGCCGACCAAGGCAATAAGGACTTCTCGAACAGTCTCCCGTTGGGGGCGAGGTTTAGCGGCATCCTCCGCGGTGGTTGGTTGGGCAATCAATGCTTGGCGCGAGAGTTTCGGAACCTCCTGTTGCAAACTCTGGCCTCGGGGATGCATGCGAAGGTAGGAATCAAAAACAACCATAATGGCAGGCTAATTATCCCCCGGCAGGCAACATATGTCAATGATAGTTTTCCTTTCGGCACCAAGCAAGTTTTGTGCCGTCGAATGAGGTAATCATGGCCCTGATTGCAGTTAGGCAGATCGTTGATCGCATCCTGTCAGGTACGCTCACTATGATGGTGGGAGCAGCTGGCCCAGCGACTTTGCTCGCTCAGGCCCCGGCTGGCGGGACTTCGACCCCGAGTGCTTCTCGTTCTTCCTTCTTGTCAAACCCCACCGCTTTGGGCGGTTCGACGCCAGAAATCAACGTCACGGGGCTAACGCCGCCGCCAGGTCGGGGAGATGGCAACCTTGCGGCACCTTTCTACGGGAACCCGCTCAGTGTCGCCATGCCGGGCGGTCCGGGAAGTCGAACTTTCTATACGCCTTTGTTCGCGAACCTGCCCGCCGCGGCGACTGCAGGCCTGGCGGGGACGGGGAGCGCCCTGGGAGCGAATCGCTTGCTGGCCGAAACCAATTTCGGCTCCAGTCTCGGCATTCGGCGTGCCCCGACCTTCCTAGCTTCCTTGGAGTTCCCCAACCAACCCATTTCGCCCGCCTCGCTTCAGCCCGAGCTGCAGGAGATTCTGGCACGCTCCACTTCGTTGTCCGCGCCTAGGAAGATTCGAGTCGAAGTCCAGGGCCGCAACGTCGTCCTGCGGGGAGAAGTCGCCAGCAAGAAGGAGAGTCGCCTGGCCGAGGGACTAGTACGCTTGGCCCCTGGAGTTCAGGAAGTTCACAATCAACTCGAATTGAAAGGCCCTTGAGAGCCACCGACGCTGGTCGGCGCTCTGGCCGTTTGAGGCCTGAGCCCGTTCTCCTGAATCGGATCAGGCTAAGTGGGAGGCTTATTGGACTGGATGCCCGCGTGCCCGCCGCTGGGCGCCCGCTTCTGCAGGACAAGCGTTGAACTCTCGGCGTAGAGGGGCGTGCCCTTGACCGGCTCAAAACGCACGCGCAACTGGACTTGCGTAAGCTCGGGCTTATAAGTTCCCCACGGAAGGAAGACAGTGTAGCCCCAGCCCACAGCATCGCGGCGCTGCAATCGTTTGAGTGTGTCCTTGTCGATGTGCCATTCTTCCAGGGGCGGACCCTTCTCGACTTCCGGGCCCGAAAGGGCGTTATAGAGACTGACGACCAGGCTGCCCTCGGCAATCAGCGGGCGGTCAATCTCCTCACCGTAAAGATAGATGCGACCGGCCAGCCCTGGCGTTGGAGCACCTCCATGCGCTGGATCCGGCGTGAAGATGACTTCAGGGATCCAGGTGACCAACGCTTGACAGACAGGTCCCGTGGGTGGGCTTCTGCCAGGAAGTACAAAGGAGTCGGTAGCGGCGCAGCCGGCGAGAAGGACCATACCAAGCGATACTAAACAGGCGCGCATGTCTCGGCTCCCTCTCTCCCAGCGCCAACGCAATGCGAATTACATGCGGAGCGGGTCCGCCCCAGAGTCCCACGGCCCAAGCAAAGTGCTTTTCCAGAGGCTTCCTAAAATCGACAGAACCGGCGCTTTCATTAAGATCGGCAATCTTGACCCAGTTTCTTAAGCGGTCCTGCGTTTTTGCCCCAGTGCAGGTTCGCCATCCAAAACAAAGGCCGCACCGGGAATACGGCAATTCCCGGTGCGGCCTATGTTTAACGCCTTAAATTCGCTTCCGAGTGTTTGTGCCTTACAGCATCACTTGGCTTGCTGCGCTGCGTGAGCCTTACTGAAGCACATGGGGTCGAGCAGGAGTGCCGCCATGGCAAGCTTGCTGGCCTCGGCGGACTGACCCTTCGCGCAGGCGCTTTCGTACTTTGCCAACAAGCAAGCCACTATCGCAGTGGAGGACGATTGGCAGACCTCATTGGAGCATCTTTGCAATTCTCCGAAAGCCCCAAGGCATCCTGTCAAGCCCGCGTCGGAATCGACCTCCACCTCCAGAATCTTTTTGCCAGAATGCATATCCCGCAAGTTGTTCAAGTTAGTAATGAAAGCGGCAGGCCCGAAACCGTCAATGAAACCAAATGGATCCAATGGCTTCGGTGGAACTGAGCTTGCTACCGGAGCCTCCTGCGTCTTTGCAGCCTTATCGCAGCACTTTTGGGCTTCGAAAGCCTCTTCCTCTTCTTCTATGTGAAGGACCGGCATGGTTGAGGGCGCGCTGTTCGCAGCAACGTGCTCGGCTGCGGAATCGCCAATGATCCTTGGTGTGACCAGCACGAGGACATCCATCTCTTCCTGCCGACTGACCTTGGATTTGAACAAATCACCCAAATAGGGAAGGTCAGAGAGAATCGGCGTCCCGCTCTCATCTTCGAAATCTCGCAAGGTGTGCCACTTTGCGAGCAGAACAGTGCCGCCGTCCGGCAAAGTGACCTTTTGGTCTGCGGCCGTGGTCAGAACCTTGGGCTGTTGAATGAACTGTGTGAAGGGCACAGGAGCGCCGACCGCACGGCCTTCGAACACCGGCGTGATGAAGGTCCTGACAGGGATGAGCGGGACTGATTCAATAAAAGAGAACTTGCCATTCATTTCGAGATGAACGAACCGTTGGTCGGCGCTCACGGTTGGCCGAACTGCTAACTTGAAACCGGATTCCACCAGATTGTTACAAGGAATATATACTTGCTGCCCTCGCACCTGCTGCACCGACAAGCTCGTTACGAAGAAACGATTCTCTTTCTGGCAAAGTTCTGCGGACTGGCCGTTGCCAATCGTCATCCGCGGCGTCTGGATCATGCTGCTATTGGCATCCTCTTGTGCCGCCTGGAGCAATTGGGCCAATTGCTGCGAACTCAAAAAAGTTAAGCCATCGGCGTTGCAGGAATTGCCCAGGGTGCCGGGACATGTCTCCAGCTTGCATTGATATTCCACATGCGCCGTGGCGGCCGTGCTTTGCTCGGAGCCGCGCGGCTCGGAGAGGACCCGGCCGCTGTTGTCCACCACGGTAATCTGATCGGGGGCCAGACCCTTGACGCTATGCGACACCAGCGAGATGATGCCGTTGGCAAGGGAGGGGCTCAGGTCTGATCCCGGCTTCAACCAGAGCATAACGCTGGCAGTTGGAGGTTTTGGGTCGCGCGGGAAGAGAGTCGGCTGGGGATCGATATGAATGCGCGCTCCTGCGATCGGCTCGAGGCGCATGATCGACTCGGCCAATGCCGTCTGCATGGCCCTACGGCAATCCGCATCTTCAAGCCAGAGGGGCATGCCAGCGGAGTCGTTCATGCCGGCAGGCGCGGAGCACTTGAGCGCGCATGCATGGGGCATCGTGACGATGCGCACCTCCACCGACACCTGCGGATCGGATGATTTACCTTTTTCGGAGACCGGTTGTCCGGCAACGAGTGGAGAAACCGAGCCGGCCAGGAATAGGGCCACAAGCCAGTATCCTTTCAGCAATCGAACCGCCATGACAAAGCTCCTTTTGGGTTTGGGATGGGCCAGCGACGGGAGAACTAAAGGACCGCGTACAAATCGGCTGATACTTGCCGGAGGCGTTAGCGAAGACCTCGCTGACGCTTCGGGCTAGTATCAGCGGAATCGTGCACGGTGATGTAGAAACCGAAAGTTCGGCACTGCTCGCAGAATTCGCGGGTGCGTCGGCAATTCCCAAATTGCCGATTGTCCGCCAATTTCCCGCGTGCAATTTGCGCAGCCGTTCTCAGGGGGCGGGAGTATGCCCAAGCGATAGAGGAACTTCAAGATCAATTCGCGAATGGCTTGGATGGCGCCTCGAAAAGCTGTAAGAATGAAAACCGCAACGTTCGATTCAGCCGTCGACTTCATGGAGTCCGCGAAGTGGGGACCGAACCAGCGTTTACCTACGCAGCGAGCGGGGTGGATTATGAGCCCCTCGATCGTTTCAAGCGGATCTGCCAGCGTGCTGCGCGGACAACCGTAACCTCGCTGGACAAGCATGGCTTGAGCGAGCCCGAAGGTATACGGGGTGAAAGTGCCTACCTTCTGGAAACTCCCGTCGGATTCCTGGCACACGTGGAAGAAGGACTCGGCACCAAGAATCTGGTCGCCGATGCCATGCTTCAGCTCACCGGTGAGCGGACCTACGCGAACATCGCTGTCGACACGGTGGCCACCATCGTCAATGACATGATTACTGTAGGTGCGCTGCCCATATCCGTTGCCATGCATGCGGCGGTTGGGGATGCAAGCTGGTTCGAACGAGAGAATCGAGGGGAAGACCTCGCGGCGGGTTTCGCCAGAGGCTGCCGGCTGGCCGGCGCCGTCTGGGGGGGCGGCGAGACTCCGGTCCTGCGCGACATTGTTCATCCCGACACGGTGGTTCTGGCCGGCTCCGCTGTCGGGGTGATCAAGCCTAAGCACAACCGGGTCGTTGGCAACGTCAGGGCAGGGGATGCCATTGTCATGCTGGCCAGCTCGGGCATCCATGCAAATGGCATAACGCTGTGCCGGAGCTTGGCAGCCAGTCTACCGGACGGTTATTTGGCCAAGCTGGATGACGGCGGCTGCTTTGGTTCAAGCCTGCTCGAGCCGACGATCATTTACGTGCCGTTCATGCAGGCGTGCCAGGAGCAAGGCATCATTCCGCATTACGCCGTGCACATCACCGGCCACGGCTGGCGGAAACTCATGCGCCTTCCGGAGCCATTCGTGTATCGGGTCAGCACTCCCGCACCGCTTTCTTCTCTGTATCGGTTTCTCCTGCACGAGGGGAAGATGGCCCTACGCGAGGCTTATGCGACATTCAACATGGGAGCCGGCTTCGCTGTGTACGTTGATCCGAGCGAGGCCGAACCATGCCTTACGGTCGCCCGCGCGGTGGGCCTGAATGCCTGGGTCGCCGGAGCAATAGAAAAACAGGGGCAACGAAAAGCCGTCGAGATAATTCCGCACAACATCTCCTTTGAGGGAGAGACGCTCCAGGTGCGGGAGTAGAATAGGTTGGTCGAGGGTTATTATGTTTGAAGCGGAGATGTATTCCATTCCAGGTTTCAGCGATCCGATCAGCTCACTTACCCACTTGGCCGGCGCCGCCGTATTCGCCGTGCTGACCGTGTTTCTCCTCCGGCGGGGTTGGGGCGACATTGGCCGATTCACGTCTCTCGGCATATTCGCGTTGACGTTCCTCTTCCTGCTCTCCATGAGCGGCGTCTATCATCTGCTGACGCCGGGCACGGCCGGGAAAGCCGTGCTTAGACGGCTGGACCACAGCGCCATCTTCGCGATGATCGCCGGCACGTTTACACCGGTGCACGCGATTCTGTTCAGAGGATTGTGGCGCTGGGGCCCGCTGATCTTTATTTGGGCGGCAGCCACCACGGGGATCTGTCTCAAGACCGTTTTCTTCGGTGGCGTTTCGCACTGGCTCGGAGTGAGTCTATTCCTGGCCATGGGTTGGGTTGGCATTGTGCCCGCGCTCATGCTCTGGCGCCGCTACGGAACGTCCTTCATCAAGCCGCTCATCTGCGGCGCGGGCGCATACACAGTGGGAGCACTGCTGGAAATGCTGCATTGGCCGGTGCTCATCCCGGGCATCGTGGGGCCGCATGAAGTATTCCATGTGGCCGTTCTCGCCGGGGCCGGCTATCACTGGCATTTTGTGACTCAGTTTGCCTCGGGCGAGGTCTCTTCACGAATCTGATTGAGCGCCAACTTTTCTCCAGACTCCTGCCCGTTGTGTCGAAATTGAGATAAACGTACGGTGCGGGCCTTCCATGAGGTACGATCGTGATCCTCAGGTTGGGTAAGCCAGGTTGACTTTCTTCGGTTGTTTGCCCCTAAGGAACGTCATGGAGCCGTGCAAATCGGCTGCCCAGGCGTTGTTTTGGTGCAGTCGATGTTTCCTTTCTTAGCTAACTTAATCATCGCCACGGCAGCTTTGTCCGGAGCGGGTAATGAACCCGGGGCCAGCTCCTATCTCCACGCATTTCAGCCTGGGACGGATGGCGTGATCGCCACACGCCCGGAAGTCTACGTTCCCCAACCCGGTGATTTGATCCTTTTTGATGATCGCAACCCGACCTGGATCAAGCTTTACCACTATGTCGGCAGTGATATGCCGGATCATTCGGGGATTGTAATCAAGCTGCCCGACGGCAGGCCCGCCTTCCTGGAATCCGCCCCGGATGACGGCCACCTGGCAGGTCTTTATGTGCGCATTCTGCACGCTCTTCCCCGACTGCACCAATTCAAAGGCACGATCTATGTCCGCCGGCTCAAGGTTCCTCTGACTCCAGAGCAGTCCGACAAGCTGACGGAATTTGCGTTCGCTCAGGAGGGAAAGAAGTACGCGATCTGGAGGATGTTGCTTCAGGGCACGTGGTTCCGATGCCGTTCCGGCTGGCGTGCCAAATATTTCGCAGAGACCGACATGAACCGCAACAGGTGGCTCTGTTCGGAAATCGTTGTCGCAGCGGGAACTGCCGCAGGTCTATTCGATCCAAACATCCATAAAGCCAACCGGATCTATCCGCGCGACTTGATCTACGACGATCACTATGACCTGAGTCAGACCTGGGACGAGGCGTGGGTTTGGGGCCCGACGCCGGAGCGGCCGTCGTGCGATCCACCCAAGCTCGATCCTTGGCCGGAGTTGCCGTGAGCCCGATTGAGCGGTGACACGTACCAAGGCCAGCACCTCCGTCCAAGAACTCGCCAAAGTCTGCGCCCAGTCCTTGAGCAAGTGATGCTTCATTCCCAAGAAAACTCCTGCGAGAAGAAATTGCCTTGACGGTTGTACACGACCCGATAATCATTCCATTGTGAAGAACGGGGTGTCTGAAGGCTCAGCTGCGGCGGACTTCATGGTCCCTCTGGGACGGGGGCAAAAGTGGAATCGGACGTGCTTTATGAAGGGGATTGCGTTGCCGGGCTCGGGCGGCTCCAGCCAGGCAGCGTCGACTTGGTGTTTGCCGATCCGCCGTTCAACATTGGCTATGACTATGACGTCTACAATGATCGTTGCGATGCGGAAGAGTACTTGAAGTGGAGCCGTAACTGGGGCCAAGCGGTCCATCGGGTTCTGAAGCCGTCTGGTACGTTTTGGCTGGCAATCGGAGACGATTACGCGGCTGATCTCAAGCTCATCTTCCAAAAGCAACTGGGGTTCTCTTGCCGCAGCTGGGTGGTCTGGTACTACACTTTTGGGGTCAACTGTACGAAGAAGTTCAGCCGCAGCCATACCCACCTTTTCCACTTCGTGAAGGACTCGAAGAACTTCACGTTCAACAGCACGGCGATCCGCGTGCCCTCGGCCCGCCAGCTGGTTTATGCCGATGTCCGCGCCAATTCGCACGGCAGGCTGCCGGACGATACGTGGATCTTGCGTCCACAAGATCTGCCCCACGGTTTCCAGGCGGATGAAGATACGTGGTACTTCAGCCGGGTCTGCGGCACCTTCAAGGAACGCGCGGGCTGGCACGGCTGCCAGATGCCAGAACAATTGCTGGGGCGAATCATCAAGGTGTGCTCCAACCCTGGAGACCTGGTGCTCGATCCCTTTGGGGGAAGCGGGACCACGCTGGCAGTGGCCAAGAAACTGGGGAGGCGCTGGATCGGCTTCGAGTTGTCGCCCGAATACGCTGCTCGGATACGGGCACGAATTGATGTCGCCAACGAAGGGGATCCTTTGGAAGGCGCGGAAGAACCCAAAGTTAGCGCGCCGCCTACCCCGCGCAAGAAGGCCGAGCATTCACCGATACCAACATTCTCTCCACAAAGAACTGAGCCGGAGGATGCCAAGAGGGGAATCATCGAAGCGTTTTTTACGGTGAGACGCGGTCTCCCCGCTGACCGAGTAATAGCGGACCCAGATTTGAATGTGCAATTCCTGGAAGCCTGCCGGCGGTTAGGACTACAAGGTGGACCGGTCGAATGGAATTTACGGCTATTTAATCTCCGGAAGGCAGGCCACTTCAGTGGCTTACCCAGATCGCAGAGAACCCAGCTCACACGTGAAGAGATAGATCAGTGCAGTTATGCCTGCGAGATCGCTCTTAAGCATTTGAGCGAGCAGGGACTTACACTGGATGCGATGCTGTGCGACCCCGAGCGAGCCTCCGAGTTTGATAGGTTCGTCCGATCAATGATTTCTGCGCAGGTATCTTCCTTCCGAATTCGGTGGGTAGCACTCCATATTCGCAAGCGAGCCATGGACAATCGAAAATTCGGGCAAAAGCTTGGCGATCGCCAACCGTTGCCCAAGCGTTTCGATTATTTGTCCTCTCTGGATTGGCATGTGGTCCCCGAAGGGCCCGGCCTATATTGGCTGAACAGCTCTGACAAGAAGCTTTACGTTGGCGAGACGCTCGATCTTCGGAACCGTTTCAAATTGCAATTCGAAGGTTCCGAGTTTGCGTTTTGGAATACCGATCGTAGAGAGTTGGAGGTGCGATACTGCGCCTTGGGGGATAATCGAAAGGTCTTGCTAAAGGGCAATCAATCGCTGTGGATCGCGCACTGGAAGCATCCGCTAGGTAACTACCCTGAATTTGCCGCCATATGAATGAAGTCGTTCATGAAGCATTTCTGGCCGTTCGCGAGGAACGCTCGCCGGATGTCGTGGTGGCAAATCCTGATCTGAACCGTCGGTTCCTGAACGAATGCCGGTCTCGGGGGCTTTCTGATTCCGCGTTGGCTCTCAATCTCAGGTTGCTGAACTTGCGGAAGGCTGGCGCATTGCCAGATCTAAGGTCACGAAGAATTGGACTGAAGAACCAAGACGATTACCGGTTCGGTGCCGAGATTGCCGTGCGATTTCTTGAGCGCCGAGACAGCCTTTCCTTGGATCGAATCCTTTGCGACCCGGAGCGCGCGGCCGAGTTCGACTTGATGGCTGGCCAAATCGCGCCCGGTTTCACCGCGTTTGAGTATCGCTGGGCAGCATTGAATCTTCGCAAAAGGAGTAGACTTCGGCCGGAATTACTTGGCAAGGTTGTCTCTGCAGAAATGGTCTCGACCTGCAAGGTAGTCGATCTGATCCCGACACAAATCCCCGCACGTGCGGGTCTGTATCTGTTCATTGGATCAAGTGGAGTGCTTTACATTGGAGAATGCCACAATCTGCGCAGACGCATCACCAAGCACTTGGACCACTCGGACAACAGAGGACTCGCGCATTGGCTGTGGGAACATGGTAATAGAGACTTGCACCTGGAGTACCACGTTCTGCCAATGAGTGTTCCCACCCGAGTACGAAAGGCAATGGAACTCGAATTAATCCGATCCAGGAACCCACTCTTCAACATTGCAGGCGGCAAAACCGAGTAACCTGAGTCGCTTTCGCGAAATGAGGCGATCCGTGTCGCTCACAAAAAGTGCTTGGAGTTTTCCGGACTATTTGAAGCGGAATTATTGATGGAGCTTATGCTCCGCTTTTGGGATCACCTTCTGGCCGTAGACCAGCATTTTCGAAACGATTTGCTAGAAGAAGCAGCCGCGGTCCTAAGGTCTTGTTTGGCAGGACAGAAAGTGATGGCAGACATACCTTCTGATCAAATGAACTTTGTGGCAGCAGTTTGGTTTGCCGAATGGAATGCTCTTGCCACTGGCTCGGAAGACCCGCACGCGCGACGGCGCGCTTGGCTGGTACGAGTGCAATAGTCGGTCCCTTCCTGTTTCTGCGCGTCGGATCTTCTCTAGAGTAATTTCTTGCGATCGAATGGAGAAGCGCTGAGCATAGCCGAACGCCCGCAACTGGGATCTGCTGCTAAGCAGTCTTCTCATAGCATTCTCATTGCTGCCGCGTTAAACTTCAGGGTTTGATCAGCCAAGGCGCGGGACTTTCTGTTCCTGCGGCGTTTATTCGGGTCTTCAGTTCCGCAAACTCAGCCGTGAGGAGAACGTCATGCCGACGATCAAGGAACTGCACGTCAACGGTTTGAAACACGCCGTCGATGCGGACGCGGAGCGTAGCCTCCTCAGCGTTTTGCGCGATGATCTGGGTCTCACCGGGAGCAAGTATGGCTGCGGAGAAGGCCAATGCGGGGCGTGTACGGTCCTGATCGATGGCCTACCAGCACGGTCGTGCATCACCAAGATGGCGGCAACGCAGGGCAAGCAGGTCCGCACGATCGAAGGACTGGCCCAGGGCGACAAGCTGCACCCAGTGCAAGAGGCATTCCTCGAAATGGGGGCCATGCAATGCGGCTACTGCACTTCGGGCATGATCATGTCGGCCTCGGCTTTGCTGAGCAATCAACCTCAGCCCGACCGGGATGAAATCATCCGCTTCATGGGCGGCAACATCTGCCGGTGCGGCACCTATCCCCGAATCGTGTCAGCCATCGAACGTGCTGCCAAAACGATGAAAGGGGGCACCCAATGAACGAGCTATCGCTATTGGATATTCCCTGTGAGCCCGAACGATATGAACTTTACGAAAGCTCGCCCACCTGGGATTGGGACCGGCGCGAATTCTTTCGTATCACCGGCGCGGGGCTGGTAGTCGCGTTGCTCTTTCACGAGACTGCTGATGCACAGCGCCCGGCTCAAGGCAGGCAACGTGGCGGCGGCCAGAGTATGCCTCAGGAGATCGGCGCCTGGCTGCACGTCGGCGAAGATAACCTCGTCACCGTCTATACCGGCAAAGTCGAAATCGGCCAGAACATCCGCACCTCCCTCAGCCAGGTGGTGGCCGAGGAACTTCGCATACCTGTCACACGCATTCGCATGGTGATGGCGGACACGGCCCTGACGCCGTTCGACATGGGAACCATGGGTAGCATGACCACGCCGCGCATGGCGGTGCAGCTCCGCCGCGTGGCTGCCGCCGCCCGCGAAACCTTGCTCGAGCAGGCAGCCGAGCAAGCCAAGGTCCAGCGCAGCTCGCTGACCATTACCGACGGCAGGATTGTGGGTCCACAATCGAAGCCTTCGTTCGAATTTGGAGAGGTGACCAAGGGCAAGAAGCTGGTTAAACTCATCGGCAGCGACGCTCCCGTCACCCCAGTTGACAAATGGAGCGTGGAAGGTACCTCCGTTCCCAAGGTGGATGGCCGAGCATTCGTGACCGGCGCGCACCGCTATGCGTCCGACGTTCAACGGCCAGGGATGTTATTTGGCAAGGTGCTACGCCCGCCCAGCTTCAAAGCAACCCTCGTTTCCGTAGAGACAAAGGATGCCGAGGCGATTCCCGGCGTCACGGTCGTTCATGAGGGCGAGTTCGTTGGAGTCACCGCGCCGACAGAACAGGCTGCGGCCAAGGCTCTGGCCGCGCTTCACGCCGAATGGCGCTCCACGTCTCAGCCATCCAGTGCCGAGCTGTTCGACTATCTCAAGAAGAATCCGAGTTCCGGACGCGGCGGCTTTGGCGGTCCCTCCGGCAACGAACGCGGTTCTATCGAGGAGGGACGGAAGGCGGCGGACAAGGAATTGAAAGCGACCTATACCGTGGCCTATATCGCCCATGCTCCGCTCGAACCGAGAGTCGGCGTGGCGGAATGGACCGATGGTAAGCTCACCGTGTGGACCGGAACACAGCGTCCGTTCGGCGTGCGCGGCGACCTGGCCCTAGCGCTGAAGATTCCCGCCGAGCGCGTGCACGTGATCGTGCCGGACATGGGTTCGGGCTACGGCGGCAAGCACACGGGCGAGGCGGCCATCGAGGCGGCCCGGCTGGCGAAGGCCGCTGGTAAGCCCGTCAAGGTGCTGTGGACGCGCGAGGAGGAATTCACCTGGGCCTATTTCCGGCCCGCGGGAGTGATCGATGTCACCGGCGCCGTGACGAAAAATGGCATGCTGACTGCCTGGGAGTTCCACAATTACAACTCGGGAGGCTCGGCCATCCGCACGCCGTACGAGGTCCAGAATCAGCACGTTGCCTTTCACGGGGCGAATTCGCCGCTGCGACAGGGGTCATACCGCGCCTTGGCGGCTACGGCGAACCACTTCGCCCGCGAGTCGCACATGGACGATCTGGCGCACGTACTTAAGATGGACCCGTTGGCGTTTCGCATGCAGAATCTGAAAGACGCCCGCTTGCGTGCAGTCCTTGAAGCAGCCGCCAAGCACTTTGGTTGGGGCAGTGCGAAGCCGGCCGCGGGGCACGGTTTGGGTATCGCCGGCGGCACGGAGAAAGATAGCTACGTCGCTACTTGTGCCGAAGTCATGGCAGATCAGAAGACCGGATTGCTCAAAGTGCTGCGCGTGGTGACGGCGTTCGAATGCGGTGCGGTGCTCAACCCCGATCATTTGAAGAACCAGATCGAAGGGGCCGCCATGATGGGTCTCGGCGGAGCACTATTCGAAGAAATTCGATTTGCGGATGGGAAAATCTTGAACCCGCATTTCTCGAGCTACCGCGTCCCCCGCTTCCGTGACATGCCACAAATCGAGGCCGTTCTGGTTGACCGCAAGGATTTGCCGTCCAAAGGTGCGGGAGAGACTCCCATCGTGGCTTTGGCCCCGGCCGTGGCGAATGCTATATTCAATGCCACCGGAGTGCGGCTGCGCTCATTGCCAATGATTCCCAACGGATTCAAGGCGAGCTGACCGCTTCCTTGTTGTCGGTTGCCTAACTGGCAAGCAAAATCGCGTGGGCGAAGATTGGTCGCATGGTTGAACACCTGCATTCACATGTTCTCCACCGGGGATCTACGGTCACGATCACGGATGTGCGCTGCCGGCCGACGGAAAGTGCCTGTGGACCGGAGGAACAAGCCGAGAATCATTCCGTTATTTTCCCGCGCGCAGGCGTGTTCGTGCGCCACGTCGGCTCGCGGAGCGTCGTTGCCAATTCCAATCATGTCCTGTTTTTCAATGGCAATGAATGCTACCGCGTCAGCCATCCCGTGCCTGGGGGTGACGACTGCAGCAGCTTCACGTTTGACCGGACGGTCCTGCTGGAGGCTTTGAGTCGTTACGACCCGGATGCCGCCGACCGACCAATGCCTTTCGGAATCACGCACGGGCCTCTAGAGCCGAAATGTGCACTTTTCCAGCAGCAGCTCCGGAAAAGGTTGCGTGCCGGCGCCGCAGAGCAAATTGCTACCGAGGAATTAGCGCTGGACTTACTGGACAGCGTGCTCGATAGGGCATATCGCATCCGCGGGCTGAAAGAGATACGATCATCGTGCGGCAGAGCAGATCTACGGCGTGAACGTGCTGAAGCAACCAAGACCTTTTTGGGCGGCCGGTTTCGAGCCCGGCTGTCGCTTGCCATGATCGGCCGGGCAGTACACGTTTCTCCTTATCACCTGGCGAGGCTGTTTCGTAATGAAGTAGGCATTCCGATCCATCAATACGTGAATCGTCTTCGACTGGGCGCGGCCCTGGAGCAGATCGCCGGCGGCGCCAAGGACCTGACCACGCTGGCGCTCGATCTCGGCTACTCGAGTCACAGTCATTTCAGCGATGCCTTTCGGCGCACTTTCGGCGCACCTCCCTCCAGCTTCAGGCGTTCTACCACGTCCGCGCAGTTACGCGAAATGAGCAAGAATCTGAAAGTCTGATTGTCCCTCCGCCATTACGATTCCCTCGTGGTCGGGAAGGTGCGAAGGTCGCGCCGCCTTGGATCCACACTTTTCGATGTACAAAGGGAGCTTCCGCAATGGCTATCCAGAAGTGCCCGGTGTGCGGCTGGGAAATCAAGGACAAGGGGAAAGAGGTTAAGGTCAAGGACAAGACCGTCGTCGTCTGTTGTGATGATTGTGTAAAAGAAGTGAAGAAGAGTCCAGCCAAGTACGCAACCGCGTCGTGACGGAGTTTGGTCCCTCGGGATCGTCGCGGGAGGCTTGCAGCCTGGTCAACACGCGGGCTCAGGCATTCCGCGACGTCCCGCGCTCCAAGTCAGCTGACTTCAATTCGGCCACCAAACAGGCTCGTCCAAATCGCTTCGGCCACTCAAGGGGATAAAAGGGTTTTCGAGGCCGTTACCGCCAGCGCGGGCTCGGACTGGTGCAATCTGACGGCAGTCGATCCAAGCTGCTGCCTTGGCACGGCTTGGCACTCCATTTCTTCCTGCGTATACTGGCTGTAGAGCGGTTTTTCAGGCGATCTGCTACCGCCAGGGTGGTCCTGCCTGGAAGTGCCGGCTCCAGCCTACCTCCCTGGGTGGACCGCACTGCGGCACCTTCTCCCTGCGACCGGCGTGGCACCCTGTTGCGATGCGAGGTTACAGAATGAATACGCGTTCGTGGCTCATCTTGGTTCTGTGTCTGTGCGCGCCGGCGCTTTCTGTCAAGGGTGCGGATTGGCCGCAATGGCGCGGGCCGAATCGGACCGACGTGTCCACCGAGACCGGCTTACTCAAGAGCTGGCCCCAAAACGGGCCTCCGCTCGTCTGGACCTTCACAAATTCGGGCGTCGGCTATTCCGGGCCGGCAATTGTCGGCGATCGGCTGTTCACGATGGGTGCGCGGGGAGAAACCGAATACGTTTTCGCTCTCGACACGCATGCGGGAAAAGAACTCTGGGCCACCAAGGTGGGACCTTTGTTCAGCGAGAAACGCGGCGATGGGCCGCGCTGTACGCCCACCATTGATGGCGACCGCCTTTATGCCTTGGGCGCCAAGGGAGATTTGGTCTGCCTCGAAACCGAGACTGGGAAGCCAGTCTGGAAAATCAACTTGCAAAAGGACCTGGGCGGCAAGGTCATGTCTACCTGGGGCTACACAGAGTCCCCCCTAGTCGACGGCAACAAGGTCATTTGCACTCCGGGTGGAGCGCAGGGCACCCTGGCGGCCCTGGACAAAAACACGGGCAAAGTGCTCTGGCGCAGCACGGGCTTGAAAGAACTCGCCTCCTATTCTTCCATGGTTCTCGCCGAAATCGGCGGCGTTCAACAGTACGTGCAGGTTACTGCCACAGGAGCAGCCGGCGTGGCCTCCGCGGACGGTCGACTCTTATGGAAGTATGTCAAAGATGGCTTTCGGGTTGCGGTGATTCCCACGCCAATCGTACGCGACAACTATGTCTATATCACTTCTGGCTATGGCGCCGGTTGCGATTTGATTAAACTTACGCCCGCTGAGAAAGGTTTTAAGGCGGAGAAGGTATACGCTAATAAGAACATGGTGAACCACCATGGCGGTGTCATCTTGGTGGGAGATGACCTGTTCGGTTATTCGGAGAGCGAACGAGCGTGGGTTTGTCAGGACTTCAAGAGCGGCAACATTGTCTGGGAGGAAAAACAAAAGCTCAAGAAGGGCTCCGTTACGTGCGCGGATGGTCACTTTTATTGCTACAGCGAAGACAACGGAACCGTGGTGCTTGTCCAGGCGTCTCCGGATGGCTGGAAAGAAGGCGGCCGATTCAAGGTTCCGCAAGAAAGCAGCCTGCGCAAACCGGACGGCCGCTTCTGGACCCACCCTGTCGTTGCCAACGGCCACTTGTACCTACGCGACCAGGACCTGATCTTCTGCTTTGACGTTCGCGATCGCGCGGCCAGCGCGCATCGATAGGCTTCGAAAGAAGGGGTGGATGGCCGTAGCCCAAGAGTTCCTGGAGCGCCCGGCCCTGATTCGCTTGCAGGAGGATCGGTTACGCGCACTGTTGAGCGAGATCGTGACCGACAATCGCTTCTACGCAGGCAAGTTTGCACGGGCGGGACTCAGCGCCTCGAGCGTCAACTCACTGGAAGAATTCAGGCGCGTGCCCTTCACTACCAAGGCAGAGCTGATCGCAGATCAGGAGGCGCATCCCCCCTACGGAGAAGTGCACACCTACCCCTTGGCCCATTACACAAGATTTCATCAAACCTCAGGAACCAAGGGACAACCGCTGCGCTGGCTGGATACGCCTCAATCTTGGGATTGGCTGTTAAGGTGCTGGGAAATCATGTACCGGATCGCAGGGATCCAGTCGACCGACCGACTTTTTTTCCCGTTTTCGTTTGGCCCGTTTCTCGGCTTCTGGTCAGCGTTTGATGCGGGGAGCCGGCTTGGATGCCTCTGTTTGCCCGGCGGCGGCATGAGTAGCGCTGGTCGCTTGCGCTTCTTGATCGACAACAAGGCGACCGTGGTGTTATGCACCCCGACTTACGCCCAGCACCTGGCCGAGGTTGCCACCGAGTTGGGGATCGACCTGGCCGGATCCAGCATCCGAGCCGTCATCGTTGCTGGCGAGCCGGGCGGGAGTATCAGCGCCACGCGCGGGCGCATAGAGTCGGCCTGGGGCGCGCGGGTTTTCGACCACAGCGGTTTGACGGAAGTGGGCGCCGCCAGCATCGAATGCCCTGAGAACCCCGCTGGCCTGCATCTTCTCGAGTCGGAGTACATCGGGGAAGTGATCGAGCCAGGAGGCACTCATGAGGTGGCCCCTGGAGAGATCGGGGAGTTGGTGCTGACGAACCTGGGCCGTTATGGAAGCCCATTGCTTCGTTATCGAACCGGCGACCTCGTCCGGCGCGAGACTCGGCCTTGTTCGTGTGGGAGGGTTTTTGCTCGGTTCGATGGTGGCATTTTGGCGCGGACAGATGATATGATCCAGGTGCGCGGCAACAACGTCTACCCAAGCGCGTTGGAGGCCGTGATACGCCGATTTCCCGAAGTGGCGGAATATCGCGTCGAAGTCGATCAGACGGCGTCGCTGGCTGCCCTGCGGATCGAACTGGAGCCAGTGACGACTTCGTCGCCGGCGGCCGTGGCGGAGCGCGTCGAGCGAGCCATCCGCGACGAATTGCTCTTTCGCGCGGAGGTCAAAACCGTGGCGCCGGGCAGCCTGCCTCGCTATGAAATGAAGTCCAGGCGCGTCCAAGTGAAAACGAAGAAATGACGATTGAAAAACGGGCAGACCCTTTTTTGACCGGCTCTCAAATAGGACGCAAATAGGACGCAAATAGGACGCAAATAGGACGCAGATTTGGATAGGATGTGACGCTATGAAACGAGTCCTCTCGACGTTAGCGGGCGGCATTCTCGCTTTTTCCTTTTATCTTGTTGCCTCTCCTTTCGTGGCAGCTGGAGATTGGACCCATTGGCGCGGGCCGGAGCAAACTGGAGTCTCGCGCGAGCAAGACTTGCCGGAGCGCTTCTCACTAAACCCGAACGTCCCGCAGAGCAACCTGATTTGGAAACAGCCCTACGGCGGTCGATCCACCCCATTGATCATGAATGGCCGGGTCTTCATTATCGACGATGCCGGCCCCAAGGGTGAGACGCCGGAAGAGCGGGTGCTCAAGCAGGAACGCGTCGTGGCCTTCGATGCGGACACGGGCAAGGTGCTCTGGGAGTATCGTTTCAACGTTTTCCAATCGGATATTGTCGCGAGCCGGCTGGGCTGGACGAACCTGGCAGGCGATCCGGAAACGGGCAATATCTACGCCCATGGAACGCAAGGCTTCCTCCTCTGTCTTGATCGCGACGGCAAACTGGTTTGGTCGCACTCTCTTACGGAAGAATATGGCCGGATTAGCGGATATGGCGGCCGCATGGCCAGTCCCATCGTTGACGGCGATCTCGTAATCCAGGGCATGGTGAACGCGAGCTGGGGAGACCAGGCTCGCGGCGGTAACCGTTTTGTGGCTTTTGATAAGCGGACTGGGGCCGTGGTCTGGTGGTCCCAACCCGGTGACCAGGTTAGAGGGACTTACTACTCGTCCCCGGTGGTGGCCGTCATCAATGGAGAACGTCTGGTAATAAGCGGCGCCTCGGATGGCTCCGTGTACGCCCTGAAAGTCCGCACTGGTGAAAAGGTCTGGGGGTACACTTTCGGGGCGCGGGCCATCAACACGTCGCCCGTCGTTTCCGGCAACTATGTGTACATCACGCATGGTGAGGAGAGCCCTGGGACCAACGTCCAGGGCCGCATCATTTGCCTCGACGCTGGCAAGGTGGTCAAGGGCAAGCCGACGTTGGTTTGGCAGGTGGACGGCATCAAAGCATCTTATGCTTCTCCCATCATCCACGATGATCGCCTCTACGTCCCTGACGAGGCAGGCAATCTGCACTGCTTCGATGCATCGAATGGGAAGCTGATCTGGAAGTTCAGGTATGGCAGAGTCGTGAAGGGCTCGCCAGTCTGGGCTGACGATAAGATCTACCTTGCCGACGTGAATGCAACATTCCTCATCCTGAAGCCAGCAGCAAGCCAGTGCGTGAGACTCCACAAACAATTCTTCCCAAGCACGGAAGGGACGGGGGCAAACGTCGAAATCAACGGCACGCCGGCGGTCGCCAATGGCCGGGTGTACTTCATGACCCGCGACGAGATCTATTGCATCGGCAAGCCCAACCACAACGCCAAATCAATCCCCATTCCGGCACGCCTAGGCGCAGCCCTCCCAGTTCCGGGCGCCAAGGCTACACACCTGCAGATTTTCCCCGCGGACGTTGTTCTAGGGCCCGGCGATAGTCAAGCTTTCAAGGCGCGCACTTATGATGCAAACGGCCAGTTTCTCCGCGAAGTGAAGGCTGAATGGTCTTTGCCATCGCCCCCTTCACCTCCTAATTCCAAGGTTGTCATTCCGCCCCTTCGCGGCGAGATCGATCCCGAGGGACAATTAACGACTGCCAAGGAACTACCTGGCCAGCAAGGGATTGTGGTCGCCAAGGCGGATGGACTGGTGGCCCGGGGACGCGTGCGCGTGGCGCCGCCATTGCCGTACAAGCAAGATTTCAAGAAGGTGCCTCTGGAGCGCACACCCGGCGGCTGGATCAATTGTCAGGGGAAGTTCATCGTCGTCGAGAAAGATGGCTCAAAGGTGTTGAAGAAGTTGGCCGACAATCCCAATCCGCTTCTATGCCGGGCCTATTCGTACATGGGGCTCCCTAGCTTGACGAACTACACCATTCAAGCCGATGTCATGGGCGAGCAAAAGCGGGCGGATCTGCCGGACATGGGCATCGTTGCCAATCGCTATACCCTTGAACTCGACGGCAACAAGCAGCGCCTGCGCATCCTCTCCTGGGAAGCGCTGCCACGCATCGACAAAGTACGCGCCTGGGAATGGAAGGCGGACGTGTGGTATCGCATGAGATTGTCGGTCCACGTCAATGGCGATAAAGCCGAAATCCGCGGCAAAGTCTGGCCCCGCGACGAGAAAGAACCCGCTGACTGGAGCATCGAATTCGACGACCCGCTTCCCAATCGCGAGGGTAGCCCTGCAATCTACGCCTACGCTACCGGCATCCTCGATAAGGAGCCGGGGGCGGCAGTTTATTACGACAACGTCA
The DNA here is from genome assembly GCA_035296965.1 of Gemmataceae bacterium. Lineage (GTDB taxonomy): Bacteria > Planctomycetota > Planctomycetia > Gemmatales > Gemmataceae > DATGZX01. The sequence continues at coordinate 31,364 of DATGZX010000101.1, forward strand.
GTGTGACACCTAATAAATAAACGGTCCCTGGTCGGTGGCAAATGGCCTTCGGGCATAGACGAGTAAGCAGGGGCCTTCGTGTTGAAGGGATTTAAGTGATGAAATCGTATCGTACTTTACGCCGGTGGCTCGCGGCGGGCATCAGCTTGGCCGTACTGGGTGTGGTTGTGGCTTTGGTCGCTCATCGTTCTGGTCCTATCGAGACAGCGCAGAAGGCTCGGGCGGACGAGATTCAGGCCAAGATCTCGCATGCGTGGGCCCTCTTCGGTGGCAGCGCGAGCCGCAACATGGTCAACACGCTGGACAAGAACATCCCGTTCGAGTGCAACGTGGACAAGGGGCAGGAGAAGAACATCAAGTGGTCCGCCCAGCTGGGCTCCAAGTCATACGGTGGGCCGATCATTGCCGGCGGCCAGGTCTATGCAGGCACGAATAACGAAGCCCCGCGCAACCCGAAAATCACGGGCGACAAGGGCATTTTGATGTGCTTCAAGGAGTCGGACGGCAGTTTCCTTTGGCAGGCGGTGCACGACAAGCTCGCCTCCGGCATTGTCAACGATTGGACCCGCGAAGGCTTGTGCTCGACCCCTTGCGTGGAAGGCAACCGTGTTTACTACGTCAGCAACCGGTGCGAGCTGGTTTGTGCGGCCACACATGGCTTCCTCGACGGCAAGAACGACGGCGCCCAGGATGAGCAGTACAAGAGTAAGCTCGACGCCGATTTCATCTGGCGCCTGGACATGATGAAGGAGTTGAACGTATTTCCGCACAACATGTCGGCTTGCGCTCCGCTCATCGTCGGCAGTATCATCTTTGTGGTGACGGCGAATGGCGTGGATGAAGGACACATCAATGTTCCTTCGCCCAAGGCGCCGAGCTTTATCGCCGTGGACAAGAAGACCGGTAAACTTCTTTGGTCCGACAATTCTCCGTCCGTTGCTCTCCTTCAAGGAGCAGGCAAGGAAGCCGATTTCAAGCAGCTTGTGAACAAGGGCGAGCTGCTCATGCACGGGCAGTGGTCCAATCCGGCTTACGCCGAAGTGAACGGCCACCCGCAAGTCATTTTCCCAGGCGGCGACGGTTGGCTGCGGTCCTTCGAGCCGGCTACGGGCAAGTTACTTTGGAAGTTCGATTGCAATCCCAAAGATTCGAAGTACGAGTTGGGCGGCCGGGGCACGCGCAGCGATTTCATCGCGACACCGGTCGTCTATGACAAGAAGGTGTACATCGGCGTCGGCCAAGATCCGGAGCATTACGAGGGCGTGGGCCACTTGTGGTGCATCGATCTCGAAAAAGCCGATCGCCTGGGTCAGACGAACAAAGACAACGACGTTTCGCCAAGGAACGACAACTTTGACCCGAAGAATCCTGTGAACAAGGATTCTGCCTTGCACTGGCATTTCGGGGGGCCCGTGTCGGCGGATTTGGCAGCAAAGATTGGCCGGGACTATCAGTTCGGCCGCACCATGAGCACGTGCGCCATCCATGACGGAATCGTCTACGTGGGAGAGTTAGCCGGCTATCTTCATTGCCTCGATGCGCAAACCGGCGAGGAGTACTGGAACCACGATCTGAAGGCCGCCATCTGGGGCTCGGCGTACTGGGTGGATGGCAAGGTTTATATCGGGACGGAAGACGGCGATATCTACGTCTTCTCCCACGGCAAGGAGAAGAAAGTGCTCGGCAAAATGGACATGAAGCACGCGGTCCGCAGCACACCGGTGGTGGCCAATGGGGTCATGTACATTTTGACCGAGAGCGTCTTGTACGCGATTGCGAAGCCGTAATTCGGGCTGGAACTGTCGGGCTGGTTTCTGCTCATACTAGCCCGAAGCGTGAGCGAGGTCCTCGCTTACCAGCTGATACTAGCCCGAAGTGCTAACGAGATCCTCGCTCACGCTTCGGGCTAGTGTCAGCGGATTGGTGCGCGGTGATGTAGATATGGCGACACAGGCAAAGGAGCTCTGGAGCTTGGTCCTGGATCATCAGCAGATTGATCCAGAAGGACTGGCTACCGCCATTGAGGAAGGGGCAGCCGACGAAGGACTGGACTATCGAACTCGGCTTCTCATCCGCGATTCTGTCGAGGCTTTGAAAGGACACTGGGGAGAGGGGCGCGTCGCGACATGGTTGGCAGCCTGCCCCGCGCGTGAAATGATTGAGCCAATCTTGCGAGAGAGGTTCGATCGTCCTGGATTCCCTTTTCTTAGCGAGCAAATTATGGAACCTACTCGCCCGGAGACGATCAAGCAATTCCTTCGCGAATTAGGCAACCAATTGCGCTCTCGAACTCGAATCGATGTGGGCGGGTCAGTCGCACTCATTTTGCCCGGATATCTCACGCGTCGGACGCAGGATTTGGATGTTGTGAATGAAGTGCCCTCGGAAATCCGCTCGCAGGGGAAGTTTCTGAATGAACTAATGCAACGTTATCAGTTACAGCTATCGCATTTCCAATCCCGTTATCTCCCGCAGAGCTGGGAGCAGCGCGTTCACTCGTTAGGCGCTCTTGGGCGATTGGAGGTTTATCTACTCGATGTTTATGACGTCTTCTTGAGCAAGCTCTTTAGTGCTCGCGAAAAGGACCGCGACGATCTGCGTGCTCTACTCCCTCATCTCTCCAAAGACGCGATCAGCGCGCGGCTGCTCGATACCACAAAACCCTTTTTGAGCGAGACCGCCTTTCGCGAGCAGGCAGCTAAGAACTGGTACATCCTATTTGGAGAACCTCTTCCTTCCTGGACAGAACCTACCGAAACATGACCAAAGCAAACACCACCGCTTCTCCTGAGAAAATCAAACAGGCCCGGGAGAAACTCGACGCGCACGTGCGCGAGATCGTCGGCTGGCATTTCAATTCCGAAACCGGCACGCCCTTCTGGCTGGATCGGGCCAAAACGCTGGGCTTCGATCCGCGCAAGGAAGTTCACGGGTTCGATGATTTGAAGAGATTCGGCTTCTTCGAAGACGAATGGCTCCGAGGCGGGCCTGTCCGTCGGTGGGTTCCTCGAGCCTTGCAAAATAAGCCTATTTATGTCTTTGAGACGGGCGGGACAACCGGTATCCCGAAGTCCCGTATCAACATCGAAGACTTCCGTCTCGATTACGAGATGTTCAGCGAGACCCTGCCTGAGCAATACTTCCCGAAGGGAGCCAACTGGCTGATGCTCGGCCCGTCCGGTCCGAGAAGGCTTCGTTTGGCTGTGGAGCATTTATGCCAGCACCGCGGCGGCATTTGCTTCTGCGTGGACCTCGATCCGCGTTGGGTGGTGAAGCTGATCAAGAAGGGCTGGATGGAGCACCTGAACGCCTACAAGGAGCACGTCATTGACCAGGCCCTTACAACCTTGAAGGCCGGCCACGATATCAAGTGCATGTTTACGACGCCCAAGCTGCTGGAGTCCTTTGCCGGGGCCCTGGAAAAGCAGGGTTCGAGCGTCAAGCAAACGGGAATCACCGGCATCTTCTCCGGCGGCACGGAGTTTACGCCGCAGTTCACGCGGTTTGCAGTTGAGGAGCTGCTCGAAGGAGTGTACATGACTCCGACCTACGGCAACACCCTGATGGGGTTGGCCTGCTCCAAGCCTGTCAGTGCCGAAGATGGCTACAAGATCAGCTACTACGCGCCGCAGCCAAGAGCTGTCGTGCAGGTTGTGGATCTGGACGATCCCGATAAACTCGTCGATTATGGCCAGACCGGCCGGGTGATGCTGACGACTCTGACCAAAGAGTTCTTCATGCCGCGCTTCCAGGAGCGCGACGAAGGGGAGCGCGAACTGCCGTATGAAAGATTCCCCTGGGACGGCGTCAGCGGCGTCCGGCCCTACCGAGGTTTCGCGGCAACGACCACGGTGGGCGTGTATTGAATGCCTGTCTGCACGCAGTTTGTAGGATTTGAGGCCATCGTGCCGACGCCTGAAAACGGCGCACTCTTGGCGTACTTTCGGCGCACCTTGGCCCGAGGGATTACTGCACTGACTTTACTTCTTGCACAAGAGCGCTGACCGAAAGATGCCAAGCTTCCGCCCGGAGACTGTCCGATGATACACATCCCGGTTCTACGATGGGGCGAACCCTACAAAAGCATGGACGTGGACAAAGTCGTCCACTTTGCGACTGGCGAGCCAATGGTTGAGGTCAGCCGGGCGAACGGCGGCCTGATCGAACGTGACATGCGCCACGCCAAGCGCGCCCGCGATGTTCTTCGCGAATTCCCCATCGCGGAGCTCATCAAGATGATCAAGAAGGCGGCCGACTTCTATGTCGAGGCAGAGCTGCCCCTGGGCGACGGCACGCAAACACCCGACCAGTTCGTGCGCATGCAATCCGCCACGACAGGCCTGCCCGAGCACATGTGCCGGTTCAACATGAAGAAGAACCACTTTGTGCTCAATCAAATGGACAAGATGCTCGACGCTCTCACGCGCGGCCTCGACCCGGACATCCTGTCGCGCGGCTACGGCGTGGAACACCGCGGCGTTCCGGTAAGCTATCAGGCGCAGTCGCCCGTGTTGGGTCTTGTATTACCCAGCAATTCGCCCGGCGTGCACACCCTCTGGCTGCCCATCATCCCGATGCAGGTGGGTCTCGTACTGAAGCCGGGGCCGCAGGAACCGTGGACGCCGTTCCGCATGGCGCAAGCGTTTTACCAGGCAGGGATCCCCAAGCAGGCGATTTCAATCTATCCGGGCCTGGGCGACGTCGGCGCCGCCGTGCTGGCCAGTTGCCCGCGCAGCCTGATCTTTGGCGGCACCGCCACGGTCGAGCAGTACAAGGGCAATCCGCGCGTGCAGGCGCATGGTCCCGGCTTCAGCAAAATCATTTTGGGCGACGATGAAGTAGACAACTGGGAAAAGTATCTGTACATCATGGCGGACAGCGTGTTCGTCAACAGCGGCCGTGGCTGCATTAATTGCTCCGGCATCTGGGCTTCTCGGCACACTCGCGAAATCGCCGAAGCGCTGGCCGAGCGCATCGGCCCGGTCCAACCTCTGCCGCCCGACGATCCCAAGTCTTCGCTCGCCGCGTTTACTGTTGCAGGTCAAGCCGACGCTATCTCGGCCGACATCGATAAGGACCTTCAAGCGGCCGCCGTCCACGACATGACTGCCAAGTTCGGCAAGCGCCTTGTGAAAAAGGAACGTTGCGATTACCTGCGGCCGACCGTTATCCTTTGCGACTCTCCCGAACCAGCTATCTCGCGCAAGGAATTCATGTTCCCATTTGCAACGGTCGTCCAGTGCCCGCAGGACAAGATGCTCGAAGCAATCGGCCCCACACTCGTTTGCTCAGCCGTTACGAAGGACAAAAAATTCCAGCGGGCGCTCATCGACGCGATGCATATCGACCGGTTGAATATCGGCCCCATTCCCACGATTCAGCTAAACTGGCTGCAACCGCACGAGGGCAGCATCGTGGATTTCCTGTTCCGGGCCCGCGCGTTTCAATTCGATAAGGACATGGTGAACGTCTAATGAAGTATGGTTAGGCAACCGCCCGCGGTGCTGTTATAGACCGGTGGGCGTAGGAAGTTAATGTCGGCGGGAGTTGACCGTATGAAGGTAAATCTGGCGCCCGTCTCAACCAGCAGCACGCGGTCCAATTCGTCTGCCTGGCAGCCTGCATCTTTCGACTATCATCCGCTCACGCGCGTAGTGTTCGGCCCTGGAACTCTCTCCCGCCTCGGAGAGTTGGTACATGAGTTGGGCGGCACCCGCGTCCTTCTTGTCACCGACCCCGGGCTGGAAGCTGCCGGACATCCGCTACGCGCGCAAGCGTCTTTGCGGGACTCTGGTGCAGAAGTCTTCCTGTTCGACGGCGTGGAAGAGAATCCGAGCACGATTCACGTGGAGAAAGGGCTCGCGCTCGCCCGGAAGAACCAGGTCGATTTCATTGTCGCGGTCGGCGGCGGTAGTTCGATGGACTGCGCCAAGGGCATTAATTTCTTGTTCACCAACGGCGGCAGTATGGCGAAATACGAGGGCTTTGGCAAGGCAACGAAGCCCATGCTTCCATCGATCGCCATTCCCGCAACAGCGGGCACCGGCAGTGAGGCTCAATCGTACGCCCTGATCGCCGATGAGCAAACTCATATGAAGATGGCCTGTGGCGACCGCAAGGCGGCTTTCCGCGTGGCTATTCTTGATCCGGAGGTCACCGTCTCGCAGCCGTCCGCAGTGACGGCCATCACCGGGATCGACGCCCTGGCGCATGCCCTGGAAAGCTACGTGTGCATTAAGCGGAATGCGCTGTCTCAGGCTTTCGCGCGCGAGTCCTGGCGCTTGCTCGAGCCAAGTCTGGAGACTGCCTTGCGCGAGCCTGGCAACCTTGATGCGCGGAGTGCAATGCAACTGGGTGCTCACTTTGCCGGTATTGCGATTGAAAACTCGATGCTCGGCGCTTGCCACGCCTGCGCGAATCCGCTGACCGCTCATTACGGGTTGACGCACGGCATCGCCATTGGGATCTTGCTGCCCCACGTGCTCCGCTTTAACGCTCCCGCGGTTGGTAGCCTGTACGGCGAACTGGCCCATGAGGCGGGGCTGCTGAATGGTAATCTTGGCGTTGCCAGCGAATCGCTTGCTCGGCGGATTACCGATTTGCTGGTGGCATCGCGCTTGCCCACGGACCTGGCGAGCTGCGGCGTAAGCGAAGGCATCCTCCCGGTGCTTGCGGAAGAAGCAACTCAGCAATGGACCGCCAAGTTCAATCCGCGTCCGCTGACCGAGGCCGATTTCGTCCATCTGTACGAGGCAGCGCTATGAGACGATGGTTCGGCAACGATCGTCGAAAAATCCGCTCGGGTATGGCTGCGCGCTGCTTGCTGGGTCTAGCCTGCATGGGCCTCCTCGCTGCCGCCACGTTGGGCCTCGATAGCGTCGAGAGCAAGGCAGGGAGAGATTGGCCGGTATTCCGTGGCAACCCACTGCAAACAGGAATTGCGGCCTCCCACTTGCCAGATGACCTGGAGATCTTGTGGAAGGTTAACGTCGCTGCGAACTCGAACCCGAATTCTGACAGCAGCTTCGAGGGGACAGCAGCCATTGTTAATGGCACCGTTTACATTGGCTCGATGGATCAAAGTCTCTACGCAATCGCTTTGAATTCCGGAAAGGTCAAATGGAGATACACGAGCGACAAGGACAAAGGCATCAAGGTCGGCCCCATCAAGACGGCCGTGAGCGTGCGCGACGGATTCGTTTACGCGGGTGATTGTGACGGCATGTTCCATTGCCTGAACGCCGCCACCGGAGCCCGGCTCTGGACTTACGAGACCAATGCGGAAATCACATCGGCAGCGAGTTTTGCCGGGGAAAACGTCCTTTTCGGGGCCGATGATGAGACTATGTATTGCCTGGACCGCAATGGCAAGGAGCGCTGGAAATTCAAAGTCCCCGGCGGGCCAGTGCTGGGAACGCCGGCGATCGTCGGCGATCGGACCTTTGCGGCGGGCTGCGATAGCTCGTTGCACGTAATTGATACCGCCGCAGGCAAGGAAATCGGCAGCCCCGTCAATCTGGGCGGGCAAGTAGGCGCCAGCGTCGCCGTTCTCAAAGACAACCTGTACGTCGGCACGATGAGCAATCAATTCCTGGCTATCGACTGGAAGAAGGGCGAAATCACCTGGAGTTTCACAGCGGAGAACCATCCGCAGTCCTTTTATTCGTCGGCGGCCGTGACGGAAACACTCGTCGTGGTCGGCAGTCGTGACAAACGCGTCCATGCGTTTGAGCGGAATACAGGTAAGGAACTCTGGAGCTATCTCACACGTAAGAATGTGGACAGCTCGCCGGTGATTGTCGATAGACGGGTAATTGTTGGCTCGCTGGACGGCAACCTCTACGTGCTCGATCTCGCCCATGGGACCGAGCTGCAAAAACTCAAGCTTGGCAGCGGGATCAGTGCCTCGCCGGCAGTAGCCGAGAATCGTCTGGTGATTGGAACTCAGGATGGGGTCGTCTATTGTCTCGGGGCAAAGAAGTGATCGCGGCTTTCGAGCAAGGAATACTAAATGGCCGTGTCTAAATCGGCAGACTAGCCCGAAGCGTTAGCGAGGTCCTCGCTGACTAAATCGGCAGATACTAGCCCGAAGCGTTCGCGAGGTCCTCGCTGACGCTTCGGGCTAGTATCAACGGAATCGTGCACGTTGATATACTCTGCCGCGAATGAACGGGGCGATTTATGGCGACAATGGAAGCAAGTCAGGAGAAGACCGGCCTTGGCAACTATTTTGTGGCCAACTATCCGCCGTTTTCTTTCTGGAAACCGGATTACCTGGAAGCAGCCCGCTCAGCTCTGAACTCGGCGCCCGTGCAAGGGACGCCCTTGGGGCTTTACCTGCATATTCCGTTTTGCCGCAAGCGCTGCAAGTTCTGCTATTTCCGAGTCTATACCGACAAGAATGCCCGCGAGGTGGAAACCTACCTAGACGCGCTCGCCAAGGAGGTCGAACTCTATAGCCGGCTCCCTATTGTCGGCGGACGCAAATTGCTTTACGTCTACTTCGGAGGGGGGACGCCGTCTTTCCTTAGCGCTGCCCAACTCCGCGGACTGACGGATCGGCTCAAGCGCTTCTTGCCATGGGACGGAGCGGAAGAAGTCACCTTCGAATGCGAACCAGGGACTCTCCAGCAGCACAAGCTGGAAGCTCTCAAGGAAATGGGAGTGACCCGGCTCAGCCTCGGCGTCGAAAACTTCGACGACAAGATCCTGGGTGAGAACGGCCGGGCGCACCTGTCCGGCGAGATCTACAGGGCCTATGGCTGGGCCCGCGACTTGAAGTTCGACCAGATCAACATCGACCTCATCGCTGGCATGGTCGGCGAGAATTGGGACAACTGGAAGGAATGCGTTCGCAAGACGATTGAGTTGAACCCCGACAGCGTGACCATCTACCAGATGGAATTGCCGTTCAACACCGTATACTCCAAGGAGATCCGCGTAATTGGAGGGGACGAGCCGGCGTCGTTCACAGTGGCTGACTGGCCCACCAAACGGGCCTGGGTCAGCTACGCGATCGACGAACTGGCCTACGTGGGTTACGAGGTTTCGAGCGCGTACACCATGGTCAAGGATCGCCGGCGCTGCCGGTTCGTGTACCGCGACGTCTTATGGCATGGGGCCGACATGTTCGGCACGGGTGTGGCGTCGTTCGGCCACGCCAGTGGCGTGCACATGCAGAACGTCGACTCATGGGAGGAATATGTTGGGCTGCTTGAAAAAGGGGAACTGCCTCTCAACCGTGCCTTGCCGGTGGCCCGAGAGCAACGGCTGATCCGCGAAATGATTCTCCAACTGAAGACGGGCCGGCTTCATGTGCCCTATTTCCGCCAAAAGTTCGACACGAACATTCTCGAGCATTTCGCGGCGGGTTTCGGGAAACTAGCGGACGAAGGCTTTGTGAGCGTGGGCGCCGACGACGTCGAATTGACCCGCACCGGACTCCTCAACGTAGATCGCTTGCTGCCCACCTTCTTCGAGCCCCAGTATTGCGGGACCAGGTACACATGATGGTGCAGATTCTGCGCGCCCTGGCGAGCCGAGCCCCGTAAGGGGCCGGGTTAACGGAAAGTGAGGCCATGAGTACACCTACCAAATTGACCGGCCCGAGTCTCGAAACCCTTTTCTCGCTCTTTTCGCAGTCCGGGGACATACCTGAATATGAGATTGTGCCCGAAGATGAAGTTCCTCCTCCATACCAGGCACTGCTTGTGCACAATCAGCACATGACCGTGACTGTAGAAAAACACCACGGGGACCTTGTTGATGTGTGCATCCTGGCACGCAACCAGGTCAAAGACTCTTACGCACGAAAGATACTGCTTGCCCTGCATGGCTCGGGGCGAATCGTGCAATTCGGCATCGTGCGCATCCACCTGGCTTACTGCAGCGAGCCGGTCCGAGCGGCGATCCTCGCCGGCAAAACGCCCCTGGGCCGCATTCTCATTCAGCACAATGTTCTGCGGCGTATAGAACCGACCGCCTTCCTGCGCGTCATTCCCGGAGCTGCCATGATGCAATGGTTCAACCTGGAACGCCCGCGCATGACTTATGGCCGGCTTGCCTACATCCATTGCGAAGGCAAGCCAGCCATCGAACTCCTGGAAATCGTGGCTCCGGAGTAAGCCGTGCGATGACTTTCCTTCATAGGGGACGTGCCGTGCGCAGCTTCTTGATTAAGATAATCGGTGTTCCAGCACTACTCGTACCTCTGGTATTCCTGGCTGGCTGTACGGAAGGCGAGAAACCAACGCCGCTCAAACGAGCTACGCCGGCTGCATCCACACCCGCGAACGCCAAGGGAGGCAAGGAAGCTCCCGAAAAATCTGGCAAAGACAAACTTGACGCGGATAAGGATAAGGCCGACGAGAATGTGAAATCGAAACGGTAGATAATTCGCGCCGTGCCAGGAGACTTCCGGTATGGTGCGTCATCCTCAAGCGGGTGCAATGATGAAAAAAGCCCTGGTTTACCTGGCGGTGCCGATCTTGTACGTGCTACACCAGGACTGGTGGTTCTGGACGGATCAAGAGCATCGCCTGTTCGGGATGCCCATTGGTCTGGCGTATCAGGCCCTGTTCTGCCTGGCTGCCTCGGCCCTGATGTTTTGTCTGGTCCGGTATGCCTGGCCGGCCCACCTGGAAGTTGAAGCCAAGGACATGAAATCGGAAAGGCCAAACGCATGGCACTGATCCTGGCCGTTATCGGCATCTATCTCCTCATCGTCATTTTCATTGGCCTGGTCAGCCGTGGGTTTTTGAGCCGGACCGGAGAAGATTACTTCGTGGCGACCCGCTCGATGGGTCCGTTCGTGCTGTTCATGTCGCTCTTTGGCACGAACATGACGGCCTTCGCGATCCTGGGGTCGTCCGGTCAGACTTACCGAGAAGGCATTGGCGTTTTTGGCTTAATGGCCTCGGCTTCTGCCCTCGTGATACCTTGCGTACTTTTCTTCACGGGGACCCGATTGTGGGCAATAGGCAAACGCCATGGGTACGTCACGCAGGTGCAGTATTTCCGCGATCGCTGGGAATCGAACGGCTTGGGCACGCTGCTCTTTTTCATCCTGGTTTTTTTCTCGGCACCGTACATTCTTACGGGTGTTATGGGCGGTGGGACAACCCTCACCCAATTGACGAGTGCGACTTATCAACCTCAGCCGGGTAGCCCTGCGAAGTTCGTGCAAAAGACCAGTGGCATGCGCGAGCAGTTGGAAGCGAGTCTGCCGGTGTGGGCATTAGACGCTGTGACCCAGAAGTATGCGGACCCGCAAGGGAAACAAACGGAAGATGGGGCCTGGATCGGCAAGCCACCAGCTAAGCGTGGCGGGTTGCACGGCTGGGTGGGAGGTTTGATCATCTGCGTGGTGGTCTGCATCTACACCTTCCTTGGAGGGATGCGCGGCGCCAATTGGGCCCAGACGTTTCAGGCGATGCTGCTCTTGGTGTTCGGAGCCGTTGGTTTCATCGCCATCACGAACAACGCACGCATCGGCGGTTTTGCTCACGCCCTGGATACTCTCCAGGCTGATCCTGAGAAGGCCAAGCTTCTTGCTCGCGACCACGTTGCGCCGCTCAGATTCTGGAGCTATACGCTCATCCCTTTGTCCGTGGGCATGTTTCCGCACATGTTCATCCACCTGCTGACTTCCAAAAAGCTTGGGAATTTCCGCTATACTTTCGTGTTCTACCCGATATGCATCGGCTTGGTCTGGCTGCCGAGCGTGCTGTTAGGCCTGGTCGCAGCCGGGGTCTTCCCGGGATTGTCCCAGGCAGAAACGATCGGCGTCTTGTTACGACTGTATCGCACCTATGCCCCGGACCTGGTGACTGGCTTATTCGGTGCCGGAGTCTTCGCCGCCGTCATGGGCTCGCTGGATTCCCACATCCTTTGCCTGGGTAGCATGTTTACGCAAGACGTCGTGGACCACTATGGCCTGATTGGACAGATGAACGATAGCAAGAAAGTGTTCGTCGCGCGCAGCTTCGTCGTCCTCCTCTTGGGGGCAGTGTTCCTGGCCGCACAGTTCACGGACCAGCGTACTATTTTTGGCACGGGGACCTGGTGCTTCTCGGCTTTCTCCGCGCTGTTCCCCATCTTGCTGGCTGCACTCTTTTGGAAGCGGAGCACCAAAGCTGGTATCATTGCCTCCGCCTTAAGCGTCGCGATCTTGATCCCACTCTTCTACTGCCTGGCCAACTACGGTCAGGAAGAAAAATACACTGTCACTAACTGGGAGCAGCTTTCGCAGCATCTCTATAACCTGTTCACCACTGGAAGAAACACTAAAACCAGTGCTGAGGGCGTCTTACCCGTTGCGGTAATCCTGCCTGTTGCCGCTCTGTTGCTGGTGGTGGTATCGCTCGTGACGCGAAGGCCAACGCAGGCCACTCTAGAACAATTTTTCCCGTCCAGATCGTCTGCCAGCACAACGGCCGAATCCGTGGACGCTCACGCGGGACCTGTGCCGACACCGGTAAAGACATGAGGATCGCCTACGTCACCGCCGGCGCCGCGAATATGTACTGCGGCAGTTGTCTGCACGACAACACGCTGGTGACGGCGCTGCTCGCGCAGGGCCACGACGCACTCCTCATCCCAACCTATACGCCGATCCGCACGGACGAACCAAACGTCAGCCAGAGGCGCGTCTTCTTTGGCGGTATCAATGTCTTCCTGCAACAAAAATCGGCGCTGTTTCGACACACCCCCTGGCTGCTCGATCGCCTTCTCGATGCGCCGGGGCTGCTGCGCTGGGTGACCGCGCGGTTCGGCTTCAAGACCGAGGCGGAGCTGCTCGGCGAATTGACCATCTCCATGCTGAAAGGGGAACACGGTAATCAGCGGAAGGAGGTTGCCAAACTGGCCCGCTGGCTCGCGACCGACGTGAAGCCGGAAGTGATCAATCTGACCAATGCAATTATTTCTGGATTGGTCCATGAGGTGAAGCGGCATGTGGGCGCACCGGTGCTGTGCACCTTGCAAGGGGATGACGTCTTCCTGGAATCATTGCCCGACGCATATCGCACGCGGGCCCTGCAATTGATCCGAGAGCACTGCCGCGAGTTCGATGGTTTTATTGCCACAAGCGTGTATTATGCGGATTTCATGGCCGACTATTTCTCGATCCCTCGCGAGCGGATCGACGTCATTTATCCTGGTCTGAATCTCTTGCAGCAATACGACAGCCGGCCGTCCAGCAATGGGCCGCCCTACACCATTGGCTACTTCGCCAGGATTTGCCCGGAGAAAGGCCTCCATGTCCTGGTCGAAGCCTTTCGCATACTCCGGAAGACCGCAGGGTCCGTTCCGTGCCGGCTGCACGTATCCGGCTGGCTTGGGGAAAACCATCGACCTTACCTGGAAGGCCTGCGGCAAAGCCTGCAGCAGAATGGGCTGGAAAAAGACTTCTCTTACACGGAGTCGCCCGATCACTCCAGCAAGGTCAAGTTCTTGCGAAGCCTTGATGTCCTCTCCGTACCGACGACTTACCGAGAGCCCAAGGGGCTCTACATCCTGGAGGCCCTGGCTGCCGGCGTGCCGGTCGTGCAGCCACGGCACGGCTCGTTTCCCGAGCTCATCGAAGCGACGGGCGGAGGCTTGCTTGTCAATCCGAACGACCCCGAGGATTTGGCCCATACCCTCGGCAAACTCCTGGTCGACGTGGTCCATCGAGAAGGGCTGGGACGTAAGGGCAGGGAGGTTGTGCGGCAACGCTTTACCGCCGAGCGCATGGCTCGGGAAACCGCCCTGGTCTATCGAAAGTACTTATGAGTTCTCCTGTCTTCCACACCACGCGCCGCATCGAATTCGCTGACACGGACATGGCCGGCATCGTGCACTTCGCCAATTTTTTTCGCTTCATGGAAATTGCTGAAGTGGAATTCCTGCGCTCGCGCGGCATCTCGGTCATGATGGCGTGGGAAGGCCAGAAAATCAGCTTTCCGCGCGTATCCGCTTCGTGCGATTTCATCAAACCTGCCCATTTCGAGGACGTGCTGGACGTGGCAGTGAGCATCAATAGGATCGGCCGCAAGTCCGTGACCTATGCGCTGGAGTTCTCGAAGGAAGGTCAGCTAGTCGCCCGTGGGCAGGTCAGCTCCGTCTGCTGCCGGGTCGATTCGCGAACCTTGGAATCGATCGAGATCCCGCCGTCGCTGCGTGCGAAACTTGAAAGCACCGAATAGAACCTTTGCCGCAGGTTCTACTCGGTGCTCTTCGGCCAGTTTGGCTGCACCTCACTGCTCAAGATCTTTTCCTTCTCGACCCGTTACTTACCGCCTTGTTCCGCTGCCAACGAGAGACAGACGATCTCCTTGTCATTGCGTGCGTAAATACAGCGGTTGGCAAACGCAGGGTGGGACCAAACAATGTCGCGGCCCCAGGCGACGGTGGTTGGCTCGATGATATGCGTGCGGCTGATTTCTTCGTATGCCTTGGGAGTCAACTTCGCGATGATCAGGTTGCCTTTTTCGGTAACAAGGAAGAAGCGGTCGCCATTCTTGATCAGGAACGTGTCGCCCGACCTTGCTTTTTTGTTGTTATTGGGGGCCATCGTATTCCAGAGCCGCTCTCCTGTGTCAGCCTTGACGCAGACCAGTTCACCATCATTGGTACAGCCGTAGATATAGCCATTTTCGAAGAACGGTGTGCTGAATACGCTGTACATCCCCTTGGTCTTGTCCCCACGCCAAACTACCTGGGCGCTCGGCTTATCGGCATCAAGATGGAACATGATCGCTGTAGTCATCGCGGCGGTGATAAAGAGCGAGTCACCCAGCTTGCGCGGCGTGGGGATCGACATGCCCGAATAGGCATTGACCGGCTCCGACCAGTAAACCTTGCCGGTCTCAGGGTCGAGCCCATTGATCGCTTGCGCGTGCCAGATGATGAGCTGGCGCTTGCCTCCCGCCTCGTAGATCATGGGCGGACAGTAGCCAGTCTCACGCGCCGTCAGCGCCCGCCAAATCTCCTTGCCTGTGTCCTTATCGAAGGCCACTGTCGTGCTTTCCTTGCCGCCGACCATGCAGATCAGCTTCTTGCCGTCGAGGAGCGGATGCGCAGAAAAGCCCCAGATTGGAGCCTTCGTATTGTATTCCTTCTCCAGATCGTGCGACCAAACCGGCTTGCCGCTCTCTGCATCCAGGCAGTAGAGATTGCCCTGGGCACCCAGCGTGTAAACCTTGCCATCATGAACGACAGGCGTCGTGCGCGGACCGAGCGAGTAGGAAATCGTGTAAGGACAATCGTACTCAAATTTCCAGAGAATCTTGCCGTCTGCCTCATTCAAACAGAGAACACGTTCGAGGCCTGCTCGCTTGCTCCGGTCAAAGTCGTTCTTGGGTTTTTGCACGCCT
Source organism: Gemmataceae bacterium (assembly GCA_035296965.1). Lineage (GTDB taxonomy): Bacteria > Planctomycetota > Planctomycetia > Gemmatales > Gemmataceae > DATGZX01. The sequence goes on from DATGZX010000101.1 coordinate 46,720, forward strand.
TTCGCGAGAACCCTATCGGTGACGTAGACGCGGCCTCCGGCCACGGCTGGGCCGGAGTAGCCGGCCGCGATCGGAGTTCGCCAGCGGACCGGCAGTTTGCCGTCGGGGAATTTCTCCACAAGTCCTGTCTCGCGCCAGATGCCATCGCGCTGTGGCCCCAGCCATTGCGGCCAGTCATCCGCACGAGCCGTCTGACTGCCAATGAAGGAACAGAGCAAACCAACGGTGATCCACGCAGTTTTGTTCAGACTCGAAGTCATCTCGCAAGTCCTCTGAAGAACAAAATGAAAGGGTTTTCGGGCTGCTCGGCAGCAAGGCAGCGCCCCGCGCGCCCCCGCCAGTCTGCGGGGGCGCATTGTCCACCTAGACCTTCTCGAGGGCAGAACGGGCCCGTTCGACAAGCGGGTTATCCTTGTCTCCGGAGCCTTTGAGATTGAACATGCTCGTCGCCAGGTAGCGGTTCCGCCAGGTAGGACTCGCATGATAAAAATCCTCGAGGGCCGCAGAACTGAATTTGTAATCGTGCGCGTCGGTGCCCTTGGCGAAAATGAGACGGCGCGCCGCCGTCATGAGCGCCTGCGGGCTAACGCTTCCGCTTTCGAGCAGAGCCAGCGTCTTGCGCGCGGCAAGCAGACGGTCCTTGCTCACGTCCGTCAAAATCTCCCCAACGGCATCGGGGCCGGTCGCCTTCAACTCAGCCTTCTCCAGGGTGTCGACCTGTCGCTCCTCATGCAAACCATTGGCCATGCGTTTATGGAACAATGCAAGGAATGCCGCTGCCTGCAGCATGAGCAGCATCCGGGTCTGGTCGTTGCCGCTAGCTTCATACCCATAATGCAGAGCATTCACGGAAGTCACGCAGTGGATGCCAATGATGCCAGGTTGCTGCATAATCAATTCGCCGGCCTTGAGAAACATACCGTCCCACAAAGAGGACGGGTGAACTCCCTTGTTTACGAGCTCCACGACATGTTCACAGGCGTCAGCCGCGGAAGCGGTTCGCGAAGATTTGAGCAGCTCAGCGGTTGCTTCGGGAGAGCGTTTTCCCGCCTGCCAGTCAGCCCGGATGGCCGCGGCACGCTTGACATTCTCGCGCCAGGGTAGGTCGGGCTCAGCGTTGCGCCGAGCCGGATTATCGCCCTCATGTTCAAGAAGAGCATAAGCCAGCGAACGCATGATCGCCTCGGCGTGGCGCCAACCAATGGTTTGCAGCGTGCGCCAGGAATTCGCGGTGTAAATCGCCTTGTGGCCGATGTCGCGGAAATCACGAGCCCCGTAACGCCAAAACAATTCAATGACTTCCCCTGCTCCGGCGCTGCGCACCAGGGAAACTATCGCACGGTCGGCCCCTTCTTCGTCCCAGTTGTCCATGGCCTGGGTGAAGCGCTCCCTGGCCTGCGAACTGGAAGGAAGCTTGCCCTCTGCCACCGGGGCCATCACCCAGCCGCTTTCGGTCTGGTTTTGCGCTTGCGACTTTTTGAAATTATCGAGTGCCCAGAACAGCGGCAGCCAGCGCTCGCGATCCGGCATGGCCAGGCTTGCCAGGTGGGCCGAATTCACAACCAGCACGGCGTGGAACTTGAAACCGACAGGACGGGGTTGAATGCTGCGCGCACCGGCAAGAAAGAGCGCGGCCAGCAGTTGCTGATAGCCAACGCCCTCATGCATTTGCCCGGCGACCGATTCGAAAAGTCGTTCCCGAGGCGTATCCTCGATCAAACGAACCAGAGGTTCGATGTCGGAGCTGAGCTGCACCTTTTCGCGCGGCACCTTGGCGTCCGCGGCAGAAACAGGTGGGAGGCGATGGAGAAATGCCAGATCGCCAAGGCCGGCAAGGGCCCCGGCTTTCAAACTGCTGCCTACGAAATCGCGACGGGAAAGGGGACGGAACATAGGCACCTCCTAGATGAGCCGATCGGCCTAGAAACACTCTGAAGGAGCCATGGAGAGGGGCGGGCCAAAACAGGCGGGCTACGGCGATAATGCGTCTCGCTGTTCCCGGTCTGGCGTCGTGCTATCCGTAAACTCAGCGGCTCCCTCCGAGACTGGAATCTGTGATTGGGCTCTTTTAAGCGCTGCGCGATAGCCTCGATAGACAAAGAGCCCGCCCGCGCCCAACAGGAAGTAAGGCACCCCTACCATCAGGTAAATGCTCTGGTTATAGGCGCGCGCTTCCTGGAGCGGATCGTCAACCTCCGAACCGGAGGACGTATTCATGTCCTGTCAGGCAGGGCAAGCGTACGCTGTGTGCGGCAAGCACAAGACGGCAAACATTGCCACCATTGCCGAGAGGAGGATAAGTTGCTTCATGAAATCAATTCCTTTCAATGCGCTTATTCTAGTCCAGGCTCAGCGCGAGGGATAGAGCTGGTACAGCATCCAGTAAACAACCACGCCTGTGATCGACACATAAAACCAAATCGGCAGCGTCCAGCGAGCGATTTTCACGTGCCGGGCCAGCCGGTCGCGAAGGCCCTGATAAGCCGTGTACAAGGCGAGCGGCGCCGCCACAATCGCCAGCAGTGTGTGCGACGTCAATATCGCGAAGTAGATCGGTTTCGAAAAGCCGGGGCCCGTGAAGTGTGTTGCTTGCCCATGACGCACGACGAAGTGGTAATACAGGTACGAGACGAGGAAGAGCGTGGATATGCCCAAGGCCGACAGCATGCAAGCCTTGTGCAGCTTGATGGCCCGCCGTCGAATCGAAGCATAGCCCAGCACTAGCAGCACGGCGCTTGTGCCATTGAGCAGAGCGTTTAGGGCCGGCAAATCATTCGGCCAGCTCCCGGGTTCCCGCGGTAAGAGGGTCGGAATCTTCTGCTCGAGCTTTGCCACTGCTTCCGGTTCCTGCGCGTCGTAATAGCCCCGGATGTGGCCCTGGCGGTCGACGAGGGCAAGGAGCGTGCTATGCATGACCTCGTACCCCGGCTTTCGGTCCTCGCCCTTGTTTTGCTCCGCGGCCAAGTGAAAGCCATCGCGAATTAAGGGATAGACTTTGTCAGGATCCCCGGTCAAGAATAACCAGCGCTGTGGATCTGCTCCATAACGAGCGGCATACTCGCGCAGCACGGCCGGCTTATCGTATTCAGGATCCACCGTGAAGCTGACCAGGACGACGTCCTTAGAGCCGGACAGACCGTGCTGCAGGCGTGCCATCGTACCGCTTACCTGGGCGCATGGTCCCGCACAGCGCGTAAAGATGAACGCCGCCACCCAAACCTTGCCGGCAAGATCCGCTCGGTGGATCTCTTGGCCGCCACGTTCGGTGAGGGAAAAATCGCTGATGGGGCCAAGGTCATCCGCTGCGATTGCGGGAGTTGTGGTTGAATTGCATCCTGCAAAAAAACAGAGTAGTGCGGCCGCAAGTGCCTGGCCGATCAAGGGTCGCATGAAGAGTTATTCTCGTGTGGCGATTACTGGGCCCGGAGGGCCCGCGAATGTAGCCAGGGGCTTCAGCCCCTGGCAGGCTGCGTCCGGAGGGCCCAGGGGTGGAAGCCTCACCCCGCGTGCCAGGGCCTGAAGTCCCTGGCTAGTCACGCGCGCCCTCCGGGCGGAGAAATCATGGCACTACCGCGTGCCAGGGCCTGAAGTCCCTGGCTAGTCACGCGCGCCCTCCGGGTGAAGAAATCATGGCTCCGCGGTCCAATCTCCTGCCGGCAATTCGCGTGTAAAACTCGCGGGCGGCGGCGGGCTCTAGTTGTGCCAGTCCAACACCATGTCGGGCAAAAGCACCACGATCAACATCGCTCCAAGAATGAAGGTCGGGAAGATCAGGTAATAGATCTTGGGCCAATCCAGAATAAGGTGCATGAAATAGGTGCCCACCAGCACTGCTTTGATTACAGCGACCCCAAGGATCAGCGCGAAGCCGGTATGCGCACCGAGCAGCTCATGGCGAACTGCGCTATTCACGAGGAATGAAATTGCCGTGAAAATGCTCAGCGCGCCGAACACCACCATGTATGCCTTGAAGCCCGGTCCTGCGTGGTGCTCCGAGCTATGCGGGTCGGTCATCAAAGTATCTCCCAAGGGCAAGCGACATTCTTCCTTTTAGAAACTGGGGAAGTTCACCCCAAAACGTCAACTAGACCAGGTAAAGGAGAGGGAAGAGGAAGATCCACACGATATCGACAAAGTGCCAGTACAGGCCGGTCATTTCGAGAAAGCCGGCATGTTGCACGCCAAGCCGCCCCCTGCCAGCCATCAACAAGATGATGACAAAGATAACCAGTCCGCCAAACACGTGCAGCGCGTGGAACCCGGTCATGGCGAAATAGCACGAGGCCCAGAGATTCCCGAATGGAATCACTGGCGAAATATGCAGCTCCGGATAGTTGGCTTCCGTTTTGTGCTTCTCTAGGATTTCCTTGACGCGCTGGCCGGCCACCTGCGGGGTCAATTGCGACCGTCCATCCTTCAACTCCAATTCGGCAAGTAGCTTCTGGCAATCCTCCAAGGCAGGGCCGGCCTCATTGGGATGCGCGACGATTTCGTTGAGTTGTTCACGGACTTTTTCGATATATTGCGTCCCACGCGGTTCGGTCAGGCGATCGAAAACGTGACCGGGCAGGATATCGTGGTCGTACTTGGAGCGGTATTCAACTGCCTTAACAACAAGGAACACCCCGCCAAGGGCCAGGGTCACAGCGACGTATCTGGCCGCGGCGCCGACATTGCCCTTGGTCAAGGCGAAGTGAGCCAGCACCACGGTCACGCTGCTGCAAATGAGAACGAAGGTATTAAAGGCCCCGATCCATTCGACAAGGTGCACATCTTCTGGAATTGGCCAAGGTTCGCTTCTGGTGGGCGTCCCGTTCCGCAATACGACATAAACGCCGATCAGTCCTGTGAAGAACATGATCTCGGTGGCCAGGAATATCCACACGGCCAGCTTGCCGTTGGGTACCGGCGCCCCCATGTGCAAAATTGGTTCTTCGTGAACAGCAGTTGCGTTTGCCATAAGTCTGTTTAGCCTTCCATCTTCTCGAGTTCCTGGTCCCCTGACCCGCGGAACCGAAATCATCTCTATACACCATCCAGCAAGAGCAGTGCAAGCAGAGCGGGCAAGTACAGCAGGGATACGCGCACGACGCTCCGGGCCCGAAGCACTGAATGCCGCTGCGAAAAACTGACGGTAAATCCCAGAAAGAGCACTCCCAGGAGAATAGCACCAACCAGGTAAATCCCGCCCGTTCGGCCAAGCATGAAGGGCGCCAGGCTGACGGGAATCAAAGCAACGCAATAGGCGACCATTTGCCGGCTGCTCATCACTCCTGCGCGGTCCAGCACCGGCAACATGCAAAGTCCAGCCCGCTCGTAGTCCTCGCGGTAGATCCACGCGATCGCCAGGAAGTGCGGCACCTGCCAGAGGAAGATGATTGCGAATAATGCCACGATCTCAGGATCAATCGAGCCGCGCACCGCCGCCCAGCCGATGACTGGCGGCAAGGCCCCCGGGACAGCACCCACCAATGTGTTCAGTGAAGTCCTGCGCTTCAACGGCGTGTAGACGAAGACGTAACTCAAAAATGTAAACGCGGCGACGAATGCGGCCAACCAATGGCTGAGGAGCACTGCCAAATACGCGACCCCGCCCACACCGAAGACGCCTCCGAAGATAAGGACTTCGAGCGGTTGCAATCGGCCTGCCGGCAGCGGTCGATTCTCGGTTCGCTGCATCAGGCCATCGCTTTCCCGTTCCAGCAGTTGATTGAGTGCGCTTGCCCCCGCAGCCACGAGGGCTGTACCAATCAATGTGTGGCAAAGGACGGACCAATCCGGCGCACCCCGACTCGCCAAAAGCCCACCCGTTGCCACGGTTACCAGCACCATGACCGTAATGCGCGGCTTGATCAATTCCACGTAATCGGCAATACGGGTCTGCACCAGGGGAGACGCTTCGGAGACGATCATCGTGCCAACTTTCATGCCGCTCCCTCCAGGCGACTGGCGGGGGCAGATACAACCTGAATGGCGATCACTCGCCCGCGGCGCGTCCAGAGAGCGATTACGAAGGCGGTCGCAAAGATACCTGAACCCGCGAGGAAATGGGCCGTCCGGACAACACCTTGTGGGGCCGTGATCGGCTTCAAATCAGCGATCATTCCCGAAGAGAATTTCATCATCCAGGCCTCGACGCCAAGCATCAGCTGGATGGTGAGGAAGCATGCCAAAAGGCTTGCTGCCAACGTCAGGCGTCCGTCAGGTCTCGGAGCCGCAAAGATACATTTCATCAGCCAAACGACCGTAGCCACGATGGCAAATGCGAATAAAAGATGACCGCGCTGGCCCAGGCCCGAAGACGTGTGCCGCACAAAGCCGCCGAGAACTAGCTGGCAATAAACGAGGACTGCCGTCCAGAGCGACCAGCGCCGCAACTGAGTTCCGTCATCATCTGCCGGATCCAGGCGCGCGGGCGTGTTCCAACCCCGCGAAGTAAGAACTGCCACACTGACAAGCAGTGCGAACACGATCTGAGCAAAACATCCGTGTATAAGCGCCAGGTCGGTACCAACGAGTGCATGCAAGCGCACCCGGAAGCCACCCAGGAGCCCCTGGGCAATCACGCCCAGCAAGGTCGCTATGCCGAGCCAGCCAAGAAGTCGCCTCGGCTGGTAACGCCAAAGGCCGATAGCTAGGACGATGGCACAGCAGCCGACGATATAGCCCGCCAGCCGATGAGAATGCTCGATGAGAAAGCCCGGGCCCGGTTCTTGCCAGGAGATCAAGAGGAGGTGCCAGGGCACGGTCGGCCAGATGGGATCTGCCATGCCCACCCGAAAGGTTGTCACCACGGCGCCGAGTGCAAGCAACACAACGGTAGCACAAGCCGTCAAAATGGCCCAGTAACGCAGCCATCGCGGCGGAGCATCGGAAACAACAAGGTGGTTCGCGTCAGTGCTCAAGGTACTACTGTCTTGAAATCAGGCTTACGTTCAATGGTGATCCGCAGGGTTCCCGGTCGCCGGGGCTCCGTTGGGGCTTTGGGATTGTGGCAAGTAATCCTCTTCGCTTTCCGGTGAGGAGTACTCGTAGGGGCCCCGGTAGACGATGGGCGTCGTCTCAAAATTACCATGGGGCGGCGGAGACGGGGCGGTCCATTCCAAGGTATTGCTCCGCCATGGATTCCGGCCCACGCGTTCTCCCCAGAACAGACTATAGAAGAAGTTGACCAGGAAAATGATCTGCGCCGCGCCGAGCACGAAGGCACTGATGCTGACAAATTGGTTCAAACTCTGTAGTGGCTTGAGGAACTCGTACTGGGACGGATCGGAGTAGCGCCGCGGCTGACCCGCTGTGCCGAGAATGTGCATCGGGAAGAACGTGAGGTTGCCGGCAATAAAGCTCAGCACGAAGTGCACTTTTCCCCAGGTTTCGTTCATCTTCCGGCCAAACATCTTGGGGTACCAATAGTAGATCGCGGCGAAGATGCCGAAAAGACTGCTGGCGAACAACACGTAATGCAGATGGGCGACAATGAACATCGTGTCGTGGATGTAGATATCGACAGGGGTTGCCGCCATGAAAATGCCGCTCAGACCGCCGATGACAAAGAGAGACACGAATGCCAGCGCATTGAGCATGGCGCTGGTGAATTCAATGTTGGCACCCCAAGTGGTGCCGAGCCAGTTGAAAACCTTTACCGCAGAGGGCAGGGCGATCATGATCGTGGCAATCATGAAGCCGGTCCCAAGCCGTGGGTCCATGCCGCTCTGGAACATGTGATGGCCCCAGACGATGAAGCCCAAACCGGCAATCCCCGCGAGCGAGAGGTACATTGGCTTGTAGCCGAACAACGGCTTGCGGCTAAACGTGCAGATGATGTCCGAGACCATGCCCATGGCCGGCAAGATCATGATGTAGACGGCCGGGTGGGAGTAGAACCAGAAGAGGTGCTGCCAGAGCAACGTTTGACCGCCGCCAGGTCCCGTATGAAGGTTGCCGAAGCCCGTTTCTCCCGGAGGCAGGAAGAAGCAGGTGTTGAAGGTTTTGTCCAGGAGCTGCAAGATCAAGGCGACCGTCAATACGGGGAGGGCAAAAGCCTGAAGAATGGCCGTGATGAGTAAAGACCAGATGGTCAACGGCATCCGGTTGAATGTCATGCCCGGCGCCCGCATATTGACGATCGTGGTGATGTAATTCACCGAGCCCATCATCGAGGATATCCCGACGAACGTCAGCGACAGGAGCCAGCAGATCTGTCCGTGACCGGTGCCCGCCCCTGCCGGCGACTGGAAGCCCTCCCCCGCCGGCATCGTCACACTTGCGATCAAAGGATAAGAGGTCCAACCACTCGACGGCGCGCCACCGTCCACGAAGAAGCCAATGAGCATGATGACAAACGCCGGCCACATGAACCAGTACGACAGCATGTTCAACTTCGGGAACGCCATATCGGGGGCGCCGATCATGAGTGGGATCGTGAAGTTTCCGAATGCACCCGCGAGAATGGGAATGATCACGAAGAAAATCATGATGGTGGCGTGCATACTGAAGAGCATGTTGTAGAACTCGGGCGCCATGTGATTGCCATAGCTCTTGGGCCACTTCAGCAGATCGCTCAACCAGGTGTGGTCGGCATGGGGCCAACCAAGCTGCAAACGCACTCCCATGGCCAGCAGGCCGCCCAGTGCCAAAAAGATCAGCGTCGAAAACAAGAATTGAATGCCGATGATCTTGTGGTCGGTTGAGAAAATGTACTTGCGAACAAAGCCCAACTGTGGATGCTGATGGGCCTCGGCTCCGTGGGGAATACTAACGCTCATGCATGATCCTCATTAACGTTCTTCTATATCACTGTGCTCGGTTCGGCAGTCGCGTAGGACAGATTTCCAATCTGTCCGGTCAGGTTGGAAACCTGACCCACAGCTCTAACGGCCCGCAACCTGAACCGGGGCCTGCGGGTGGTGGCGGTCCTGCTCGGCTTCCGCTTGTTTGAGCCACTCCAGGAAATCGGCCTTGTCCTTGTGCACGTACAACTTGCCACGCATCATCGAGTGACGCGTGCCGCAGAACTCGGCGCACGCCAGCTCCCAAATCTTGCTTGCATCGGTCGTTTTGCCCGTGGCCGGATCGTAGCCGCTCTCGAACCATCGTCTTTCATGAGTTTTCGGATCAATTTGCGGTTCGACGTTCGACTCCGTGACCGCGAACCAGACCGGGATCGTCTTGCCGGGCAAGGCATCCTGCTTCAGCCGCAGGTTCGGCAAAAAGAAGCTGTGAATCACGTCCTGGGTCTTGAGGTGGACGAGTACTCTGACGCCGGTCCAAACATGGATCTCATTCGTTATGTGAAGATCGTCCACATGCGGGTTCTGACCGAAATCCCGCGCCAGGTTTTCATTGTTTTCCCACGATGCCATGCGTTCACGGTTGGGATAGCGCACGCGCCACTCCCATTGCCGTGCCAGGACTTCCATCTGCTGCGTGGTTGGATCGTTGGGCTGTGGCATGCTCTTTTGAAACTTGACTTCCGCCCAGACTTTGATCTGCACGATTGCCAGCACCAGAAGGATCACGCCCGGCACCAGCGTCCACACGATTTCAAGCGTGTGGTTGCCGTGCGTGTAGCTCGCCTTCCGACCGGGCTTGGCGGCGAAGCGAAACATGTTGTAGACCAGGATGGCTTCGGTAAGGATGAAGAAGAAACCGGTGATCGCGAGGATCACGTAGAACAGGTTATCAATCCCGGCGCCAAAGGTGGCGACGTTTTTCGGTAGCCACCAGCCCACGAACGGAGACACGATAAATAGAAGTAGAGCCCCGGCCATTGTGCCGCCGAAGAGCAAGCCCCAAAACTTCTGCACAAGATTTCTCCTGGTAACGTAGCCTCAGCTGCACCGGTCCATACGCCAGCGTCAATTGCCGGCTTCGAGCTGGATGCCGTACTTCTCGCGCATTTGCGGATAAGGAAGGACCTGAAGAAAATTGACCAAGTCCCAGATGTCTTTCGACTGCAGCGTGCCGCCGAAGGCGGTCATTCCGGTGCCGTTGATCCCGGAGTGAATGCGCCAGAACAGATCGATCGGCCGCCGTCCACCGCGATAAACGCCTGTCGTCACGTCGGCCGGCCGGACAATGGTTCCCCAATAATCGTACTTGTACGCGGCCCGCCGGCCGAAATCTATGTGACAGCCAATACAACCTATGCCCGCTTGCGCTGCAGCGCCTTGCCCCGCGCTGCCTTGCTGAGTAAAGAGCTTCCAACCGCGTTGCACCGACTGCGTGCGCTCCGCATCTGTCTTGTACTCTGGAAACGCATCAGGCTGGATAAGGCTGTGTTGAGCGGTTTCCCAGCTCCCGCCGATGTTTGCAAGGTATTCATTTACGCCTTGCTCGATGGTGGTATCCAACTCATCCTTCAAGGCAGCCTGCATCACGAGGAATTCGGTCTCACCTCGCAAGCTCAAATGAATGACATAGCTTGCCAGCGCGTCGATGTCGTCGTCCGGCAGCAAGCGGAAGGCAGGCATGGAACTGCCGTTAATGCCTTCGCGAATCGTGCGCACGAGATCTTCCTTGCGCGGCTTGCGTGTGCCTTCCTGCTGGCCGGAAGACGTGAACTTGAACCTGCCCTCGCGGTAGTCGCGCGGATGCGGATTGACCCACGGAGCGGTCGCGCCTCTGCCGTCCCCCGTAAGGCCGTGACAGTGCAAGCACTGTTGACGGTAGAGCATGCTGCCTTGGGCTAGCGTTTTTTCATCCAGGCGAAGGCTGCTGCGCAGCTTTACCAGGAGTTCGCGCACGTCCGCGTTGCCGCCATCCACCTTGGGGCTGGCAGGCGAACCGAAGATATTCTTGAGCAGCGCGTCAAGCTGCTGGCCCTGCTCTGGCTTCAGCTTTGCAGGATCAGCAAGCAACTTGGCACGATCTTCCTCTGGCAAATATGCGAAGAGAACCTTGGGAAACTCACCTGGGCGATCATACGCCTGCACGGGCACGTCCTTGTCGGCCCTGCCAACCACCAAGTCATCCGTCCGAAGAGGATAGGCGAGATCCTGAGGGTAGCCGTCGAAATCACAACCGGAAAACAATAGAAGAGCACCCAGAGCCGGCAACATCGCGAGCGCGGTCCAAGTACCCTTGTTGCGTCGCCAACATGCAATCACGCGCGTTGCCTCCTCGTGCTGACAACTTTGCAGGACAGTACACTATTTCGGTGACCAAGGTACGAACGCTGGTCAACCGGGATGACGATTTTCTAGTTGCGTAAGCAGCGATGTCAAGCAGATTTATGCAGCCGGCAATTTCGAGTGCGGACACTGACGCCGGCCAAGCAACTCCTGTGCCGGGTGAGGGACCATCTCTAGAATGAGCGTCGTTCGAAGAAGTTCGCCTTGGCGGGAGGAGCTACGATTTTCTGATTCCATCAGCTGAGAAAGGCTTCTCCTGGCCTTCTCTATTTCGGGAATTCGTGAGCCAAGGGCATCGAGGCGAGAAAGGGTAAATGCTTTACAAGCTCGGACGAATACTTCAGTTCTTGGGACTTGTCATTTTGCCGGCGGCCATTGCCGGGAATGTGGCTGAGAGGTTGGACCTCAAGGAATCTCTCACGATGTCCGGGATAGGCGTCGGCGTCTTCTTCCTTGGCTGGCTGCTGCAGCAGAGCGGCAAGCCACCCTGAAAGCCGCTGCGCGGCAAGGTATTCTGATTCATCACGCTTCGGCTTTGGACTGGAGCTTCCGCGCGACACGCAGGACGATGCTTCTAGGAATGAAGCGCACCGAGAACGCCAGCAAGCGGTTCTTCCAACCTGGGATCACAAGGCGTTTGTTTTGGATCATGCCCCGGTAACCAGATTCAGCCACCGTGGCCGCGTCCATCATGGCGCCCTTCACCAGCCGCACTCCCTCGAGTTGAGCCCGTTTTTGGAACTCTGAAACCGTGGGCCCAGGACAGAGAGCGCTGACCGTAACACCCGAGCCCTCAAGCTCGTTCGAGATGGCTTCGGAAAAGGACAAAACGTAGGCCTTGGTGGCATAATAGACGGCCGTGAGCGGCCCGGGCTGAAAGGCCGCCGTCGAGGCCACGTTCATGATATGCCCATTGCGTCTCTCGATCATACCAGGCAGGAACAATCTCGCCAAATGCGTCAGGCTCAGCACGTTCAGCTTGATCATGTCCAGCTGAGAATTCAGATCGCTTTGGGCAAACGGACCGTACGTGCCGAATCCCGCGTTATTCACCAGAACATCGATGACGATCGAGTCATGCTGCAATTCGGCAAAGAGTTCGTCAGTGGCTGACGTTATGCATAAATCCTTGGCGATCACCTTCACCGCGGCGCCGTTCGCTCGCTGAATCTCCTCGGCAACTTCCCTGAGCCTGGCTTCGTTCCGGGCGACCAGGACCAGGCTGTAGCCTTCACGGGCAAAGACCTTGCTCAATTCATAACCGATGCCGGCTGAGGCACCCGTCACGAGAGCCGTCTTGGGAGAAGCGGACATCATGATCCTCCGCGAAACAATGGTGGAGCCGCAGGAGCCGCGCTCTGTGATTCGAGTGCGATCATCTTAAGCGGAGGATTGCTTGCCGACCAGCTGGCAACCGTGCCCGCCTAGGCGGCACGGCGCGTGGAACTCGTCCGAGCAGGCTTGGTTGCCAGACCCGAGGTCAGGAGAAACGGCAGCGGACCGGAGCGGCGCTGCTGACTGATATGCTCAAAACCGGATTGCAAATAAAGATTGCGGAAGGCCTCGCCCGAAAGATGGCGCACGGGCCCCTCCACGGCCACGACCAGGACATCGAACAGCAACCTGCCCCAAAGACCGTCGCGGTCACCATCGATGATGAGGAGTTTCCCGCCCGGTCGAAGAACGCGGTGCATCTCCGCGACCACACGCTCCTGAACCGGGTAATGATGAAAACTATGCGCGCAGGTTATGACGTCGAACGCATCATCGCGGAACGGCAGACGCATGCTATCGCCTTGAACCAGATGAAGTCGCCCCAGGGCGGCGGCGCAGCGCTCTTGGCTCTGCCGGAGCATGCCGTCGCTAAGATCCATACCCCACACCAGCGTCTGCGGAAAGTGCTCCAGGACCGCGGCGGCAAACATGCCCGTGCCGCAGCCAAGGTCCAGAATTCTCTGATCAGCCCCCGTGAGATGGGAAAGCAGCATACGATGCGCGGGTCGGAAAAAGAAAACCTGCAACAGGTCGCGATCGTAGCGTCGACTCCAGCGGTCGAACTGTTTCTTTGCATCGGCCGTTAGATAGGCCATCGGCGCCGACCCTCTAGTAGATCAGGACTACCTAGTTTCCCCATTGTCAGCGATCGTCGGTGCTCTGCACGAACTGTGGAAGCTGGTTAGCTGCGCTCGATTTATGCCTTCGATGCCCGTTGATTTGCAAATTCAAGGCTTTTCGCGATGACGCCACAAGTCTTTAATTTGAAGTCACATGTGGCTTGTCGAACTGGGTCTCACTGCCAGTGCAGCGCTCGCTCCCGCTGGGATCGTTCGACAGCCCCCCAGCAAAGGCGCACCCTACCAGAACGATGCAAACACGCATAGACGGGAAACTAGCATTTATAATGGGAATAAGGCATCATCAGGCTGACCCAACAAGAGCCGAAATCCCCGATGCGGGTTCGAGGATGTGGGTCAAGGTGCCAGCTTGGCCTACAGGATCTAGCAAGAGCCGTAAACCCCCCGAGGCTGGTTCGATATGTTACACGACGCTCTCGCGCAAGACCTCTATGGAGAGATCTGCCATATTCCGCTCATTGACCCGCATTCACACATCAACCCGCGCCAGCCGACAGCGCGCAGCCTCGACGACATCCTGGGCTATCACTACTACACTGAGCTGGCGCATTCCGCCGGCATGGACAAGGAGCTGCTGAGCGCAGCCGCCAATCCCCAGGAGCGCGTGCGCGCGATCCTTTACCACATGTCCCAGTTCGATAACACGGTTCAGCACGTTTGGTTCATGGAGATCTGTAGAGCCTTTTTGAATTACCAAGGCGAACGCCTAAGCATCGCGGATTGTGGCTGGCTTTCGAACGCCGCCAAGCGAGAGATGGCTCATCCCGACTGGGAGGAAAGAGTCCTCCGTCAATCGAATATCGAAACCGTATTTCTGACGAACGATTTCGACGATTCCCTGCAGGGCTTCAACACCAAACGCTACGTCCCCTGCCTGCGCACAGATGACCTGGTCTTTCATCTGCATAAACCGGAAGTGCGCGAGCGCCTGGCCAAGGCGACTGGTGTCGAGGTGGGGGATGCGGCGGGCCTGCGTCGAGCGATAGCCAAGCTCTTCGAGCATTTCACCCGTCATGGCGCCAAAGCTTGCGCCATTTCCTTGCCGCCCGATTTCGCTCCCGCTTCGGTTGCCGATCATGAGCTAACCTCAGCGCTCAGCGAGAACTCGTCGCATGCCGAGCAGGCACGCACCCGTAGCCAGGGAACGTTTTGGATGCTGGCAGAGCATTGCCAGGAGTTCAAGCTTCCTTTCGATCTCATGATTGGCGTGAACCGCGGAGTTTTCGAGAACGGCGTCTACCAGGGCCAGGACCTTTTCGATCAGCGCACGTCCCTGATCCAATACGCAAAGCTCCTGAACGCCTTCCCGGCCGTCTCATTCTGCATCTCGGTCTTGAGCAGCGGGCAGGACCAGGAGTTGGTTAGCTACAGCTGGATCTTCCCCAATGTCATCACCAACGGCCACTGGTGGTATTCGAACATCCCTGCTTACATCGAAGGAAACTTGCGTGCTCGTCTCCAGGCAGTCCCCAAGACCAAGCAGATCGGCTATTACAGCGACATGTACAAACTGGAGTTCGGTTTGCCGAAATTCAACATGTACCGCCGCATTCTGGCACACGTTCTTGCCGAGGATTTTGTCCGGCCGCACATTTACACCGAAATGCAAGCCATTGCCCTGGCCCGCCTGCTCCTCCGCGATAACATCCGACGCATCTTCAACGTGTGATGCTCGGATCGTAAAAGGTGTCAGGACCCTTTTCACTCGGCTTCCGCCGGCCAGTGTTCCTCGGAAAGGAAAAGGGTCCTGACACCTTTTTCGCAAAAAGCCCGGAGCAGTAAGAGGAGTGTCTTCTCCCTCTAGCCGCCTCGGGCCCTTCGGCACCGCGTGGATGTACTCAATCCGTCGGCAAATCCTTCGAATCGTAGAACAAGCCGCTGATCCCGCGAACGACCATGCTTGTGGCCTTATTGGAAGGCTGCCGGTAGCCCCACATGCCGTGAAGCAGCTCGAAACTCATGAGACCCAGGACGAACATGACAAGGACGGAGCAAAGCAGAACAACAGGAGTGAAAACTCCCCAATCTGCTGGAGCGGCAACGGCGGCTACGCGGCGGCCGGCTGTTACCACTTCCTCCGCTCCTAGCTCGTCTTCCGCCGCCAACTCGCTTGGTTCTTCGGACTCGGCCTGCCTGCCCGCAGTGCGCCGCGGTCGTGCAATCGTGGCCGCGCCCTCGTCAACCTCCTCCTCGTCCTCCAGGGCCACGACTTGACTGCCGCTTTCTTCCTCAGACGCCGCATCCTCCTCCGCGAGGGCCAGGTCGAAATCGGAGCTTTCCAGGTCCGTGTCCGATTCATCCAGGGCCATCGCCTGGGAGCCTGATTCGTCTTCCAGGGCGGGCACTTCGAAGTCGGTCTCGAAGATGTCTTTTTCCTCTCCGGAAGGCGTTTCCTCCTCCAGAGGCGCTAGCCGGGCGCTGTCTTCGAGAGTCAGCTCGAACTCGCTGCTGGAATCCACGCCGGGAGCTGCCTTTGCCGGCTTTGGGGTCGATTCGGCATCGAGGCTCAGCTCGAATTCGATCTCGTCGCTGCTGTCGCCGCCTTGCTCGAGGGAGATGCCGCTGTCGGCCGGCTCCTGCAGGTTAATTCCACTATCGCTCGTGCCCGTCACGCCGCCGGCGGGAACGTCACCCAGCGAAACTTCCTCATCCTTCGAGCCGAGTTCGCCGCTATCCAGCTCAATGGAGGAGCCGCTGTCGTCAATGGCCAGATCGAACTCGCTGCTGCTCTCCGAGTCGTCTTTCTTCTTGGCAGGCTTCAAGTCGGCTTCGTTGAGTTCGAATGGCGCCGTACCCGTTGCCTTCTTTTGAGGCTCGGGTGTTCTGGACTTGGCCTTCGGATGAGGCTTCTTGGGACGCGCCGATTCCTCCGCCTTCCGCAACTCGGCATCGAGATCGATTTCCTCGGTGAGGAAGGAATCATCGGGGTTCGAACCGGGCTGAATCACGTCGCTTCCCGATCCCGACGAATCCAGCTTGATGTCGCTGTCGGAGCCCGGCTTTGAGCTCGGTCCGAGAATCGTTATGTCCTCGGTGCTGTCGGCGACGATTTTCACATCGCTGTCGCTCTTGGTATCCATCGGCACCAGCTTCACGCCGCTATCTTGTTTGGGGCCAGGCTTGCGTACGCTCGACTTGGGCTTGGAACCGCCGGTCCCTTCCACCTTGACGTCGCTGTCGCTCTGCACCTTGAAACCGAGGTCGCTGCCGTCCGCAACCAGGCGCACGTCGCTATCGCTGCCGGGCTTCGGCGTCGGCGACTTGGGTCCGCCGCTTTTGCTGCCACCCTTGCTGCCCGTCTTGCGGCTGCCGCTGGCAGATTCGCTGATGATTTCTTGACCGATTTCGACCTGGTCGCTTTCCCCGCCCAGGGCAAAATGGAAGACTCCCTCGCTGCCTTCGGGCTTGGCTTTCGGCGTCGGCGAATCGTGCGACTTGGGCGCTGGTGCTTCACCCAACGGCAGGTCCGGGCTGCTGCCCACGCCGCGGCGGCGGGCCAGCTCCTCGATGTCCTGCGTGCGGAAGCGCCACGTGCCGCGGTCGGCGAAAGCGCGCACTTCTCGATGCTGCGCCATGTGGCTTAATTCATCCGTTGCCATCCCCAGAATGCGGGCGGCTTCTTCTAACGTGTAATACCCTTGTACCATGTGGCTCGCTCCTCTGTTCCCCGCCAGGCCGGCGAGTGAGGGCCATTGTAAATCGTGTTGAAAAATTCGTGATTGGAAACCGGAGTCTGTCACCCAGCCTCTCTAGTTTACCAACATCGATTGTAAACTACCCTCTCTTTAATGCAAGTCCGTTGGTGGCAAGGGAACCGAGGAAGGAAGGGAACCTAGCATGGACTGTGCCGGTTGCAAGAACCGCGCGCAGTACTCCCGATAATCTCAAGCTGTGGATGACTCAGAATGGAGGGGCGCGCAGCTGCCAAGCTCACCGCCCGCGCGCCTCGTTCGGTTGGGCCTGGTCAGCTAGAGAGGTGATAGGTCGCCCCGAGCGTCGAGGATCAACGGCCGCGGCGCGACAGCGATGTTGAATTCGGTAGCCCGGTTCGGGTCATCGAGGCACGGCTCCGAGATTTCTACCTCTTCGAGGTGGAGCGTGTTACGGATATGCAGGATCCGGGCGCTTTCGGGTGGCCTGTGGCCGATGATTGCCAGGGCCGCGTCGAGTGCTTCGCGGTCCGAATCGAAATGCACGGGCAGGTTCGCGCCTTCCGGATAGCCCGCGGTGAGGCAGTTAATCACAGTCGCACGATAATCCATGGCCCGGATCAAACGCATGGTAGTGAAATCGGCATTCCCGATCCCGGCGGCATTGCCGAACGTGTGCTCGGAAAGACCGCGCACGAAGATATGACGCATGTTCGGCAGCCCGGCTGCCAGCGGTGCGTTTCGAAAGGCGCGCTTTCTGCCAACAACGTTGGTATCCATCCCGGAGCCGCTGATGTCCTTGCCGATCTCATCCACGATGAGCAAGTCCGCCTCGCGGAAAGGAAGCTTGCCAAGCCAGTATTTGGCGAGCACGAGCAGCTGCTCTTCACGAGCTTCGAAGTCCGCCGGTGCTGCACCTTCGATCTTCGCGGTTTCATCGTAGGCGTTCTCCACCAGGCCCAGCCCAAACCGAATCGGCGCTCGCTCCCGGATGGTTCGGCCAACCGAGCGCACCACCTGATCAAACGGCTTCTCCAGCAGAATGCGATGGTACGTCAGGGCGCCGCCATGTTTGCCAAGGCCGATCATCATCATTTTGAGGAGGCCGCTCTCGATGGGACCATCGTAGCCCGTGTGCGGCTTCACGCGGGCGATCACGCCGATATGGTCGGCCTGGGCGGCAAAGCGATCGAGAACGACCGGAAAGCCTTCGTCGGTTTCGCCAAGCGGGAGGACCTCCATGGATGCCTGGATGGGCGCTCCAATGGCGGCTTCCGTGATGCCGTAGCTTTCCAGGATGCGTCGTTGGCCCTCGGCGGTGCCGCCACCGTGGCTGCCCATGGCGGGCACCAAAAACGGCCGCGCTCCCAATCCCTTAAGGAACTCGACGACCGAGCGCAGCACCATCGGAATATTGGCAATTCCTCGGCTGCCGGCCGTCAGCGCGACCGTGCTGCCCGGGCGGATGGACCGTGCGAGTTCCAGTGGCTCCAGAGCCTTGTGGACAGCCGCCGCGACGTTATCCACCCGCGGTCGCTCGAACTGCTGGCGGATTTTCAGCATTTTGGGATAAGGCACGGCAGGTTCCTCTTGCATTCAGAAGTAAGTGCGCCGCCTGCAAAGCGACCTCGACGCCGGAAGCGCCATCCTACGCCAATTGCGACGCTGGTCCAAGGTTTCATCAGGCAAATCACCGGCGGCGGGAGCGTGCAGGACCGATAGCCCTTGCTGGTGTTTTTGGCGGTCTATATATTTAGGGTACTCGCAAGGGGGCGTAGCTCAATTGGTTAGAGTACCGGACTGTCGATCCGGTGGTTGCGGGTTCGAGTCCCGTCGCCCTCGCTAAACAGAAGTAGCCGCAGGTCACAGATTTGCGGCTACCGTAGTTTTCGGATGCCTTTCGAGGACTTTTCAAGTTGGTAGCAATTTGGTAGCAGGACGGGGCTGGCATTGGAGTGGGACTGAGTTTCGTCTAGGCGTGGATGTCGGTTTTGAGATGGTGACGCACAATCTCTTGTGCCCGCGGCCCGATGGCAATTACGCGCTGGTGACCACGCCAAGCGGTCTTTTGCTGGCCAAAACGTCCACGGTCACTGCCTGGTCGATACAGCCAGACTAGCGCCTTGGTCAATCCAGCGCATCGAAAGAAATGGCTCCATATACACCGAGTTGGGTCCATCATCGACGCAGCACGGACCCCGAGAACAGGACTGGCGTATGCCGGCCGGCGAGGTGACTATATGCACTCCGCCGCCCTCCGCCTGAATGAGCTTCAGGACATTGCTGGTTCAAATCCAGTCGCCTCGCCCATGAAATTGCGCAGCCATTCATAGATCGTGGTGAAGGGTTATTTCTCATTTCAGTAATGCGACTTAGTGAAGATGTCCAGCGAGCGGGCCCGGTTCAAATCAAACCCGACATAACGGGGCTGACGTCCGAAGTCATTCCTCCTGCTGCCCTTAGCGAGTTCGAACATCCCGTCGCCCTGCTATTGAGACGTTGGTGCCAAGAAAGGGTCGATTTTCGGCTCGTCGCATAAAACGCATGAATTGTCGCGACGCAAAACGGCGGCAAGCGAAAGCCATCGCAGACGCAGCCATTCATATCACTTCATTGAAATCACGCCGGCAAGGCGCGGGCGTTATTGATTTTTCAGCAGTTTGTAATTGACCTGACGAATTAATTCGCTACGATGGCCTTCGAGGCGAATTCGTTCGTCACCTGACGCGGCGTTGGCCGACAACCGTCGCGTGCTCGAGTAGAAGGAGATTGTCGTGGCAAGGCCGACTTCGTCGCAGCCCACCCAGGTGGAACTGCAGATTCTTCGCATCCTCTGGCAAACCGGCGGGGCGACGGCCCGCGAGGTGCACAACGCGTTGGCTGAGGTCGAATTGAAGGACACGACCTACTCGACCACCGTAAAGATGCTGGCCGTCATGCTCGAGAAGGGGCTCGCCAAACGCGATGAGAGCATCAGCCCACAGGTCTATCGCGCCGCATCGAGCCGACAGACCACGCAACGGCGAATGATGCGAGACCTGATCGACAAGGTCTTCGACGGTTCGGCACTCAGTCTGGTCATGCAGGCCCTCTCCTCTCGCAAAGCGTCGAAGGAAGATCTGGCGGTGGTCCGTCGACTACTCGACGAACTGGGGTGACAGCAATGAAGACATTCTTCGTGCTCGGGATGGGAACGGGGCTGGTGGCCGTCGTCCAACCGTTTGCCGGAGCAAGCGCCCTGCCGACGTGGGTCGAGCGGCTCGGATGGACGCTGGTCCATTCGATTTGGCAGTTCGCGGCCATTGCCGTCGTCACCGCAACCGTGAATTGGTCGCTACGGCGAATGTCGGCCAACGTGCGGTACATCGCGGCAGTCGTCTTGCTCGGCTGTACTGTGGCGTTGC
This sequence comes from Gemmataceae bacterium, assembly GCA_035296965.1. Classification (GTDB taxonomy): domain Bacteria; phylum Planctomycetota; class Planctomycetia; order Gemmatales; family Gemmataceae; genus DATGZX01. The sequence goes on from DATGZX010000101.1 coordinate 67,041, forward strand.
CGGGCGTCACCTGGTTCCTGATCGACGTCCCACCGCGGACCGATGAAAGGCCGAATCGTTCAAGTTCCGAATTGCTCAGAGCCTGTGAAGTGTTCGCCTTTTCTGTTGGTGGCGGCGGAAGGTTTTGAGGAGGATAGTCGCCAGGTTTTTTTCCGCAGCGACTCTCCGACGGTTTGCTCCCGACCTCGTCATGCATTCCGGCCCGTTGTGGGGG
>DATGZX010000102.1:0-5874 GCA_035296965.1 Gemmataceae bacterium
GCGGTTGACTCCTGGCAGATTTCTGCAGGACGGATCGGAATAGTTGTTTGAACGTTGTCATGGCCTTCTCCTCATCGGGATGCCTGGGATGGATCTTTGCTTTCACAATGCAGTGCGAGAAACGAAGGCGGATTCGACAACGGAAATTGGTTTTTTGGGAAAAGAGTTGAACTGCTCAGTATGAATAGTCCCAATACGCCTTATCCTCGTGTCTGCTTTTCGTGGGAAATCCAATGTCGCCAGCGAATCTCGTGATCTCGAAGATAGGGCCCGAATCGGATGTCGTGCTTCGGAATCTGTTCGAGCACTACCTTCATGACATGGCGGAGTGGTTTCAAGTCGATACAAAGGCCGACGGAAGATACTCCTACGACACATCCCTGGTATGGGACAAAGGCTATGGCGCCTATTTGGCGAAAGTTGACGGTTTGCCCGCCGGCTTTGCGCTGGTCGGATCGGCAGCCGAGTGGCTAGGCGACATTGGCGCCCATGACGTGCACGAGTTCTTCGTCATCCGCAGATTTCGCAGGCATGGCTTCGGACAGAGAATGGCAACGCTCCTCTGGAATGAGCATCCGGGCGAATGGCTTGTCAGAGTCCTCGAAGCAAATGCACCAGCCGTTACGTTTTGGCGAACCGCGGTTGCGAGCTATACGCGTGGTTCGTATAAAGAGGACAAACGCATCTCCAAAGAGCGCCCATGGCGCTTCTTCAGGTTCCTATTCAACGGCGCCTAGGTACCGTTTCCAGTGCACAAGTTTCGCGCACGAAGGCGTGAACAAGAGAATCACGCGGCTATAGCTCAGTTAGCGGCCGCGCAGGGTGTTGAGAAGGGTGAAGTTGCTCTTCCCTTTACTACTCAGGTTTGGCTTTCTCGACCGCCAGCTTCGCACGCCACTCGGCTGCCTTCTCCGGCTTGCCCCAGGTATCGTACAGCTTTACCAGCCGCTCCAAGGCAGCGACGCGGTTCTGACCGAACGGGGGACCTTTGCGTTCGTGCTGCGGCCTCATGTCGAATTCTTTCATCGCTTGATAGGCTTGATGGAGCAGTGGTTCGGCATCGGCGTACTTCTCCTGTCCCAACAGAGCTGCGCCGAGGAGCGACTGAGCATGGAGCGTTTCCCGCGTTTCCTGCGGCTCCTTTTGGAGGATGGCCAGAGCCTCACGCAGGATGGGCTCCGCGACCGCAGGTTTCTTCTGCTGGAGCAGGTTCGCTCCGAGCAGCCTCAACGCCTCCGCGTGGTAGACGGATTGCGTCCCGTGTTTCTTTTGGGCTATTTCAAGACACTTCCGTCTCCAGATCTCCGCCTGATCGAATTGCTGCAGCTGCTCTAGGCAAAGGGAGAAGCTTTCCACCAGCACGTGAGCATAGGAATGCGCGAACTTGAGCTTATCGAGGCTAGCCATCGCCTCCTGATAGAGAGGCAGAGCTTTATTCAACTCCCCGGCGTCCCGGTACGCCGCTGCTAGGGCGTGCAGTGTGGGGAGGGTGTCCGGGTGCAGACCCCCGAGAACCATCAACTGCCTTTCTCGCACGTGCTCCAAGAGGGCGATGGCCTCAGGCGTTCGCCGGTAAGCCCGATACATGTGCCCCAGCCTGGCCAGGATCTTGAGGGTCAGGGGATGGTAGGGCCCGAGCTTCGGCACAATCTTGGCCCGCGCCTGCTCGTACAGGTCGATGGCCTGTTTCATCTTGTAGCCGCCCTGGTAGACATAAGCCAAACTGCTCATTGCCTCAATCGCCTTGGGGTGGTCATCCCCGTGTTTTTTCACGCGTGCATCCCATACCTTCTCGGCCAGGGCAATGGCTTGGGTCGGCTTCCCTGCTGACAGGTACGCCCCAGCAAGCTGCTGAAGGGTGGCGAGCGTGTGGTCATGGCTCTCCCCGAGCTGTCGCACGCGGCTGTCGCGCACCTGCTCTAACATCGGGATGGCCTCGGTCAGCTCCCCGGCCTGTCGATACTCCACAGCCAAAGCGTTCAGGGTGGTTAGTGTGTCCAGGTGGTCCGCGCCCAGCACCTTTTGTCGAACGGCGTGCACCTGCTTGAACATTTGGATGGCCTCGGCCCGCTTCCCCGCGGCCTTGTAAGCCAAAGCCAGGTTGTGTTTGCTGCCGAGTGTGACGGGGTCCTCCGCGCCAAGCTCGACCTGGCGGGTCATGGCGGCTTTGGCGAAGAGCGCCTCTGCCCGCTCGCCTTGGCCCAGGGCCAGGTACGTCTGCCCCAGCCGGTCTTGAAGGCGGGCCACCACCAGGGCGTCGCCGACCGCTTCCCCTTCCAACTCGGCTGCAGCCTGGTCGAGCCGGTCCCCGAGGATCGCCCGCAACGGCCGGCCTTCCGTCTCCTCCGCCATCGGGTCAAGGTCTTCGAAAATCGAGCCGAGGATGCCAATTCCCTTCTCGATCTGGGTCAGCCGTCTTTCGGCGGACTCCTTGGCCTTGCTCTCACCCTCGGCACGCCGCTCGGCCTGCACCAACCCCACCGTCGTCCCGGCAATACCGGCCAGCAGAGCGAGGGTCAACAGGAAAGCCGATACGACCGCGCCCTTGTTCCGCCGCGCGAACTTCCGCAGCCGATATCCCGGCGACGGCGGGCAGGCCAGCACCGGCTCATCAGCCAGGTAGCGCTGCACGTCCATGGCGAAGCCGTTGGCGGTCTCATAGCGGCGGTGGCGGTCTTTCTCCAGTGCCTTCATCACGATCCAATCGAGATCTCCTTGCACCAGTCCACTGAGTTTCTTGGGCTCGAGCCGGCGATTGGCCGCAATCGAGGGAAGTTCCTCCGTCGTGCTTAATCGCAAGCTGGGCACGGGGGGCTCCTCTTCGCGGACGATGCGCAAGAGTTCCAGCAGGGCCGCTCCGTGTAGCCTCTTGGGCTGAAGCGGCGTCGTACCCGTCAGCAGTTCGTAGAGCAGCACTCCTAGCGAATAAATATCGCTGCGCGTGTCGATGTCAGGTTGGCCAGGCTCCGCCTGCTCCGGGCTCATGTACTCCAGCGTGCCTATCACTGAGCCGAACTCGGTCAATTCGGTCCGCTCGGCTAACCCGGAGCCCACGGCTTTAGCGACGCCGAAGTCGATGATCTTGGGCACGGCTTTTTCGTCGTACCGGGCAACCAGGACATTCGTCGGTTTGAGGTCGCGATGAATAATCCCCTTCTGATGGGCATGCTGAACCGCCTGGCAGACCGGGATGAAGAGTTCCAGCCGTTCCCGCGGCGTCAGTCGATAGTGGTCGCAGTACTTTGTGATCGGTATCCCATCGACCAGTTCCATCACGAAGTAGGGGCGAGGGAATGAGGGGCTAGAGAATGAGGGGCGAGGGGTCAGGGCCGCGGGGCGAGAGTCTGAAGCTGCATCTCCATCCTGTCTTTCTCCTCCCTCGTCCCTCGCAGCTATTCCCTCATCCCTCGCCCCTATTCCCTCATCCCTCACCCCTCCTACAGCGCCCGCATCGAGCACCCTTGCGATATTCGGGTGATCCATCAGTGCCAGCGCTTGCCGTTCGGCCTCGAAGCGGCCAATGATCCGTCGCGAATCGATACCAGGCTTGATGATCTTGATGGCAACAGTGCGCTTGACCGGCTGGCTCTGCTCTGCCAGGAATACCGTCCCCATGCCTCCTTCGCCGATCTTCCGAATCAGCGTGTAGGGACCGATTTGCGCGCCCAGGTCCGGGGCAGGTGAGGCGGCAGCACCCCGATCATCGCCCGGTGGTTCAAGAAAGCTGGGGTCCTGGTCTTGCAGGCGGAGCATGGCCTCGATGCGCGCCTGCAAAACCGGGTCGGCCGCACATGCCTGCTGGACGTAGAGGCGCCGCTCCTCCGGCACGGCCATCTGCCGGGCAACATTGAAAATGGCTGCTTCATCAAGTTTTGCCGTGGTCATGAAATTCCTCGGAGCGCACTACCCTTGTCCCTCCGCTCCTCTACAGTGCGAGATCTCTGCGCGGATTCGACAACCGATTCCAGTTTTTTCGAGAGCACGTCAGGAGGACAGGTCGAGCCTGCTTTCCTCGATTTCCAGGCGCAGCCAGTAGCGTGCGTAGGCCCAGTCGTTTTGGGCAGTTGAAGTAGCGATGCCAAGCACTTGAGCCGCTTGCTCGATGGTCAGCCTGGCAAAAAAACGCAGCTTCACCAGTTTCGCCTTGCGTTCGTCCTGCTTTTCGAGCTTTTGCAGGGCCTCGTCCAGGGCGAGCAGATCGATCTCCGGCTCGGCCGAAGGCGCCGCGATGTCTGGCAGTTTCTGACGGTGCCTGTCACCGCCGGCCTTGAGCGTGCGCTTGTGTCGGGCTCGGTCGATAAGTATGCGCCGCATCGCCTCCGCCGCGGCAGCGAAGAAATGCCCCCGGCTGCTCCATTGCTGAATCTGTTCACTATCGACGAGGCGGAGGTAGGCTTCATGCACCAGGGCGGTGGCCTGGAGCGTCTGACCAGGCTTCTCGTTTACCAGACGCTGTGCCGCCAACTTGCGCAGTTCGTCGTAGACCAAGGGCAAGAGCTGATCGGCCGCGTGGGGATCGCCCTGTTCGATGGCGGACAAGATGCGCGTGACTTCGCTCATGCAGCCCAGAATAACTGGAACCACACGCCGGTGCCAGTTGGACGCAAAGAAAACTCAAAGGGGTCGGGAGTCTATTCGGATCAATAGGATTGCAATAGACTCCAGACCTGCTCTGTAGAAAACCCCAAGAGGGATAATTGCAGTCACTGCATTGTGTCCGCCTGCTTGGGTGGACCCCCACGGGGTCGCTCGCTCAGGTTCAGGCCAAGGCGCTGGGCCGTGGCCTCCACCCAGGACTCCTTGCCATCCGGCTGCCCTGTGCTGACGGCTCGACGCACCGCTGACAACTACTTGTCCGTCAGCGGCGTATGCACCCACTGGCGCCAGTACTTTTGACGTGCCGCTTCTGTCTTCCCCAGTCGCTCCCATGCCGGCGCCTCAGCAAGCAAGTCCACGCGCTTGCCCAGACCGTGCGCGACATAACTCGACCAGGGATAACTTGCCAGATCCGCTACCATGCCGGCCCGCAGCGGATTGGCTAGGGCGTAGCGCATGACGCTCAGCAGATGCTCATCCTCCCTGATAACGGGGCTCTTGACACGATTGAGTGCGTGCTAGACCAGGTCGTCCGCGACGCAGCGGGGTTGTCGTCCCATGAGGGGCAGCCCAGCTGCCTTGGCGACGAATGGCGAGCGAAAAAAGAACTGAGACCAATTATCCTAGATCACCGTGAAGGTCCAGCTAAAGCCGATGGCGGTCGCGCCGCTGACGTCCTCCACCGACTGTCCCGTTACCGGGTCCACGCTAAGGACTCCGACGTTGATACCATCCGCAATAGCTCCCGTGGCAAACGTAAACGTCACCGTGTTGGCGTTGTCAAGGGTGACGCCGGTGGCGGATACACCGTTGACGGTGAGCTCGCCGGGACTCAGCGACGGCCCATAGACCGGCTGATTGAATGTAATCGTGATAGTCGTCGGCGGTTGGACCAGCGCCCCGGAGGGGGGGGTGGTGCCGGTGACGAACAAGGGGGACAAGCCGCCGGTTGCACCGGTGACATAGAGGCCGTAGTCCCCAGTCGACCCGTCGGCCGACGTGACCTCGATGGTCCAGGAACCGGCATCGCCGCCCGGAACCGTGAAGTCGATCACCGAGTTCCTACCGTCGGGGGCGTTGCCGTCAGCGATCGCGACCAGGTTGCCGTTCGCATCGAAGAGCAGGAGTTCGGGGTTCAAGTTGTTGAGCCCGCCGGCCGGGGTGCTCGTGGCAAAATGCAAATTGTCGCCGGCATTGGCATGCACGGCGTAATAATCCGCTCCGAAGTTAGGAGCAGCGTTGGAGAGATACCCCAGCACCCCGCCGAAGTTGGGGCCA
>DATGZX010000103.1:0-27261 GCA_035296965.1 Gemmataceae bacterium
ACGGCGCCTATCCACAATATGAATTCGATCATCAGGACCGCGCGTATCGTCCACACCGAACCCAATTTCAGGTTCCCAATTTATCGCTGCCCAGGGATCTCGGGCAGGGTCGGCTGAATAGCCGAATGAGTTTGCTGCAAGGCATCGACCGGCAAAGGGGCTGCCTGGACCAACTGGCCAGCAGCACCAGTTTTGATGCCTATCGACAGGCAGCGATTGCATTACTCACGGATCACCGAGTGCGCGATGCATTCGACATGGCAAAGGTCCCCGGCAAGGTACAAGATCGTTATGGCCGTAACGCCTTTGGCTGGTCCTTGCTGATGGCGCGCCGGCTGGTCGAGGCAGGCGTCAATTTGGTGCAAGTGAACCTTGGTAATAACGAAACCTGGGACACGCACGGAAACGCCTTTCCGCACTTGAAAGACAAGTTGTTCCCTCCGACCGACCAGGCCTTATCCGCGCTGCTGGAAGATCTTCATACGAGCGGACTCCTGGAAAGCACTCTGATCGTGATGGCGGGAGAATTCGGCCGGACACCCAAGATCAGCACACTGCCGCAGTTTTATAAGTTGCCTGGACGAGATCATTGGGGGGCGGTGCAGACCGTGTTCTTTGCCGGTGGCGGCGTTCGAGGCGGGACGGTCGTGGGCGCGTCGGATCGAGTCGCGGCCTATCCCAAGGCAGAGCCCCAAACGCCGGAGAACCTCGCGGCGACCATCTATCACGCCCTAGGCGTGCCGCAGACCGCGCATTGGCGCGACGCCGAGCAACGGCCTCACTACGTGTACCACGGTGATCCCATTAAGGGCCTATAGCGATTACTTCACTGTCAGCAATTTGTTTTCCTTCGGGAACGTCTCCAGTTTCAGTCCCTTGAAGCGGACTTCCTGAGCCACTTTGTTGGAATGCAACTGAAGGCCGATGGGTCCTTCCTTAATCCGATTAGGTTCCGGATCGCGCCAGTCGACCACCTGTACGCCGTTGATCGCGACTCGAATGCGGTTACCCTGCGCTAGGATCTCGATGTCGTTCCAGTCGTGTTGCTTGCCGACTTTCTGGGCAGGCTTGCCATTGACCGGCAGGCCATTGCGACCGAAAAGGTCATAGAGCCCATAGCCCGACGGGAACATGACCAGGTGACCGGCGTAGGTGTGCTCCGAGCGATCCTTCTTCGGTTGCTTGCTGACGTCCGGTTTCACTTCTCCCCAGAAGGCGATGCCGGAATGCATTTCCGATTCGACCAGCTTGGCGGAGAAAGTTAGTCGAAAGTCGCTGTACTTGTCGTTCGTATGCAAATAGGTGCTGAAGGTCAGCGGCTTCTCGTTACGGCCGACGATTTCCCCATCTTTGACCGACCACAGGTCCTTATACCCTTGCCAGCCTTCGAGCGTCTTGCCGTCGAACAGATCAACGTTCTTGGTGTCGCCCTCCCTGGGAGGCACGACCACATCAGCAGCATTTTTCTTCTCGTCGGCGACGCCTTGGAGCGCGAGCGCACCGAACAAGGTCAGCATGGCCAATGACACAAGGAAGTTTCGTCGCATGGGAGAGTCCTTTTGAAAACAGCCAAAACTAGGAGGAGACAAACCCTTGAGGCGATTATACAGGGTGTGGTCGGTTTGGCATTTCCACCTGCCGGCCAAAGCGGTGAGGAAAAGGTGTCAGGACCCTTTTCTGCGTTTAGTTTCCGCTCTTTTGGCCGGCCGGCCCCGCGCCCGGAACGTGCTCTCCAGACTCAAGCGTTCAGCCACCCGTTTCGACCACCGCTCCAGACCGAACGGCTGCCCGCGCCGCACGCACCGTCGCAGTGCCTCCACTTCGGCCTCGCTTTGCGCACGGTTGACCTCCTGGAGCCAGGTCGACGGGCTCGGCCAGCGGCCAGGGGCTCAGCAGCGATGGAACGGGGCTTTCGGCTTGCTGACGGCGCCACAAACTGCACCAACGTCAGGCTTCAGCGCGGCGCACCAAGCCCGCCCGCAAGTCGTTCCGCTCCACGTAGCGGCAGACATGAAGGGAATGCGTGTCAAGCTGTAAAGGGTCCTGACACCTTTTCTGACACCGCATCCTGCACAGACTGGCCAAGCTTGCGCGTTTTGCGAAGCTCTGCGGAGCCTGCCGGAAGCGCCGGCCGACGCGATCCAAGCGGCTAACGTCGTCGATAAATTGTTTTGCGTGCGCCGGCCCCACCGAGTAGCATAACTAGCGATCTCGCCGCTTCCAATGTTACCGCATCTTCGAGAGGGCATCATGCACCGCTTATGTGAACGACGGACTGCTAGGTTCGGCTTTTGTGTCGCCATGCTGGCGACGCTTGCCGTCTTGACTTCCAGCTGGCGCGCGCAGGCGCGCGGGGATTCGTCCGCGCCTGTAGCGGCGAAGACCGATACGCTTTCCACTCCGTCAGCTCTGGATCAAAAGATCCTGGCCACGGCCAAAGAAGGCTCCGAAATCATGAGCAACTTGACGTACATTAGCGACGTCATCGGGTCACGGCTTACCGGTTCCGCGGCGCTCAAGCGCGCCAACGAATGGACCGCGGAAAAAATGAAAAGTTACGGCTTGAGCAACGTGCATCTCGAGCCCTGGACCATTCCGGTCGGTTGGGAACGCGGCCCGGCTTCGGGACGCATCATCGAGCCCAACGACGGCGTTCATCTTTCGTTTGCCTCCATGGCCTGGACTCCCGGCACCAAGGGCAAGGTGGAAGGCGAGGTCGTCATCATCAAGGCCACGAACACGAAGGAGCTGCAGGCTTACAAGGGCAAGCTCAAGAACGCGATTGTTCTCCAGGGCCCTCCCCCAACCGTCGCGCCTGCCAGTGAAAAGATCGATATCTTTGGCGGACGCCCGCGGCGACGCAACGCCGACGGGCCCGGCGCCCGGGGCGCACCCCCAGGTAGCCCCGCACGCCTGAATCCTGCCGGGCCTCCGCCGGGTGCTCCCACTGGGGCTCCAGGAGCACCTCCGGCCAAGGCACCAGCCGCTCCTCCGGGCGCGGCACCGAGTGCGACTCCTGGTGGGGCACCAGGTTTCAATCGCGATGCCATGATGGAGAGATTTCGCCGCACTGGAGAATTTAGAAGAGAGTTGAGCGCGTTCCTGCGCACGGAAGGCGCGCTGGCCATCATGACGGACTCCGGCAAGCCCCAGGGTCTGCTCAATATGACCGGCTCCTGGCAAGGGCGCGATCGCGCGAGTGCTGGCGAACCGCTCCCGACCCTCTTCGTGGCCCACGAGCACTATTCCTTGCTCTATCGCCTGGCTTCGCGGCCCGCTCCGGCACGCACGCGCATCGAGCTTGATATCCAGAACAAGTTCATCCCCGGCCCGATCGCCGTCTATAACACGGTCGGCGACATCGTCGGCTCGGAGAAGCCTGAAGAATTCGTTGTCGTCGGCGGACACCTCGACTCCTGGGACTTGGGCCAGGGAACTACCGACAACGGCACGGGCAGCTCCGTCGTTCTTGAGACGGCGCGCATCCTGTCGAAACTCGGCGTCCGCCCGCGGCGCACGATCCGCTTCATCCTGTTTACCGGCGAAGAACAGGGCTTGCACGGCTCACAGGCCTATGTGACTGCGCACAAGGACGAAATGCCACGAACCTCCATGTGTGTGGTCCACGACCTGGGCACCGGCAAGGTGACAGGCCTGGGACTGATGGGGCACAAAGACCTGCAACCGATCCTGGAAAAGGAACTCGCCGGCCTCAAGCCGCTAGGCTTCACGGAATTCAGTCCGGGCAGTATGGGCGGCTCCGATCATGCCTCCTTCAATAGGGCCGGCGTACCAGGATTCTGGTTCATTCAGGAAGGAGCCGAGTACCGGCTCACGCACCATTCACAGAGCGATACGCTCGATAAGGCTCAGGAAGCCGACCTGGTGCAGGGAGCCGAGGTCATGGCAACCCTTGCCATGCACGTGGCCAACCTGCCCTCGCTGCTGCCTCGGCCGCCCGCTGCTGCGGCTCCTCAGACCCGATAGGGCCGAATAGGACTATAGGGCCAATTGGACTTATAGGCCGCGGATGAACGCAGACCAGGCGGATCGGCAGTGATCCACCTGAAAAGCGTTCAGCCGCGGTCTTTTTTGAGTTTGTGCCAGGGGATTCGCGGTCGCTGTAGCACAAGCTTTAGCTTGTGCCGCTACATCAACCAGGCAGGAAAATTAGATCTGCTCAAGAATGGGAATTCAGCACAAGCTAAAGCTCGTGCTGCAGCGAACAACGACCACGCAGGGAAAATCAAATCTTTTCGAAGAAGTGAAGATGGTCTCTTCTCATAGAACTGTGCCGTAGGAATTCGGCGAACTGGTGGTGCAAATCGGCTGCCCGCTCCTTTTGCTGTGCGATCACATTCTGCAAGCAGCCCGGATCGGCCTCGAGATTGTAAAGTTCCGGAACCAGTTTCTCTCCCGTTAATGGCGCGAGCACGCGCTGTTCGCTGTCCACGCTGGCCGTGCGGTCGCCTGGAGCGCTGGAACCCTGACAGCCGAAGACCAGGAGCCAGCGGCCGTCCGTGATGCTCGCCCGCTCGGTGGGCTGCGGCCGTTTCATGCCAGGATGCGAGAGGGTTGGCGAGTTGACGGCGATCTCCGTGACCTTTGCCGACTTGCCCTGGAGGACCGGCCACAGCGACGGGGCCGCGAACGAGGGCGGCTTCTTGATTCCAAGGAAGTCAAGCACGGTCGGAGCCACGTGAACGGTTTGCGTCAGCGCTTCGATCTGTGCAGCCGGCTTGCAGCCGGGATAGTGAGCCAGCATTGGAACCCGGCAAACTTCGCTATAGAGCGGCAGACTTTGAAACTTGCTGCCCCGGATGAAGGCTTTACCGATATAACCGTGCTCGCCGAGGTAGAAGCCATGATCGGCGATGAAGAGCACCAGCGTGTTCTCCAGCAGGCCGAGCCGCTCCACTTTTTCGAGCAAATGGCCCACCCACCGGTCAACGAGACTAGCCTCGCCCGCGTAGAGGGCCCGGCAATGGCGCAGCTCGGCCTCGCTCAGGAAGTCGCGCCAGCGGTCGTAGCGCGGGTAAATTACTTCCTCGCCCTGGTAGCCGGGATCGTATTTCTCAACGTAGGAGTGCGGCGGATCCCACGGCTCGTGCGGGTCGAAGGTGTCGACATAGAGGAAGAACGGCTGCCGCTGGCCGTTCTTCTCCAGCCAGTCCGCCGCGGCACGCATCGTTCTCGAACAGAAATAATCCTCTTCAACCCTGCGATCCGAGACGTTGCGGAGGTACTGGGTGACGGTCTTGTCGCCGCCGCGGAGCTTGTTCGAGGCGCAGGGAAGTTTGACGTGGATAGGCTCCTTGCGGTAATCGTCGTTCTCCTGGCCACGATTGATCCGGACAAAATCGAAGTTGCGCTGGTAGTTGTAATTGGGCCGGAAGGGATGCGGCGTGTCCGCAACCAGGGCCGTGTACACGCCTGCCGGGCGCAGCACATCTTGCAGCGTCACCGTCTCCTTGTCGAGGGCCGACCACGGCTTGAACGTGAAGGTGTAACTCCCGGTCAGGATGTCATGCCGGGCCGGAACGGTCGGGAAGGAACAGAGGAACGTGTTCGCACATCGGACCGACTTCCTGGCGAAGGAATCCAGGTGCGGCGTTTGGATCCACTTGCCGCCGAAGCAGCCAAGGGCATCGCGGCGCATCGTGTCGGCGATGATGAGAATAACATTGCGCTTGCCCTGGGTCGGGGCAGCGGGTGCAGGTCTGGCCACGGCCAGCGCGGCAGCGCCGGCGCAGGTTGTGTCGCGGAGAAACTGACGGCGGGAGACTGTGCGGCCGGCCACGCTCGGGACTCTCTTTCTCTCGATGAGGTGCTACGTTGCTGAGTCGTGTTCGCGATCGAACTCACTTGGCGACGGTCAGGTTGAACTTGATATCCTGAGCGATCGGCGTCTTGCCGTTGACCTTGCCGCCGACGCGCAAGATCCCGTCGGAGATTTTTCCGGGCTTGACCCCCGGATCGGTATGGAACACGAGCTTGGCGTGCCTCTCCCCGGGTTCGAAGACCACTTCGTCAACGTGAATCCCCACGGTTTTCGGCGGCAGTATGAACTGACAGTGCAGGTGCTTCACCAGGTCGTGGTAGGCGGCCACTTTGACGGTCGCCTTGGTTTCTGTTCCCGGTTTCAGCATGAGGCTAGCCGGCGTCAGCGTGACCGTAGCCCACTGTTTCGGCAGGACTGACAGGCGAATAGGGTTCGACGGTTGGCTCAGGAAGACGTTGGTCTTTTGCTTGGTCTTCGGATCCACGACGTAGGGAACCTGCGTTTGGCCCACAACCACCAGGGTATAGTCACCAGGCAATGCCGATGGATTGACCGTGAAGACAATGTTTGCGGTGTCCTTGCCCGGAGGTACGGTCTGGGGCTGAGCATTCCTTCTGGGCGTCAATACGGGACCTGCAGGGGCGATACTGACCGTGGTCGGCATCTTGGTCGCTGGGTCCTGTCGGAACAGCTTGATCGGGATGGTTACTTGGCCACCCTGGACGGCAACCGTGTCGGTCATTTCTACCGTGAGGCTGAAGGGAGCGCGCTCGCGCACAGCCAGCACCAGGTCGTGATCGATGCGGCTGATAGTGGGAATGTTCTGCTGCGTGACAGGCCAGGTGATGGTCGCCGGCCGGGCGTCGTGCACGATTTTTCGCCCCTGGATAAACGCAGTGCCTTGCACCTTGATCGAGCCGGTCCAGAGCCGCGCGTCCGGGGCTGCGCTGACCACGAAAACTCCCTGCTTCTGGCCCGGCCCGATCACCTGGGGAGCGGCGGTGACACCGGCGGGCAGGTCTTCCGCGCTCAGGGTAATTTCGCCGTTCCAACCGTCGAGGCGCCAGACGAACACCGAGTAGTAACTGCGGCCGCCGGGCAAGAGCGTGCAGGCATCCGGGCTGTTTGTAGCGGGAGGCATGACAATCAGGCGGAAATCAGGCTCTTCGGGCGTGATACGCAAGCGATAGACGCGTCGGGGGCCTGCCTGGCTGTCGGCATCGCGGCACGCTACCAGCAGATCGTATTTGTCGTCGGCGGGTGCCACGAAGTGGTAGTGCGGTGGATCGAGCGTGCGCGTGAAGAACTGCTGAGGGCTCAAGGAATCGAGATCGTCATCCAGTTCGCGGAGCGTTTGCTTGGTTTGCCCGCGAACCATTGTGAGGTACATGTCGGCAGGAACGCCCAGGCGATCTGCGAACAGCTCGATTCCATAGGCGTCGCCTTTCCTGGCTGTGAAGCAGTACCAATCCCGGTCGTGCTTCCTGTCGATATGGCCGGCGATCTCGCAAGGTAGAGTGATTTCCTGCGCCGTCTCCATCTTGCTGTTGTGCTCGTTATCGAGCACCACGGGCGCCTGGGCATAGGTCAAGAGGTAAGGATTCGAGGTCCCCGCGGCCGAATGCAGCCGGTACTCGAAGCCGTCCAGGGCCGACATGCGTGGTGCCACTCGCCCATAATAGGCCAATTGCCCGGCACCCGGCTTCCAGTCGACTTCGATCTTCTCCAGCACGCACTCGTCGCTGATAGCCGAGGGATCGCGCTTGCCGCCTGGCAGGTTGCGACCAAAGATGGTCAAATGCGTTCGCTGCCCGGCCCGCACCATCGGCGGATACACGGCATCGATCCAGGGACCGGTGGAAATCGTGAGACGGTAGAACTCCTCCGCACCGCCCAGAGCATAGGTGAAGCCGTGCATGCGGATGTAGAAATCGCCGTCGTTTTCCAGTGTATAATCCAGCAGCGCGTCCAGGTCCTGATAGTGATGATTGGCGGCCAGCTCGTGCCCCGCGCTATCGTATAGCTCCAGGGCGGCGCGCAGCCGGCTATCGATGCTCGAAGCGAGACAGCTCAGAATAACGCGCTGTCCCTTCTTGCCGGTAAAGACGAAATAATCGACGTCGGTGGGGCTGCTGATGACGCCGTTCACTGTGATATTCAACGGCACGCGCTGGGCTTGCGTCACATCATTGTTCGGCTCCTTCTCGCTGATCTCCGGCAAATCCCCCACGACAAAAGCTCGCGGATTGCTGATGCCCCAGCGATTGACCACGCGGACATCATGCAGCCCAAACGGCACATCTCGCCCAATGGTTACCCGAAACCTGGCCTGAGGCTTGGGCGCCGGCTTTCCCTTCTTCGGGCTTGCGGGCGGCGGGACGGCCTCTGCCTTGATGCCTGGGTGGCTGAAGAGGAGTTCTTGTGGATCATCCAGGTTCTGTCCGTTGAGCGTCACCTCGACGCTGCTGCCGGCTCGTCCTCCACACGGCGACACGACCAGCAACCGTGGCCGCGGCGGCCCGGGCAGGGTTTTCTGCTGCCCTGAAGCTTGGCCAAGCAATAAAAACGGCAGGAGGACGCAGAAGATTTCGAGTATGCCGCAGCGCTTCATCGTAGAACTCACTGGCGGGGCCGTGGGGTCGCACAGGTGGGATGGTGTTTATTGTCCCCGAGCCACCAGGCCATTGCAAGCAGAAGCGCACTAAATCTTATGCGTAGGAACCCATTTACCGTTGCGGCGGTGCCGTTTCGCGGATCTGCGCGCCCTGCGCGTCGCTCAACACCAGCACGGCGAATCGGCCAATTGGCTGCGGCTCGGGCGTGCTGACGGTGGCGTAATCAAATCGGCCACGGAGGTCCGTGTAGCCGTCCTTGTGGAACTTCACCGTACCGTCCGCCAACCGAGCGTAGACCTTCACGTAGACCTTGGGCAGCGCCTTGCCGGTCGTGGCCTCGGTGGCGCTAAGCTGGCCGTAGTTCTCCAGCATGCGCACATCCATGGCGTTGGCGTAGTAGGGATGCGACACACTCTTGCCGGCGGCCGTCACTTCCACGAGCACATTCCGGCTCACCAGTTCGCGTGGCAACGGGATGGCCAGCTTGTTCTGGCCCGCCGGCAGCTTCACGGTCTGCGTGGCATTGGGCCGAATCGAAGCGAATGGTCCGCTGACCTCCTGCACGAACGGATTGCGGCTGAACAGCAGCTCCACGTCCATTAAGTAGTAATTGACCTGTACCGCATCGATATTCTGCCACTTGAGCAGTATTTGCCGGGCATCGAGCGTGAACCCGAAGCCGGGCTCGGTGGCCGCGAGCTGACCCTGTCGCTGGCCGCGGTCGTCGGCATCAACCAGCTTGGGTCCTTTGCCCTCTGCCTCGTCGAGCTGATTGACCAGGGCTGCGAACGCATTCCGCCAACGATCGACCGGATGCCCAACGTAACGAGCGGCAATCGTCCGGGCATGCTGGGGATCAGCGCTGAAGAAATCAAGGTAAGCCGCACAGTAGTCGTATTGCAGCCGGGTCGCCACCTGATCGGGGCGAACGTCGGCGAACCACGCCAGCGCCTCGTCGACGCGATCTTGCAGCAGGAGATAGTAGGTGACGGCCAATTTGTCGTCGTCGTTGAGCTGCGCGTGGTACGACAGCAGCTTCAGGAAGCGGTGATACTGCTCGTCGAGCTTGCCGTTCACGATCTGGCGGCGCTGACCCAGCGCATGAGCACGGGCATTGACCAGCGGCTTGTACTCCAGGTGCTCGTACTGGTAGCGAGCGACGGGATCGACCGTCAGCAGAGTGGTGCGAATTGGGCCGGCGCACTCGGCAACGATCGAGTCGGTATGCAGCAGGAATTGCTGGGCGGCAGCCGGGAGATTGTGATACAGGCCATACGACCAGAGCGTGGCGTTATAGGCGTGCCGGCCGCGGAGCAGTTGCACGATTGATTCGAAAAACGCCCGGTCTTTCATGCGGAAGGCGATCTTATCCAGGTCGAGCCGGAACACGTTCTCCTGCCCGAGCATGCTCAGCACTTCTTCGCCGGTGCCGTTCTGCGAGATGTAATCCCACGACGACGTATCGGGTTTGGAGAGTTTCTCGACCACATCGAACAGGGCGGGCTGGGCGGCCGCGATGAGCTGCTCGTTCTTCGCCACCTGCACCGGGAGCTGGGCAAACTTGCCGGCGAAGGGGAAGTAGAACAGGTAATCGAGGGCCTGCGTTCGATATGGTTCCAGATCGAGCAAGACCGTCTTGGTGAACTGACCTTTCGCCAGCGCGATGGCGCCGACGGGAAGCTGGATCAGCACGGAGAGTTTCTGCCGGGAGGAAGTCGGGTTGGTCACGACCACCTGGCAACCGTAGACGGTGTTGACGAGGAACTCGCCGGTGACGAACTGGTCGATGCGTTCGCCATTCTCTTCGCGGTAGCGCGAACCCTGGCGGAAGAAGTTCTGGCTAATGAGGATGGGCGTTTGGCCGCCGGCCGCCATGACCGGGCGGACTTCTTCGTGGAAGGCAATTGCGGGCCCCGCGGGCGTCAGGGTCATCCTGCCGTCCTTGAAAACGACCTCGTGCTTGGGAGCTTCGAACGGCAGATCGAGCACTGCCAGCGCGCACATCATTTCGGTGAAGTTGCGCGACGCCTCGGCCATATTTCGGGAGAGGAACGGGCTCTTGCCGTCGTGGCGGGCATAGTCGAGCCAGAACTGGCTGACCGGCACCAGCTCCGCCAGTTGCTGTTGGATGGGCAAATGGTAGTAGTTGTTCTCGGCCCATTCCATGGTGGGGTCGAGATGAGTATATAGCTGACGGATGGCGCTCTTTTCGCGGTCGTTCATGAATATAAGGCTGCCGATTGCCGTCTCGTGCATCTGCTTCCTCAGTTTCGCATCCTTATCCGCGCCGCGGCCATCGCGCGCCTTGGCACCGTCAAAATCCACAGCGCCCAGGGTGTCGCTGCGTGGTTTGCCGCCGAATTTTTGACCTGCTGCATTAGCGCCAAGGGGATTTGCGAAGGTGGGGGCATTAATGCCGCCCGCTCCTCCTCCTGGCTGGCCCATTCCTTTACCTTCCATTGCGCCTGGGCTCGTTGATTTATTTAAGATCCTATACGGGGCTGCGGTCGGGAGGGTGCCCTCGGTCTCAAGCGCCCTGCCTTTGACTGCCGTATCAAACAGGGTCAAGAAGCGCTCCATATTCGGCGGCTGCAGCCGCAGCAGGTCGTTCAGGTAATGGGCGGTCTTGTCCGGCTCGCCCTGCAACCGCTGGGAAAGAAGCACGCGCTCGACGGTGTTCAGCCGCCCGTACCACCAGGGCTGGAGATACTCACTGAGATCTTCCTCCAGCAGCCAGCGGTCCAGGAAGGTCTTGTCCTTCTTGTTAGCGAGGTACGGGCGGACGACGGCCTGGAAGAAAGCCGGGTCTTTCTTCGCCAGGAAGAAGTCCAGCTCATGGCAGGCGTACTTCGAATACTTGGCGCGTTTCTCTTCGG
The DNA here is from genome assembly GCA_035296965.1 of Gemmataceae bacterium. Classification (GTDB taxonomy): domain Bacteria; phylum Planctomycetota; class Planctomycetia; order Gemmatales; family Gemmataceae; genus DATGZX01. The sequence goes on from DATGZX010000103.1 coordinate 11,274, forward strand.
GCTTGAACGTCGGCCAGTTGAGCACGAAGGCGAACTCGGCCAGGTTCGCATCTCTCGATAGGGTGGCATACAAGCCGTAGACCTTGGCCAGGCTGTCGTAGGCCTCGAACCGGCTGCCCGCAACGTCGGCCAGCACAAATGGCTGTTTGGGTGTCAGCACGCTCACTTGCTTCTGCTGCGCGAAGTGGTCCTTGGGATCCAGCCCGCTAAGGAGTCGTAGATCGAGGAATTTGGCTGGCTCCTCGGGCAGTGTCATCGAACGGTAGGTCGTGCTAAGCGGATCGAGGGCCACGACGTGAATCATCGCATGCGGCGCAAGCGCCTTGCGCTCGATCTTGATCGTGCCGGCCTTGTCCGGAACCAGGTTGACGAGCACAGCGGAGGCGTCCGCCAGGAAATCGAGATCGGCAAAATCACCCTTAACCGCCAATCCGGATATTTCCTTTCCCCCCCTCCTCATGCCTGGCGCTTCGGAACGCGCGGGCATATTCTTCTCCATGAAGTCCTCGCCGCCTGCGGCTTGCTGCTCGCCGGTTTCGGTCGAACGCACCGCCCAGGGATTGAGTAACAGGGCCGGCCGTTCCAGCATGTTGCCCGGGTATTTCTTCTGACCCCGGCGGTCGAGAACATAGCGATATTCGTCGCCAATATTTCGACCGGTCAGATAAATCGATTCGAGATGCGCGGGATAAGAGCCCGACAATTCAGCGTCGCGAACACTTGCGAGATACTCGAACGGCGAAAAGGCAGGCTGGTAGCGCGTCGCGAAGACGTGGACGCGCGTGAAGGGCGACACGTCTTGTAACCGAATCGTTACGTCCTTGGCGTCGGCGCTGATCGAGGCAATCTGCACCGGCTTGAGGGCTGGCAGCTCCAGCTCGCGAAGTTTGCCCAGCACATAGTCGCCCAGCACCGGTCCGTCGACGACGCGAATGCGGATGCGCTCGCCCGATTGCTTGAGCCAAAGGTCGTAGTCGCCGCCGGGCAGACCGCGCAGCTCCAGCATGCCGTCCTTGAGGCTGAGGGCATCAAACATGTCCTTCTGGATCACGCCGCCAAGCACTTCGAAGATGGCCAGCTCACTGCGCACCGGCTTGTCCGACGTGCCGAGGTAGGGGAGCGCGATCGTGGTGCCGGCCTTGGCCTGGACCAGCTGACGGTAGGTGTGTTGATCCAGGGGCAGCCTCCAATTCTGGGCATTGCCCTCCGAGTCCGTTGCCAGCACGCTCACAATGTCGGTCAGTCCGCCAAGATGTACCCGGCCTTGCCGGTCGGTCTTGAGAGTTGTCTGTACCGGCTGCTGAAAATCGCGGTGCTGGAGGGCCAGCTGAACAGGCCGATCGGGCTTTGCCTCACCGGTTCGGCCCAGCAGCTCGATGACATAATCCGCGCCAAACTTGGCCAGGTGCATGGACCCCATGTTCTCCGTGGCGTCGATCTGATTCAGCGCGAACGTTTTCCCGGCGGCCAGGTCGACCGATTTGTTCTGGCTCAGGTCCTTGACCTTCGCCTGGAGGGCAATATGGAGCGTGGCGAGCCGGGCGGGCACGCGGAATTCATGAGTCGATTCGCGGTCCTCGAAGACCTTGAAATTCGGCACCTCGGTGGAAGTGGCGATGCCGGCCTGGTCGGTCGCCGTGATCCTCAGCTTCACTTCCTCGAGCAGCTTGATGGAGACCGGCTTGCCGTCGAGAAACAGTCCCGGACGAATGAGCAGCATGGCCACGCGCTGGGTCAACAGCGATTCGCGGTCGATGTAGATGCCGGCCTCCAGCTTGTAGTTCTCGGCCTGGTGCTGCAAGAAATCGAGACAGGCGAAGTCGCCGCGGCGCAGGATGATTGGCTTCCGGCCGGGGCTGGTGCTGAAGGGAAGAATGATCCTCCCCTCCTTGTCGGGTTGATACTCCAGTCCGCCGAACCAAACGGAGGCGTCCTTTACCAGATGATTGGCGTCATCGACCACGGTAATCACCTGTCCCGCCGTGCCGGTGGCGACCAACGGCCGGAGCCGGCCCTTGCGAATGAGCGCCCGGCTCCCCTTGCCGGCGCCGATGAAGTCGATCACGTAGACACCCGGCCGATTGAGCTGCGCGAACTCGAACGAACGGCGGACGCGCCGCAACGGCGGCTCGCCATAGGCGTGCGTCTGCTCGGTGTTTGCCACCAGCCCGTCCAGGTTGATGTCGCTGTTCACTTCTTGCTGGTGCGTGCGGTAGTAGTTGAACGTGTTGACCTCGAACACCTTGACCAGCAGGTTGGGCACGTTCTTGACGAAGAGGTCAAGAGTCACCGGTTCGCCTGCCGCAAAATCGGTCTTGTTCGTGGCGGCAAAGTCGATGTCGACGCGCTCCCTGAGCTGGCGGAACAATTCCGGCGGCAACTGCGAGGCCCATTGCTCGGCATCGCCCAGCCCGTTCTCGATCTTGACCTCCGCGAAGAGATGGCGGAGATAAACATCGTTGATGTAGGGCTCGAATTCCTTGGGCGAATCGGCACCGAGCAGGAAGTGTTTGAGGTAGTCTCGGACTACTGCCTCGTCGGCGCCGACGATGGGCAGCAGCGTTACGCTGGAGAAGTCCGCACCCAGGTCGGCGGGAAAACGGTGAGAGGCATCGCTTTCGAGCAGAGCCTTGGCCATGTACCGCTGGCGGCGCGGCAGTTGCAAATAAGCCAAAAAGCGCTCCTTGTCGTGGATCCCCTGGGCCCGGTCAAACGCCAGGCGATGGTAGAGGACGTGGGCCTTCAAGGCGTTGTGTACGGGAGCGAGCCGGCTCACAAATGCCTGGAGCCGGTCGAAATAGGCGCGGCTCTGCGCGACGTCGTGCCGCCAATCCGCATCGGCCCCCGGATGAAGCTTGCTAATCCAGGTGTTCAAGAAGGCAACCTGATTGAGTAGCTCTGGCCGTAGGCGTAACAATTCGCCGAGCTGCGCGAGCGTCAATTGCCGGTGAATGGTAAACGTCCCAAAGGGCTGGGGATGCTGCGCCTGCAGATCGCTCGCGATGAGCTGGGGGAGGTTCGCCAGGTCGGGTCGGGCCAGGCGCTGGAGTAGATTACGCCGCCTTTCCCAGTTAAGGTCCTCGCCAGCCAGCCAATCGAGGGCGGAGTCGGTGAAGTTGTCGAGATTTTGCCAGCGGGCGAACGAGTAGGCGCGCAGAGTGGAGCGAGCGATCAGCTTGGAATCGAGGGCCGTCGGCAGGTTGGGCGCCGCCCCGAGGACGGTTCGCTGCTGGTTGAACTGCAAGTTCAAATGGTTGCGCAGATAAGTGAGCGTCCGCTCGGGATTGCGCTCGTAGGTGAGCAGGGCATAGCGGGTCTGGATCTCGGTGAGCCGGGGAGTCTGGCCGAAGCGCTGCAGCCAGAGCCGGGTGAATTCTTCGACCTTCTCGAACTGCTCGGTGTTGAGGAAATGGAGACAGTGATAGTAGTAATAATCCTCGGTGCCGGGGATAAGCTGCCGCAAGCTTGCGGCCCGGTCCTTGGCGAGAGCGAAGTCCTCGACATAGCCCACTTCGCCAGCCCGCACCGTGGAGGCCAGGAGTATCGCCCAGGCTAACGAAAGCAGAGTGCGTTTCATCGTATTTCCTCGACTCTTTCAGGGAACTTCGCCGACACGCCGCCAGGGACGGACCCTTCGCGCACGTCATTATCCTGTTTGCCGCCGGTATCTGTTAGACGAGAAAGGAGGCGAAACGGTTTCGTTTAGCCAATTTTAGCTGATTTTGCCGGGTTGAGGGCGGACCGTAGGGTGCGTCAAGCGTACTCGCGCCGACGCACCCTGCCAGGCAACGAGCACCGCTCCCTCGTGCCCCTTCACGATGCACCCTCAACTACTCGAAGACGCTCGTCTTGTTGTCGCCATGGATTGGTACCGACGCGATAGCGCCGTCCTCGGAATGGTGCGTCGGCGCGAGTACGCTTGACGCACCCTACGGACTATTTCTTTATGCCGGCAGCAAGCACACCAAAGCCGATGATAACAGCATAGAATGCGCAACCGACGAGAAATAAAATCGAGCCAATAATTCCACAAATGCGACCGGCATTGGTGGTTTGTTCGCCTTCGCGATCCATGCGACCAGCGCGCATTTCGCGCAGGTCGTTATTGCCCATCACCCATGCCATCGGTCCGAATACGGGCGGAAAGCAGAAAAGGCTTATAATTCCAAACGTGAGTATCATGCCGCCTCGATGCGGAGCCAAGTCTCTTCTGCGCCGGCGCCGCCTCGGTCGGAGTTCGTCGTCTTCTTCGGAATCATCTGGAATTGGCCTGTCCTCGAACTCGTCCCCTTCGTCTGGATCTGCGGTCCTTGACCGACCTTGCTCCTCCGCTTCCCCTGCCGCTTCGATAGGGAGCGACTCGGCGGCTAGCCCATGCGAGCGTTTCTCGATCGGGGCCTTCGTTTGATCCACCTCGGATGCCAAGGGCAATTCCTCCTCGCTCAATCTCGCCGTGAACACGCCTTGGCAGGCTGGACACCGAACCTTTTTCTCCAAAAGGTCTTCCGGGACGCGTAAGCGCCGATCGCATGAAGGACAGCCGACGATAATGGACATACCAAACTCACTCACGATTACCGAGACGCTTGCCCGATACACTTGATCGGAACAGCGGCACTCGTAAAAGGCCCTTCATTCTTGATTCGAAAACTTCTAACCGTTGTTTGGATACGGAGTGCAAGATCAATCGACAATTACACCCGGTCGATACTTTCCATATCTTCGTATTCTCGAATAAGTTCGCCCATAATGCCAGCCCGTCGCGCCAGTCGGAAGACGTTCGCGGAGGCTCCTGCCACGAGCAGCCGCAAAGATCGATCGCGATGCGCCGCGGCCAACCCTTGGCACCGACCCTTGATTGCTGTGAGAGTGCCCACGAACACAAAGCTTGCCTTGGGCACCCAGTCCCGGCGACGTGATCGACGCCCAATGAAATGGGTAGCGCGTTGGCGCCCCGCTTGGGCAGCGATAGAATCGAGAATCGATGTGAACGGTCAACATAATGCCATGACTATCGAACAAGCAGTGGAACAAGCCGCCCAGCGTTACCGCGAGGAAGGATACGAGGTGATCGTCCATCCCCAAGGCGATCAAGTTCCGGCGTTCGCCGCAGGGTTCGAACTGGACATTGTCGCAACCAGGCACAACGAAGGCGTTATCGTTAAAGTGAAGCCAGGGCAGTACACAGCTGCCGAAAGCACCCAGCTCACGCGTCTGGCAGCCATCACCAACAAACAACCAGGCTGGCGATTCGATCTCGTCGTCGAAGCGGATAACCCTTTTGAATCGCTCATCAGGGAAGCGGAAGAACCCTCCATCGACGACATCCGAGCAGGCCTCGATGAAGCCCAGAGGCTCGCAGACCTCGGCTCCGACCATGCTGCCTTTTTAGTCGTGTGGACAGCTTTGGAAGCGACGATGCGAAGAGTTAGCCGTCTTGCGGGCTTGGGGGGCAGACGCGGAACTTCGCCCCGCGTGCTAATCAGGGAACTCTATTCGTCTGGCTACATGGCTCCAGAAGACTTCCAGCGCATCGAGGATGCAGCCAGGGTGCGAGTCGAGGTCGTGCACGGCTTCAAGCCACCACGGTTCGATCCACAGATGGTCCGGTATTTGATCGAATTGACAGATCGTCTGCTTGCCGAAGAACCGAAGATCCCGTTGGGGGCAGGGTCCAAAGGCGATTAGCAAATCTCGGAAGCACAGGGGATGAAGGCCGTGCAGAAGGGATTTGACTTGATGAAAATACCTGCGGTGATCCTTGAGCGCGACCAGTCGCTCGACCTGCCTCATGAGATCGTTTTGTCCCCTGTGGATTTCTTGCCTAAGCTCGCGGCAATGATCCAACACCATCCAATTCTCCGGCCAGTCTGAGAGATGACCCATGATTGAACTCCCTCCCGCGATTGACGGCCCCTCTGCCTGGTATGGCCCCGACATTGCCGGCCAATCCGAATGGATCGAGCCCTTGTCGGCGGCTGAATTGGCGGAGATTGAATCGGCCAGCCGTCAGCTCGCCCAGGCGGAACCAGACTGGCAGACGTTACACGCGGACGATTTCCCTTTGCCCAAGTTGGGTCGCCGGCTGGCGCGTATCCTTCACGAAGTCCTTGAGGGCCGGGGTTTCGTGCTCTTGCGCGGCCTGCCGGTCGAGCGCTGGGGCCGGCGCTTATCTGCTCTTGCCTTCCTGGGGATCGGCCGACACTGGGGGAGCCTGCGCTCGCAAAACCGGCACGGCCACCTGCTCGGTCACGTGAAAGACCTGGGCCTCACTAGCCAGGATCCCCATGTTCGCATTTACCAAACCCGCGAACGGCAAAACTACCACACCGATTCCAGCGACGTGGTTGGGCTGCTCTGTTTGCATCCGGCCAAAACGGGTGGACTATCGAGTTTGGTTAGCTCCGTCACCATGTTCAATGAAATGCGGCAGCGCCGTCCGGATCTGGCCCGCGTGCTCTTTGAGCGCATCGAGACCGACCGGCGCGGGGAAGTGCCGGCCGGCCAAAAACCTTACTTTTGCATCCCGGTGTTTAATTGGTATGCGGGCTTGCTATCGGCCGTCTATCACCGCAGCTACATCGAATCGGCAAGGAGATTTCCTGAAGTTGCACCGTTGAGTTTGGAGCAGATCGAGGCGCTGGACCTCTTCGACGCGTTGGCCGACGATCCCGCCCTGCATTTTCGAATGGAGTTGCAAGCGGGCGACATTCAGCTCGTGCACAACCATACGTTGCTGCACGACCGCACTGCCTTCGAAGATTGGCCGGAACCGGAGCGCAAACGTCATCTGCTGAGGCTCTGGTTGGCTCCCGAGAAAGCCCGGCCGCTCCCTCCGGTTTTCGCGGAACGCTATGGCTCGGTCGTTCCCGGTCAACGGGGCGGCATCGTGGTTCCGGGAACGCGCTACACGATCCCCTGGGAAGCGGAGGACGCGCCCGGCGCATCCTGAGAGTACGAACCAAGCCTGTGGCCTGTTACGCGCCCGGGAAACGACATGAGGGCCTGACCAGGATTCAAGAATGGAACGCCAGTTGCCGCGTGCGATCGCTGATACTAGCCCGAAGCGTTAGCGAGGTCCTCGCTAACGCTTCGGGCTAATATCAGCGGCGGTCCGTCGCTTGAACGGCTCCGTCGGCCAAGTGTGAGATGCGAAAATCGTTGAAGCGCATCCAATGCTCGGCGTCGGGCGGTCCGTCGTAGCATTGCAGGCTGATTTGATCCTTGCCCTTGCCAGCCGGGGGTAAGGTTCCGGTGGCGGCTTGCCGCCATTGGTCCTGGCCCTGGGGACGAAATTCGGCGCTGTAGCGCCCACCGTCGACAGTGAGGCGCAGGCGCACGGTCTTCTCCGATATGGGAATCTTACCTGGGACGACGACGGTCTTGCCGTCGACTCGTTCTTTGACGAGCTTGAAGAGCGGCTTGCCGTCGTGGTACCAGGTCATGCCGGCCTGCTCGTACTGCTGGATCGGCTCGGAAACACTGGTGACGCTGACCTCGAAGATCCACTTCCCCCGGCTGCGCTCCGGGATGTCACGAATCAGAGCATTCTTGACCGTGCCGGCCTTACCGGGCTGAACCCGAATCTCCAGGCCGTCAGCGCGGATACGCCAAGCCGGCTTGTCCTCGCGCAGCCAGGTCCAGCCTTGGGCCAGCTTGCCCTCCATTCGATCCTCGAACACCACCTGCGGCTCCGCCGCCAACGCGGGCGAACCGGTCGCCGCCAGAGCGAAAACGATCGCGAAGGCACAACGCATGAGGTCGGCTCCTGAATAATGAGACAAGGACGAATGCGTGCGTCCGATGCGGCGGACGTTGGGCTAGATCTCCCTGTTGTGATTGTATGCGCCGGAGCCGTGGCCACGGCCCTCAGCTGTTCGCGAAACGGAGTTTTACGGCTCGGGTTCCCAAAAGGAGCTTGGGATCGAGGGAGTAGCCGATGTCTCACGCCCGCCACTGCAGCGTCAGCACCCCCGGGCGCTCAGTGAGCTGGCGAACATAAGGCGGCGTCTGGAAATCGTTCGGATAACCACGCCAGCGCACTTCGAAACGGACCGTGCGCTCCATGCCGGCCTCGGCGGCTTTGTAAGAGACGTCGGCGGAAGCGATATCGTGGCCGGCTTTCATGACTGCGGCACGGATGTCCTCTTCGGTTGGGCCGTCGGCAGCCAGGCTCAGAATCAGCGTGGCATGGCGATCCTGATGCACCCGAAACTCCAGCCATTGCAGTGCCCAGAGCACGATCACGCTCAGGGCCAGGGCGATCATCCCCAGCGCCAGTTGACCGCCGCCCAGGCATAGGCCGATGATCGTCACCATCCACAGCGTGGCGGCGGTGGTTACGCCGTGGACGATGTCGCCGCGCCGCAGAACCGCCCCCGCGCCGATGAATCCCATGCCGGTCAGGATGCCCAGCGGCAAGCGCATCAAGTCGAGCATGATGAACGAATCCGGCGTCCTGCCGGCTGTGCCCATCAGAAGGTTGGTCTGAATCATGGCCACCGACGCCGCCAGGCAGACCAACAACGTCGTGCGCAGCCCGGCGGGCCGGCCGCGTTCGGTTCGGTTGAACCCAATCAATGCGCCGGCGAACACAGTCAGAGCCAGACGCACCGTAATCTCTTGCCATCCGAGCGTGACAGGCAAGTATGCCTCCCGAGACAAGTACGATTTCAGGCACCCAGGTCCTCGCCCTGGTGCAAAGCCAGGCCGATTTGTTCGACAGCGCCCCTGCGACCGTTGTACCACAAGTTCATACAAGGGCTGCGTGACCAATGCCGATTCTTACCATTTCTCATTTTGCCTGCCATAGAGAAACGCGATTTGACAATTCCACAATATCGTTTTAGAGTTTTCCTGGTGGTAGATGCTGCCGCATGTCTCGATAGTCATGCCAAGCTTGCCCATGAGGCCACTGTTCCTCGAAAGGGCAAACCCGTTGTAAGGCGGGGACGCAAAGTCATGGGTCCGCTCCCACAACGATCTCTCGTGGGTGGATCGCCAGATTACCGAAAGGAAGAAGACGATGCGCAATTTTGGTACGAGGCTCGCGTGTTTCCTCCGCGAGGAAGACGGACCGACGGCTGTCGAATACGCCGTCATGCTGGCCCTCATCATTGTCGTATGTATTGGTGCCATCACGACATTGGGCACCAACGCCAACACGACATTCACGTCGGTCGGCAATGCCGTGAACGTAGGAACCTAGAGTCTTCGGGCCCTTTGCCACAGGGATCTCTCGAATGTAATGTTGTTCGTGAAATCCCCGGTTGGGCCCGGGCATAAGCCGGCGCCTTCATCGCACACGCTGCCATCAATGGCGATGGCACTATCATTCGCAGGGCTGTGCCACGCACGTCCGGGGTGCGGAGAGGCTTGAACTCTCTGACGGGCGGCGGTCGCGCTAGCAATGCGCGCCCTGGCCAGCGACCCTGGTTATCGGGTAAGATGATCTTTCACCACCGGCCGGAACGAGAGGGAGCGCGCTTCCTCTCGTGCCGGCCGGCTTTTTTGCGGCCTTGAAGCGATCACGAGTATTTGTTAGCTTTCCTTCCAATAGAAATCGAACGCCTGAGAGCCCCTAGGCTCGCAGGTGATGTGCCTAACGGGCATCTCCCGTTTCCAACTTGTCGGCTGCCACGAAGTTCCATAAATGAATGTACATTGACGCATGGCGTTCACGTTGATCGAATGGTAGGTCGTGATCGCCGTCAGTGCCCGCCTCATCGGCCTGCTGTTGCCGGCCGTGCAATAAGTCCGCGAATCCGCCAACCGCATGAAGTGCACGAACCATCTTAAACAGATAGGGCTGGCCCTGCATAAGTACCGCAACCGGGGCCTGGCTGCGGGCTGGGCCCTGTTTCTCCTGCCGTATGGCATGGCCTACGGTTCGCGGGGGGCAACGAGCTCCCGCTTCCCCCGGATTGATCGCGTTCTTCTTTTTGCATCCCTTTTCAGGATCTGGTTCATGATGGCAAGAAAGTGGATGTGTGTCTGTTGCTTGATGCTCTCCCTCGTCGGCTGCGGTCAGGAGGAGCCCGTCACGGCCGGCGGCAAGACCGCGGCGCAGTGGGCCGAGAAGCTGCATAGTAACGATTTCACCGCCCGGGCCAATGCGGCCAACAAGCTCGGTCCGCTGATTCCGCACGACCCGGCAGCGTTTCCGGCGCTGCTGACGGCCCTCCGGGATCCGAAACCGGAAGTTCGCTTGGAGGCCGTCAACGCCCTTGGCAAATACGGCAGCTCGAAGCTCGACGATGTTCTGCCCGTCCTCCGCGAAGCGCAACAGCGCGACGGCGATACCCGCGTCTCCAGAGCCGCCGCCGAAGCGATCCGCACGCTGACGGCTGCATCGTCTTCCCCGGCGGGGTAGCGACTCAGGAGTCATCCTTGGCCGCAACCGCATTCCCCTGATGGCTTCTTTGTCGCAGCCGCTTAAGGATCCTCGTCTCTGCCCGTGCTCCATATCCCCAACCCGCCGCCAATCGTGCAAAACTGACTACAATATCTCGGTGCCGACCCTTAACTGGCGTGACGATAGTCCCGCCTAGGAAGGCCCTGCCTGGCGAGTGCTCGGATGACATTTTACCCACTTTTCCCTTCACGAGGTCCCTACTGTGATTCGTTCGACGAGACGATGGCTGGCCGCCCTGGCGTTGGTCGTTCTCCCCATGATGGTGCTTGGCACAAGGCTCAGCACCGCTGCAGCCGCATGGTTGACAGACGAGAAAGATGCCGCCGTGAATCAGCTCACGGATGAAGAGAAGAAGGCCGGCTGGAAGCTGCTTTTTGACGGCAAATCGTTCGACGGCTGGCACAATTTCAAAAAAGACGCCGTGCGGCCCGGCTGGCAGGTCAAGAACGGCGCCCTTGTTTGCGTGGACCCGACCAAGGCGGGTGACCTGGTGACGGCCGACAAGTTCGACTGGTTCGAATTGTCGATCGACTACAACATTTCCGAAGGCGGCAACAGCGGCATCATGTTTCACGTCACCAACGACGGCCGCGCGATTTGGGCGACAGGACCGGAGATCCAACTCGAAGACAATGTGAAGGCGAGTGATCCGATCCGTTGCGGCTGGCTGTACCAGCTCTACAAGCCGGAGATCGACCCCAAGACCAACAAGCCGCTCGACGCTACAAAACCTGTCGGCACGTGGAATCACATGCGCGTTGTCATTGCGCCGCCACCGGCAAAGTCGGAGGTCGACGTCAACGGCGTGAAATACTACGATTTCGTCTATAACAGCGCTGACTTCAAGGCGCGCATCGCTAAAAGCAAGTTCAAAAATATGCCGAATTTTGCCAAGTACGACAGCGGCTTCATCGGCTTGCAGGGCGATCACGGCGCGATCTCGTTCCGCAGCATCAAGCTCCGGCCGATTGCCGCCAATAACGCCCCCTGAAAACCATCATCAAGAACAGTTGCTTTGCTCAGTGGACGCTGTTTGCCTGGCTCAGAGGCGCTGCGGAGGGCGCCAGCAAGTCTTGCAGGGTCTCCGGGTCGACGGGTTTGACAAGGTGGTGATCGATCGTTACTTCGCGAGAGCGGCGGCGGTCTTCTTCTTGCCCGTAACCGGTCAGTGCCACAAGCAGCGTCTTCTCGAGGCCATGCTCTTGCCGTAGCCGGCGGGCCAGCTCGTAGCCATCCATCCCGGGCATGGCGATGTCGAGCAGCACGACTTCCGGCCGGTAGAGTCGTGCCGTTTCCAGTGCCTCCAGCCCGCCATTGGCCGTGCGAACTTGATGCCCCGACATCTCCAGGTACCTGGCAAGGCTGTCCGCGGCATCGATGTTGTCGTCCACGACGAGGATGCGCCGCGCAGCGGCGGAGGCGTTTTCCTTTTTTGGAGCCAGGCGGGTGGCCTTGGGCGGTTGGATGAGGGGCAAGCGGGCGATAAACTCAGTCCCCTTCCCGGGTCCTTCACTGACGGCCTGGATCGATCCGCCATGCAATTGCACAAGCGTGCGCACGAGCGTCAGCCCGATGCCGAGACCTCCCTGGGATTGTTTGAGCGAGCGGTCTGCCTGGGCGAAGAGGTCGAAAGCCTGCGTGAGCATCTCCTTGGTCATGCCGACGCCGGTGTCGCGTAGCCGCACAACGACTTCTTTATCGCGCCGCTCGGCGACCAGCGAGATGTGCCCGCCTTCTTCGGTATACTTGGCGGCGTTGTTCAGGAGGTTGGAGAAGACCTGAGCCAGCCGCACGAGGTCGGCCTCCAGCCACACCGGTTCGGGGGGGAGCGCGACCGTCAACTCGTGCTTGCGCATGTCCAGGAGCGAACGGCTGGTCTCCAGGGCCCAGGCCACCACGGTAGCCAGCTCCACCGGCTCCTTGCGAAGCTGGATCTTGCCACGTGTGATGCGCGAGACGTCCAGCAGATCATCGACGAGACGCACGAGCTGCTGGACCTGCCGTTCGATCGTCTGCCTTGCCGGTTCTGCCAGGCGCTCGCTGACTCCCGCATTCTTCAAGATCTGCAAACTGCTGACGATGGGCGCAAGGGGGTTGCGCAGCTCATGCGCCAGCACAGCCAGGAACTCATCCTTGCGGTGGTCAGCTTCCATGAGCCGCTCCGCATGATGCCTGAGCTCTTCCTGCAAGTGCTTTCTCTCCGTGACGTCGGTCAGGCGAACGAGTGTGCCGATGGTCGCGCCATGGTCGACCACGGGCAGCACGTGTATGTCCCAGGATCGCTCTGCCCCTGCTGAACCAAGCTGGATCTCGGTGACCTTCTCTCCAGAGCCGGGCCGTTCCGGCAAATACTTGGCTAGCTCAGGCAGGACCTTCGCCAGCGGCTCCTTGAGAAGCGGACGGCCGGCGGGAACTAGCGAGCGCGCTGCCAGATTCGCGTCGAGGATGCGAAGTCTCATGTCGAGCACAAAGACGGCGTCGCCCAGGCAATCCAGGACGAAATCGCGAGCGATCGGCAGAATGTCAAACACGCGGACTCGGAAGAGCAGCCAGGCGGCAGCGAGCCCCGGCACGGTGAAATAAACCGGCGTCAAGTCGGTCAGCCGTCGAGGCTGCAGCTGAAAAACGTAGGCAACGTTCCCCAGGACAGGCACGAGCATCGCGCCGAGCACAAGGGCGAACCGGCCCATGCTTCGTCCGGGCTGGCGCGCCACCGCCGCCAGCAGCAGCGCCGCGCCGGCGGCGAACAACAAATAGGTATAGGCTGCGTTGACGAAGAAGAAGGGGCCGTAGCGAATCGTCATGATGGCATACGGGCCATCGGTATCCATCCAGGTGGCAGCGTAGATCAGACCGTGATAGGCGCTCGAAAAGGTGAGAGCAAGGATCAGCACCGGCTCGATGAAGAGCAGCGAGATCCACCGGCGGGTCAGCCAGCGGTCCAGGCGTGCGAAACGTGCCGCAAATACCAGCCACGTTCCGGGCACCGTGACCACAAAAAGATAGTCAATGGCCGCCAGGGCATGGCGCGGCTCGTAGCGGACCAGAGACTTTTCCACGAGATTGACGAGAGCCCAGCACGCCAGCGTCGCCATGAGCAAGGCCAAGGGTGCCGCGCCCGGGACCGCCCGGCGCCGCCAACCGAAATAGGCCATCCAGCCGCAGAGCAAGCCGCTCAGCAAGAGTGGAAAGATGAACGGCGTGCTCTGCCAGTCCGACAGCGTCATGAGGGCAGTACTTCCTGTTTGGCGACGGCGAGGGAGTCTCAGGCGCCGCGGCCAATGCGTGGACTGAAATTGGGGACGTATTCGTGTATGACGGGTAACAAGCGGATGAGGGGTATCGCGCTTGTATTCAATTGTAACGTGCATGCAGCCTGACACAAGCAACTATCTGGAGGTCGAATCTATCTCTGCCGGTCCGTGGCGGCGGACATCGTGACGGGCCAAGAGCCAGATTCTCTGCCGAATCGGAGCACGAAAAGGCAACTGCCGGAAAGAAGCGGCCGAAATGCGCGCCTGCTGTGAACGAACTGGCACGGGATTAGCCGCCAGTGGTAGAATTGGGCGGACGATTGGAGCGACGGGAGGGAATCGCCATGAGCGAACTTACTCTGGAATCTCTTGCGAAACGAGTCGAAGCGTTGGAACTCGCGCTGGCCACAAAGGCGCCGAACCGCTCGCCAAAAGACTGGCGCAAAGTCGTTGGCATGTTTCGCGACAGCGAGTTCATGCGCGCCGTCGATGATGAGTGCCTGCGCATGCGCGAAACAGAACGCGAAGCGGCACGGCAAGGAGATGATCCGGAATGATCCTCGTCGATACGGATCACGCCACCTTTTTGAAGTATCCCGAGAGTGAACGCGGTCGCCGGTTGATCGGTATGGGCACGATGGACCTGAAAATTGCAGCAGTCGCGTTGGTCAATAACGCCCTACTCCTCTCCGCAAACCTACGTGATTTTAGGCGTGTGCCTGGGCTTCGCACCGAGAACTGGCTAGACTGACGAGCCCAAGACCTCGACCACCGGCCTGCGCCGTGCGATCTACGGCCAACGAGAACACTGTGGCCGCTTTCGCCAGATCTTATCCGCTTGCCTCATGCGCCATTCGCCACCGCCGGAACAGGGTCCAGCCACAGAGAGCGATACCTCCCAGGAAACCGCTGGCATAGGACGCCAGGTGCGCCCACAGGTCTGCCAGGAATGCGTAATGCTTGGAGGGTGGAACTCGTGATGCAAGCGGTTCGACCAACCAAACAGCGCCTGACTTCGCCAGGAAATAGCCAACGACGCCGGCCAGTAACGAGGTGCGTGCCGTGACAACCATTAAACCGCAGATCAGACCGACCCAACGGCGGGCGGTTACTTTCGGCCAGGAGCCCAGGCGAGAAGCCAATGCAGCCGGCATGCCCAAGAGCAGACCTACCCACCAGGTTGCGAGGATTCCCCAGCCAAGAGCTAGGAGGGTTGGCGACTCCGTATTGAAGACCGGTGGATGGCCAATCGTGAAATACTCAACGCAAACTCTCGCTGTCACCTGGTCGTGAAGAATGCCAAAGCCAATCGCTGACATGACGCACAAGAGGATGATCTTCAGTGACTCCATTTGGGGTGCCCTTGTACCCAGTTCACCGATTCTGCCATCCCGCCTCCTGCAGTTCTCTGGCTCTCAGGCCAGCGCATGATGCTTCCTTTGTTTGATGGCTACATTTTGGCCGAAGGCAGAATACTTCACAAGACTGGCCGCGGGCATTCCTATGCCTACCCTGTGCTTCGACACGGGTTGGCCGAACGTTGGTCCTGGCGGCAGTTCCCGGTATTCCGCGGCCACCCGGTTGCACCAAAACTAGACTGATCATGTAGCAACGGTCAGACCCAATCCAAGCACCACGAGGATGCAATGTCACTCAACAAAACGGTTCTGACAGCCATCGGCCTCCTTTGTCCTACTCCCTTCGTCTTCGCCGCCGAAGACGCCCGCACGGAGGTTCGCCAGGCGATCGACCGCGGCAACGCCCAGTACATCAAATCCATGAAAGAAGCGGATGCGGCGGGCGTGGCCGGCGTCTATGCCGTCGATGGGGTGCGCTTCCACGAGAAAGGGAAAATGTCGAAGGGGCGGCAGAAGATCCAGGCCGACCTCGAAGGCTTTCTCAAGAGGACCGGCCCCGTGAAGGCAACCATTGACACGCTCGACCTCTGGGTCGTGGATAACCTGGCTTACGAAACCGGCAAATGGTCCTACACCTACCAGCAGCCCGGCAAAGATCAAGTCAAGATGGCGGGCCAGTATGTCACCGTCTGGCGGAAGCAGCCCGACGGCGGCTGGAAGATCATTGCCGATATGCCCGTGCCGAAGGAGTGAGGGGATATTCAGCAACTACCTTTACAGCTAATTCAAAGGTCCCGTCCCCGTTATTCGGAAAGGCTCTCAGTTCGAGTTTCGCACATTCTAGCGCGGATTTCGAGCGGGCCGGCGGCCATTTTGTTGCCGGGGCAGCGCTCGTGAAGTGATGTGGAACTTGGAGGGAGCCGCTGAAAGCGCGGCTCATCCGGTCCGGCTGAGAAGTTCGG
>DATGZX010000104.1:0-2215 GCA_035296965.1 Gemmataceae bacterium
ACCGTCACGAGCATGCTGCACGTATCGGGGCAATCGAGCGGACAGACGTTCTTGACCACGGTGAATGGAGGTTCGGTCGCCACAGTCGCCACGATGCATCGCTCCTCTTGGCCCAACGGTTTCGCCGGCTGTTGTGAGCCACGGTCATTGTAAGGATTTCGCCGTTACGCTCCCAGCGCCGGCACTGAAAACGCGTGCTTTCCCGGTGCAAAAACCGGCAACGAGGCCCTGGCGGACGTCGACTCCAACCAAACTGAAATGCAAGCCGCTCTCGAACGATGCCCACGAGAACGGCCGCGCCTGACGCGAAGTGCAAGGGACAACCCGCTTTGCGTGCGTCGGCGATGTCCTTCGCGCCGTGGTAGAAAATGAGAGCCAGTGAGAGGATTCCGGCGATTTTCCGCCTCCGTCGCCATTGCTTCTAGCCGCAAATCCTTACGCCGACAAGTCTTAAGAAATCGCACTTTATTCGGCTGCTCGCGGAAACCGGCGCGACCGGGCGGACCCAACGGGGCGTTATTCGCATTGAGGCGCCCGGCAGATGGAAACATACCCAGCGCCGCGTCATGAGTAGGATGGATTGGCAATCCGTCCCACGGAAAATATGCATCTGTCGGTCGCCGTACCGGACCCTCTCGAGGCCCGCGAATCGAGTAATCGAATCGCCTCGGGGCGTCCCATGATCGACAGGGCTCTTGACAGTTTCATTCTGGGCAGATACGAGAAGATTCTGTCGGTATGGAGGCCCTGCTTCATAAGGTATTGCCGCAAGGAGGCGTCGCATGGACGTCCACCCCGCCGGGAGTCTTCTTTCCTTTCTTGCCGACGTTCCCGATCCTCGCAGTCGGCGCGGCCGTCGACACCCCCTACAGGCCATCCTTGCATTGGTGTGTTGCGCCCTCATGTGCGGCGCGAGGAGTTACGCGGCTATCGCGCAATGGGCGGCAGACCAAGACATCGCGCTGATGCACCAACTGGGTTTCACGCGCAAACCTCCGAAGATAGGTGGCATCCGCAAGGCTCTGATCGCTTTGAATTTGAAAGCCTTCGAGGAAGCGCTGACCCGGTGGGCTGAAACGCTACTGAATCGACCAACCTCGGCTGCCGTCCCGACCCCTGAGGCTTTCGCCCTCGACGGCAAGTCGGCTCGTGGCAGCTTTGACGGCTTGGTGAAGGCCGTGCATCTACTCTCTTTGGTGGCTCACGAATCGGGACTAACGCTGGCCCAGACAGCCGTTCCTAACGGCGGCGAGAACAAGACCAACGAGCACAAGACAGCCCTTCGGTTGCTCGAAGGCATCGTTCTCGAAGGGCGCTTGATCACCGGCGATGCTATGTTCTGCCAACGTGATCTTTCCCAGCAGGTCATTGATGCGCAGGGCCACTACCTTTGGTTTGTGAAAGAGAACCAACCGACGCTTCTCCACGACATTAAGGCTGCATTCGCCCCTTCAATAGAAGGGGCTTTTTCCCCCTCGACAGCAACAAATCTGGGAGAACGAGCAAGACACGGCGACGACCCTCGACAAGGGGCATGGTCGTCGTGAACGTCGCACGCTGAAGGCAACGACTGCGTTGAACGAGTATCTGAATTGGCCCGGTGTCGCCCAAGTCGGACAGATTGAGAGCGTGGTAGAGCAGGATGGAACGGTCTCAAATGAGACCCGTTATTTCATCACCAGCGCTCCCAGGCAACTCGCAGGCGCAGGTCGGTTGCTCCAATGGGCACGAGGCCACTGGTCAATCGAGAATCGTTCCCATTACGTGCGTGACGTCACTCTCGGGGAGGATGCAAGCCGGGTCCGAAAGGGTGCCGGTCCTGAAGTAATGGCCGCTATCCGAAATGCGACCATTGGCTTCCTCCGGTCCACCGGCGCGACCAATATCGCCGAGACAATTCGTCGCAACGCTTCCCAAGTCGGAAAACTCTTCGCCAAACTTGGTATCTTCAAAAAGTAAAGAGCCCTGAAGCTCACTCTTGCGGCTCCTCGAGCCGCTCAGTTGCAGACCGTTGGTTCGAAACTCGAACGGGCGTCGATTTGATGTTCGCATTAACACTGAGCGGCCCATCGAGACTCCAGACTCAGCTAGCGTGGCCGCCTGGTACTCTTCGCGCCGGTCGAAATCACGTTCAAAAAGATCGTAACCACCAACTTCGAAACCGAGGCGGATGGCCGTCCGCACCAGATTTCCGAATCGTGGATCGAGCGTGTAG
>DATGZX010000105.1:0-6112 GCA_035296965.1 Gemmataceae bacterium
TAGAGTTCTTGGGATTTCCAAGCCCGAACGCGATCTTGGCCCACACGGCGCTGGGGCGGTCGCCGGACCGTGCGGATGCGTTGGTGCTTTCGATCCTGGTGCCGACGTGGTGATCTCCCGCGTCGGGGTGGCCGAACCGCGTGGCCTAATGGACCCGGTTTAGAAGAAATGGGTTTATTATCGTTCAGGGCGAATCTGAGCAGAGCAACCGTGTTCGCGGCAGAGCAGAAGTCAATTTACGAAAGTGATTGCCGGAAGTAATGGAACATGTCGCGTCGGCCGAAATCTTGGTCGATTTGACCGACGCTGGTAAACAGGCGGCCTGCCAACTCACAGATCGGTGTCAGGCATCTCACGGGCCTGCAAAGTCATTACGTTGAGGCCGGCGTTGGGCACCGCGTCCCTCATGCCGTATTCGATCTCCGTGCACGCGAAAGACGATGTCTCCTTGCTTCTTCAGGTCGTCCCAAGGCGCCCCGCCGTCGTCGCGACAGTCGGCGCCGACGCTGTAGAGCACCAGGTCGTTACCGTCGCGCTTCATGTGCATCGGGCCGTTGCCGAACGGATCCGCGGGCACGTGATCGACGTAATCAGGTACAAGATTCTCCAACTTCTCAGGGAATGATCCCTTCGCGATTTGATAACGCTTGGCGGCAAGACCGATGACGGCAAGCTCATGGCGGGCATCGGCTGAAGCTGCCACGGCTGCGGCGTTGGCTCGGGTCAACCCCTGAAAGAGTTTCGCAAGAATTCGCGTCAAAACACCTAGTTCGTCGTTGTGGTCCAAGTCAAACCTACCCCACTCCTCGCGGACATCACAATAGGGAAGCGCTGCCAGAGCTCGCATGCGCTCCCAGCGACGAACGGAGGAAGCCAAATCGTCATCAAAAAGGAAAACCCGCCAAAAGCTTTGGAAGGCATGGTTGCTGAAGTACTGGCCGCCCTTCAGGTTCCACGTCCTGTCCAGATCGTAGCCAGCGAGGGCAATGTGAGCGAAAAGCGCGGGTGCAATCGTCTGCGACTCGTGGCGAAGGGAACGAAGAAGTTTCGTTCGGTATGTTGCATTGCGAACGAGCTTTATCTTGGCGAGGTCTTCTTGAGAGCTTTTGGCGTTCGCTAATGCGGCTTCCAGCGCCTCGATGCCACGCGTTTCAATCGCAGCCGCCACGAGCACGACAATCAGATAGGGCCCGTCGAGTTGATTAGCAATGGCGAATACCGCGCTCAGATCTGCCGCCGCCCCGGCCGAGTCGCCCTTGTGAGCGCGAAGCATTGCGTCCAGTATGAGCACCTCGGCGCCCTCGCGAAGAAACTGAACTTCGGGAAGGAGTTGGTGGGGATCGCTCGAATCCCAATCGAAACGTGCGGCCGGCATCGAGGCACCGCGCCGCAAGAGGCGCAGCACTGGCTGGCTGCTGTTGATGAATTCAATCAGTTTCTGCTCTGTAAGATCGAGCTTGCGCAAATCGTTGGACCAGATAGTCTCCAATTGCCGTCCTTTCGAGAATTGACCCGATGTCGCTCCGGCTTCTTGGTAAATGGGCGCGGCATTGTCGCGATCGAGGATTCTTGCCGGTGAAATCGCCAGCGCCCTTGCCCCCGCTTCGAGCCGAAGCTGCGTCATCCGGACGCGGACATCATTCTCGAGGCTGTTGTACGTCAAGCAGGTCAGAGCCGCGGCGACCAACGTGTAAGCGCTAAGCCGGCCCAACGGCCAACTCATTGCGCGAGGCTGCCGGTCTTCCGAGCGAATTCGCAAGCCACGCACGAGGAGAACCGATGTTCCAATGATGGAAAGGCTGGCCCAGACTCCCAGCGGGATAAAGGGGACGCCCGGCGTGCGCTGGGAGAATCTCAGTACGCCTGCAACGACAGTCAGCCCGACGGGAACGGCAACCAAGGGGATCGCAAAAAGCAGGCCAAGCAGAAGCTGCCAGAGCCGAGGCCGCCAGAGCCGTGACGACGCTTTCACGATCGCGCTTAACAATGTGGAAGCGAGCAGCAATAACGCTACCAGGCTTTCGATCCACAGCAAAGCATGTGCCATGAAGAGATCTCCGACCGTAGAGCCGCCGGGTTGCTCCCGACGGACAACTTGACATTCTTCAGAGCGTTCGCATCGTCCGGCGGCGTTACTCCCGCCGCTCTCTCAGGGGCGTGCTATCAATCGCCGCTGCTATATTCGGCACCATGGGCAAACGCGACGACGACGAAGCCATTAGGATCTCTGCATGGGCGGCTTCCGCGGTGATCTCCGGAACGAGCGCATGCAACCGTCGCGCGGCCGTCGCGACGCCTTCGGGATCGTCGGTCAAGTTACCGCTAACCAAAGGCGCGGAGGACATCGTCAAGTTGGCGCCGAAAAAGAAGACGGCTGCCAAGCCTACCACAAAGTTCCAAGAAGATTCCCTATTCGCGGCTTGGACTTCCCTGCTCAGCGCTTTAAGGACCCGCTCGCGTAGCGCAGGGTCCGGCTCCGGTCGCGCTCGTGCCGCGAGCCGGCGTTCCAGATCATTCAATGCTTCGGACCAGTCGGCGTTGTTCATAGTTGGGGAGGGTCCGTTTACCCGGCGGACCTTAGCCTAGCCCATCAAGAGCGGCCCATCCGGCAGACGGGACCTACTGGAGGGCAGCGCGCAGCTTTTCCAGGGCGTAACGGTATCGGCTCGCTGCGGTATTCGGGTTTATGTTCAGCAATGTTGCGATTTCGGCGAATGTCAGGCCGCCGTCGAATTTGAGTGCAATGATCTCGCGTTGATCAGGCGGCAAACTTCGCAAGGCTTTCTCCAGATCGAAGGCGTCATCCTGTCTTAGACTCAGCGCGCTTTCCAAGGTCGATCTCGCTGCCTGCTGCCCGAGACGACTTTCCTTCGTCCGACGCGACGCGATGCGCGCCGCGGCGTGTCGAAGCGCGGACAGCAGATAGGCACGGATGTCCGCAATGCCGCTTAAGCTCTTACGACTCCGGACCAGGCTCAGGAAGACACTTTGCACGGCGTCTTCGGCGTCCGCGCCGGAGCCGAGAAGAGCGCGCCCCACACGGAACAGCAGCGATCCATACTCGTCGTAGAGCGCGGCGAAGTGCTGATCTTGGTCGACCTTCATCGGCTTGCCCGTCGGCTCGGACTTCCTGCATGCCTCGCTCCATATACTAGAGCGGGCTCGATGGCAGATTTGTCTATCGTATGCGCTGGGTCGCCGCTGCGCCTTGAATGCCTCGGTCCCGACACACGGACGCGCCTTTTGGGGCTCGGCCGTGGGTCAAGCCGCCGTTATTCGGCAACAGCCTGGCTGATGGGCAGTCGGTTCATGCGATGCGATGACCCGAGTATATCACCTGCAAAGAAATGCGAGCGGAACGATGGCTCCAGTTTCGAATAAATGGGTCTATTCCTCTGGAATGCGGATGAACTCGTTGGTATCGCCTTCGCGGATGACGTCTAAGTCACTGGCAGAAGAGTGTCGTGGCGGTTATTCTTGGCAGCATTTAAGGTTTAGAGCGATCATGAGCCCGTTCTGGCTGGGCGAGGCTGACCCTAGCCTGGCGCGTCAGGCGCGACTCGGGAGCGCCCTTCGCCAGAGCAGCCAGAACGCGCCGGGCTTCGGCGGTGCCGAGATGTGCGAGCACTTCCACGGCGCGTAGCTCGCGGAGCAGCTCGGGGCGGCGTTCCAGAAGCGAAATACCAGCGCGGATGGTAACCAGACGCTGCCTTTCTTCGGGATCGGTCGATGCCTCCAGTGCGCGTCGAAGTGCCGGCTCAATCATCTCGCCGACACGGAGCATTGCTATCTGGGCGGCCTCGCGAGTCTTGAACTGCGGACTTCTCAGGTCCGCGAGCCACTGGTTCACCTGCTCCTTCGGCGGCTGCTCCGCTGGCCGCAAACGAGCGCTGAGGAACGCCGCCGACCTCTTCGCCGCGATCAGAGCCGCTATCGCTCGATGGGCTTCTCCTCCGTCCTTGGTCAGATCGGTCCAGAGTGTGTCCAGTTCCGCGGCGGTGCGCTCGGCCGGCGCGGGATCGAATACCTGCCACACGAGGGCAGACCCGTCCGCGCTGGCCGATGCCAGTTGTAACCCATCGGGAGCGAAGTCCAGGCTTTCGACCTGGTTCCGGTGTCCGACGTAGCGCCGCCGCTCCTGCCCGGTGGCGGCTTCCCAGACACGGATTCGGCGATCGAAACCACCGGAGGCGAGCAACAGGCCGTCGGGCGAATAGCACAGGGCCTCGACCCGCAGATGTCCCGCGGAGATGCGACACAACTCGCGCCCGGTCGCCGTCTCCCAGAGACAAATCATGTCGCCCGGTGGGCCCCCCGGATCCCTATGCATCGGCAGGTCTTGGTGTCCGCTGGCCAGCGACCCTCCATCCGGCGCGAACGCGAGACTTACGGCCGACGTTGGCATTTTTAGCTCGCGCAGAACTTGACCCGAGGGGAAGTGGTACAAACGAATCGTTGGGTACGCTCCCGTGGTCGCCAGCACCTGGCCGTCCGGAGAGAACGTAGGACGATATTCCTGTTTCCGACCGGCGAACGACCGCATGGGCTTCCCGGTTCCCGCGTCGTAGACGCGAATCTGGCCTGTGGCCTCCGTGGCAACCAGGAAACGATTGTCCGGCGACAAGGCGGCGTACCAGGCTGGCCCGACCTGATCGCGGAGCGGGACCGGGTCCGCGTCCTTCGCCGGGTCCCACAGAAAGACGAGTCCGCCAACTAGCCCGAAGTTCCGGTCGGGGTGACGACTGGCAATGGCGACGCGTCGACGATCGGCAGCCGGCTGGGGGCAGGCACGCCACGGCGCGTCAATCTTGCGCGGCGCTCCCTGCCGCCGGCCGGTGGCCGCGTCCCAAACGCCAAGGTCGCCGTTCGATCCGCATGCATAGAGCCTGCGTCCGTCCGCCGAAAAGCCGGCCCACTCGACGCCCTGGGGGTAAGCGGTCAGCCGGGGCGTTTCTTGACGAGTCGTCAGGTCCCACGGACGAATGGTGCCAAGGATCTCCCACGCCATCCTCTTCCCTTGAGACTCGAACCAGGCCGTCGTTCTGTCCCTCCTCCCGACCGATATGTCTGGACATGTGAAGGAGCTGCGCGTCGCGCCGATTCGCACGTCCCAGAGCGTGATGGTGCCGTTGCCCTCCGCGAGCTGAAGCAGTCCATCGGGCCTAAAGCCGGTGCCTACGACCGGCGTTGACAGACGCAGACGATGCCTTAGACCTCCCTCAATGTTCCACGACTGGATCTCATTGGCGCTCGCCGCCAGTGCCATAGTTTGGCCATCCGGAGCCAGGGCAGTGAAATTGGGCTGCTGTGCGGAGGCCGCAAGCTTGCGCAAATGCTTGCGCTTCGTTACATCCCAAAGGTGAAGTGCGCCCCTATAATGGGACGTGAGCGCCGTCCGTCCGTCGGTGGTCAGCGTCAAACTCAGGACGAGTTCATCCGTCTGTGCCAGGGCAGCTACTTCGGTTGCCGTTGCCGGATCCCAGAAGTGCAGTGCGCCATCCTTGCCACCGACGAGCAACATCTGACCGTCGGGCGTGAACGCCAGGCCCGGTCCCTGGCGGAGGCGCGCCCAATTTCCCTGACCCTCGACGGTGTTCGAGAGCGTGTGCCGGATCTTCTGCGTGGCGACATCAATAAGATGGACTTCTTTGCACCAAAAGCCACTGGCGGCCAGAGTTCGCCCATCGGGGGAAAAGGCCAACTCGGTTATGGGCTTGAATTGTTCCGTTTCCATTTCGAACAAGGGCTTACCGGTCCCAGCCTCACAAACGTGCACAACGCCGCTCTCGGTGCCGTACGCTATCCATCGGTAGTCGTTTGAGAAGACAATTGCCCCGAGAACGCCGTCGACACGCAGCCGGGTGGTACCGATCCGGGCTAGTGCCCCCTCGGGTAGCGGGTCGCCAAGAAGATCGGTCCGCGCTGGCATTGTGCGCCCAGCCGGACGTGGATCGGCGACGGGCGGTTCAACATTGGCCGACGGGGCTGGTAACATCGGGTGGACCACGGTTGCAATGCCGCCGAGGGCCAGAATCGTCATCAAGGAAAGCGTGGCTCCCAGCTTTAGCCGGCTAAGTGCCAGACCCCGCAGGCCGCTCTCGGCCAGGGCCAC
>DATGZX010000106.1:0-38912 GCA_035296965.1 Gemmataceae bacterium
AACCTGGGACAGAGGGGGACGCGCTAACAAAATACCTTGAATGTTGATCGAGCAGTCACGGCACACTTGCAGGTGCTGTGCGAAGCTTTGACAGATTGTGACGAAAGCCGGCGATCGGTGGCTTCCTCCTATGCCGTCCGCGGGATCAAATCTTCCCTTCTCCGGCGAGTGGTGAACGAATTGGCGGATACTTTGCCGTGTGGCGGGTCCCTGGCACGGCAGGCGACGGCGTCCCTCGCCGACATCGGACAACCGGCCATCGTGGTACTCGTCTCCCGAGTGAAGGAATCCCGAGACCTAGCCGAGTGCACTGCGCTGATTGAGACGCTGGGCACAATCGGTGTAAGAATTAGCACTTCAGAACGAATCGAACTTATCTTCCATCTCGAAAACCTACGAGACACAATCCAGCAGCCGGCCATTGCCTTGGCTGTCGAGAGTGCAATGCACAGAGTGTGCTTTGAATTGGACTTACTGTTTTGCAAAACAGTAAGTTCGGGCTGACACCTGCTTCCGACAGGGGGAATAAACAACTGGCGTGGCCTTACATCGTCGCCAAGACGCCTCGTGTGAAACCCACCGATTCGGCCAGGCCGGGCAGCGGATCGTCCGGGTCCGGCTCGTACTCGAACGACACTCGGCCTGCATACTTCACTTCCACGAGCGTGCGCAAGAATCTAGGGATATCGATCACACCGCGGCCCACGGGCACGTCCTTGCTCTTCGGTGCCGCCGCCACGATGTCCTTCATGTGGAAGTCCAGCAGGCGATCGGCGTATTTCTTTGTCGAGGTAATCAGATCGGCCCCGCTGCGGACCGTATGGCCGATGTCGATGCACAGGCCGAGGCGCGGGTCGAGGTCTTTCACCCTGTCGTACACACTTGCGGGAGTGGGGAAGTGTTTGTCACCCGGGCCGTGGTTGTGGATGGCTACCGTAATGTTGTACTGCTTGACCTTTGCTTCGATCAACGGGAGCATGTCGGCAGTCGGAGCTGCGACGATCATTTCCAGCCCGGCGGCCTTGGCATAATCGAAGGCCTGAGCGACTTGTGTTTCCTGGTGCATCGTGATCACGCCGCCGCCGTAGAGGACAACCCTCGCCTGGCGCACTTTGGCAGCAACGGCAGCGATTTCTGGCGGCTTGGCGTCCAGGGGAAGATGGACCGATTTGAGGCAGAGGTACTTCAAATCGACCCGTCGCATAAGTGCCAGCGTCTGCTCCAGAGTCAGCTTCCGGGTTGTGTAAGAGGCCAGACCGAGATTGATGGCCTTGCCGCCCCTGGGCTTGTCGGCAGGGGTGTCCGCCGGCGCGGCGAGCGCTGGTCCAAAGCCCTTCCCGGTCAGGCTCACTGTGGCCGCCGCGGCCCCGGTCCATTGAAGAAATCGCCGTCTTGAGGACCGATGGTCCATCGTTGAGGTCTCCATTTGGCTCATGTTGCACTTGATCTGTTGGTTCGCCTCGGTTTGGCTCAGCCAATTTACCTAGCTTGGTCTATACCATCTTCGCCCAGGACTGTCGAACATTAGGCCCCTCATCCATGACCCGCCAGGCGGCGGCTGCGATCCAGGTTTGCCGGAGCAGGTGTGTCGCTGTCAGGGCGCCCGCTGGACGGATACGAGGTCAGTAACGGGCCCCATTAGGGCAAGCTGAAAGAAGCAATGATTTCCCAACGCTAACCAACCGGAAACCGATGCGGAGGTCGATACCTGTAGGCGAGCAGCCCATTGGCCGTTGGCTGATTGGTGAAGCGCTCGGCCTTGCCATCCCATTCCAGAAATGACCGCGTTTTCAAGGCGATGTTGCCCACGAGGGCGGCCGTGGTCGAACGGTGGCCGGTCTCCACGTCGCAAGGGCAGTTCTGACGGCTGCGCACGCACTCCAGAAAGTTGCGCGCGTGATCGGCATCGAGAATGCGCCCCGTGTCTTTCTTCGGTCCGATAACGGCACGGGCGTTCGCGCGCCAGGCCTTTTCCCGCGAACGATCCACCGGCGTGCGTGCCGGGAACTCGATGGTCGGCAGAATTTCCGGGACGACCTCGTAGCCGTCGGAGCGTAGATAGAGCGTGCCCTTGGTCCCGCGAAACTCGATCTCGCCGCCACGGACTCCGGCCGGCGCGGCCGTGGCATTAAACTGCGAAAAGGTCACGAGTGTTCCGCCCGGGTATGTCCATAGAACCTCAAGCGTATCGGGAATTTCGCGATTGTCCTCCAGGGCGAACCTGCCGCCCATGGCGGTTACGGAAAGCGGCGCATCGTGCCCCAGTGCCCATTGGATGACGTCGACATAATGGACGCCGAAATTCGTCAACTGGCCGCCTGAATAGTCGTAAAACCAGCGGAAGCGATAAAACGCTCGGTTGCGGTTATAGCGGATCTGGGGCGCCGGACCTAGCCAGGCATCCCAGTCGAAATCTTTGGGCGGGTCTTCGTCTGGAAAGTTACCGATGCCTTTGGGCCATTCGTTCTGGATGTGAAAGCAACGGACGACGCTTACTTTGCCAATCGCCCCGTTGCGCACCAGCTCCACCGCGGCGCGCACAAAACCAGACGAGCGCCGTTGCAAGCCTACCTGCACCAATCGCTGGTGTTTGTGGGCGGCTTCGACCATCGCCCGACCTTCGGCGACGCACAGCGAAAGCGGCTTTTCCACGTACACATCCTTGCCGGCCTGGCAGGCGTGCACCGTCATCAGGGCATGCCAGTGGTCCGGCGTGCAAATGACGACGGCGTCAATGTCCTTGCGATCCAGCAGCCGGCGGTATTCAGTGAACGCTTCGGGATGACTGCCGCTTTTATGGCTCGCGAAATCGCGGTACGGTCCGTATAGGTCGCACACGGCAACAACCTCGGCCCGCGGGCATTGCAAGAAGCCTTGCAGGACCTGGTCGCCGCGATTGCCCAGACCGATGAAGCCCAGCCGAACTCGCTCATTGGCACCGTGGACCCGTCCCGCGCTCCAGGCGGTGCCCGCGGCCAGGGCTGCGGTCGAGATTTGTGTGAACGCGCGGCGTGTCAATTTGGCCATGCCCTGTACCTCTTGGGATGAATCCGGACTGTAATGGCGCGATTATTGTACCGTTGAGCCGTTGTCAATTGCGATCTGACTAAGTCGTGGCTTTCTGCACCCGTCCGCTTTTTTCGAGAAGATAGGTTTGTCCTTCCCCGGCCGCTTCCAACTCGAACGCCTCTTGGTCCCAAGGTCGGACCGTCTGCTTCCCTTTTCCGCCGCCCTGCTTGAACATGCGGACCACGGCTCGGCTCCCCAAGCGCATGCCGGACCAGACGACACCGTCGTCCTGGGATCGCGGAATCTCATAAGTCAGGACTTCGCCGTTATCAAGGAAATCGCGGAAGGCGAGCATTTCATCGTAGGCCATAACTGCGTCCTCCACCTCCGGCAAGGCCATGTCTTCGTACCCTTGCATGCGCGGACTGAAAACCTGCATGGCAGCGACACCGCGCAGCCAGAGGTGACGCAGAACCTCGCGGTAACGTTCTCTCGTCAAGACGGGGAACTCGAGTTCCGGAGGTTCCGAAACCCAGCGTGCGATCCAAGGGATCGACTTCTTTTCAGGCGCCCAACGCGCACCCAGCTTGCCGGTCAGCGAAACCTGGCGCAGGAGCAAGTTGGTGTAGACCTGGTCGACGTGCTCCTGGTCGCGCTTGTCCTCCTTGCTCCTGGCCTTCCAGACCCACGATGCGGCGCCGTACGCCGTCGGGTTCCAGGCGGTGACCAGCGGAGGCATGTAAACATGGCCACGGTTGCCGCTCCAGCCGGGCTGCGCCTCCTCAGGCGTTGATGGCTGCGCCAACCAATTGGTCACCGAGCATTTCGGGTAGAACTCGAGCACGGGCGCTGCGTAGTACGCACCGAACAGTTCATAGAACTTGCGGGCCGTGTATTCCATGAATTGATCACTCGACGCCAACGTCATGCGAGGGAGGATCTCTCGGCAGCGCTTGCAGTGCAGCGCCTGTTCGTACCGGTCCGCGCCGTAGAGCGGGTCATTCTCCCAGTCCGACCAGACGGCATCGATTTGGACGCCGTGCTCCCTGAATTGCCGTAGCGTGTCGCGCAGCTTGTCCGCGAACTTGGCCCAGCCCACATGGATGGCCGGGCAGGGCCGGGTGTACCCCTTGGGCTTGTAGCCGTCATCGAACTGATGGGCCCACGCCGACGGCTCGCCGGCAAGCGTTGCGGGATAAGCCCCCGCGGATCCTTCCATGGCGATTACGGGCGAGTTGGCATGCTGGATGGCCCGTGCCACATCTATCATTTTGGCATCAAGCCGGATGTGCTGCGCCAAGCCGCGTTCCAACAGTTGCTGGTAGTACTTCGGTTCCTGCGGCTTGGTCGAGAAGCCTTCCCAGGTAATGAGCGGCCAGCGCGACCCCCGGCTGTGTCTCAGGCGGGGAATCTTTTCGAGAACTGCCTCATACCATGAGAACTTCCCGCTCCCTGCCAGTATCCGCTTGGGGTAGAGCACGCCGTTCTTCTTTTCCTCGCCGCTGCACACTCTCGGTAACAACGCAGCCGCGAGGCCCACGCCCCACATCCGACAGAAGTTCCGCCGATCCACAAGTGCCCCTGACCTGTCCTTCATCGTCGCACCCCCCGTTTTCGGACGCCGGCCCCGCGTTTTAGAAGCTTCGAGCTTTGTCCCTTGCTTCGGCGACAGAGGCGCACCCCTTCTGATCTCGAAAAGGGATCGCGCTGAAGACAAGGGCGGTTGATCATCTTATCAAGGGCTGGCATGAACACCGGTGGCTTGCAGCCTTATCGAGGTGGTGCCGAGGACATTCTTCGCACTCCTGGCCTGAGCCGGCTCTTCCCTGGCAAGGTTGCGTCAGCCTCAACTTACTGTTTTATAAAACAGTAAGTTGGCTCGCAGCCAACCAATGACGCCGGCCTCGGCCAGTTCCTTGCTCGACTTTTCGGCCGAGCCAGTCAGCACCCTGAAGTAATGACGCACTTGGCTAGCGGCATGAGTCACGCTGCCGAAGCCAGTCCGGGCCTTTTAGTCGCGTAGGCTGCGGCGGGGGCCGTGTTGCCAATACAGCGGCGAACCAGGCCATGCCGGCACTTTTCCTCCAATCGCTCGCAGGCAGCGTCGGAACGAGTAGCATAAGCATCGTTGAACGTCTCCGGCTCGGGCACCTACACGTGTTCCCAATGACGGCGCGAGGCAACATGGACCGACCCGCTTTGAAACATCTGTTGGCTTGTGTGTCCGAGGCTGGAGTACTCGGAAGGCCCTGCTTGACGCCCTGGCGCTTGACAAGCGCAACCACTCGGATTCCAATCAGGACTCGCCCGCGGAGTTCGGGTTATGACCGTGAATTGCTTGACCTTTCTGTTGTCTAGCGTCGCCAGCGTTTTGGTCGCGGGTGCAGCACTCGCGCAAGACGTTCGCCAATCGCTGAAGGAAACGGCGGGGCAACGTCGAGGTTTCTCGATCCCCAGCGCCTGGACACGACGTGGCATAGTGCTGGAGCGAGCCAGGGATGGCGTGGGTTCCAGTGTGTGTGGGGATCCATGCATCGTGTGGGATGAGGCGATCCAGGGTTGGCGGATGGTCCTCTTCTATAGTCCTCCGGGACACGGGCAGGCGGTTTGTTTGCGACGCGACGACTTGGGGCCAGGGCAATGGAAATTCGAAGGGCCGCTGCCAGTCGCGAACCCGCTAGCGGTTGGTGGATTCCACAAGCCGTTTATCGTGATGGACTCCGAACATCCCAACCAGGCGGCTAAGATCGAGGGCCGCTATTGCTTGCTCGTGGTGAGCTTCAAGGATGGTCACAAACAAGTGCAGCGCGCTTGGTCCGAAAAGCTCGCCGGACCGTGGACGTTCGAGTCGGAGGCGCTCATTCCTCCCGGCGAAGGAAACGATTTTGACGCCAAGCACACCGATGCGGTGACCGGCTACTATTTCCCCAAGCGCCAGGAGTTCCTGTATTTCTACATGGGCTATCCGGCCAAAAGGCAAGCGCGGAAGATCAGTCCGTTCGGTTCGGCGCAGGCGGTCGCGACGCAGAAGCTGGGCGACAAGCGAGCGACGAAGCGCGGCGTGGTGCTCGAACCGTGCCAGCAGGCGGGGCACTGGGCTTCGGGCTGGGTTGGCGGCCTGCAGCTTTTGCGGGGTAACGAACACCACTGGGTTGCCGTCGTGAACGCGTCCCCCACGGCGCCGGACCCGGGCAAGAAAGCGGTCTGGACTGAGGAGCCTCCGCCCAGCTTAGGTGGGTTTGCATGGTGCGATGAGGAATGGCCGGTGCGCGGGTGGCAGTTCTCCCCTACGCCGATCGAATGGGTCAAGGACATTCCAAAGGCAGCCCTTGATGCCGGCGAAGGCTACAACCTGTGGCGGCAGTTCATCCACGTGTTACCGGATGGCCGGGCCGCACTGTTCTACAATAGCGGCTACTACGGCCGCGAGCAGCTGTATTTGAAGGCGAGCTTGAAACCGTGAGGGGCATAAGCGCGATTGCCGCCAAAGTTTGACGTCATGGCCAGCTCTAGCAGGCGAAGCGTAAACTCGTCCGAAGCGTGCAGATTCAAGAAGGCGGCGCACTTTGCCGTCGAACCCAGCCGGGGCCAATCGAGTGTGATGAAGATCGCCCCAGCGTCTCTTTGGGGAAAAACGCCAAGCGCGTCGCAAGCTTGAAAAGGATGTAGGCCATGACCGCGAGTAAAAAGTGGCAGTCCGTCCCAGGTTTCCTGTGCGCGCTGGTATTTCTCCTTGGCGAGATGCCGGCCTGTTCGGCGGAGCAGCCCGACCCGATCAAACTGGTCGGCCAACCCGTTGACATCTCCCCCAGTGCCTACCTGTACCGCTGCGACCGTCCTGCAGATCAGAACCCTGCGGAAAGCTGGATTGGCCTTCTGCAATACGCCAACCTTCCTTACGACAAACCCCTCAACGTCAATGACCCCCAGATCAAGAAGGTGCTCTGCGAGCTGCTGTGGGAAGAAGTGCGGCCGGTGCGTCAAGTTGAACTGTCGTGGCAACCGGGTGCCAAAAATCAACCGTCGCCAGAGCAGGTGGTGCTCCGTTACTTCGACGCTACCGACAGCACGGCTCACACCTGGTGGAATCCCCGGACCATCAAGGAGGTCGGCAAGCCCGAGATTTCAGCCGATGGCCATACGTACCTCTACACAATTCCTGCGGACACGTGGGGGGTGGTGGCAGTGGTTTCGGGCGAAAAGGATACGGCGGGCTTGACCGTTCCGTCCATCCGGGCATTCGTCCCGGATGTGTGGAAGAAAATGGAATTGGAGATTGAATGGGGCTTCGATGACGCTACGGCCGATCTCGAATACGGCGGCCACATCGAGGCGTATGACGGCATCATCGCAGACATTCGCCCTTTGGCCGGCGATGAAGGCACAGCCATGGCAGGTCCCAATGCCTGGCGGTCTGTCCGCAAGGGTGATGGAAGCCGGGGTTTGCGCATGGGCGTGCTTTACATGGGGACTTCGCGTTGGCGGCGGGTTTGGCCCTATCACGCCCAGCCCGAGGATGTTGCAAGGACGATCCTGACAGTCTGGACCAAGTCGGGAAGTTTCTCCTTCCTGGCGTCTGACCTGGAGCTAGGGCCGATTCTTGCCCCCGAATACGGCTTTTTTGTCCGGGCCACCACCCGCCTTCAGCCTGCCATCAGCTCGTCACTCCCGGTGCCGCCTGTGCAGGCCCTGGACGAGAAGATGGAATCGATACCCGGCGTCCCTAAGGTTCGCGGATGGGCCAGCAAAGGCATCCCCTGGTTCGGTGTTAATCCAACGAATGGGCCAGGGTTGGCCGGCAACCTGACCGTGCCCGCCAGGAGCGTGTTGATGCACCCAGGGCCCGACCGCGACGTGATGGTCGCCTGGCAAAGTCCGATCAAGGGGCGAGTGAATGTCAAAGGCCGCGTCGCCATGGGCGATTCGAAGGGTGGCAACGGCATCGAGTGGGCCGTTGTTCTGGATCGCCAGAAGGTCCGAAGAGTCCTTGCTCGCGGCGCAATCAAACAGGGCGGCTCCCAGGCTTTTCCAACGGATCAGGATGCTACGCGAATGGCGGAAGTTCAGGTCGAACCGGGCGACTACCTGGGGCTACTCGTGGGGGCCAAGGGTGGGGACCACATTTGCGATACCACCGTTGTCGGACTGGTCATCGCTGAAATCGGGGCCCAAGAACGCGTTTGGGATTTGACAAGAGACGTCCTGGACAACATCCATGCAGGCAATCCCCATGCGGATGGTCGGGGCAACGCCGGCGTCTGGCGATTCTACGCCACGGCGGCGTCTTCGATCTGGCAGCCGGCTCCGGCCGCCTCCGAACCTCCCTTCGACATGAGCTCGACCGCCAAGTCGGCAAAGGAGTTCCTCAAGGAACGAGCAGCCCTCGGTCTCAAGACCATCCGGGAGCGGGTTCGCGAGCATCCCGAGCAAACCTGGGAAGCTGCTGTCCGAGCGTTGCACCCGACCGAGCCGCTGCCTGCTCTCCCTAAACCTCCGTTCGAACCACCGATGCAGATCGATGTCCCCGACGAACACTTGACCGCTCAGTGGAAACTCGGGGCCTGGCACATTCTGAGGAGGACTCTCAAGGACTCGAACGGAAAATGGCATTTCAACGATTACCCGTTCGGCATTCTCGCATCGGAAACCTACATGATCCTGCGCGCCCTCGACCTTCAGGGCATGCACAAGGAAGCTGCTGATGGACTGGACCAATGGCTCAGCCTGCCGACGCAGCCCCGAATCGTTCCGGGACGTGGTGGTCATCATGGGTGGGCTTTGCCCGACCGGCCCCTGGGACACTTCGCCGACGGCCAGGGCTGTCTTACCCATGCCGAGGGGAGCGAAGGTGTTGGCGGGCACATGGATGGCGTCCACGGCATGGGCCCCGGCGCGATCATGTTTACGCTGATCGAACACTTCCGCCTCACGGGCGATCTGGACTGGCTCAAGGCCAACGCCCCGCGCATGAAGGCCAACGCTGAGTGGATCTTGCGCCAGCGAGAGTTGCTGGCCGCCAACATCCCCAACGGCGAGCGCCTGTGGTCGAAAGGTCTGCAGCCGGCCCACGTCGTGACTCCCGACAGCGAACGCATGCACATGCAGTTTTACGAGTCCGAGGCCTACTACTGGCTTGGCGTCAAACGCCTGGCGGAATTGCTCGCGCTCATAAGTCCAGAAGATGGGGCCAGGATGGCCGTGGCGGCGGAGGCCTACCGCCGGGATCTACTCGCGGCCATCGACCGCTCCATCACACGGACACCGGTTGTGGCGGTGCGGGACGGAACCTACCGGTCGTTTATTCCCTTCTCTCCGTATGTCCGCGGATTCGCGGCAGGCGCCTGGGGCTGGCGCCGCTGTCAGGGGCACGTCGGGGCAATCTATTGGGACACCGTACAATCCGCGGATCCTTTGATCAGCCCCAGCGGCCTTCTCAGCCCTCGCGACTGCCGCGTCCAGGGCCACCTTGACGTCCTGGAGGATCGGCTCCTCCTGGAGAACACCAAGGTTTATGCGCGGACAGCCAGTTACGATCCCCAGAAGCACTGGTTTTCTCACGCGAGCTGGCAGTATCAGTGCGGCCTGGAGCGTCACGCCAACATCCACCTGGCAGGAGACGACGTGCCGAATTGCATTCGTTCGGTATTCAATCAATACGCGGTGGACATCATGCCGGGGGAGTACACTTTTCGCGAGCACACCACCGGCGGACCGCCTGACAAGATTTACGAGGAGTCGTGCTTCCTCGAGCGGTTCCGGCACATGCTCGTCATGGAAGATGGCGAGGACCTATGGTTGGCGCGGGCGACCCCACGGGCTTGGCTGGAGCAAGGTAAGAGGATCGCCGTGAAGAATGCCTCGACTCATTTCGGGGAAATCGGGTATCAGGTCCTTTCCGACGTCAATCATGGGAAGATTACAGCCACGATCGATTTGCCGTCGCGTAACCCGGCGAAAGAAGTTTGGTTGCGTCTGCGTCATCCTAAATCCGCACCGATCAAGAGTGTAACGGTCAACGGCAAGGACTGGAAAGACTTCGATTCAGGCAAAGAAGTTGTGAAGTTGCACGATCTGAAGGACAGCGTGAATCTTATTATCAATTACTAGGCGCGTTTCAGCTACCAGGAACGATTGGTTTGCACCTGATCGTTTGCTGACATCAACTCAGCTTACCCAACAAGTATTGGAATCCAATCCCGTGGCTCGCACTCCATCAAGCATGAACCTATCCGAAGCGGCGCAAGCCCCAACAGGCTCGCACGAGGAGTCACATCTCAATCGATATGCTTTTCGCATCGCGATTGCGGCAGCAATCGGAGGATTCCTATTTGGTTACGACATCTCGATCATTTCCGGGGCATTGATTTTTCTCAAGTCTGAGTTTGCGCTGGATCAACACCAGGAAGGATTTGCCGTCAGTAGCGCGGCGTTAGGTTGCATCATTGGACCTCTGGTCGCCGCGGCGCTCAGCGACAAGATCGGACGACGCGGCACACTCGCAGTGTCGGCGCTTCTGCTTTTTCTCGCATCGCTGGGGACGGCGATTCCTAAAGACATGATTACCTTCAACGCGTTTCGGATTCTCGGAGGCATTGGCGTGGGGTTGGCGTCGATTGTCACTCCGATGTACATTGCCGAGATGGCTCCAGCGCGGCTTCGCGGGCGGTTGGTTTCCGTAAATCAACTTGCCATTGTCATTGGCTTGTTTTCCGCGATCGTGGTTTCCTATGCGTTATCCTTTCGGGGAGACTGGCGGTGGATGTTCGGGTCTGAATGCTTGCCTGCGCTGGCCTGGCTAGGACTGTTGTTCGCCTTGCCAGAAAGTCCGCGTTGGCTCATGGAAAAAGGTCGTGAAGCCGAGGCTCTCGCGTTGCTGATCAAGAGCGAAGGGCCTGTGAAGTCCCACGTGGCTTTGGCCGAGATCAAGGATTCGATGCGTGAGGAAGTTGGAAACTGGTCCGAGTTGTTCCAACCGGGAACCCGAACTGCTTTGCTCGTGGCAGTGATGCTTGCCATTTTTCAGCAGGCGACAGGCGTCAGCATCTTGCTCGTGTATGCGCCTACGATTTTCAAGAGCGCCGGGTTCGACCTTCCCTCCGACGCCATCGCGCAGGCGATTCCGCTTGGCGTCTGGAATATCATCTGCACGGCGCTTGCCTTCTGGCTGGTCGATCGCTGGGGACGCCGCCCGCTGTTGCTAGCGGGAACCGCGGCCATGGCCGTGGGCTTGGTCGTTATGGGCCTTTGCTTCCATTATCAAGTTACGGGATATGCCGTCGTCGTGATGATGTTTCTGTGCGTGGGAGCCTATGTGAGCAGCTTGGCTCCCTTGGCATGGCTGATCATGTCGGAGATCTTCCCGACACGGGTGCGCGGGCGGGCCATGTCGATCGCTGGAATATGCCTGTGGATCGCGTTTTTTGTGGGAAGCCAAGTATTTCCGCTTTTGTCTCATTCATTCGAACGAGAATTTGGCTCTCCAGCCGGAGTGTTCTGGTTATTTTCGGGCGTGTGCCTGCTAGCGCTCGGTTTTTGCTGGCGGCTGGTTCCGGAAACAAAAGGCAGGACGCTGGAAGAGATCGCTGGGGCCTGGAAATGAACAGCTTCGAGCCACTTGAGTAAGTCCTATGCTATTAAAACATCGCACAGCACTCATCGTGGGAGGTGGTGCCGGGTTGGGAAGGGCGATTGCAACCGCGTATGCCAAGGAAGGAGCGACGCTGGCGGTTGCCGATCTCAACAAAGGTGCCGCGGATGAAACACTTGCTCTGGCGGGCAAGCGTGTCGATGGCCTGGCGTTGGCGCTCAACGTTGCGCATCCCGAAGAGATCCGTGCTGGAATACGTGATGTTGTGCAACACTTCGGTCGACTCGACATCCTGGTAAATTGTGCCGCGATCTGTCTCGTGGATCCGCTTCTGGAGGTCACTCCCGATCGTTGGGATCAGGTGTTCGACGTCAATGCCCGCGGCGCATTCTATTGCATGACCATGGCCGCCGAAGCGATGCTGCCGCGCAAATTCGGCCGAATCATCACGATCTCGACGCCTGCCTCTCGTCTTGGGACACCATTATTTGCCACCTATGCCGCCAGCAAAGCTGCAGTGGATAGTTTCACAAGGTCGTGTGCTTTGGCATGGGCGTCCGAAGGGATTACCGTCAATTGCATCGCACCGGGACGCATGACCGGCGGCATGATCGACGGGCTTGATCGCGAGCTTGCACGAATCACGGGCGAAGACCCAGCGGCCATCGTCACTAAGCGGACACAGAGCCTGCCGATGCAGCGCCGGGTTGAGCCTGCCGAGGTCGCTAATGCGGCCGTCTGGCTGGCCAGCGATGCCGCCGGCTATGTCACCGCCGAACGCTTTAATTTCACCGGAGGGATGGAATTAGCCTAATGTCAATTAACAGCACTCTGTCCAAGATTGACGCTGTGAACAGTCGGCTTACGGACTCAGATTGCCTTGCACTGACACACGATCCTGCCGTGCTACGTAGTCGGGCCAAGGCGATGCGCCGCCATGTGCTTCTCATGGCGAAGATCGTTGGGCAGGGCTATGTCGGGCAGGGTTTGGGAATTGCAGATGTGCTCGCGGTGATTTACTTTTCCCAACTGCGGTCGCGTCCTAACGAGCCATATTGGCCAGATCGCGACCGCTTTGTGCTTTCGATTGGCCATTATGCCATCGGGCTCTATGCGGCGCTTGCCGAAGCCGGGATCATCCCAATCGCCGAACTCGATACTTACGGTGCCGATGAATCGCGTTTGGAGATGTCAGCTCCTGAAACGACTCCTGGGGTCGAAATGACAGGGGGGTCACTTGGTCACGGACTCGTTCAATCTGTCGGCATGGCTTTAGGATTGCGACTAAGAAACTGCGAGGCACGCGTCTTCATTCTTCTCTCGGATGGCGAATGCCAGGAAGGTTCTACCTGGGAAGGGGCGATGGCCGCCTCACACCACCGCTTGGATCATCTCACGGCAATCATCGATTGCAACAACCAGCAAGCCGATGGCCCGCCTGCGTGCGTCATGGGGATCGAACCCTTGGAGAAAAAATGGTCGGCGTTTGGCTGGCATACGCAGAGAGTGAACGGCAACGACATACAGGCCTTGCTCGCGGCATTTGCCAAAGCACGCGAGACAAAACGAGTCCCGCAAGCCATCATCGTGGATACGCTCATGGGCTGCGGCGTCCGGATATTCGAAGAGCGAGAGAAAAATCACTTCATTCGTGTCGAAGCCGATGAATGGGAACTGGCCAGCCGTCAATTGGATGAATCGCGATGAGTTTCAAAATGACAGCGCCTGGTGTCACGGGCAGTATCCTCACCTCCGACGTCGGCGGCGCGTCGCGAACCGAGTCGGCGCCATTCGGACATGCGCTCGTCCGCGCCGCCGAGAAAGACCATCGCATTGTCGGACTTACTGCCGACCTGGGCAAATACACCGACATCCACATCTTTGCCGAGAAGTTTCCAGAGCGATTTTTTCAGATGGGGATGGCGGAGCAAAGCCTGATCGGCACTGCCTGTGGTTTGGCACGTACCGGCTGCATTCCTTTTGCCACAACCTACTGCGTGTTTGCCACCAGGCGCGCTTACGATTTTATCGCGATCGGAGCTGCACTAGGGCGGGCAAACGTGAAAATCATTGCTGGACTTCCCGGTCT
This sequence comes from Gemmataceae bacterium, assembly GCA_035296965.1. Classification (GTDB taxonomy): domain Bacteria; phylum Planctomycetota; class Planctomycetia; order Gemmatales; family Gemmataceae; genus DATGZX01. Next base: position 13,686 of record DATGZX010000106.1, read on the forward strand.
AACGACCGGCTATGGTGGCACGCATCAGGGGATTGAGGACCTGGCGCTCACGTGCAGGGTACCTGGCCTCACCGTGATCGATCCGTGCGACGCCACGGAACTGGCGCAGGCCACCGCCGCGATTGCCATCCATGATGGTCCCGTTTACATGCGACTCCTTCGTGGTGTAGTACCTGTCGCGCTGGATGCCACTGAATACCGCTTTGAACTTGGAAGAGCGCAGCTCCTGCGCAACGGCGCCGACGTCGCGATCATTAGTTCGGGCCTCATGAGCCCTCGCGCACTCGATGCTGCCCGCGAACTGGAAGCCGAGAATATCAGTGCAGCGGTGCTACATGTGAGCACGCTGAAGCCATTCGACCGTGCCACGGTAGCGGCGCTGTTGGCACGCGTGCCGCGCGTGGTTACGGCGGAAAACCACGTCGTCTTTGGCGGTTTGGCGAGCACCGTGGCGGATCTGGCGGTTGACGAACGGCTGACGATCCGGCTAAAGCGCGTGGGGCTTCCCGACAGTTTTTGCGCGAGCGGCTCGTTGCCTTATCTTGCCCAGCGCTACGGTATGACCGCGACGCATCTCGCGCACGCCGCTCGGGAAATATTACGCTAATCGAACGACCACCATGAAACTCACCTGCATCGAAACACTTCGCTCGCCCGATTTCCCCAACCTGCTCTGGGTGCGTTTGCACACATCGAGTGGGCTCGTGGGTCTTGGCGAAACCTTTTATATCCCGGCTGCCGTTGAGTCCGTGATTCACGATTTTGCGGCCCCGCTTTTGCTGGGCCATTCTGCCTATGATCGCGAACTACTTTGGCAAACACTGTTTTGTTATGCGAATTTCTTCGGCCATGCCGGTGCCGAGATGCGCGCGATCTCGGCGCTCGATATTGCTTTGTGGGACTTGCTCGGTCAGCGGACAGGCGAGCCCGTCTTGAACTTGCTCGGCGGTCAGACGCGAGATTCGATCCGCATCTATAACACCTGCGTCGACACTCCGCTGTATGCGGACCAATCCGGCTTCCTTGAATCACCCGGCCAATTGGCGCAGTCGCTGCTTGCGCAGGGGATCACTGCCATGAAAGTCTGGCCGTGGGACCGGTTCGCCCCGCAGATGTCCTCTTCGGTAGTGACCGGTCCAGCTGGTTGGTCGGCGATTGGCCCTGTTGGGCACGATCTACGGCCAGAACAACTTGCGCAAGGACTCTGGACGGTGGAGGAAATTCGCCGCGTTGTAGGAAGCAAGATGCAGATTGCGATCGAGGGACACTCACGTTGGGATGTGAATTGCTCGCTTCGCATCGCTCGAGCGCTTGAGTCATACGATGTCATGTGGATGGAAGACTTTCTGCAACCGGAGAGTCCCGTCGATCTTGCGCGGCTCGTGCGCGAATCTCGCGTTCCGCAAACGGTGAGCGAACGGCTCTTTACGCGTCACGCTTACCGTCGCATTCTTGATGCCCAGGCCGCACATGTCGTAATGCCTGATATCATCTGGACCGGTGGATTGAGCGAGGCGTTGAAGATCGCTACGCTTGCGGATACCCATCACCTCTCGATTGCGCCTCACGATTGTACTGGTCCGGTCAATGTCTTTGCCTGCCTGCATCTTTGCGCCGCGGTGCCCAATGCCATGATCATGGAAATGGTGCGCGGCTTCTGTGAGGGCTACTACCGCGAAGTCGCCACGCCGGACGTGCCCGTTCGCGACGGTCGGGCAGTGCTCGATAAGTTTGGCCCTGGGCTGGGCGTCCAACTGCGCGCTGATTTTATGGCGCGCTCCAATATCCTTCGACGTGTGTCTTCTCTCTCATGAACTCAACAACACTAGCGCAACGCATTGTCGCAGCCCGTCCGGCCGCCGGCTCGATTGCAGTTTGGTGGCTCGGTGGCTCGGGATTCATTTTCAAGACATCCTCGGGCCAACAGGTCTGGATCGATCCCTACCTTTCGGATGTTGTGCACACAATCTTTGGGGTTGGTCGCGCATTTCCTCCTCCGATTCAAATCGCCGACGCGGCACCGGATATTGTCATCGCCACACATTGGCACGAAGATCATCTCGATCCTGGCAGTATCCCCGAGTTGGCGCGCCGGCGTCCCGAGGCAAAATTTGTCATGCCACCCAGCGCCATGGCCCGCGCACTCTCGTGGGGACTGCCCCGGACGCAGATTATTCCAATCAGTCGAGGGCAGACCGTCGACCTTGCGGGTGCGTTGCTTACGGCAATCATTGCAAGGCATGAAGTCTCGACGGCGGGTTGGGAGGTTCCCGATGCGCTCGGCGTTGTGCTCGACTTCGATGGCGTGCGCGTATTTCATACGGGTGACACGGAATACGACGCGCGCATCCACCGCGCTGTTGCATCCACGAATTTGGCGCTCGCCACGCTTTGTATCAATGGCTCGGGTGGCAACATGAGTGCATATGAGGCTGCGCTTCTCGCATGGCATCTCGATGCCGCCACCTTCATCCCCCATCATCATCAACTCTGGGCGAAGGCGCCAGAGCCTGGCGAAACGCTTGACCCGCGTATCTTCGAAGAGACTTATCGTCGGTTGGGCGGCACCGCGAGCGTTCACCTTCCTGTCGTTGGTGGCGGTTGGACCATCACGTCCAAAGGTGTTCAAGGAGCATCGTTACTATGAAAGGTATCGCCGAAACAGGGGTATTGATCACTGGGGGCTGCGGCGACATTGGCCGCGCGGTTGGCAAACGCTTTCTTGACGCAGGAGCGCGCGTGGTGCTCGCCGATATCTTGCCACTGACGCGGGGCCGCGCCGTCGCGCGGGATCTTGATGCGAAAAATGCCGCCTATGTCCGTTGCGATGTCACCCAATCTGCCTCGGTGGACCTGGCGATTATCGAGGCGCTCAAGTTCCTGGGTCGGCTCGACACGGTCATCTGCAATGCCGGGTTCGTTGCCAACTGTCCGTTCATTGAGGTGACTCAAGAAGATTGGGAAAAAACTCTCGCCGTCAATCTGACCGGTAGCTTTCTCACGGCGCAGCGTGCCGCGCGCATCATGCTCAAGAACCCGCGCAAAGCCGGCGACCGGCGCGGCACGATTCTTTTTACCGGTTCATGGGTCCAACACATGCCCTGGCCTCATGGCTCCAGCTATTGCGCCAGCAAGGGAGGCCAAGTGATGCTCACAAAAGTAATTGCCCAGGAACTAGCTTCCCAAGGCATCACTGCCGCGATCGTAGCCCCCGGTATCGTCTACGCGGGGCTGACGAAGAAAATCTATGATCGCGAAAAACGCTTTGCAAAACTTGTGGATCAAACCGTGCCGCTGATGCGAATGAGCAACGCGGAAGAGGTTGCAGGCAGTTTCCTGTTCCTCGCGAGCGATGACGGCGTTTATCTTACCGGCGCCACGCTTCTTGTGGACGGCGGCGCGACACTTGTACGGCGGGAATAGTGGCCTGCAAAATAGACCATGCGATCAAGCACGCAAGTTTGCCGAGGATTTCCGCTGGCATCCTTTGTTGGTCTTTTACACCGAAGTCGAAATTAGACCCCTTAAGCCAGGGCTTCCAAGGTGTGAAACAGGCCATTATTGCAGGGAATTCTGCAACCATGGCCATTGAGGGCGCCGTTGGAGGACAGGTGACAAGCATCTGTCATTCCGTCCACCACAGAAAATGCGCGGTTTTTGGATTCCGGGTCCAATGTTCACCGCTTTGTACACCTTGGAAGCCCTGCCCCTTAAGCCAGAATACTTGTCGTGCTTGAGTCAAGTTTTCCCATCAAAGTTTCGCCTTGCTGGCGTATGCCTGCATTGCGGCTTCGACCTTAGCGAAGGCTTGTTGGAGCATCGGGTCTTCAGGCGGCTCCGTTGCGAAGATGGCGGTCAAGCCCGGACGCACGAGGCGGGCATAGCTCCGCGTGAAGAACAGTGCCACTCGTAAGCCGCGCTCGGTCACTTGGTGGCGGTGCGTTGCTGCTTGCCGCACGATCAAGCCATGCAAGCGGAGCCGCCGCAACTGGTACGTCATCTGCCCCAGGGTGCATGAAGCCGGGTCTTGCCCGCGCAGTCGTGCCAGGTGCACGCGCAACTCTTGGTTGCGAAAACCCATGGGCAGCAGACGGAACAGCAGCAGGAGCTGGAACAGCAACATCACCAACTCGTTACCGTACGGTAAGGCCGAAGCACGTTGGCCATCAACCTGACACGGCGACGTCACTTCGCGAAACACGTCCTCGCCAATACGGCAGTCCTGGCTGGCTCGTTGGACGTCCAGAAGACGTCGGTTGGCGGTGAAGCCAAGCTCCCGTAAAGCCGGGAGATTCTCCAGCCGGCGGCCGATGCCGAAGTCGTAGGTGTCGTTGATGGTCGTTTCCGTGCGTAAGGCTTGTCCTTCCTTGAAGTATTGCTTGATCCGGCTCGACTTGTAGTCGACATAGAGCGAGGGGAGAACGCCCTCCGTGATCACGCGCGTGCGAAACCGGCCCGGCGTGCGTTTGCTGACGCGCCGCTCGAAGATCAGTTGCACGTTGTCGGGTCGTCCCAGGTCAAGGTTCTCGCGGATAACTTCCTCGAAGAAGATGCGTCCCGCCACCGGACGGTCCAGCAGCTGCGTCCGCGCGAACTCCGCCTGGATGATGGACAGGTCGTAGCGGAAGCCGGCGGCGCGATCCTGGGCCATGAACGGGTGGGGCAAACGTGCCAGCCACTTGCGCAGCAGTGCGTCGATCTTGCTAGCGCTGAGGCCGTCGGCGATTGCCTGCAAGCGTTGGGGGTTGGCGCAACTGCGGATGCCGTTGTCCAGCGCCTCGAAGGCGATGCCTGCCTTGGTCAGTTGCCGCTTGACGTATTCATGACCGTTGATGCACAGCTTGGCCCCATACGGAAAGTAGGAGCTGAACTTCAGGAAGAATGGTCCGAAGTCGTCGTCGAGACCGTAAAAGTAGTATTGATTCACCATCGCGGTGCTGCTCACCAGCCAGGGATAAGTTTGTCCCGTGGTGGTGTTGACGCGTCCTTCGGTGCGGAAGGTGCGCGCCTTTTCCTGAGCCTTGCCGATGAAAACGATGCCTTCGCCGCCCGAATGCTTGGAGCGATACTGGGCGGCAACCTCTTCTTTGCGTTGCTTACGCCCAAAGGAGATGAGGGGAACTGCCTTCTGTTTGGCGTACGCTTCAATGCCGCCGACGAACGCCTGGGTCATCCCCGCGAAACAGCGCGAGGACAGAGCGCCTTGCCCGCGTTGCTCACGCAGGAATTGGAAGACATGTCGTTCCAATTGCAACTTGGGCTGGTAGACGTTGAGGTACAGGCGGTCGATGGCCTCAACCTCCAGAGTCACATGCTGGTTGATGGCTTCGGCGACAGTACGCGGTAGACTCATGGCTGGCTCCGGTCGTCCAAGGCCCGTCGGGCCACCAACCGCTTCGCGGTTTCATGCACAGAAGGTGACAACCTTCTGTTTTATTGGCGCGGCCGGAGCCGACTTGTCCCCGCAGGTAGTCGTCATGCGTCAGTTGGTTTGAGGCGAAGCCTCGCTAGGCTCTTCAAAGGATAGGCCTTCACGACGGTGCGTGCCGGCTTGGCCTTAATCATCATCGGCTCGCCCGTCGCCGGATTGCGAACCTGGCGTGCTGGCGTCGCACTCTTGTGCACGCGTTTAATCTTCAGCAGGCCGGGAAGCCCCACGATGCCCGGTCCCTTTTTCCCAAGATCACGGCGGATGAACTTGCTGAGTTCATCGAAGACAGCCGCAATCTGCTTACGCGACAGTCCTGTCGCTTCCTCAAGCGTCTGATACATTGCGGACTTCGTTGCGGGCTTGGGTGCTGTGTTGCCAGCCATGGAAATCCCTCCAGGAAGTCGAGTTGGACAAACCAAAATGCCCACGATGAGTGGGAAGTTAGGGATCGCGTGCATGGTTGTCAAATTGCACATCTATTCCGCCTGGTAGCGCTCCCAAAGGGTTTCTTCATCGGCGTACTCGATCTCAGCGATCACCTTGCCATTCTTCTCGATCTGATAAGTAACGTGCGCGTCTGCCCACGTCCCACGATGCGTTGCCCTGGTTGAGAAGCCTGGCAATCTTCTCGGCCGTGTATTTCGGATCGACAACCCGAAGGCGGATGGCGACCTCTCTCACCCTCGCGCGTAAGGCTATGGTGAGAGGCCTTTCGTTAGTAATGGCGTTGTGAGTGCCATTGGTGCTGCGCGCCGTCGCTGCTGCTGCGTTGGCGAGCAATGCCACGATAGCCTTTTGGTCAGCAACTCCATTCATCTTGTTCGCCATTGGGGTGCCCTTCCAAAGCAAGCCTGATCGGAACTGTCGAGAGCAGAGTAACCGCTTTCCGAACCGGTCGCAAGTACCACAGGCGAGCGTGCCCCTTGCGATTCAGCCCATGGCCTCGTGAGCATAGGCATGTTGGGTGCGCAGGGCTTGGACCAGGGCCGGCTGTTCTCACTATGATGAAGTCTGGGGAATCGCGCAATGAATTCTCGGGATTTCCCCCTGAGCCAGGGTCGGTGCGGTGGCCAACCTCGTTGGGCGACGATGGCTTTGCAAACAGGAAAGCAGGTGTTCCTCTAGCCTTGGCTCCTTCAGAGGGAGAGAGAGGCTTCCGCGTGGGCACCGGTCGTGTTAACGTGAGCAAAGACGCCGATTATTATCTCTCTCGCGAGGCGCCGCCGTGGTATTGAGATCAAGTTGTTCTTTGGAAAGCCTCATCGACAGCGGATGCACCCTGGTTTTCGCGGGATTTTACGTCGTCCTTATGACCCATCCGGCGGCTGCCCAATCGTTTACCGCGCGGCCGCAGTCAAAGGTTCAGTTCAACCGAGACATCCTTCCAATTCTCTCCGACAACTGCTTCCGTTGCCACGGTCCTGACCCCAAGGCGCGTAAAGCAAAGCTTCGGCTCGATACGAAAGAGGGAGCCATGCGTCTGCGAGAGCCAGTCATCGTGCCGGGCAGTAGTGCTCAGAGCGAATTGGCCAGACGGATCACGCGCAAGGAGGCAACCGAGGTGATGCCTCCGCCAAAGTCCGATCGCAAGCTCACACCCCGGCAGATTGCCACTTTGAAACAGTGGATCGACGAGGGCGCCGAGTGGGGAAAGCACTGGGCATTTGAAGGCTTGCACCGGCCGGCGCTGCCGCACGTTCGAAATCAAGGCTGGCCTAAGAATCCAATCGATCATTTTGTTCTGGCACGACTCGAACAGGAAGGATTGAGCCCATCCCAGGAGGCAACGCGTGCCAGCCTGATTCGCCGCGTTTCGCTGGATCTCACTGGTCTGCCGCCGACTCCAGCGGAGGTAGACGCTTTCGTCAGCGACTTCTCCCCCAATGCTTACGAGAAGGTCGTAGATCGTCTTCTTGCCTCGCCGCGTTACGGCGAACGCATGGCGTGGGAGTGGCTGGAGGCCGCCCGCTACGCCGATTCCAACGGCTATCAGGGCGATGGCGAGCGGACGATGTGGCCGTGGCGCGATTGGGTGATAACGGCATACAACCACAACCTGCCTTTTGATCGGTTCACGGCTTGGCAGCTTGCCGGTGACTTGTGCGCCAGCTCGACTCCTGAGCAAAAACTAGCGACAGGTTTTTGCCGCAACCACATGATCAATGGCGAGGGCGGCCGCATTCCCGACGAGAATCGCGTGGACTACGTCATGGACATGGCCGAAACCACCGGCACTATTTGGCTTGGGTTGACATTCAACTGCTGCCGCTGCCATGACCACAAATTCGACCCTCTCACCCAACGCGAGTACTATTCGCTGTTTGCTTTCTTCAACCAAACTCCGGTTACGGGAGAGGGCGACAACCCGCAGACCAAACCGGCTCTGGAGCTGGCAACGAAGTCTGAAACAGCAAGGCTCGAGGAGTTGACGCGCGCGACATCGCTCGCCGCCAAGGACGTGGCCGAGCTGGAGCTTAAGCTTTTCCCACGCCCGCCAGGCAAGCCGGTTTCCGATGCACCCAGTGTCGCGAGCCTCAAGGCTGAAATCCTCGCGTTACTCAAAATCCCGGCGGATAAACGAACGCGAAGCCAACTGAGCCAATTGGAAAGCAATTGGGGATCCGCTCAGCCGGGCTACGCAGCGAAGCTCAAGAAACTTCACGCCGCAGTGGATGCTCAAGGCAGTTTTAGTCGTTCCATCCCGCGCGTCATGGTGATGGAGGACCTGCCGAAAGCGCGCGACACCTTTGTCCTCGTCAAAGGCATCTACAACAAGCCGGCGGAGAAAGTGAGCGCAGCCGTGCCCGCCATCCTGCCCCCGTTTCCAGCGGACGCCCCCCGAAACCGTCTGGGTCTGGCGCGCTGGCTCGTTTCACCAGACAACCCGCTTACGGCCCGCGTAACCGTCAACCGCTGCTGGCAGCAGTTCTTCGGCACGGGCTTGGTGAAGACGCCGGAAGATTTCGGAGTGCAGGGAGAGAGGCCGTCGCATCCGGATCTGCTCGATTGGCTGGCAACCGATTTCGTCAGCAGTGGCTGGGATGTGAAGGCGCTGCACAAGCGGATTGCGATGAGTGCGACCTACCGGCAATCATCCCGGACGACACCGGCACTGACTGAACGAGACCCGCAGAACCGGCGGTTGGCGCGTGGTCCGCGGTACCGGCTGCCGTCTTGGATGATTCGCGACCAGGCTCTCGCCGCGAGTGGCCTTCGTGTCGAAAAAATCGGGGGCAAGCCTGTGAAACCTTACCAACCTGCCGGTATTTGGGAGGAAGCTACCTTTGGGATAAAGCGTTATGAGCAGGACAAAGGTGCAGCACTGTACCGCCGCAGCATCTATACCTTCTGGCGGCGCATCGTGGGACCGACAATGTTGTTCGATGTGTCCCCGCGGCAAACCTGTGTTGTGAAGCCTACACGCACAAACACGCCGCTCCAGGCGCTGACCACACTCAACGACGTCGGCTACGTGGAAGCCGCACGCGCCCTTGCCGAAAGAGTGCTCAAAACCGCGGGCGCTGCGCCCGAAGCTCGCGTTGAACTAGCCTTTAGACTCGTGCTGGCACGGCAGCCCACCGCGGAGGAACGACAAGTTCTGTTGGACAGCGTGCGTCGATTGCAGCGCGAATTTGGGGCGAACACTGCGGATGCGAAAAAATTGTTGCAGACAGGTGACTCGAAGCGCGACGAAACCCTCGATCCCGTCGAACACGCAGCATATACGGCTCTTTGCAGCGCGATTCTGAACACCGACGAAGCCTTGTCGAAGGAGTAGATTGTGGATCCCTTGCGCGAGAACCGTCTCCAAGTGACACGCCGTGAGTTTTTCGGCCGTAGCGCTTGCGGTATCGGCACGGCTGCGCTGGCATGCTTGTTGAAGGGCGCAGGTAGCGTTTGTGGCGCCGTTGCCGAGGGCGCCAATGGAAGCCGTTTCGGCGGACTCGCCGGCTTACCCCACTTCCCAGCGAAAGCCAAGAACGTCATCTACCTGTTTCAGAACGGCGCTCCCACACACGTTGAGTTGTACGACCATAAGCCCAAGCTTACTGCCATGCACGGCCAACCTGTGCCGGACGCTTATCTCGGTGACAAGCGTTTCAGTACGATGACCGGGGCGGCCAAGGGTAAGTTGCTCCTCGGAGCCATCTCCAAGTTCAAGCAGCATGGCCAGAGCGGCGCCTGGGTCAGCGACCTGTTGCCGCACATCGCCTCGGTAGCGGATGAGATCTGCTTCATCAAAAGTATGCACACGGAGGCCGTGAACCATGCACCGGCTATCACCTTCCTCCTGACAGGCGCACAGCTTCCAGGCCGGCCGACGATGGGCGCCTGGCTCACTTACGGCTTGGGCAGCACCACGCAGGATCTCCCGGCTTTCGTCGTGATGACCTCGGTCAGCAAGGGCAGCACTTGCGGCCAGATCTTTTACGACTTCTACTGGGGTTCCGGTTTCCTTCCCTCACGCTATCAAGGAGTCAAGTTCCGCGGCAGCGGCGATCCGGTCCTCTATCTCAAGGATCCCGACGGCATCAGCCGGTCCATTCGGCGCGGACTGCTCGACGATATCGCCAAGCTCAATGAGCTCAAGCTGCGCGATTTTGGCGATCCGGAAATCGCCACCCGGATCGCACAATACGAGATGGCGTACAAAATGCAGATGAGCGTGCCTGAATTGACCGACCTCTCCAAGGAGCCGGCGACGATACTGGATTTGTATGGGCCAGGCGTTAAGCAACCCGGAACCTTCGCTTACAACTGCCTGATGGCACGGCGGCTCGTCGAGCGCGGCGTCCGCTTCGTGCAGCTCATGCACGCGGGCTGGGATCAACATAGCAGCCTTACGACAGAGTTGTACAACCAGTGCCGCGACACCGACCAACCCTCGGCAGCCCTCCTGAAGGACCTCAAACAGCGCGGCCTGCTCGATGAGACCCTGTTGATCTGGGGCGGCGAGTTCGGCCGCACTCCGTTCATCCAGGGCAACATTGAGGATCGTGTTCACTGGGGCCGCGATCATCACCCTTATGCATTCAGTCTTTGGATGGCCGGCGCTGGAGTCAAGCCGGGGATTACTTATGGCGAATCCGACGACCTCGCCATGAACGTTGTGAAGGACCCAGTCCATGTGCACGATTTTCAGGCTACCATCCTGCACTTATTGGGCATCGACCACAAGAGACTCACTTATCGCTTCCAAGGAAGGGATTTTCGTCTGACAGATGTGCACGGCGAGCCGGTGAAAGCAATCCTGGCATAAATAATGGCTACAACCCGAGAACCAAGCACAAGAGCCGTTCGAACAGCCGTTGCCGCAGGAGCCTCTTCAGCGGCACGAGGATACATTGCGAAAGCAAGCCAACGCCATAGCGCAGCTACCGGGGACCGCCGGCAATACCAAATTCGCCGCCGTGTTAGCGACCCAGCCTACCCCGCGGTCCAAACGACTCGAAAGGCTATCACTTACAAACCGTGCGTTGCCCATGCCACCGGCCAAATGAGCCATGTCGGTACGCTGACCGGCCCGGCCGAAGAGCCGAGCAAGGAACTGGCCGAGGCCAGCTTCTTTCTCATAAACTTACTGTTTTGCAAAACAGTAAGTTCGATCTGACGCAGCCTTGCCCGGGAAGAGTCGGCCCAGGCCGGGCGTGTTCAAAATGTCCCTGGCACTGTCTCGATAAGGCTGCAAACCGATAGCGTAGTCGGTCGAGGGCAAAGATGAACCGCCGCCTGGAGGGGACGACGGCTTCCCGAAACGAACTGAAAAGCCTTTCTGTTGCGATCGCCAGCACCACGGCATTACGACACCGCTCTCAACAGATCGTAAGTTGAAGGGCATCGGCGCAGCAGCTTTTGCACAACCCCCAAGCTCTTGGCGGCCGTGAGGTAACGCTGATGAGCCCGATCCAGTCGTTTCTGAGCAGCGTCCGTCGATGCTGCCGAACCAGGTTGGCTAAGGAGCTGACTGGCGGCATCCTGCTCATAGTAATTGACTCCGAACCAGCAGATGGCAATTCTGTCGATCAACAAGTACTCCAACTCGGAGCTTGCCCTCGCTCTAACACCGGTGTGTCGGACCTGAGCACGCATGGCTCCAGGGTGTGCTACCGAAAGCTTTACGGCCAGCTGGTCTCGAACGCTCCTTTTCCCGCGCCGTAGACCAGATCGCCGAAGCGCTGCCACTGATCGCGCTTCTGTTTGCTCATGGGCGGTAACTCAAGCACGTCCAGGTTTTGCTCCAGCTCGGCGAGTGAGCGCGGCGCCGTCAGCACGACGTGCACCGATGGTTGAGAGAGGCAATAGCGGTAACAATCAGAGGCGGTCGGCGGCGGGCCGGGCCAGTCCGCATACGGCTTAAGCAACGTGCCCCAGCGTGTCGCCGTGAACGCGACGATCGGCGTTCGCGCCTTTGCCGCGGCGGGGAACACTTCGTGCGCCGCCTTGCGATGGGCCATGTTGAACCGGTGCATGAGCACATCGACGCGCGGATCTGCCGCCAGACGCCTGGCCAGCGACCGATCGTGTGCGGTCGCCCCCACGAACCGCACCAAGCCGCTTTCCTTCCATTGCCGCAATTCGCCGAGCACGCCGTTCTTGCCAAACATCACATCTGGGTTGTCGCCCGGATGAACGTATTCGATGAAGAACACGTCAATCAACTCGATACCCAAAAGGGCGGTCAGCTTTCGCCGCGCCGCCCGCAACCCTGCGACCCGCCGGCTGCCGCTCCCTGTAGCCACGATGATTTGCTCGCGCTTCCGCGGGACCAGCGAGGCCAACTCTTCGATGAACGACGTGTTACCAGGCCCGTAGAAGAAGAAATAATTGATCCCACGTGCGAACGCCCGACGAACGCACCGCGGATCCTGCTTCGGCCCCGCGGCGAGTCCCAGGCAACTTGCCGGGGTGCCGTCGAGAGTTGTGAGGCGGCAGTTGGCAGAGGGGTTGAGAGGTTGCATAGAACCGATGTTGTAGCCGACCCCACCAACGCGAGCAAGGTTCGCATCGATGTCGGCGATGGTTGGATCATGGCGAAAGGACCGGTTTGGCAACCGGGTCGGTAGTGAGCCGGACCAAGAGCAGCACCAACGTGGAGGATGTTCGTTGAGCGCTTCGGTCACATCGACCGGCGTATCAAAACGACGTGTGTTCGCGCTCCGGGCAATGGCAGCTTCCGTGCTCGAGGGTAGACATTTTCTATTTGCTTTTCACTGATTTAATTGCAGGCTTGTCAGCGCGGGCAGATCACCGAGCCCTTTGCCGCCGCTTCTGAGATGGTTGTACCGTAAAACGTCAGATTTTCCAATTTCGGCAGACTCCTAAGCTCCAGTTTCGTGGAAATGGCTCTGTTCTTCGAGTGAGCTAGATTGGATAAGATCCCCCGTTCTGACCGGCGGATATGATGCGCTGGTTCAGCACCAAGATCTCAATGCTTGGCAGGCGAAATTTATACTTCAGACTTTGCGCGTCCTGCTCGCGCCTACGTGAACTGTTTCTAATTAGGGGAACGATGGAGCGCAGCCAGTTCCGTGTCCGGCGGTCGAGCGTTGTCGAGCCTTCTCGCGCTTCTGGGGGGAAAATCGTTGCGACCGTGCCTTCCAGGGGGTAACCTCGGCCGCATGAGTCACAACCGAGGCCCAAGGCGCGCCCCTTAACGGCAGTTTCTTCATTCCTGGTGCATTAGTCGCCGGCGCGCAGGGCGCACCAGTTCCCGCTGGTTTTCTATTCCCGTAGATTCTCTGACCCTTGACCGATGCCAGACGAGGAGGGATTCTTTGCTGATGCGCGAAAACACTTGATTGAGACGTGGCCGTGCTGACGGTTATGGCATCAGCCTGACGCAGCAGGGGTCATTTCCAGGGCAGGCCTTTTGCAAAGGGAAGGGGCGACCCTCATTGGAATCCGTGCAAGTTAACCACTCATTCTTAAACCTGCGAAGGAGCTTCCTTGAACACGAATGACCAGCCGGAGAATAAAGCCGCCCCGTCTCAGCATCCCATTACCATGCCGAGCCGTCGCGAATTCCTCAAAGATCACGCGGCCGCTGTGGGAAGCGGGCTAGCCGTGGCGGCAGGAGCGGGGCTGGCGACGAATTCCGCGGTCGCAAGGCCCCCGGAGGAGGGGGCGCCGGCTCAAGCGACTACTCCACTCTTGGACGTCGTCGCCCGTCCGGACCTTTGGTTCTATCCTGGTGAACGGGTGGCTCCGGATGAGATGCGCGTCACGTTGATGGGGACAGGCTGGGGCAGCAACATTCGGCCTGCTCAGCATGGCGTGAGCATCTTCGTCGAACTCGGCAACGGGGACGCCTTCATGTTCGACGCAGGACCAGGCTGCATCATCAACTACAACGCTCTTCAAGTCCCTTTGTCCAGGATGAACAAGATTTTCTTGACGCACCTTCACTGCGACCACACCAACGATCTCCCTTGGATCTACGCCTTCGGTCCGGCCGTCGACCGGTTCGTGCCGCTGGAGATCCACGGCCCGACGAGCACCTCGCCTGAACTCGGAACCAAGGCCAACATCGGTGCACTTTCGCAGTACACCAAATGGCACCGAGAGAGCTTCGCCGCCACGATCCCCATCGAGAAAGGCTACGACCTCGAAATTGTCGAGCACGACTATCTGCTCAATCCTGGGATCGCTTACCAAAAGAATGGCGTTACAATCAAGCACTTTCCGGCGCTGCATGTCATCGACGGAGCCGTAAGCTATCGGTTGGAATGGCAAGGGTTGAGCGTGGTCTGGTCCGGCGATACCCAGCCCAACCAGTATATGACTCAAAACGCCAGGGGCGTTGATTTGCTGATCCATGAAACAGCACCCGACCCGGCTCGATATAGCATGGCGCAGAACGTGCCGCTTCCCGTGGCCGAGAATGTGGTCAAGCAGTCGCACACGCCGGCGAAAGCTCTAGGTAAGATCCTGCAACTGACCAGGCCCAGGCTGGGCGTCACTTGCCATTCCCCAATCGATTCCCAAGAAGTGGACAGTATCATTCGCGGCGTCCATAGATTCTGGGACGGCCCCTACCAGATCGGCGAGGATCGCATGGTCTTCAATATCTCCAAGAAACAAATCCTCATCCGGCAGGCCGCCTTGCAGGAACGCCCCTGGTCCACCGCCGTGAAGCAGCCCACGACCACCGCGCCATCCTTGGACATTCGTGGATTGCGGACCTCGATCTTTGAAAAGAAGGTCCTCAAGGTCGACTGAAAGTGAAGCAGGGCTTGTGTCCCTGGCCAGCATCGAGGGCTCCTTGTCTGCTAGGAACCGTATCCACCTTGGAGATTGCATGCAGCCTTCAATCCCGGCAACGACGCCCGTGACCGTTGTGGGCGGTTTTTTGGGGTCCGGCAAGACCTCTCTCCTCAATCACGTACTCGCCAAGGCTGCCGACAAGCGTGTGGCGGTCTTGGTAAACGATTTCGGCGCGATCAACATCGATGCCAAGCTCATTGTCTCCATCGAAGGGGAAAAGGTCAGCCTGTGCAACGGCTGCGTTTGCTGCACGATCCGCGACGATCTTCTTGTCGAAGTGGAGAGGTTGCTTGCCGGGGAACACCCTCCCGACCATATCGTGATCGAAACCAGCGGTGTCTCCAAGCCGCGCGCCGTCGCCGAGACCTTCCTCAATCCCTCCGTGCAGCACATCGTGGACGTGCGGATCATCAGCGTGCTCGACGCCGATCTTGCGCGTGACGAACAAGCCGAATTTCGCGATCTGGCCATCGAGCACGTTCAGCTGGCGGACTTGATCGTCATCAATAAGACGGACCTCGTCACGCCACGCCAGCTAAACGAACTAAGGCGGAAAGTCGAAGCCCTGGCCGCGCGGAGCCGAGTTTGGGAAACGTGTTTCGGCGAAATTCCGCTCGAGTTGATCTTCGACGATCCAAGGCTTGAGGCAGCGCTCATCGCGCCGGCGCCGCATGTGGCGAACGCAGACCCGATTGGCGATGGCCACAAATGTAGGTTCGCGGCGTGGACCTTCCGAAGCGAGACACGCTGGTCGTTTTGCGCGTTGCAGCGAGCGGTGGAGAACTTGCCGCGGGGCATTTATCGCGTCAAAGGACTCGTCAGGCTCGATCTGGAAACTAGCGACTACGGCATCCTGAACGTCACGGGCAAACGTGGCTGGCTCAAACTGGCCCAGCCGTCTTCACCGGCAGACGGACCAGTCACGACGGAGCTAGTGTTTGTCGGCAAGCCGGGCACGACTACCGACGAAGCCATTCGGGCGGTCTTCGAGCAGGCTCTCGCGGAGGCGTGCGCGCAGGAAGAGGCCGGTTTCCGAATCAAGGATCTGCGGGCATTCAACGTGATCTTCGCATGAACGAAAAGAGAAAGGTATAAGAATTATTGGAAGGAGAGCCAGCCTGGCCGGCACGCGTTGAACACGACACTTGGCTGACATGCGGCGAACTCGGCTCATGGGCATTGCTCGACAGGGTTTCGCTCTACCGCTAAGATACGTGCGCCGATGACAGCCAGCTGACACTGCCTCAAGGTAAAGCACCATGACCTTCCCCCGGAGCTATGCCGCACTAATGTCGTTCGCAAGTATGCCACGCTACCGGTATCGCGCCTCCTCCGCGCGCGTTCGCGTCCATCCCTCAATTGAGTTCCTTGAAAACCGATGTGTGCCGTCGGTAGCGCCGGTCTGGGTTCCGCAAGGCCCTGGCCCCAACACCCAGGGCGAAGTGCAAGGCATGCCCCTGCAGAACAACCCGGTAACCGGAGCCATCAACTCGTTTGCCCTCGATGCGACCAATGCCAACATCGCCTTCGCAGGCGCAGCTAGCGGGGGCATTTGGCGGACATTTAACGCACAATCGCTTGTTCCCTCCTGGACGCCGCTCACCGATAGCATGCCGACCCTGTCGATCGGCGACATCGCCTTCAGCCCGCTGGACGCCAATACTCTCTACGCCGGTACCGGCAGCTTCAGCAACGGCAGCTTCGGCACGTTCGCCGGCGTTGCCAATGGCGGCGACGGCCTTGGCGTTCTCAAGACGACAGACCTGGGGAACCACTGGACTCTCTACAGCACGATCGTGGACCCTGTCACCGGTCAGACAACCACATTCCAGGATCAGAATCTCAAGATCCGTTCGATTGTGCCCACCGAGCAGGTTGGACCTCAAGGGCAGATCGTCCTGGCCGGCGCGGTCAGCGAAAACGATGACGGAGGAGTTTACTTGAGCCAGGACGGCGGCCAGACCTGGGAGCGCTTGTCGAACACCGGCAGCGGCATTAGCGCCAGCGGCCTGCCCAATGGCGACGTGCTTAGCATCGTGGCTGATCCGGCCAACCCGAGCCTGATCTACGCCGCAGTTCCTGGGGACCGGAATATGATGAATCCGGACGCGGGAATATACCGGAGTCTGGATGGCGGCCTCACCTGGACCGCCCTGTCGCTGTCCACCGCCTTGCTCGGCGACATCCAAGCGGCTGACAACGTCAAGCTAGCCATCCACAACGACGCCGCCAACGACGTGGTCTATGCTCTCGTCGGGACGATCGGGACCAATAAGACCGCGGAGGAGAGCGTCTACCAGTCCGCGAATACAGGGGGTACCTGGGTGTTGATGGGCAGCAACTTCTCGGGGCAGACGAGCCTTCCCCAGCTCGACACCGATCCCCAGACCAGCAATAACCTCACGATAGCGGCGGACCCTTTCCTTGCCACACGGGTCTTCGTGGCCGGGTCAGGCACCGGCGAAGTCCACTATGGGGACTTCGACCCGCAGACCCAAAATACCACTTGGTCACTCGCCTCGGGCAGCGGTGCGAACGGCAACCCGCCGGGCGGGACGCCTCAACCCACTGTCGTCCATTCCGACTCGCGCACCATGAAGTTCGACGCGGCCGGCAACCTCTGGGAAAGCGACGACGGCGGCGTCTACAGGTTGGTAAACCCCGACGCCACGTCGAGCGACCAACGTTACTGGGTGTCGGAGAACGGCGATATCCAGGCGGCTGAGTTTTACGCGGCCGACTACGACTCTGTAAATCACACCGTTTTCGCCGGCGCCCAGGACAATGGGGCCGACTTGCAGCTTGTTCCAAACGGGGTGTCCTGGCTGATGACCTTCTTCGCCGATTCCACCCACGTCGCTGTGGATAACACCAGCCTGGCCTCGTCCGGCGAAACGTATCTTTACGCGGTCAACTCCAACCTCTCGGACATGCGCCGCTTCACGGTCGATAGCAACAATAACATCATCGATGACTGCCTGGTCGGTCTGGGGACCCAGGAGAGTTCCATGGGGTGCGTGCCGCTCTCAGAGAAAGGCTCCCCCCCTAGTCCCGAATATCTCGGGGGACTCAACGACGCCGACCAGAATGCTTCCGGTGCGTTTGTGCCCTTCGTGCTCAATGCCACAGACCCGCGCTCCCTCGTGATTGGTCTCAACGGGCTGTACGAGAGCGTGGACACGGCCGGCAACATGCCTGGGGATGTCATCACCAACATTACCCCGGCCATGGTCAATGGCGAATTCACGGCGCTGGCGTACGGAGGCATGGCGGGAGGAGCGGCCGATGCCGGCGTGCTTTACGCCGGCACCGAGGCCGGCGAACTGTTCCTGCGGACTTCGGGGACCGGCACCGCCCCAACGCGAGTGATGTCCTACCCGGGCAAGTCAGCCATTCTGAGCATCGCGCTCGATCCCGCGAACTGGCAGACCGCCTACGTTGTCGACGTGGACAGCCATGTGTGGATGACCACGACCGCCGGGATGAGTTGGACGGACATCTCCGGCAACTTGCCGTCGCAGGTAAGCAAGCTGCGCACCGTCGAGGTATTCCGGCCGCCGGGCGTCACTGGCCCCGCCTACGTCCTGGTGGCCGGTCTGGGCGGCACCCTGCACGACGGTGGTGTATTCCTTACCTTGCCCGGCAGCACGACCACACCAGTCTGGGCCCCCGTTGGCCTGGGGCTGCCCAACGTCCAGGTGCAGGCCCTGCATTACGACGCGACCGACGACGTGCTCGTCGCTGGCACCTTTGGTCGTGGAGCATGGACGATCCCTAGTTTTTCCCATGTCGTGTCCATTCCCTTGGCCCCCAACGCTGCCTTCGTGGAGTCCCTCTATATCGACCTCCTCCACCGGGTCGGCAATACCACCGACCCCACTGACGCGGGGGCCTGGGTTAACGCGCTCAATAGTGGATCCCTCACGCCGGCCGCAGTTGCCGATCGAATCGGCCGTTCCCCGGAAGCGCTGGGCGTGGTAGTCGACGGCCTCTACCTGGAAATCCTGGGACGGCCTTCGGACCCCGGTGGCCGAATCACGTTTGTAAACTTGCTGGAAAGCGGCAGTACGATCGAGCAGGCCGTTACCGCAATGGTCACCTCGCTGGAGTACACGGCCACGACCGGCTCCGCCACCGCCTTCGTCCAGTCGCTCTACAACAAGCTCCTGGGACGCACGGGCAGCAACAGTGAGATTGCCTACTGGGTGGGTGTCCTGCCGCAACTGGGCCGCGGCGGCGTGGCGCTTGACTTTCTGGGATCGACGGAGTTCCGCACGGATGTAGTCGAAGAGCTGTATGGTTTCCCGCCGCCCTCTTCGTTGGCCACACTCTTCCCCAACCTCCTGCACCGGACATCAGCACCCTCGGCCGGGGAGGTGAACTATTGGGTGACCACCGGGTTGGATGTTCTGACCATCGAAACGCTCTTTGCAGGGTCCGCGGAGTTCTTTAATGACGCGGGGCAACCTGCGCCCTGAAGCAGATCGTGCTCTGACGGACTTGGCATCGACGAGAGCTATCCGTGGCGGCGCCTATTCGAATTGAACGGGGGAAGTGGACGGCAATTGTCCGAAGCCGGAAGCAGCCGCCTTTCTGCGGTTCTTTTGGACGGGATTGAGAATATCGACCTCAATCCGCCAAAGAAGGAGTTCGAGAAAGCAATTCGGATATAGGCGATTGTCACGATTTGGGTTACGTGGCCACTGGGCGCGGACAAATGATAAGCCGTAGAGTCAAAAAACTCCAACAGTGACCAGGAGCGAGTCGAATGGCCGCGCTCAAGGCAAAAATCGACGACACCTACTTTGTCTGGTACGGGCCGACGACCAATGGGAGCGCTGCCTACTACCGAATCCAGGGCCCAACGCTTCTGATCGAGTATGCTCCGCAAGGCGGCACCAATCACATTCACACCATCATTCGTGACCCCAGCAATGACTACGGCAAGGAGTTGACCAAATCCTGAGGTACATGTCGGCGTACGAATGCAAATCCGCGTCGAACACTCTTCCTCAGCCTGTTGCCCACCCAGAGCAGCTGAATGGCGATGGCCAGCGCGCTTCGGACCGATAAATCACGGGCGGTCTGACCGCGAGTTAACTCGCAACGGAGATTGGGCAAGAGGCCTCCCCAGCGCAAGAGGGAAGGCTGCCGGCCGGCACCAGCATGCTCGATCCGGCGGGGGGCGGGACGTGCCGCTTCACCCCTTCGTAACGCAAGTTCAACTCGTCCTGAGGCCGGAGAGCCGTTGAGCCCCGTAGAGGCCAATTGAGCCTGGCACTCGTTCTTCCTTGTGCGCGTTTGAGTCCTCCAAGAACTTCATACCTTTTTCACGATTCTTGCCGGCTTCTCATCGCGTAGAATCACCTACTCTGACTACGCCGCGCTCTCCATTTCTGGGGAATCACCATGAAACGCTCGTCCCGGCTCTGCAACCGTTGGCTCCTTCCCAGCCTGCTTCTCCTCGCTTGCTTCGCCCGGGCAGGCGCAGCCGGACCCAGCACCGCCGATCAGCCGAGGTTCCTGGTTGGTCCCTATCTTCAGCTTCCGACACCGAGCGGGATCACCGTCATGTGGGAGACCGCCACCAAGCTTCCTGGACGCGTGGACTATGGCCCGACGCGCGAACTCGGCCAGACGGCGGACGTCCCCAAGCCGACCGCGTTACACGAAGTGCAACTGACAGGATTAAAGGCGGCCACCACGTATTACTACCGGGTCCGCAGTGACGACCTGCAAAGCGAAATCTATCAATTTAAGACTGCTCCCGTCCTGGGGACCAAGCGCTGGCGGCTGGCCGTGTACGGAGACTCCCGTTCCAACCCTGCGACCCACCGCCTGGTGGCCGAGCAGATCGCCCAAGCCAAGGTTGACCTGATCGTCCACACGGGCGACATCGTGGCAGACGGCAGGGACCACGACAGCTGGCGCAAGCAGTTCTTCGAACCGATTGAGCCTATCGCGCACTCGGTGCCGTGGGTGAGCACGATCGGCAATCACGAGCGCGACTCGCCGAACTACTTTTCCTACATGGCCCTGCCGGGCAACAAACATTACTTCGGCTTCGACTACGCCGACGCCCACATCGTGTGCCTCGACAGCAACGCCTGGATCGAGAAGGGGCGTGACTCGGAACAATTTCGGTGGGTCATGGACGACCTGAGGCGGCGGCGCGACTCGACCTGGACCTTCGTCGCCTTCCATCATCCGTTGTTCAGCGCTCATGCCAAGCGTCCCGTCAATTCGCTGCGCTGGGACTGGGCCCCTTTGTTCCTGGATCCCGCGAACCGGGTGGATGGCGTCCTGACCGGGCACGATCATTTCTACGCGCGCAACTGGCGCATGGGCCGGCTGGCCGAAAAGCCGCAAGCGGGCGTCCTGTTCCTGACCAGCGCCGGTGGAGGCGCCGGTCTCTACCAGTCCACGGCCCGGCGCTACGTGGCCGTCGAGAAGTCGGTCCATCACTTCACCCTCTTCGAATTCGACGGCGACCAGGTCACCATCACTCCCATCGACATCGCAGGCAAGAAGTTCGACCACTATGTGCTGACCAAGAATCCAACGCCGGCCGACGAGTTCTGTGCCTACGAGGTCGAGGAGCTGAGCCACTTCCTGCGCCAGGCTGTGGCCGCAGTGGCTCCGGTCCGCGCGGCCGAGGTGAAGACGACCTTGATCGATGATCGCTTGCACCTGCCGACCCGCTTCCTTATCCCTGTCTCCGGGGAGCTAACCTGGGAGCACGTGCCCGGCTGGAAGATCAAGACGCGGACGGCCCCCTTCATGCTGCAACCAGGGCAAGCCCTCGAAATCCCCCTGCAGGCGGAAGTGGCTCCCGGAGCATACTCCAAGGACCCTGAACTGACCATTGCCTTCAAAGCCGGCCAATTCCACAACCGGAGCTTGTCCGTCTCTCCGTTCCAGTTGGTGGGCCCCACGCGGCTGACGATCCAGAAGGCGGGTGCGACGGCCGCCGTGGATGGCAAGCTGAGTGCGCGGGCGTGGGAGCCGGTGACTGCCCACTCGCTTCTGGGTATTCCGGGTTCCGGCGGTCGCGGCGAGCGCGTGCAGTTTTTGGCCAACGACCGGTGGGTCTACGTTGCCGCCAGGTTGGACTCGGCGGCGGAGGCCTCGGAGGAGCAGGTCCGGCTGGTCCTGAATGGGGGGAAGGTGACGCACACCTTCATCGTGCCGCGGGACGTGGCGCGCACGGAGGCGGCGGTTGGCGCCACGGAACTGACCGACAAGGCCTGGCGTGCTGCTGTGGCGTTGAACAAGGCCGCGTGGACAGCGGAGCTGGCCGTGCCCCGGTCGTTGTTCCCCGACTGGTCGCAGGTCCGGCTCGACTTCGTTCACCGCTACAACGTGGCGAAAGAGACGCGCGAACTGCACCTGTGCCCCAGCTATGTGATGGGGACCGACCCGGACCGGATCGCCGACTGGAAAGCGTCGCCCCTCCCGGAGCGCTGGGCGCGAGTTCGGCTGGAGTGAGGCGGCGGCTCCCGACCGGCTTCAGCACTTGCCAGGACGCTGCACCAACGGCGACGGATGCGGTGGAACGGGCACGCGGCGACTCTCGGCTGGGCTTTATGGGGCTCGGCCGTGCCTCAAGCCGCCGTTCTTCGGCAACAGCCGGGCTGATGAGCAATCGGTTCATGCGACGCGATTACACGAGCACCTCAGCTGCGCCGCAATGCAAGCGGAATGATGGCTCCAGTTTCGAATAAATGGGTCCGTTCCTCTCGCTTGCGAATGATCGTCTGGTCTACTAGCTTTCCCGCAAGACGTCTGAGCGACTGGCAGAATAGTGTCGAGGCGGTTATTCTTGGCTGCATGAGTGAAGTCACGCGCGTCCTGAACGCCATCGCGCAAGGCGATCCCCGCGTCGCCAACCAATTGCTGCCATTGGTCTACTGCGAGCTGCGCAAGCTCGCTGCCCAGAGAATGGCCAGCGAGAAGGCCGGCCAGACGCTCCAGCCCACGGCCCTTGTTCACGAGGCGTATCTGCGATTGGTCGGCGCCGGCGAGGAACGGCATTGGGACGGCCGGGGCCACTTCTTCTCCGCTGCCGCCGAGGCGATGCGGCGCATCCTCGTCGAAAACGCACGGCGCAAGAAAAGTATCAAGCGGGGTGGAGCGCTGGGACGCGTGCCGCTGGCCGATGTCGCCGCCGCTCACCCCGACGAGCAGTTGCTTGCTCTCGACGAAGCGCTCGCCCGCCTAGCTGGCGAAGATCCACTCGCCGCACGCGTGGTCGACCTCCACCATTTTGCCGGCCTTCCGCACGAGCAAGTGGCTGAGATCCTTTACCTCACGATCTATCAAGCGCGGCAAAAGTGGACCTTTGCCCGGGCCTGGCTCAAGGCCGCTCTGAAAACTTTCTGAGTTTTCACCGGATTTTTCGACAGCTTGGCGCCCCGATTACGCATGATGAGGTAGATCCAGCCAAAGGAGTCTCTCATGCCTCTTGATCCCGAGCGCGTTCAAGCCCTGTTCCTGGCGGCAGCCGAGCTGGCCGACCCCACCGAGCGTGCCCCCTTCCTGGACCGCGAGTGTGCGAATAATCCGGAGTTACGGCGACGGCTTCTGGTCTTACTGAAGGCCCATGACGATTCCGGTAACTTGCCGCCGGCAGACGACCTGACCGGGGCGTTCAAGCCCGCAGCAGCGATCCTGAAGGGGGCACTGTCGGCCGGCCAGGTCTTCGCGGGGCGCTACAAACTCCGCGAGAAACTCGGCGAAGGCGGCATGGGCGAAGTCTGGGTCGCGGATCAGTCCGAGCCGGTCCAGCGGCGGATTGCCCTGAAGGTCATCAAGACCGGGCTCGATTCCGCGCGATTGCTTGCCCGCTTCGAGCAGGAACGTCAGGCGCTAGCCTTGATGGACCATCCCAATATCGCCAAAGTGTTGGACGCCGGCGTCAGCGATGACGGCCAGTCCTATTTCGTAATGGAGCTGGTCAAGGGGCTTTCGCTGACCAAGTACTGCGACGATGCCAGGCTGTCGCCAAAGGAGCGCCTGGAGCTGTTCATTCCGGTCTGCCAGGCGGTACAGCATGCCCATCAGAAGGGGATCATCCATCGTGACCTGAAACCGTCGAACATCTTGATAGGCCTGTACGACGGCCGGCCGGTGCCCAAGGTCATCGACTTCGGGGTAGCCAAGGCAACCGGCCCGCGGCTCTCCGAACAGAGCATCTACACCGAAGTCGGCGCGCTCGTCGGCACCCTGGAATACATGTCGCCTGAGCAAGCCGAGCTGAACAACCTAGACATCGACACGCGGGCGGACATCTACTCATTGGGCGTGGTGCTCTACGAGCTACTGACCGGGTCGCCGCCATTCACGCGCCAACAACTGCGAAGCGCCGCCTTCACGGAGATGCTGCGAATCATCCGCGAAGTCGAGCCGCCCAAGCCGAGCGCGAGGCTGTCCAGCTCGGATCTACTGCCGAGCATCGCGGCCAAGCGCAAGCTAGAGCCGCAACGGCTGACGCGCCTGGTCCACGGCGATCTGGACTGGATCGTGATGAAGTGTCTGGAAAAGGACCGTGGCCGGCGCTACGAGACAGCCAACGGATTGGCGTTGGATGTGCTGCGTTATCTGCATGAGGAGCCGGTGCTGGCGGGTCCGC
This sequence comes from Gemmataceae bacterium, assembly GCA_035296965.1. Lineage (GTDB taxonomy): Bacteria > Planctomycetota > Planctomycetia > Gemmatales > Gemmataceae > DATGZX01. The sequence goes on from DATGZX010000106.1 coordinate 38,012, forward strand.
CGTCGGCGCGCTACAGGCTTCGCAAGTTCGTGCGACGCAATCGTGGCCCCGTGTTGGCGGCAGCCGGTTCTGCGGCGCTCGTGCTGCTAGGCATCGGCGGCCTGATTGCAGGCCTGGTCGCACTGGAAGCAGAGCAGCGCCATACGAAGGAAGCACTGCAACAGGTGCGAGTGGAGCAGCGACACACAGCAGAAGCACTGGACCAGGTGCAGCGGGAGCAAGCAAAGACACAAGAAGCGCTTCTCGCAGAGACTGCAGCGAAAGCGCAGGCCCGGAAGGCCTTGGACATCCTAACGGACGACGTGGTCGAAAAAGTGTTTGCCAAGCAGCCCGTGCTCGGGGAAACGGAGAAGGGCTTCTTGCGGAATGTGCTGAAGTTCTACGAGCAATTCACGCAAGAACTAGGCGACACGCCCGACGCACGGGAGCTGCGTGCCTCCGGGCATTTTCGCGTGGCCCTGATTCGTTACAGGCTGGGCCAGGCGGCTGACGCCGAGACGGCCAACCGCGACGCTCTCGCAATCCGAAAACAACTGGCAGCCGACTTCCCCACTGTGGTGCCTTACCGCAAGGACCTCGCCACGAGTTACAATAATCTGGGCGCACTGCTCGTGGCCACGGGTCGGGCCAGGGAAGCGGAGACGGCCTATCGCGACGCGGTCGGCATCCAGAAACAACTGGCCGCCGACTTCCCCACTGCGACCGCCTACCGTTATGATCTGGCGGGAAGCCAGAGTAACCTCGGCCTACTGCTCGCGAACACGGGTCGTCCCAAGGAAGCGGAGACGGCCTACCGCGACGCCCTCGCCATCCAGAAACTATTGGCCACGGACTTCCCCACCGTGCCCGCGTACCGTCATGAACTGGCAAGGTGCCACAGTAACCTGGGCGTACTGTTCGC
>DATGZX010000107.1:0-2942 GCA_035296965.1 Gemmataceae bacterium
CCTCGTGCCGTCGCTGCGGGAATGGCTGATCAAGGACCAAGAGGCGAAGCAACTGGTCGAAGCCATCGTGTTGGCAGAGACGAAGAACGTACCGCAACAGGTCGAGAAGCTAGAAGGTCTTCGACTCCGAACCTGGGCAAATCCAATGCTTCATCGAATCATCGAAAACTCGGGTGTAGACTCCAAAGAACGCCTTCACGCCAGCTTGGCCCTCCTGCCTGTGGATGATGGCCAGGTCAAATACCTCTACAGTCGCCTTCTCGACGCCGGTCCTGCGGAGCTTGAGGTCATTCGGGACGCACTGCATCCGTTTCGAGAGCGGCTGGTCGAGCGACTCTGGCATCAACTGGAAGAGTCGGCTGGTACGAAACACCCTCTACAGGCTGCGAGTGCGCTGGCACGGTACGACGCATCGTCCCACCGCTGGGAAAACGTCGGCGGCAAGGTCGCCGAGGCGATGGTCACGGTCAACGCCGTCGATCTCGGCTTCTGGCTCAACGCCTTGCGCCCGGTTGGGGATCGACTCACGGACGCTCTGGCCGCCCTCTACCGAGACCGGGACCGCTCGGAGACGGAACGCAACTTAGCGTCTAATCTGCTTGAAAACTACGCCACGGATCAGCCGCAGGTGTTGACCGATTTGTTGATGGATTCGGGGAAGGACCACTTTGCCCTCTGGTTTGTGAAGCTCGCAGGCCACCAGAAGGCCGCCGTGCCTCTCCTGAAAGAAGAGATGGGCAAATCACTGTCCGATACCACCGAGGCCGAGAAAGACGGTCTAGCCGAGCGTCAGGCTCGGGCGGCGATCGCTTTGGTCCGATTGGGGCACGCCAACGAAATCTGGCCCAAGCTGCAACACCGTCCTGACCCCCGGCTACGCAGTTTCATCGTGAACTGGTTGGCACCTCTGGGAGTGAACCCGTCGGAGATCGCCACCGAACTCAACCGTATCCAACCTGTCGCCAAGGTGATACCTGCCGACGAGCAACAATTCATGGATGCTGTTCTGTTTCATCCCGAGACTTCGATAAGGCGGGCGTTGATCCTGGCGCTGGGGACTTACAGGACGGGAGGGCTGTCTCCCGGCGAGCGAGAGCCGCTGATCGGCAAGCTGCTCGACCTATACCGCAACGACCCCGACGCAGGCATCCACGGTGCGGCAGCCTGGGCCTTACGCCAGTGGGGTCAGCAGGTGAAGCTCCAAGCCGCCGATGCCGAATTAATCAAACTTAAGGACTTGGGCGACCGCCGCTGGTTCCTGAACAGCCAGGGGCAGACCTTCACCGTGATCGAGGGGCCGGTCGAGTTCCACATGGGCTCGCCGCCGACCGAGCCGGATCGGGAAAACAAGTATGAGACCCTCCATCGACGTATCATCCGCCGCCGGTTTGCCATCGCCGCCCAAGAAGTGTCGGTCGAGCAGTATCAGGGGTTCATGAAGCAGAACCCCGGAGTCGCTGACCTCGAGACCGACGAGTACAGTCCTGACCAAAAAGGCCCGAGGAACGGACCCTCCTGGTATGATGCCGCCGCTTACTGCAACTGGCTCAGTCGCCAGGAGGGGCTCCCCGAGTGCTACGAGCCGAACCCGGATGGCAGGTATGCGGCCGGAATGAGGATCAAGCCCGACGCCCTGTGCCTGGGAGGGTACCGGTTGCCCACCGAGGCGGAATGGGAGTACGCCTGCCGAGCGGGGGCGGAGACCAGCCGCTTTTACGGGTCGAATGTGAATCTACTGGGGCGGTACGCCTGGTACAATGAAACGTCTCAGAACCATGCATGGCCCTGTGGCAGCCTGCTGCCGAACGAGCTAGGGTTGTTCGACATGCTGGGAAACGTGTGGGAATGGTGTCAGGATATTTCCCGAATTTACCAGCCCGACCGCAACAAGATCATTATTGATATAATAAGCAATTATTTATATGTGGACGTTACATGCCCTCGTCTGCTCCGGGGCGGGACGTTCGACTTTCAACCGTCGGGCGTCCGCTCGGCGGACCGTGTCTGGGACCTGCCGTCGTACCGGAGCATCAACAACGGTTTCCGCCCCTCCAGGACTTACCCCTGATCAACTTTACATCTTTACGACTGCCGCCTTTTGATTTTTAAATGAACCTGTGACAATTAGATTGCGTTTCCGAAAACAGCCACCCGGCGCAGCCGGGTCGGAACCGAAAAAGCGGATGCCACTGCCAATTTGGCAGTCGATCATGCGTTGACTCCCTGATGGAAACTGGGTTTCGGGCATGGTGAATCGGGCCGCCGAAGACACACTGCGAGGGAAACTAAAATTCTCGTTAAATCATATCCTCGCACCTGCAAAAGTCAATGAGAAAAGACCAGGAATTGATCGTGATCACCAAGACTTACGACCTGATTCTCTGGTCCTGCAACCACACGATTAAGTTCCCCCGCAACCACCGCTTCGTGCTGGGCGAGCGGATCGAACGCAATCTCTACGACCTGCTGGAAACCCTGATCCGGGCGAAGTACACCAAGCACCGCCAGCGGCTTCTCGAAGACGCCAACCTCACGCTGGAGATCCTCCGCTTCCAGATGCGGCTGGCGAAAGACCTGCAATGCCTGAAGATCAACTGCTACGGCTTCGCCGCCAAGTCCATCGACGAGATCGGGCGGCTGGTGGGTGGCTGGCTCCGCAGTCGGGGCGAGGAAAAGGCGTGAAACGCCACGGGAACCTATGGGATCGGATGATCTCGTTCGGGAGTCTGCTACAAGCCGCCCACTCAGCCGCCCGTGGCAAACGCTTCAAGCCCGGCGTTGCCCGCTTCGTCTTCGATCTCGAACGCCAGTTGTTCCTGCTGCACGAGGAACTTGCCAGCAAGACCTACCGTCCCGGTCCCTACCGCACGTTCACGATTTACGAGGGCAAGACCCGCCAGATCAGCGCCGCCCCGTTCCGGGATCGTGTCGTGCATCACGCC
>DATGZX010000108.1:0-3059 GCA_035296965.1 Gemmataceae bacterium
CTGGGCGATGACCGCCCGAGAGCCTGCTCACAGGAGATGGGTGTTCGATGTCGTGCGGTTAGCTGATCCCGATCCTTGGCGTGATCAGGCCCGCGATCCGGCAATTTGGACAAACGTTGCCGCGCTGGTGAAGTTGGTTCGCCGCAACAATGCCTTGCCCTCCTCGTGCTCACGGAGGCGGGTGCCCACAATAGCGAGAAGTTGAGGCGTCCACTGTTCGAACGGTGCCGAGCGCCGGCGTTGCTGGCCGGAGGGCAAGAGCCGCTCGGTAGCAACCGAGCGCTTCTTCAGGGGCTTCATCCTCACAGGTGCCGTTGCTCGGCCGACCTGACGCTGCAGAAGGCGTGGAGATGCGCACCTCCATGACTCCGGATGACATCGGCCTATTCGAGCCGATAGGGGAGCATACCAGCTTCTCTTCCTCCGTCGCCCATCACAACCTCGATGGCTGCCGGCCATTCGCCAACCAGCGACGGTTCGGTTAGCCGTAGCGGCTCGATTAAGGCGACGTTGGCTCGATTGCTGCTCGGACCCTATCCCACGACGCGGGGGCGTATACTGATCAATGGTTGGCACTTAGTGCAACTGGACTTGGAGACAAATCGCCGGCAGGTGGGGGGCTGTGTTGCAGGACAAGTTGCTGTTGGCTGGCACCATCGAGGAGAATATTGCTCTGGGAGAGTCCAACCCGGACCTCGGGCGGCTGGTAGGCGCCGTCTCGTTGGCGGGTGCCGACGAATTCATCGACTCCATGTCCCAGGGAAATAAGACGGTCGTTGGAGATATGGGGTTGAATCTTTCCGGTGGTCAGCGGCAGCGAATCAGCCTTGCACGGGCGTTGTATCGGAACCCTCGCCTTTTCATTTTGGATGAAGCGAGCAGCGCGGAAGCATACCCATGCCCACATTTTTAGCTCTGTCTCGTTGGACTCTCCAGAGGTATCGGGGGACGCTATGTTTGCTCGGCTGGCTCGCTGTTGGCTGGGCCGCTTGGTTCTACCCGATGCCGAGGTGCCGAATAACAACTCTCGAAGGGGAATCAGGGCCTCACGGCAAATTAAGCCCTGACGGTCGATTTCTTGCAACCTGGTACTTGAAGAGCTTTCTAATATCGAACATTCAGTTGTGGGATACGGAGACCGGCATTTGTTGCTTCCAAAAGAAGGGAACGACCGGGAGGCTCGCTATCTCCCCCGATTCGGCAAGCCTTGCCATCCTAGATGGGAAGAACAGCGAGTTTGTCACAGTCTTGGACATCGCCACATCGAAGGAACGCGTGACGCTTCATCATGGCCCCGAACTCGTTAAGATCCTGTTCTCGCCTGATGGGAGGGAGCTGATGACCGAGGGCCCATCGCGGAAGAACGTCAAGCTATGGGATCTCGCCAGCGGGAAATTGATTGCGTCGTATAAACATCTGGAACTCGGCCGCCCGACTTGGGAGTTGATCGATTGGCGGACAGGGACAGAACGACACGTGGGTGTTTCCTCCGTGGCGTTGCGCCTACTCGACTCTGATGTTTTCGCCGTCCATGGACACACGCTCGCTACCATTGGTGACGATGGAAAAGTTTACATAGCCGACATGACGACAGGAAAGCAAGTCGCTTCTATTAAGGTCGGACCTGGCCCCAATCAACTGGCGTTCTCGCCAAATGGCCGGTTGCTAGCAGCCGATTACTGTGAGGACGGAGCAACTATTGACTGGATCATCAAGGTTCGATCGGTCGTCAATCCGGCTCTGACAGATTGGTTCCTACCCGACGTGGCTCATACGGTCATCCTGGACCTGGCGACCGGCCAACGTCTAGTGCGTTTGCCTTGCTCCCTAAGCTTCGCCTTTCGACCCGATGGCAAAACGTTTGTTACGCACACTGAGGGGGAAGACGTCATCCGAATTTGGGACGTCCCTGCACCCTCCCGACTGGGCATCCTTCCGCGCTGGCCACTGATTCCGGTGTCGATTGTTCTTACGACAATATGGTGGTTCGGACGCCGGCGGCGGAAACGCTTCCCGCGTTCATAGGAGACGTTACCCAATCTATAAGTGCCCTGCTAGAATCACTTGTCTTCCGTCGCAGGCGTCATAGAAGGTGCTCGTTCTTGTCTTTGTTCTTCAGGAAGTAGTGCGACATTCGATGGATATCCGTGACATATCCAGGTCTGGCGGTTTCGCGGGTAGTGCTCGTAGTCTTTGTTTAAACGCCGGTAGCGGCTGAACCAGCCGAACGTTCGCTCAACCCGATGCCGCGAATGAATGTACCCGTGGGCCCAACGGGCCGGAGGATCGCGGCGAACACTCTGCGCAACGTCGCTTCGGCGCGGCCGATGATGGCCGCATATGCGCCATCCGGCCAAGTCGCCTGTAGTCGTGGCAGAAATCCGTGCACGTTTTGCGGCAACGTCTTGGCGTCGTCGTGATCCTACACCTTAGCCAGTAAAATCGCTAACCCCTAGAGTAACCCTACCGTATCAACGAACAGACGCCGCTCCCGGCCCCTGAATGTTTTTTCCCCGCACCAAACCGCTTGGGGCTTCCGGCTTCGCTAGTCTTCGCTGATTGCCTATCTATCACTAGCGCGCTTCGTGCGGGCTCACGGCCATCGAGGTGCGGGGTGTCCACGCGCAGAATATGGTGCATCTTTGGCCAGTCGCCGCCGTCCCGCCAGGGATCGAAGTAGCACGACACGGTTCTCCACGGCCGGAAGTCGTGCGGCAACTTCCCTCAAGAACCGCTGCTTCGCGCCAAGTAGAATACTGTCAAAGGGCGCCTCAAAACCAGCCACCTGTGGGCGCCTCAAAACCAGCCAGTGTTTCGTTGCGTCTGAGCCACGTGTAAATCCTACGACAACAGAATTTTTTCACCACAGCGCAAGAGTTCAAAGACTTTTCATCGCAGGGGCGACTGCGCTTGTCTTCCCGGCAACAGAGCGAGGCTAGCGGGGTCCAGGGGGCGGCAATGAGCCCCTTGGTCGCGGGACGGAGGCCGCGAAAGTCCTGCAGGAGGCCGAGCGCCAGCAATCACATCCCCTCGCCGGGACACTTGGCTTACTCCTTGTT
>DATGZX010000109.1:0-5962 GCA_035296965.1 Gemmataceae bacterium
TTGACGATCAGGTTCCGCGTCCCTGGGACTTCCTCGATCTTGGGCACGCGAGAGCGGATATAGCGCACACCCAGATCTTGCGCTCTGCGGTAATACTGCTCGAAGCCTTTGCCGAAGGCGCGCAGGTCCATGAAGAAGATGTCGCATTGCAGACCTTCGCCGAGATGCTCTTTGGCGATGATAGCTTCTTTGGTGGCATACATACAGCAAACGGACGAACAATAGTCGCGGTCGAAATCCCGCGAACCAACGCATTGCAGAAAGGCAATTCGCTTCGGCTCCTGCTGGTCGAAAGGCCGGCGCACATGGCCGGAGTAAGGTCCGGAGGCGGAGAGAATCCGCTCGAACTCCAGAGCCGTGAGCACATTGGGGAAGCGGCCATAACCCAGGTCCTTCTTCAACCGTGCGTCGAAGATCTCGAATCCGGGGGCGAGGACGACTGCTCCTACCTTCAATTCGTGAGTCTCCGCTTTCTGTGCATAGTCGATGGCATTGGCCTGGCAGGCGGTTGCGCAGACATGACAATCGCAGCAGATGCCGCAGGCGAGGCAGCGCTTAGCCTCGGCAATTGCTTCTTCCCGCGTGTAGCCTACGTGGACCTCGGCAAACGTTCTTCCACGAGTCTTGGGGTCGAGGGCTTGTACGGGTATTTGGCGTTGCATCAGCACGCCGGCCGTGTCCACGGTGTACGCGGTATGGTACGGCCCTTCCAATTCGCGCTCTGCGCGGAGGTCCTGGTGATTCAGCCAGCGATCGATAGAGTTGGCGGCCTTCTTGCCCGCGAGCATCGCCGTCACGACCACGTCAGGACCGGTCACGCAATCCCCGCCCGCGAACACACCGGGCAGCTCGGTCTCGAGCGTCAGCGGATCGGCACGGAGCGTGCCCGATTTTGTGGTCGCCAGACCCAGCCGTTCACCGAGGCCATTTATATCGGGGATTTGGCCAATCGTGGCCACGACAGCGTCGCAGGGAATGGCGAACTCGGAGCCTGGAATCGGTTCCGGAGTTGGCCGGCCGCTGGCGTCGGGCCGGCCGAGTTTCATCTTCAGACACTCCAGGCCAGCTACGCGCCCGCTGGGGCCCGACTGGAATGACTTGGGTGCGGCGAGGAACATCAACTTGATGCCTTCGCGTTCCGCGTCCTCGATCTCACGATGGTCAGCGGGCATTTCTGCTCGGGTTCGCCGGTAGACGATCGTCACTTCGGCAGCCCCGCAACGAAGGGCAGCGCGCGCCGCGTCCAGCGCGGAATTGCCTCCTCCCACCACCAGCACACGATGCCCCGGCGCTATCGGAGTTTCGAGATTCACTCGCCGTAGGAACTCCACGCCACCCGTAACGCCGGCGAGATTTTCTCCTGGAATTCCGAGTCTACGTTCCACGTGGGCGCCGATGGCGACGAAGACCGCGGCGTAACTCTTGCGCAGTTCTTCGAACGTGATGCTGCGACCCACCGGCGTGTCCACCAGGATCTCGATCCCTATGGCGCGCAGCCTGGCCAGCTCAGCATTCAACAAAGGCCGAGGCAAACGAAAGGAAGGAATGCCGACGGCCAGCATTCCGCCCGCCACCGGGAGTGCCTCGAAGATGGTCGTGCTGTAACCTTTTTGCCGCAGCTGATAGGCACAAAGCAGCCCGGACGGGCCCGACCCCACGATAGCAATCTTCTCCGGACGTTCGGGCACGGTTGGTTGCGGCAACTTGTAGTCCGAAAAATGGTCGGTAATAAAGCGCTTCAGCGCTGGCAAATTCACCGCGTCGTCCACGTTGGTGCGGGTGCAGGCGGCGGTGCAGGGATGGGTGCAGATGCGACCGCAGATCGACGGAATCGGGTTGTCTCGCAGAATGACCTGGAGTGCTTCCTCGAAGCGCCCTTGCGCAATCAGAGTCACATACCCCTGTGCGCTTTGGTGGATGGGGCATCCGGCCTCGCAGGGAGAATTCCCGCGGCGCGAAATGGCGAAGATATTGGGAACGGCCTGCGGGAACGGCCGGTAGATCGCCTTGCGTTGTCCCAGCCCTTGGTCGAACTCGGACGGCAGCGTTACTGGACATTCGGTTGTGCAGGCGCCGCAACCGGTGCACTTTGCCGCATCGATAAAACGCGGCTGCTGCTTGATACTAATCGTGAAATTTCCGGGTCGGCCCTCGATGCGTTCCACCTCACTCAAGGTGAGAATATCGATGTCCTTGTGCCGGCCAATCTCGACCAGGCGCGGCGCCATAGTGCACATCGCGCAATCGTTGGTGGGAAAAGTTTTGTCGAGCTGCGCCATGACCCCGCCAATGGCAGGGCCGCGTTCAGCCAAATAAACTTTGATGCCGCCGTTGGCGAGATCGAGGGCTGCCTGCATGCCGCCGATACCGCCGCCCACGACCAGGGCAGCGCCCACCGGTGCGCTTTGAGATTTGTCAGAGGGCATGGGGAACAACCTCCGCCGCGGGCGCCTGCCGCGCGGCTCTCTCCCTGACCGCCAGGAAATACAGCGCTAGCGGCCGATACACCATGTGCGACCACTTTCCAAATGACATTTCTACGAGCAGCATCGGGGTCGCGATCATGATGTGCAGGGCGTATAGGTAATGACAGGTAAGTGCAAAGCCGGCGTAGCGGGCCGTGTGCGCCGCCAGACCGCTGAGCACGGTCGAGACCAACAAGACGGGAAATACGAGATCCTGAAAGGACGACTCTTTATAAATCTCCTTCTGTGCCCGCAGTCGCCCGACGAAGATTTCTCTGAGGCCATAGAGGATGAGCCCGGTCGCGAGGTATCCGAGCCAGCGCTGGGGATGGTACAAGGGGTAGATGTTGTCAGTTTGAAACCACCGCAGAGCGAAGACCTTGATGGTCAGCATCATTACCACGCCCAGAGCGAGCATCCAGTGCCCCAGCCACCGGCCTTTTTCTGGACACTTCCTCATTAACGAATGGGTTACTGACTGGTAGACGTAGATCCAGGCCTCGTGTGCGTAGAGAAAAAGCGGTGCGCGCGCCGGCCTTTCGCCAGCCATGGTGAGCCGCCAGATGCGGAAGACACGCGAGAACAACAGCAACAGCGGAAGCAGCATCACCGTCAATGTGTAGTAGGTGATGATCGGGAACATGTGATCCAATCCAAACGGCGTGGTGGCGAAGTCCTTAGCGGCCATCCCCAGGTGCCACAAGTGGTAAGCCACGATCAGGAACAGGACGATAACAGCCACAGAGAATAAAGAACCGAGGTACCACGCCTTGGACTGGAGCAGCTTGGAGGCCATGCCCGTCCAGTCGTACTGCACGCTGAGGAAGCGTCGCAACGTAAGCATGGAGATCCTGGGCTCCGACTGCCGCGGACAGGCCAGAGAACAGTCGCCGCAATCGTGGCAGACCCACGGGTCCAAGTTTTCGATCAGCGGTTGCCGCAGTCCCAGCAGGGCGTAGCGAATGCTCCTGCGGGGGAAGGTCACAGAATTCCCGACCAGATCACACGAGATGGTGCAGCTTCCGCACTGATAGCAGCCTGTGGGGTCGAACTTCCCATACCGCCGAATGTCGGCCAGCAGGGTCGGATCGCTTGGAACCGGCAATATGTCTACAGCCATTTGCCACCTCTAGCGAGAGTGCTCGCTACTGTGCGGCGACGACGACTTCGTTGGCGGATCTTCTGGTGTACACCAGAAACTTCCCGCCTTCGTCCACTATCTGAATCTGAAAGGCTTCGTCCTGATATGCCTTCGCTATGCGTGATGCTTCTTCTTTGCTGTCGTATCGCTGCCCATCCCACATAAACTTCTTTCCATCGCTGATCATTGCGAGATTCGGGCTCATACCATGCCTCCAGCCTGTTCACACGATGCTGCGAAAATGTTGTTCACTCGCGACGCCGTGGCGCGGGAGAAATATTCGCGGACCAGCCACTGCGCCGCTTGCGGCACGGCGCCGTTGACTGCTTTCGACAAACCCTGGCAGATCTCTTCCGGCAGAGGCCCGGTTTGGCAAGCCAGCACCCGCACCTCGACCCCACAGGTTTCTTGCAACTCGCGCAGCAGGTTGGACGTGGGCAACTGGTGCAGCGAGAAGTCGTCAAGCTTGACCGGGGGAATCTCGGCGGGATCGATCTCGAAAATCTCGCCGGGACAGCGTCCGGCATCAATTGCGTCCAAAATGAGCAAGCGCTGCGGACGCGCCGGACTCAGGCAGAGAGTGAATAACAGCTTGCGCACGCCGGTGCCGACGTCCAGCAAGCAAACGGCTTCGGGCACGGGGTAGTGAGCCTCGACGTAGTCAACTACCGCGCACCCGAAGCCGTCATCTCCAAACAGGATATTCCCAACGCCTAGCACTACGGTCGGCTTCCGACAGAAGTCGGGGAGATCGGATTGAAGGATATCCTGCATGCATCTTCCTCCCATCGCTGCCGTTCAATTGGCCAGCGAGCCGAGCAACTTGCCCTCCGCGTCGAAAATATCCAGCTTGACCGACAGCTTCCCGTCCAGCCGGTGGGTCGCGCAGGAAAAGCATGGATCGTAGGCGCGGATTGACATTTCTACTGTGTTCAGCACTCCCTGGTCGTACTTGCCGTCATGGATCAAACTCTTGGCGGCCTGTGTGACCGACATATTGATGGGAGCGTTGTTGTGGGTCGTGCCGACAATCAGATTGACGTTGGTGACCAAGCCGTCGGCATCGGTGGTGTAGTCGTGGATGAGCGTGCCGCGCGGCGCTTCCGTAACGCCCACGCCTCGCGCTGCCCGCGGCGTAACCTTCACCCGGGTTTCGGTGCTGGTGATCTCGGGATCGTCCAGCAGGCGGATCGTGTTTTCGGCGTTGTAGAGCAATTCGATCAGCCGCGCCCAGTGGTAGAGCAGCGTGAGCTGTGCGGGCCGCCCGAATTTGGCGCGAAACTCTTCCAACTCGGCCTGCGCCAGCGGCGTGTCGATAAAGTCGCAGACGTTGATCCGTGCCAGCGTGTTGGCGCGATACACGCCCTTGGGATTTTCGACATCCATGGAGAAACCTTCGCCCCACTGTTTGGCGTAGGGGAACTTCAAGTAGCTCCACGATTCAATGTGCTCGGAGATGAACTCCGTATAGCGGTCGTACGGAAAGTCTTGATAAGAGCCATTGGGCGCCATCAGCCGAAGCTTTCCGTCATAGAGGTTGAGCGCGCCGTTTTCCTTGACGGTGCCGATGAAGCCGGTAGTGATCACTCCCAGCGACTTCACCACGTCGAGGTACTTGGGGAAGACATTCTCCTTCGCAAAAGCAATGGAGAACTTGGCGAGATCCAGCGTGTCATCGGCCTGCTTGCGCAACTGGTCGCGCTCGGCAGGAGCCAGGGGCTTGCTGAATCCGCCAGGAACGGCGGCCTGGGGATGGATCGCCTTGCCCGCCAGGACTTCCAGCATCTTGGCGCAGAGGTGGCGCACCCTCACCACTTTTCTGGCAATGTCCGGCGCCGCCTGCAGCACGCCGATGACATTGCGGATGGAATAGTCAGCATCCGGCCCAAGCAGAAAATCCGCTCCCGCCAGGAAGTAGAAGTGCAGAATGTGCTCTTCCATATACGCGATGCTGTTGCACAGCTCGCGCAGCTTCTTTCCCGCCGGGGGCGGCTCGACTCCAAAGACCGCGTCGCAAGCCTTGGCCGAGGCCAGGTGATGCGACCACGGACACACTCCGCAAATGCGCGGCGTGATGCGAGGAAGGTCTTCGACTGGGCGGCCAATGCAGAAGCGTTCAAAGCCGCGCAGTTCAATGACGTTCACCCGGGCGGAGTCCACGTTGCCGGCATCGTTGAGTTGAATGGTCACCTTGGCGTGGCCCTCGATGCGGGTAACAGGTTGAATGACGAGTGTCTTTGCCATGGATCACCTCCGGGGCATTGGCCGCAGACGGCCAGCGCCAGCAAAACGGTTGAAGGTTGCGGCCCGATCCGGAATCTGCTTGGGATCGAGTCCGACGGAAGAAAGCGCCCCC
>DATGZX010000110.1:0-50829 GCA_035296965.1 Gemmataceae bacterium
CGACCTGAGGCGCGAACTGTTCGGCATGCTCCTGGAGGAGGATGCAAGGAAGACGCATGAACACCGTCTGAAGAATGACCCAGCGTACGTTCAGGGCATCAAAGACGCGCAGGCTTCGCAAAAGAAGGCGGAGCGGCAGCTAGCGATTCAGAAGATGTCCGGGGCGGAGCGCCTGGCCGAGGCCATCGAACGATCCATAAGCAGCGGCAACCTCAGCTCGGAAATGCGCGAGCAGGTCAAGGAGATGATTGCCGCTTTAAAGGACCCAAGAAATCAGGCTATTCTCGGCAGCGTCCTGGCGACGGTGGGTATCGCGCAGTTCACACCGGCGGGGCCGGTGGTTGATTCGATCGTCGGCATTCTCGGCTATATCCTGGTCGGCAAGTCGGTCTTGGAGGCGGCTCCGGATCTGGCGCGTTTCGTGACCATGGCGCTAGAGGCGAAGGATGACAGCGATTTTGAGCAGGCCGGGCAGTATTTCGCGCGCGGGATCTCTCCGCTCCTAATTCAAGCGGGCACGACGCTGGCTGGCATGGGGGTCGCCAAGGCGGCTTCCGCCGGCGCGAAGCTAGTCGGCAAGCGCATCGCTGCCTTGAAGGTCTCCAAGAAACCCATCACGAGTGAAGGCGGAAAGCTCCGGGTTGATCCGGCTATAATTGCGGATGCAGAGGCGGAAGGCGCGACGGCGGCGACCGCAAAGGTAGGTGCTGGTGCTCCAGGGAATGTTGAGAGACTGCTAGGCCACAACGAGTACGCCGTGAGTGACGCTGCTAAGGGGGCGAAAACCAAGCAGGCGCTTCTGGATTACTACAAGAAGTACGCAAAGAACCCCTCTATTGAACCTGTGGAGGGCATGGCGGGTGCTCAGATTGATACGGTCAGTGGCAAAATCAAGATCGGGAGAGAGGTCTTGGACAAGTACCCTCACCTGGCAGACGGCTATCTCGTTGAGGAACTGCGACACTTCCAAGTGCTGCAACAGCAGAAAATGGTGGGGCGTGTCTTGACTGCGGCTGAGGCGGCGGCGCTGGAGAAGGACATTGTCGATTTCATGGCCCGCCCAGAATCGGGTTTCAAGGTGTTCGACCCTAGGAAGAGGTAGCCACAAAAGGTGCGCCAAAGGAGTGACATGGACGCTGATGTAGAACTGGTTTTCGATACTCTGTACGAGCGCAAGCCAAGCGATAACCAGAGTTGCTTTGTCGTGAATCAAGCTGGCCTTACCTTGCTCAAAAGCTCCGAAAGTTATGTTCCGCTCATAGAGCAAGTGCTTCGGGAACTTGTTGACCCGGCGTTATCTGGTGACAGAAGCCACACTCGCACATTTCCGGGGCTGGACTATGTACTTGGTGCGTACATGGTTCTCGGGGTTAAAGCGAATCCCGACAGGGTGGTTGGCTTCCTCGCCACTCTATCTGCCCCGTTACTTGTCGAAGCCGTAAAGAACATTCCTGTCTTCTTCGCACCCGAAGGTGAAGGATACAGCCCCGGAATCGCGCCGAGTCAGGAGTTAAAGAAGTTTGTGCGGGAGCTGTCAAAATCCGAATCGGAGGATGTACGAACGGCTGCCGCCCGCGTTATGGACCGGCTGATCGAAGACGAGCGATGATCGCAATGACACGACATGATCTGCTTGTTGAAGTTGCCAAGAACGCACTTGCTCGTCTGCCGGTTGGCGACAAATCGGTGCTCGCCTGCATGATCGTCTTACACACGCACAATCTCATGCTGAATGCGTGCTGCGCTCTGGATGACATGGACCCGCACGCTGAAAGAAAGCTCCACGCTATAACTCGCAGGCATGCAGCAGAAGTGGTTGCTTCGGCGCTTGGAAACCCAGACCAGCCCTCAGTTATGGACTATTGGTATGCCAAGTACGTATCTGACACGCCCTATGAGGTTGTAGAAAGTATTCCCGAACCAATAGTCAGGACACTAACGATGGCAAAAGCGGAAATGCTCAAGCATCCGCTGGTGCACGAGATCATCGAGGAGGAATAGCTTTACGATCCCTCTTATGAGAAGCGCACAAACACAGAAACAAAGACATCCGACCTCCGCTCGTACCCTGACCATAGATGACGCCGCTGGTAGCGCTCGGCTCGGCTGGCAGACTCGTGGACTCAGGCCGGTTCTTAAGGCATCGTGCTCAGCTATTTATAGGACGGAAACTTGCCGACCGTGCGAAGAAGGGCGAGTGCCGAAGGTTGCTGTCTCCTGACCCCTGTGCGATGATTGCATTTCATGGTTCCAGAAACTCGCGCAGCACAGGGGGCAAACTCAGGTCATTGCCGACCCTAAGTGGGTTCGGGTCTTCAGACCCGACGGAACAATCCTTGAAATCCCTAGATAGAGGGGACCTCATATGCCGGCGATTAGTGGACCTACTTTCTCTGATGAAAGCCCCGATGTAGCCACTTTTCTCGCGCAGCTCGAGAACATTGCCTGGTTCGGACAGATCGGTCAACGACTCCCTGCAAGCGACAAGTCGCAGCAGATCTTTCGTTGGGAAGATTGGCCCGGTCCTGAAGATCCGTCTGTCTCTTCAATGGCCGACCGCGAACAGGCTCTTTATGATGAGCTTATGGAAATCGCATCGCAACAGAACAAAGAAAAGGGCTTGGAGTTCTGGAATGAGGTTCAAGATACAGTACTTCGGGCCGTGGGCACAGCCGTGCCCTACGATCCAAATCAGGATACATGGCATGCGCCGACTGCTGCGGTCTGGGGTGCCATCTGGACGGCCGGACTAGTAGGGTTGTGCCGTCTTCTACAACATCCAGTTCCCCAAGATCAACAGGCGCAATGGAATTATTTCCTTCAAGGGCATTGGCCGTGTGCGTGGGAGGGGGATTATCCAGAAGGGCGCATGGTGGTGTATTAATTCTCCTTGCGCCGCGCTATACGACCCGCCATGAATGACTCCCACATGCGGGGCGTGACGACATCTAGTTAATTACCGCCGCAATAGACGGTCTGGCGGGTGCAGTCTCTTCCATGCGCGTGATCCCTGAGATTTCCGAGTTTCCGGCGTGCAGCTGAGCGGGAAGTTGACTGGTTCAGGTCTTGAGGAACGGCGGCGCCTTTCCTTTAACAAGGGGTAGGAAATCACTCTTCCCCCAAGGAAAGGACGCCGCCATGTCGTACTCTACGTATTTCGCTGCCACGTTGGCAACCATGATTTTCGGAACGGCTGTCGCCGACGACAACGAAGCGACCGCTTCCCCCTCCACGCTGGACGAAGCCCTAAAAAAGACAGACAAATGGTGTCAGTCGCCATGCCGCGGTTGCGGCACCCATAGAGCATGAAATAAGGTCCATCGTAGTGCGCTGCGCATCATCTCAGGACAGTTATTTCAGAGCAGTTCATATTTCCGCTTGCCCGCGACTGAGCATCGTCCTATCCTGGGCCCATGGGACGGCAACCTCGTTTGGTGGCTGATGGCCTGGTTTACCACGCGCTCAACCGCGGTAATAATCGGGCCGCTGTCTTTGGCGGGTCCGACGACTACCATGCCTTTCTCGAAGCCTTGGCACAAACACGCTTGCGCTATCCCTTTCGCCTGTTCGCCTACTGCTTGATGGGCAACCATTTCCATCTGGTCCTACAACCCGAGGATGGTCAGAGCATCAGCCGGATTCTGCAATCGCTGACAGTGGCGCACACCTGGCGCTGCCACAAGCAGCACGGCAGTTCGGGCCATGTGTGGCAAGGCCGGTTCAAGAGTCCCGTCGTTCAAGACGACGACCACCTGCAGACGGTGCTGCGCTACGTGGAGAGCAATCCGCTGCGCGCCCGCATGGTCACAAGGATAAATGGTGTCAGTCCGCATGCCGGCGCGCGGCACTCATAGAGCATGAAAATGACCGCCACCATAATGCGCCGCGCATCATCATTGGACGGTTATTTTCAGAGCAGTTCATGTTTCCGCCCTCTTTCTGGGCCTGACACCATATTTGAGAAAGCCACCTGGGCCACCTCTTGGGCCGGCTTTCCAAGCTGGGGGCGCTAATCCTAGCGCGGGCCTCTTTTTTTTTCGCCACTCTCCGCCTACGTATCTTGCAAAAGCGCGCGCTCGATTTGTGCAAGGGGACGCCGTTCGGGTCGCCCTACCGTCTGAAACGGTGGTTAACGGTGAATCGCTTCAGCAAAACGGGACAAAAAACGGGCATGCAGAAAAACGGGGACATTTCAGGGTTATTTTGACCCATTGGTACTCGCGCTCGGCGCGGGTCTCCAGACCCCGCCGCTGGCTGGACCGGAGGTCTCCCGATGTTTGGGGAGACCTGCGGTCCGCAAAGTGCGGGGTCAGGAGACCCGCGCAAAGCGCAGAGCCTGGATCGACTGGCTCGCGTCGAGAATGTTAGGCATGGGCGGCTTGCCAGGCAGCGGCCGTCTGGCGACAATCGCTGTATACCGCGCACCGCTCGTGCCGCCGTCGGCGGCTACTGTTATCACGTCCTCAACCGCGGCAACGAACGCGCCCAAGTCTTTCACGACGCTGACGACTATCACGGCTTTGTCCGGCTCGTGCGCCAAGCCTGTAGTCGGCTGCCGATGCGAGTCGGCTGCTATTGCTCGGCGGGCTGTTCATGGAAAAAGATCCCTGAATGTCCCCGTTTCCCATTAAGGACCGGGCTGAGCTGTGAGAGTCAACTTGAAGGCGAATTGCTTGCGGCCGACTCGAAGCTGACTCCCGTGATTAACATGGTGTCGAGGATATCGAAATCATCGTTGCGCTGGTAAACAACCACCGTTCGTCCTTTTTCGGGCGCCATGAGGACAAAGTCACGTGCCAACACCGGAATTCGTCGGCCATCGGCGATATTAAGAGTGAACGGCCGAAAGGGGGAGGCTACGATACACTTTCTCAATTCGTCAGCCGACATGGTTTATCCTTTCTTAATCTTGGTGAGCGTTCCTGTAGCCTATTGTACGCCGGGAGCGCCTGCCAACGGGGCCGCAATGCGGAGGGACATTTGCCGCAGCACGCAAAATGAGTTGCTGTTCGTCGACACGCCAGAAAATCGAATTTGGCCGGTTGCTTGAACCTGATTGGCGGGCGTGCAAAACAAGCAAAAAGTATCGGATCCAATCGAGAATAGGGCTCGAAACAAATCGGTGCGACGAATTGTCTCCGTTACAGAGTCGGGGCGACTGGACACCGGCTGACAACTATCACGGCTTTGTCGGGCTCGCGCGCCAAGCCTGTAGTCGGCTGCCGATGCGAGTCGGCTGCTATTGCTCGGCGGGCTGTTCATGGAAAAAGATCCCTGAATGTCCCCGTTTCCCATGGCGAATTCGCCTTTCGAAAGGCGCGTTTTCGGCGTACCTTTAACGCAAGAAACCCCTGCGGTAGTTACCAATCTCGCAGGGGTACGAGGAAGGGAGACTGCCTCATGGAATACGCTTACGCGGATATCGCCAAAATGATCGATCACTCTCTCTTGAATCCCATTCTTCGTGCCGAAGAGCTGGAGAGGGGCTGCCAACTGGCGCTGGATTACGAGGTTGCCAGCGTGTGCATCATGCCGTTCTATCTGAGGCGCTGCGCGGATATTCTGCGTGGCAGCAACGTCAAGGCAAGCACAACCATCGGTTTTCCGCACGGCGGCCACACCACGATTGTCAAACTGGCGGAGACACGCCAGGCTCTAGCCGATGGCGGCCAGGAACTCGACATGGTTGTGAACATTGCGCAGGTACTTAGTGGCAGCTGGGACTACGTGCGCACCGAGATCAAGGCCATTACCGACATGACCCACGCGGCCGGGCAGCAAGTGAAAGTCATTTTTGAAAACTGCTATCTGACGGAAGCGCACAAGATCCGACTCTGCGAGATTTGCGGCGAGCTGCGGGCCGACTGGGTAAAAACGTCGACCGGCTATGGGACAGGCGGCGCCACCAGCGAGGATGTTATCCTGATGCGCAAGCAGGCGCCGGCGTGGGTGCAGGTGAAGGCTGCCGGAGGTATTCGCGACCTGGACGCGGTACTCAATATGCGCGCGCTCGGTGCCGGTCGCGTTGGTGCTAGTCGAACCAAGGAAATTCTGGACGAATGCAAGCGGCGAATTCTAGTAGCGGAATCTTGAGTCTCATCTATCATGAAACGCATGGGAGGCAAGTCGCTTGGAACCAGTGATTCCCGTTTTTGGAAGGCACGCCGCCAGAAGGCCGAAGAAATGTTTGCTGCCGGCGAGCGACAATCGACAGTCGCCCGGACGCTCGGCATTAGCCGGCAATGTGTGCATAACTGGTACTGGCAGTGGCAAGGCGGCAATGCCAGCGCGCAGGAAAGGATGCGCCGCTCGGGAGCCGGGAGGCGGCGCAAACTCGACGCGGGCCAATTGGCGGAAGTGGATGCAGCTCTGCGCCAGGGGCCCAGGCATTTCGGTTTTTCCGGCGAACGCTGGACCCTCTGGAGAGTCGCCGCCGTCATCGAGCGCATCACCGGGGTCCGCTACCATCCCAGCAGTATCTGGCGCATCCTCGGCACGCTCGGCTGGTCCCTGCGTCCCCCTGCCGACAAGGAACGGAGACCCAAAACGATTTACACTCCGCGAGAGTGGACAGCCCCTTCCAAGAGCCAACTCCCGAGTGAGTAACAGGCCTTCGTCCGCCGCTCTCGTGAGTGCATGAAGCTCGATCAGCCCAGACTATCAAGCAATCCCTGCATTTCGTCCGCGGCGTGCTGGTCGCCCTGACGGCGTGCGACGGTTATCCCCTGGCGCAGGAGTGCGCTGGCATCTGCGGGGCGGCCAAGCCGTGCAAGCGCCTGGCCCCCCTGGTGATAGGCGGGAACGTAATCCGGATTTGTTTGTGACATCTCGCGAAAGCAGCGTACCGCTTCCTCGTCATTTCCTTCGCCGACATATTCCATGGCCAGGCCGTAGCGGAGGAATGCATCATGGGGCTCGTCGGCCAGCATTTCTTGTAGCTGTTCCTTGCGGCTCCTTGCGGTCATTGCGAATCACCTCCCTCGGGCACATCCACCTCATGCGACTGCAAGAGTGCGAGCGAGTGACGCCCCATGCTGCAGTCCGTCAAGTTCAGAAGAAACTCATTTTAGTGAAGAACCGTGGCTTGTGCGGCCCGTTGCGCCGTTACAACCGGCAACAACCGCTTTTATCCCCTGCGCTCTGACTTCTGCATGCGCCGATTGCCAGGTGCTGTCCTCCCGTCCGCCGTTGATAAGCTGGCGAACCTGGCGAACAATCCTTCAGCATTCCTCGAGTCCTGGTCGAAAAAGAGCAAAAGGCAAGAGGATCCAAGGTTTGGCAGCCAAGTCTTTTGCTTCATCCAGGTTGGGGGCACCATGAGATTGCAACGCGTCGCGTTCCCTATGGCCGTGCTGATCGTGGCCTGGACATTTCCCCTCCTATGGGCGGGCACGACGAATTCGCGGCGCACGCCGGTCGTGGAAGCCGTCGAACGGGTACGTGCCGCCGTGGTCAACATTCACAGTGAACGCACGATTGCCTCGCCAAACTCCGAAGAGCTGTTCGCGCATGCGCAGCCCCAGAACCGCGTCAATGGCATGGGCACGGGCATCATCATCGATCCGCGCGGCTACATCATCACCAACCAGCATGTCGTCGACGACGTCAGCGTGCTCCGCGTCCGACTGAGCGACGGCAATACCTACAACGCCCGCGTGCTCACCCGTGACCAGGAGTCGGACCTCGCCTTGCTGAAGATCGACGCCGGCCGCACGTTGCCGACGATGCCGCTGGGCACGAGCAGCGACCTGATGGTCGGCGAAACGGTCATTGCCATCGGCAACGCCTATGGCTACGAGCACACGGTCACGGTCGGCATCATCAGCGCCATCAAACGGGACGTCACCTTGAACAAGGAGATGTCGTACAAGGCCCTTATCCAGACCGACGCCAGCATCAACCCTGGCAATTCCGGCGGGCCGCTCCTTAACATCAATGGCGAACTCATCGGTGTCAACGTGGCGATTCGGGCGGGAGCCCAGGGGATAGGTTTCGCTATCCCGGTCGACGCCATGATCCATGCAGTCGCGGACATGCTGAGCGTTCGCAAACGCAACGGCATCTGGCACGGCCTGGTCTGCCGGGACTGCGTCGGCGACGGGGAACGCGAAGCCGGCAGTCTCGCGCGTCCTATGTCAAGCAATGCGGGGCTGGCGCGCTGGCTCGTCCTCGATCGCACCGAACCGGATAGTCCAGCCTCACGAGCGGGGCTGCAGCCTGGCGATGTCGTCGTTCAGGTGGCCGACCTGCGCATCGTTTGCTCACTCGACCTCGAGCGCGCGCTGATCGATCATGCGGCAGGAGAGTCGGTGCCGGTCATCGTGCGCCGCAAGGGCGCCGAGCAGCGGCTCGACCTCGTGATGCAAACAATGGAACGCGCCAATCCCAGCGCCAGCGATTTGATCTGGCGCAAGCTAGGTTTGCGCCTGATCTCGGTCGACCCCGAAATGGTGACGCGCAACAACCGGCAGCTCCACGGCGGCCTGGCTGTCCTCGAGATCAACGCCGAGGGCGTCGCAGCCAAGGCTGGCATTCAGCGCGGCGACATTCTGGTGGGCCTCCACAACTGGGAAACCTTGACCTTGGAAAACGTGATCTTTGTCGTGACCCATCCTGATCTGGCGAGCTTCAATCCGCTACGCTTCTTCATCGTGCGCGGCGGCCAGATTCATCGTGGCTGGATCCCACAGGTGAATTGAGTTCTCAAGAATTCTCTGTCTGTTTATGTCTGTTTTCTTGAATGCAATCAGATAAAAACGCTCCGAGCGCCTTGATTGTATAGTGTACATATATATACTATACGCAGAAAGCCATACGAAACAGGACATACAGGGGGCATGCCAACCAAACGAGGTTCCCCATGATCTGCCTACACTGCCACCAACGTCCCGTCAGCAGGCCGCGTGGGCTTTGCTGGACATGCTACTACCAGCCAGGTGTGCGCGACCGGTACTCGCCCATCGGCAAGTTCGGTCGACGTGGGCTCCTTGATTTCAACGGCTCTGGGGCGCCGGCCGCGACGCCCACACGCGCGCTGCCGGGAACTCCCGAAAAGGTAGAGGTCCTGGCACGACGCGCTCAACTCCGCCAGTGCTTATGGCATCCGCTCGACGCTACGAACGATGCCCCGCTAGCTGAGAGCTGCACGATCGAGCACGAGGCGCTATGTCACGCGACGGGCTGACAGGGCCTCTATTCGTCCAAATCGATCGACCGGCGCCGCTTGATCTGAAAGGCACCGCGCACCTTTGGTGCTGACAGCGTGACCAGCAGCCAGATTCCCACGGCAAGCCCTACCGGATAGTACGAGGTGAACCATGGCAGCATAGCCAGGATTGCGGTACCGATGGCTAGCCCGCGGGCCTCGAGACGATACATCTTCCATCCGCTTACCACAAGGACCACCGCAACCACGGTCCGTAGCCCAACGAATGAGCTGAGTTCCCCGAGATTTCTTATTTGATCGAGAATCGTCACGATGCCAAGCACAGCCGTTGCGATCGCTGGTGGCAGGACCTGTTGGCGCCCCGCCCGGAGAATCCCGTCCTCACCCCTTCGCTGGAAGGGAGCCCCGACAGGCAATACAGTGGGCACAGCCGAGTGAATCTGCTGGCCAGGTTCTTGAGCCGGGGGAGTAAGAGCGTTCTTGGCAGGGATGGGCACCCAGTCCGCCGTCGGGGGAGCAGAGGGCCTCAAGGGCGTTGCTGGATTAACGGGAGCAGCAATGGTCGGCCCCGGAGCCCGTGCCGGGGCTGTCCGCGTTGGCTCAGCCGGGCCCGCGTACACCCGTTTCCGCTGAAACGCGGCGATTACTTCCGGCCGGCGCAGCACCAGGAATGCCCAAAGACCAATAGGGAAACCGAGAAAACAGACCGGCACCAACGGGAGCATCGCCAGAATGCTGCACGTCAGGGCCAGCGGCAGCCATTGCAGCCGGGTCATCTTGATCACGCCCACGATGATGGCGACCCCGATCAGTGCAGACAGGGCGCTGACGATCGTCACCAGCCAGCGCAGACTTGGCAGAACATTGCCGGGTATCCAGACAAGAGGGATTCCGATCACTAGCAGCAGGCTGAATAGCCCCACGATCAGCAACCCCACGGCTGGCACCATGACCTTGCGCCGAACGCCCTCGTAATCAGGATCCACGTAGAGCGCTTCGTGGAGGGCGGTCACGGGCTGCCCTTGCGTCGTCGGCAAGCCGGCGGCAATAGCCTCGAGGTCGGTCTTGATCTCGCTGGCGTGCTGATAGCGCCGGTCTGGCTCGCTCTCGAGTGATCGGAGCACGACGTCATCGAGTCGCACATCGACCGGAACCTTTTGCGACGGCGGCAGGAATCGTCCGAGAGGTAATTGCCGGGTCAACATCTCGTAAAAGACCACGCCCAGCGAGTAGATGTCTGCCCGGTGATCTACCGCCAGGGGGTGATCCATCTGCTCGGGGGCCATGTAGTGCAGCGTGCCCATTACCTGCCAGGGACCGGTCAGGGTGTAGCTGGCGGTGTTGTGGCCAAGCAGCTTGGCAATCCCGAAATCGGCGATCTTCACTCGGCCCTTGCTGTCAAGGAGGATATTCTCGGGCTTGATGTCGCGGTGGACGATGCCCTCCTCGTGGGCGAATTGCAGCCCTTCGCAGATTTGCGGCACAATTCGCAGCGCCTCCGACGGCGACAGGTGCCCGGAGCGGATGAGATGGCGGAGATTGGCCCCATCCACGTATTCCATCACGAAGTAGTAGAAATCGCTCGCCTTGCCAAAATCATAGACAGTGACGATGTGCGGGTGATTCAGCTTGGCCAGGGCGCGGGCTTCGCGGGCGAAGCGTTCGGCGAAAGCAGTATCGCGGCCCGCTTCCGGGGGCAGGATTTTCAGGGCAACCAGGCGATCCAACCCAGGCTGGCGAGCCTTGTACACGGCCCCCATGCCTCCCTGGCCCAGAAGCTCCAGGATTTCCAATTGCGGGAAATGAGGGGTCAAGTCCGCGGGCAGCGGAGCAGCAAAGGCACGCAGGTTGACCGGCGTGCCGGAGTCTTTGCCTTGCTCCGGCACACCCGGCGCGGTGGTCTCACCGTGAACGAGCAGACACTTGGGGCACAGCCCCTCTGGAGCGTCTCCCGGTAATTCTGCCCGGCATTCCGGGCAGACCTTCGTCTCAGGCATGAGCGGATCTCCTTGAGCATTAGGATAACACGCCTTACACTCTTTCCACATGGTTCTCCGCGCTGTTTGTTGCAGGCGCCATGCCTTCGCCTTGGGTTCAGAGCCATCACGCCAGGAGTTGCTTCGTGGTTGATTCGAGTTCCCCAAGTTTGCAGCGGCATTTCGGCCTGCTCCAGGCAACCGCCTTGAACGTGACGATGATCGTCGGTGCGGGTGTGTTCATAACCATCCCGTTGATGCTCAAGGAGCTGCCTGGCCCTTATGCACTGCTGGGTTGGCTTCTCGCAGGCGCAGTGATGGTGGTCGATGGCATGATCTGGGGTGAATTTGGAGCCACGCTGCCCGGCTCCGGCGGGTCGTATCTTTATCTGCTCGAGAGTTTCGGCCGAGAACGTTGGGGTCGGCTGATGGCTTTCCTCTTCATCTGGCAATTCCTGATCAGTGGCCCGCTTGAACTCGGCTCGGGGCTGATCGCCATTGCTCAGTTTTCGAGTGGTTTGAGCGAGAACTTCAAGGCCTTCAGCGAGGACCATACGCTGAAGGGCATCCTTTGGGAGAGCGAGGGCCTGGCCATTTCCTTTGGGCCGGCCCGTATCTTTGCCATCTTGCTCGGCATCCTGATCGTGTTCCTGCTCTATCGCCGCATTGATATTCTCGGCAAGCTGACCGTAACCATCTGGATAGGCGTGCTGGCGGTGATCGGCTGGATCCTCGTGGAGGGGTTCCTGCATTTCGATTCGTCCGTGGCATTTCAGCCAGTCGCGCCAAACTCCGAGCCAATGCAGCATTTTGCCAGCGGCCTGGGCGCGGCGATGCGCCTCGCGATGTACTCCTACCTTGGCTACTACAGCATTTGCTACATCGGTGATGAGGTGCGCAATCCCGGCAAAACCATTCCGCGTGCGGTCCTCCTCAGCGCGCTCCTGGTTTGTGTGTTGTTCATCAGCCTGCACCTGGCGATGTTGGGCACGGTTTCCTGGAGTAGCGTGCCCACAGATGGCCCGGACCTCGATAACTACAGCCTTGCCGCGGCGTTCATGAGGCGGATCCACGGCGACTGGGCAGTCAAGCTGGTTACGGTCCTTCTGATCTGGAGTTGCTTTGGCTCGGCGTTCGCCGGCCTGCTCAGCTATTCACGCATTCCTTATGGAGCGGCACGCTACGGCCACTTCTTCTCGGCACTGGGAGAAGTCCACGCCGTTCACCGGATTCCTCACGTGTCGCTGATGTTCGTCGGTGGCCTGATGCTCTTCTGGAGTTTGTTCGACCTCCAGACCGTGATCGATGCCTTGATCACCACGCGGATAATCGAACAGTTCATCTGCCAGATTGTCGGGGTCATACTCCTGCGGCGCCGGCAACCGGAGCGCTTGCGACCTTACAAGATGTGGCTCTATCCGCTTCCTTGCGGACTCGCTCTGGCGGGATGGCTTTTCATGTACCTCACCGCCCGGCCCCTCTTCATCGTTCTGGGGCTGACGACCCTCCTGGCGGGAGCGCTCATGTTTTGCCTCTGGTCCGCGCGGACGGGAGGTTGGCCTTTTCGGACGCCGCCATGGAGCCAAAACTCCTGGAAGGGCAGAGATTCCCGGAAGGAAGACGATCTGCTTCACGAAAAAGAGGATGGATGACAATCAAGCGCCAGGCCTATATGGCCGTGCGTGAATCGGCTGCTGGGGTTTGTGGGGCACGTTTGTAACGTGCCCAGACGCCGGCCGGCACGTTGAAAACGTGCACCACAAATGCTGCCGAATTACGCATCGTCATAGAGGGCGGATGGCTGGCAGCACGCGACCTACTGTCTTAAGAAGCGCATTCACGCTGTAGGGCTTCTTCAAAAAGCCGACTGATTCAGCATTGCCACAACCTTCGAGTGCGGTGGGCTCTTCGTAGCCGCTCATCAGCACGACCTGGATGTCCGGGCGCAGTTTTCGCAATGCTGCAAGTGTCTCCATGCCGCTCATCCCAGGCATGACGATGTCCAGCAGCACCAGGCCAATCTCATCCAGGTGGTCTTGAAATGCTCTGACGCCCTCTTGCCCGCCGGCAGCCACCAATACGCCGACTCCGGCCTGCGTCAGCGTTTGCGCGGCCACGCCGCGCGAAATAGGTTCGTCGTCGATGATCAAGGTGAGCCCCTGGGCGCAATCCACGATCTGCCGAGCGCGTGCGTCTTCCGGCTGTTCGCCCTGACCGGCGGGAATGAAAATGCGGAAAACCGTCCCTTGGCCGGGAGAGCTGGAGAGGTGAATCGCTCCATTGTGAGCCTGGATAATGCCCTGGACGGCCGATAGCCCTAGACCCCGGCCGGTGGTTTTTGTCGTGAAGAACGGATCGAAAATCCGCGCCATAACGTCAGGCGTCATGCCGCAGCCTTTATCCGCGACTTCCAGAAAAACGTATCGTCCCGGCCCCAGGTCGCGATCGAGCGTTAGACCCGCGGTTTGCGCCGGCAGATCTTGCACTCCGGTGGACACGACCACGGGACTTGTGCCATCCTCTACCGCTTGCGCGGCATTGAGAATCAGGTTCATGACGACTTGCTGAAGCTGACCCGGATCGGCCTGGACATAGGGCAGATCCGCAGCCAGGCGAGGCACCACTTCAATTCTTTTCGAGAGGCCCGCGTCCAACAGATGCAGGTTGTCTTGAACGAGCCGGTTCAAGTCGACGAGACGACGCTCCGGCACACTCTTGCCGGCAAAGATGAGCATTTGCCGAGTCAACTGGGCGGCACGTTCGCCGGCATTGCGGATCATTTCCACCAAGGAGCGATGCGGCGAATCCGCAGGCAGATCGCGGGCCAGAAGGTCCGCGCCGCCGAGGATGCCCACCAGGATGTTATTGAAATCATGGGCGATGCCGCTCGCCAGCAAGCCGATGCTTTCCAGCTTCTTGGCCTGATAGAACTGTTCTTGAATGCGGCCGCGTTCTTCCTCGGCCCGGAAGCGGTCCGTAACGTCCTGCCCAAGTCCAGCCACGCCAATGACTCGGCCAAACTGATCGCGTTGAGGTTCCAGTGTGCAGTCGAACTGCCTGCCGCCATGGGCCAGCGAGTAAGACGCGATTTCCCCGTCGAGCGCGGCGCGATGCATGCGAATGGGAAAGTAATCGCTGTCGGTCGTCTCAAAATACTCGTACAGGGACTTGCCTTTGACATCAGCCGGTTTCAGGCCGAGGTTCTTGAGTGCGCCGCCGCTGCACTGCGTGATGCGCAAGTCGCGATCCACAATCCAGTGGATGGCGGGGAGTTGCTCCAAGAGCAACCGGGAACGGAGCAGAGACTGCAGCAGTTCTTCTTGAAGTTGGCGATGGGCGGTGATGTCCGTGAACAGCACGAACAGGCCGGCGCGCATGGGCGTCACGCGCACATGATAGATTTTGCCGTGTAGTGCATGTTCCGCATCCTGGGGAATCCGCCTTTCCCAAGCAAGCCTGCATGCCTGATAACACGCCGATCCCGCGAGATTTGGCAGAGCCTTCAGCAGGGGCTGCCCCAGCAGACTATCCTTGGACGTGTCCGCTGCGGCCGCCAGCGCGGCATTGGCGAAGACGATGTGAAACTCGCTATCGAGGGCGAGGCACCCTTCGCCGATGTGGTCCAGCAAGAATCGGTGGCAATCCTCCATTACGTCCAGCGCCGGAGGACCGCCTTGGGATGCCAAGGCCATACCCATCACGATGGAAGTCCCCCTGGCAGCGAGGCTGCGAAGCCACCGAGCGTTTCTAGGCAAAGGAGATGCGAGTTCCCGACGCCCCTCATGCCTGCTCGAAACAATCAAGTCCTTTACTACTGAAAGGGCAATCCTGCCGATCCCCGGTGCGATCCATCCAGACGCGGGAGCGCCAGTATACAAAGGCCAAAAAAGCTGCTGCAAGAGGCATACTCCTGCCAGACTGGACGCGGCAGACATTAAGGACAGGTTATTTGGGTAATATCTAACGTGCCGCCTTGTTTCCGGCTTTATTGCTAAAGTCGTTGATAACGATTTCATGTCCGGGCGTAACCCGGCGCCCTTCGAGCCTGCTCAGAAAGGGGTCTGACCTCGTACGAAACCTTACGGATCTCGCCTTCGAAAATGAGGTTCGATGGGCCAGTGCGTGTGGAGTATAATCAGGTACTAAGGTGAACGCAAAATGACCAGCAAAAGCCACAATTTGCCTTCGGAGAATTCCAGCCTTGCCGGTTGGACGCTGGAACAAATCGCACAGGGAAAGCTTTGGGTAAAGGCATGGAAGGAGGCCGGAGAGGCAATGGAGCGCTTGCGCCGGAGAGAGCTGCGCCAACTCGACGTGGAGCGGACGATCGCGCTTCTCTGCGGGCCGGCGGACTACCGTGTCCCGCCGCGCGCTCCCAAACCTACCTCAGGCCTTATCGAGCAACAGCGTTGGTTCATGAAAGCCGCACGCCGTGATTGAAGTCATTCGCGCCGCCGCAGAGCTCCAGGCAGTCTGTTACATCTACTCACAGCTCGAACCGCTCGCAGAGCTCAAAGGCGATCCCAATATCTTGACGAATCTGCAACGCTGTCGTTCGCAGTTTGAGCAGGATACATAAGAATACTGGCACGCAGGCGCGGCTCGCCCGCCGCCTCGAAAGCGTCCCAAGACGAGCCAAGCGACGGCATCCTATATGACGGTGCGTAATTCGGCAGCATTTGTGGGGCACGTTTTCAACGTGCCGGCCGGCGTCTGGGCACGTTACAAACGTGCCCCACAAACCGCAGCAGCCGATTCACGCACGGCCATATAGTTGTTCGCTCACTCCGGCGGTCGCCCAGGGGCGGGCGGCGGCGGGATGTATGGCGGCGCAAGCGGCGGCGGTGGCGACCCAGGTACAAGCAGTGGCTGCGGCGGACGAACGATCACGGGCGGCGGATTACACATTATGGTTAGCTGAGCCTTGAGCTTCTCGGCCGCCATGACATCCTCCTGACGCGGTCGCCTTGTGTAGTCTTCGTTGGCGTGCACGTTGTTGCGGATCACAGTCCCTTCGAGCGACACGCCCAGGAACAGGCCGCGGGCGCGCGAGTACGAGTAAATCTCTGCCTGCAGCTTGACATCTGTGCCGGCCTCCGCCTGACGGCCAATGGGGCCAGCCGCGACGGCCGCGTCTGCGCCTAGGGTCAGCTTGCCCTTGCCTTCCAACAAACGATCTAGGCTTTTCCGCGTCTTGAAGACCAACACGACGTCGGTCGATTGAATCCCCGCTTGCCAGCCAATGCTGCCGCCGGTCAAGGAAATAAAGATCGGGTTGGTCCAGCTTCCGTTGGGACCGCGCACGAGGACAACGCCCTCGCCAAAGCGGCCGCCCAGGGCGAGCCCGATCTTGATGACGCGCGGAATGATCGCCACGCCTTCGGCGCGGTTCAGAAGAGTGGGCGGAATGCATTTCAAAGGAACGGCCTGAAGCCCCTCCAGTACCTCGCTGGCCGACCAAAGCGTTCCGGAGACATGACCCTTCGCCGACGCCCGGCCGCAAGGCAAGGCCACGAGAGTCACACCTGTCACCAACAGGACGTGCAGCAGCTTGTTCACGACTGTTTCCCTCCTTGTCCGGGATAGGCTTGATGGGCCGTTTGCCGCCCTGGACGTGCGCAACGCTCTCAGGGGCGGGAGACCGTAGCCATTCCCGCTTGGAGGGTCAACACGAGTTTTCGAGAAGGTGGGGAAGATAGGTCCACTCCAAAATAAATGAGGCCACTCGCCGGGGGAAGCGAGTGGCCTAGGGGGTTTAGCAGGCGGGGAGCAATGGGGGACTTTGCAGAGGAAGCGGAAAAGCCTGTACACGTCGGGCATCAGTCTGGAGCAGCGGTGCGTTGAGATTCGAAAACTGAGACAACTGCTCCATTCTGCGCCGCGGTCGGGGAACCGCCCGGGCCATCGGGGGCAACAGCCCGTGTGCAACGTGATTGCCTGCCCTTCGCTTCCGCGATGCTGTCAGATAGTGAAGAATTGTTGCAAGCGCCATGCCAAGGCTCGGCCATGGACGACGAATCGTTCGTAACCAATGACGCAACCGTCACTTCGGTAGTATTTATGGGAATCTCGAGCGAACGCTGCCTGCCAGGGAATTGTAGAAACGACCCTCCGCCATGTAACAACTACACGACTTGATAGCGCATGCTACGGGGTTCCTGGTTTTGCAAGCTGCAGGCAGGCAATCTAGGCAAGAAAGGCAAACGATGCCTTCAAGCTGCGGGTTGAGCAGCTTCTTCCTAGAATCCGGTCCGAGCGTTCGATCCAGGATGGCTGCCGGTGCGCAGTGCAGGCTGAGGAACTCCCAGCGCTGTCAAGGCGGCTATGTGGAAGAACTCGATGGCAACCACATGTTCCGGATCCATGATTGTGAGGGTCGGCCTAACGACTTCCTCACCCGTGGGATGTCGAATCTTCTGTAATTGGATGGCAAGCAAGGCTTTGCCATCGGTCATGAGACAGACCGAATCCGCAAAGATGCGTCCGCTCACCAGGCGGGGAGCGTAAGATTTGGTAGCACTGGCCCCGATGCTATCTGCGCCCAAAGTCTGGACCGATGCATCCGCGTCCAGGATTACGGTACACGGGCCTTGCCACTGATGCTCGCCGCCAAAGATTTTTGCCAATACCGTCGCATCCAAGGGGCCACCTCCGGAGGGGAACTAGTAGGTTGCACCTCTCTCCGGCCAAGTCTAGTTCACATTTTTGCGGTTGGCCAATCCCCGCAATTAGAAATTTTTTCGTGCCGTTGCCATGTGCGAGGCCGCTCCTCAGAGTTGCCGAAGTGATAGAAAAACGGTTTGTCATACTTAACAAACCCCTCCATTTTGTAAAATTTCGGAATGTTATACTTAGCAGACCCAGCCAAAGTTAGCGGTTGCCAACCATCTCCAGCCCATTCGACCGTTCTTCTTGATCTTCCCAGGTTTTTGTCAAGAAGTCTTTTACTGAAGCAGCTATATATGCTAGTAATGGCATGATGAGCGCCGCAGAGGAGAAGGAAGCGGAAGGCAAAGAGCCACTGAAGCCGCTCTTCTGGATCGCCAGCAGCAAGGACGACCTCCGGAGTCTTCCCGAGGAGGTACAGGACGTGATGGGCTTTGCCTTGTACCAGGCCCAGAAGGGCGAAAAGCACATCGCTGCTAAAGCGCTCAAAGGCTTCAGCGGAGCAGGAGTCCTCGAAGTCGTTGCTAACGACAGCGGCGGCACTTACCGAGGAGTGTACACGGTGAAGTTCGCCGGAGCCATGTACGTCCTGGACGTGTTTCAGAAAAAGTCGAAGAAGGGCATCAAGACGCCGCAGGCTGACATTGACCGTATCAAGAAGCGACTGAAGGCAGCGGAGGAGCACTACAGGGAGTGGCGACTGTCTCAACCGAAGAGAGAAGGCAACCAATGAAAACCACAAAAAAGGCTGTAAAGGTACAAGAAAGTAGCGGCAACGTCTTCGCCGATCTTGGCTTTCGTAACGCTAAGGATTGGCTTGCCAGGGCAGAGTTGGCACATCAGATTTGCCTGGTGATCGCTAAACGACAACTGACCCAGGCGAAGGCTGCTGAGATCATGAAGCTAGACCAGCCCAAGATTTCAGCTTTGACGCACGGCAGATTCAAGGGGTTTTCGGTAGAACGGCTTTTGCGGTGTTTGAACGATTTGGGACAGGAGGTCGAGATCATCATTCGGCCTACCTCGAAGGCCGGGGCCCGTGGCGATACCCACGTCCTCGCAGCAGTCATGGAGACAGGTTCCAAGCGAAACGATGGAGGATACACCCATGAATGTTCGAGGAAGAATTAGGTGGGATGAGAAGGGAAAAATGCAGGTGGATGTCGTTACTGACGGAGAGGTCACACCAGAGCATATCTCGATTGCATACGTCGATAATCGCAGTCGTAGGAGGGCTCGTCTGGTTGGGGACTTATCGGAAGGCGTCTACCAGGGGAGCTACAATTTCGACGACTCAGGCAACCCTTGGGCGCCAGACGACGACTGCACCTTTGAGCTTCGGCGGGGTGGCAGATGCTGCTTCAAACTGTCCAGTCAACCTTGATGGCCCATCAATCATTGGCCTGAAATTGCCACAAGGGAACGGACGGGGGCAACTCGCCGCAGTAGTACGCCTCGGGCCCAATCAGGTCGCGCAAACGCTGCAGTGCCTGCCGGCGAACCGTGACATAGTAATAATCGCAGCGTGCATCGCGCAACGTGTCCCAGATCCGGTATAGACGATTCGTGTCCTGCAACGCGGCCCGCAGTTCTCCGCCATGCGACCGCTCGACAGGCTGGCGCATGTCGATGCACTGGTGGTAAGCTTGATTGAAACTCAGGAGTTCATTGATAACGACCCGATCGGGGAAACGAAGAGCGTCCTCGACCGGCGGCGCGTTCTGCAGGTCCTGCCGGCGATGCCTGAGCAATTCGAGATCTGCCGCGAACTCTTCCTGTCTGGCAAGTAGATAGCGATCCTCGCGGGGATCGAGAATCTGCCAACGAGTTGCCAGTTCCAGTAGCGGCGTCCGCAAGATTGGATACATGGCCGAGAGCTTGGCGGGATCGATATGCCCCGGCGGAGCCGACAACAGCATCCATGCGAGTAACTGATTGAGGAACAGCATCCTTCTGCCCTCCAATGGGTATCCTTGACTTGCATCCAAGCACGACACGTAAAGGCACGAGACATCTATCCGGGCGCATGTCAAGCTGCGCTTGCCAGGACAGATGCATACGATCGCGCGGCTCGGGAAAACCAGGGTGGATAAGACGAGCGGGTCGAAGACAGTTTCCCGTTCTCTGTTCCGCGCCGTGACCTCGAACCGGCTCGACCGCGGTTCGCTCAACCCTGCACCGTATCGCGAGTCGAGCAGATTTCTGCCGACATCTTGCGAGCACATCTCGTACCAAGCAAGCCCAGGAACGGCCAGCCCAATCGCGCCGACCGGTGCGTGGAGCGGAGTGAAGTGTTGAGGAAAGGAAAACAAAAGCGGCGGGAAAGCGCCGCACTCCAAGGAAGTCGCTTATGGAGTGCGGCGCTCTTCCGCCGCTTTTGTTTTTTCTATCTTGCGGGCCGGCAATGCCTAACAGGTGAGCAGGATTTGATGATTTTGCAACAGAAGTGCCCAGTCTACGATAGCAAGACTCTTTGTAGACGAAAAGGGACCAGAGTGCAACGACCCGCAGCGCCGACCGGCCCGTCTTGATGGACTTGGACCGATCAGCGGCGTGGGACGTTGCACCCTGGGAATCCCCCTCTCCCTTCCTGCCGTCGCACTGTATATCCGCGGGAGCCGAGCGCAAAGGCTCGGCTCCCGCACCGACAAAAGCCCTACTGCGAAGCACCCACTGGAGTGGCCGACCCATTAACCACTTGGCCCAGCGAGGTTCGCGCCTCTACCCAGGAGGGCGGGTAGTGCTGGTTTCCCGCAAAATCCAGCACGCAGCAGAGCTCGGCTATGCTACTTAGCGGCTTCTGGACGAAGCCATCCACGAGAGCTTTGCTCGTTTGGGCGAGTCGAATGTGGTTTTCAAGAGGACGCCTCATAGCCAAACCACATTCCGCTGTCAATCTCAAGTATTCCGTGTTCATCTTCGGATGCCGCTCCGGCAGCCAACTCGGCCACCGAAGCGAGGAGGGCGTATACAAATGCTGAGATTTTTTGGAAAGGCCAGTTTTCCCTTCGCCCAGACGTTTGCATCGGAATTCGAGAACTATGAAAGATTCGTTTAACCGCGAGCCAGCGGCGAGCGCGTCGAACCAAGGGCGACTTGTCACTGCACGGTCGACGCGCTCGCCGCTGGCTCGCGGTTAAACGAAACTTCTCTCCACCAACGAATGCAGCGATCATTGGAACCTGCGGAGTTTGGAAAAGTGGCTTAGCGAGGGATAACCAATCCTGGAGTAGCCGCGAAAAGCATCTGCGATCAAAATGAACCGATGTGCGCTGGTTCAATCCGACGTTTGGTGCACGCTCTCGGGAGCGCATGAGCAAGAAGAAAAAGAAAGTCCGCGTTGATCTGCGCAAGAACCGCTCGAAGCCGCCTCGGCCGCGCGATTGGACGCGTGGCTTCCACGAACACGGCTATGAGGAAGAGGCGACGACCGGTCAGGAACGCGTGCGCGCCAAGGGCGATCTCTCCCGGCGGCGCACGATCATCACCGAGGAAGCCGGTGCGGAAACGGTTGGACCAGAGCAAGCCGACAGACCGATGGCGGACGCAGCCACCTGCATTGCCGGCCGGGTCTTGCGCGTGCATGGTCTCATGAGCGTCGTCGAGACGGAGGATGGCCGGCAGTTTCGCTGCGCGGTGCGACGTTTGCTGCGCACGCTCGTGACCGAGGAACGCAACATCGTGACCACCGGCGACCGGGTCTGGTTTCGGCCCGCGCCGGAGGGAGAAGGCCTGATCGAGCGCGTCGAGCCGCGCCATGGTCTCTTGACGCGGGCGTCGCGCGGCCGGGAGCACGTCCTCGTGGCCAATGTCGACCAGGTCGTAATCGTCATGTCGCTGGTCGAGCCAAACCTGAAGCCGCACTTGATCGATCGCTACCTGGTAAGCGCGGAACAGGGAGCCATCGCGCCGATCATCTGCCTGAACAAGGCCGACCTTGTCGATCCCGTCCCGTATCAGCCGCTCGTGGGCGCCTACAGCCAGCTCGGCGTCTTGACGCTGCTGACAAGTGCGACAACGGGCATGGGCATCGACTGTCTGCGCGAACATCTGCGCGGCCGGCAGACCGTCTTCGGCGGCCAGAGCGGCGTGGGTAAATCGTCGCTGCTCAACGCGATCCAGCCCGGCCTGGCACTGCAAGTGCGCGAGGTGAGCGACACCACGCAGAAAGGCCGGCATACCACAACCACCGCCCAGCTTCTCCGCCTCGACATCGGCGGCTGGGTGGTCGATACACCGGGGATCCGCCAGTTCCAATTGTGGGATGTCCGCCCCGAGGAGCTAGAAGGCTTCTTTCCCGAATTCCGCCCCTTCGTGCCGCTCTGTGCCTACGCCGACTGCACGCACACGCACGAGGACCGCTGCGCGATCAAGGAGGCGGTCGGCCGGGGGCAAATCAGTGCCCGGCGTTACACGAGCTACCTGGGAATGTTTGCAGGGGAGTTGCTGGATTGACGGGGAATCCTCTCGAATCGCGGGGCACGCGTGATTGGCGAAGCTGGTTATGCAGCAAGCAGGAGGTCGCTACGGCCTACTCTTCCCGGTATGGCTTGCCCTGCTCGTAGAGCTTGAGACGTTCCCGGCCGTGTTTGCCGCGTTCCTTCTCGTAGCCCGAGTCTTCAAGTGCTTTCTTTTGCCATTTAATAGCTAAATCAAATTGGCCATTCTCCGCATACGCTGCCGCCAGAGTGCCTAGCGCATAAGCGTTCTTCCGATCGCCAAGTTGACAGGATTTGGTAGCGTACTCCACCGCCTTCTTGCCGTTACGGTACTCTGCCTTGGGGCAAGTAGCCGTTAGCCAGGCGAGTTCGTTGTAAACGCGCGGGTGGTTCGGATTGAGCCGGATTGCTTCGCTGTAGTCAGCAATAGCCTTGCCATAATCTTTCTTAGTATCGTAGGCAATGCCTCGACCGTAATAGGCATTTACGTGTTTCGGGTCGAGGCGAATGACCTCGGTGTAGTCGGCGATAGCCTTGTCGTAATGCTTCTCCGCTAAGTAGGCATTGCCCCGGTGGTAGTAACCTTCTACCAATTTCGGGCCGAGGCGGAAGGCCTCCGTGATGTCGGCGATGGCCTTGTCGTAGTCCTTCTTGGCATAATAGGCACTGGCCCGCTGGTAATAGCCCATTGCCTGTTCCGGGTCTAAGCGGATGGCGTCAGTACAGTCGGCGATGGCCTTGTCGTACTCCTCCTTGGCACAGTAGGCCTTGCTCCGGGCGAAGTAGGCCATCGTCAGTTTCGGGTTGAGGCGGAGGGCCTCATTGCACGCGGCGAGGGCTTTGTCGTATTCGCCCTTCGCTGTCGCCATCATTCCCATAAGGATGTGAAAGGAGGGATCATCGGAAATGCCATTCTCACATTCTGCCGTCCCGCTATTTGGCCTCCGAATCCAATCCTCTGAGCGAATAATCATCGCGTTGGGCAACGAGCCCTGAAGCTTCTTTATTCCGGCCACGGTGACTTTGGTCTCGACGAGCGCAAGTTGTCCGAGATTTTTCAGCCCGCCTAGTTGCTCCAAGCCCTTGTCGGTGATCTGCCCTTGCAGAGAAAATCGGTAAAGTTTCTTCAACCCTGTCAGGTACTTCAGACCGGCATCCGTGATCTTCGGCTCGAGCAGGTAGAGGCCTTCAATGTGGTGCAATCCCTCGATATTTTCAAGTGCCTTGTCCGTGATCCCCGTAGAACTAATGTTTAATTGCTCGAGAGACTTCAGATCCTTGATGACCTTCAGATCGTCGTCGGTGAGCGGGACGCGATGAATCATCAGCCATTTGAGCCCCGTCAAGTGGCGAAGGTTCTGTAGGCCGGCCGACGTTACCGTCGTTTCCGAGATTTGCAACTTTCGAAGCTTAGTGAAACTTCCGATCTTCTTGAGTTGAGCATCGGTGTCTTTCGTAACGTTTAATGTCACCTCAACAACTGGATTGCCCGGTTGGCTTGAGTCGCGCTTGATGATCGGTTCCTGAAACGGTGGGATGAATTGCCTTGGTTCCGTCTCACGTTTGCTTTCCTGGCCCGTTGAAGCCGGCTGCTCTTGGGGAGCGCATGCACTAAGAACCAAGCACAAGACGGTCAGGCAGGAACTGATCATGGGGCCCCTCTCGTAAGCTTGTAAGCTTGAACGAGACGATCAAGGACGAAGGTTTCATCACCGCGAACGCCTTCGGGGGGATGACACCGCTGAAGACCCGGCTGCGAGAAAGCGCCGCGCCTTTCTCACAATACGATCTCTTCCAGAAGTTGCCGCGCGCAACTCATGCAGCAGCGCGCATACGGCACTGCCTGGAGGCGAGCCCTGGTGATTTCTTGCCTGCATCGCTCGCAGCGACCATAGCCCCCCTCATCCAGGCGAGCCAAAGCAGCGTTGAGCTCCTCGATCAGCTGCTCTTCGTTCTCCAAGAGGCCGAGCGTCACTTCCTCTTCGACGCCGCGACTGCTTAGATCTGCCGGATGAACCGGGAAATCCGATAGCCCTCCGCTAGCTTCGCCCCCCGTCGGCTGGAGGGCTTCGCCCTTGAGCTGCGATCGCTCGCCCTCGAGGCGCGTCGTCAAGTCGAGAAGGCTTTGCCGGTAAACGCTCTTTTCCGCTTTGGTGAACATGAGTCTTGCTCCTTATCCAGGGTCGCTCCCGGTCAATTAAGAACGGGCACTTTGCCGTTGGCGCGGAATGCTTCGCTCGCCCCTTTCGCCAGTTCCATGATCTCGATCGGCACGGCAAGGAGGACGGTATTTGATGCGGACGGACCAAGTCCGTCGATGGTTTGCAAGGTGCGGAGCTGCATCGCGCCGGGGCTGGTTGCCATCGTTGCAGCCGCGGCTGCCAGGTTTTCCGCGGCGAGTCGATCGCCCTCGGCCTTCGTGATCGTGGCCCGTTTTTCACGCTCGGCCGCCGCCTGCCGAGACATGATCTTCTTGAGGTCCTCCGGCATACCGATGTCCTGCAGGCGGATGCCGGTCACGTCGAGCCCCCATTCCTGGGCCTGTTTCTCCACGACCTCTTGCACCAGCTTGCCGATGTGCTCGCGCTCCGCCAGGAGTTCATCCAGCGTCACACCGCCGACGACGTCCCGCAGTGCAGTCTGGGCCAGCCGGGTGACGCCCCAGATGTAATCCTGGATCTGCATCACCGCGCTTTCGACGTTGACGACCTTGAAGAACAGCACACCGTCGATCAACACCGGCACATTATCGCGCGTGATGACTTCTTGCCGACGGATATCCTCCGTGAGAATGCGCGTGTCGATCATGCGCACCCGGTCGATAATCGGCACGATGGTGAACAGCCCTGGACCGCGTGTGCCCTCGAACTTCCCAAGCCGGAGCACGATGGCCCGTTCCCACTGGTTGGCCACCTTGATCGCGCTGGCCGACAATCCGGCCAGGATTGCCCCGCCGGCGCCCACGACGAATCCTAGTACCGGATCGATCTGGCCAAATAGGGCCCCCAATAGCAGACTCGCGACGAGGAGCACCACGAACACGGCAGGCGCAAAGAAGCTGCCCATGTCCAACTGAAAAGGTCGTGGCTCGTGACTGGAAGCAGGATTCATGACACGCCCTCCTGAAAACTGGGAGAACCGGCATTTCCGCCCCTGTTGCCAACGAGAAAGCAATTTTCAGGCCACATATCCCAATTTTGCTTGATGACCGCAGGGATGGGCCGCAAGGACAGGTTGCATGGCACGGCGTTCCTTTCACCTAGAGCGTGCCAGCCGGACGGTTTCACCTGCCGCTGCCGGCCGGCACGGCGAAGGAGAGCAATGTGTCCGCGGCTTAAAAATACGGATTTCACAGCTTTCCAAAGGAGAGAAGCACGCCTGAGCGACCGACTCGCTGTCCAGACTGTTCCCTTTCCGCACGCCGCGGCACGATTGTGCACACTACTGGACATGCAAACTTCGGCTGGATTGCAAACTGGCGTAGGGGGCGGCTTTTCTCTGAGCCGGGTGCCGGGGTGAAAGAAGATGCGGGTACAGGCGTCCAGAACCACTCCACGTTCTTCAGAAGTCTCAGGGCGCATCAGCCAAGCCATTGGCGTGCTGGGAGCCCTGGAAGCATGGGCCATCCCGCGCGGCCTGTCTTGCCCTTGACGCCTGGCGGCGATTATGGCATGAGGCCGAAATCCCAATAGAGTTCCGCGCTACCCTTGTCTGCCGACCGCGCTTGTGCGCTGGCGGCGGTTTGCGTTTTGGCCCTGCTCTCCCCCGTGCCGGTCGGGAATGGTTCCCGTTTTCACCCGAGATGGAGCTTGTACATGACGAACACCCGCGTTTTGGCGGCTGATAGCTGCATCGGCCGAGTGTTGCCCATCCTGTTGTTTCCGATCGCCCTCGGCTGCGGGACAACGCGCATGAGCGATACGACGCGGACGGCGACCGAGCAACTGCTCATTTCGAACGCCGTGGACGTCGCGGTTTCGCAGATCGATCTGCGTCCGTTGTCGGGAAAGCCCGTCTTCTTCGATGCCCAGTACCTCGACGGCACAGTCGACAAGGGCTATCTCGTCAGCTCGCTACGGCAAAGCTTGCTCGCGCATGGAT
The DNA here is from genome assembly GCA_035296965.1 of Gemmataceae bacterium. Lineage (GTDB taxonomy): Bacteria > Planctomycetota > Planctomycetia > Gemmatales > Gemmataceae > DATGZX01. The sequence continues at coordinate 26,349 of DATGZX010000110.1, forward strand.
GTATTCTGCAGGAAGAACGCGCCAAGTCGACTTATGTGGTCGAGGCACGCTCCGGAGCGGTCGGCACGGATCGCCACTCTCTGCTGGTCGGCGTGCCGCAGATGACGGTGCCGGCCCTTGTGCCGGGCCAACCGTCGCAGATCCCGGAGATTCCGTTCGCCAAGAAGACGGACGAGCAGGGAGTCGCCAAGATCGCTCTGTTCGCCTTCAACCGCAGAACGGGCCAGCGCGTCTGGCAATCGGGGCTGGTCGAAGCAACCAGCGATGCCAGGGATACGTGGGTGGCCGGCCTGGGCCCGTTCCGCAAGGGGACGATCGTCCAGGGAACCGAACTTGCTGGGGAAGACATCCCTCTGGCTCGCCTTGGCGACCCGACTACGAGCAGTGCCAAATCCACTACGCACGTGGTCCCGCTGGACACCGCGGTCTCCTGGAACGAACCTCCGCCGCGCAGCATCTTCTCGCCTTATCTAGAATCGTTTGTCAACTACGCACTGGGCGACCATCACAAGGCCGGGGAAAATCAGTCTCCATCCGCCGGGCCCGCGGCTTCGACCGCGATCGGGTCGGCGGTCGCTTCGCCCGACAGGCCGCCGCCATCCGACGATCATGGTCCGCCTGCCAGCGCCTCCACCGCTCGGCCGATGCCCGCGCCCGCACCACCGATGACCGCCAAGACCAGCGAGCAGGCTGACTCGGAGCCAAGCGGCGCTCTTATCTCCGGCCTGCACGTGAAGCCCGACGGCTATTGATCTCTGTCGCCCTCCGGCTTTCCCCACGCAAACCCCGCGCGGGCTTTGCCCCTGTCTGGTCATGAAGTTGCATGCGTCAATTCTCTCTGGAGAACATCCAGTGGAAGCACCACAATAGGAACATCTTTTGGCCACGAGGGCGGCACCGCTCGTTTTCTATCACGGTGCGTGATTCGGCAGGACCACTCGAATCCTGCATGGTGATGGAGAGAGCTTGCATTCGCTGAAGCGAATCACCCGGAAAACTGCCAGCAAGCGGAGACATTCCTTTGCCGTTGCTTTTTGCCATCGCCATCTTCGTCAGCTCGGCCCTGTTGTTCCTCATCCAACCGATGTTCGCCAAGATGGTGCTGCCATTTCTGGGCGGCACGCCGGCGGTGTGGAATACCTGCATGGTCTTCTTCCAGGCCGCACTTCTTGCGGGCTACGCCTATGCGCACGCGGCACCGGCGTGGCTAGGCGTGAGGCGCCAGGCTGCATTTCACATGGGATTGCTGCTCCTACCCCTGCTCTCTTTGCCGATCGCCATCGCGCATGATTGGACGCCGCCCGCTGGCACGAATCCGATCCCCTCGCTTCTCCTTCTGTTGACAGTGTCCGTCGGCTTACCCTTCTTTGTGGTCTCGACCGGCGGTCCCTTGCTGCAGCGCTGGTTCGTCGCCACCGGCCACGCCGCCGGCCGCGACCCGTACTTCCTCTATAGCGCCAGCAACCTCGGCAGCATGCTGGCCTTGCTCAGCTACCCAGTCCTTTTGGAGCCGGCGTTTCCGGTGGCAACGCAGCGCTGGTGGTGGTCGCTTGGCTACGGAACGCTCGTGATACTCATGTTCGTGTGCGCGCTGATGGTCTGGCGGGCCCCGAAAGAGAGGGCACCGGCCGGCCCAGCCAGGCAGCCAGTCGAGCCGCGTGTAGGAGCCTCCGAACGGCGCGGGGCAGGTGATAATCTCCCCTCTCCTCCGTTTCGCGGGAGAGGGGTCGGGGGTGAGGGCGGCGAACGATCCCCGGCCAAAGCCCCTCACCCCCGACCCCTCTCCCCGGAGTACCGGGGCGAGGGGAGATCAATCGCCGCCGCACCCCAAAATCCCAGGCCGCATGCGCTACTGCGCCTGCGCTGGATCGCCCTGGCGTTCGTGCCGTCGAGCTTGATGTTGAGCGTCACGACTTACCTCACGACCGATATCGCCGCGATCCCGCTCCTCTGGGTGATTCCATTGGCGCTGTATCTGCTGAGTTTCATCCTGGTCTTTGCACGCACGCCGTTGCTGCCGCACTGGGCAATGGCGCGTGTGCTGCCGCTGGCCGTGCTCCTGATCGCACTGGTCATGCTCTGCCAGGCTACGGAGCCGATCTGGCTATTGCTGCCGGTCCACGTGGTCGCCTTCTTCATCATCGCGATGGTCTGTCACGGCGAGCTGGCGCGCTTGCGGCCCGACCCGAAATACCTCACGGAGTATTATCTTTGGCTTTCGGTTGGCGGTGTCCTGGGGGGACTCTTCAATGCCATGATCGCTCCGCTCATCTTCTCAGGGTTGGTGGAATACCCCCTGGTGCTTGTGGCTGCATGTTTCTTGAGGCCGGCGGAGGAGGCCGAGGAGGAAGAGGAAGCCAAAACACAAAAGTCCAGGAATCAACCACGAAAGGGCAAGCCACGGACAACGCCTGCCCAGAAGCGTGTAGCGGGACCGTCTTCCACTCCCCGTCCAAGGCTTGGAGGAGTCGTTGTTCATCTATTGCCGGCCCTGCTTCCAGGCTTGCTCTGCGTCGGGCTGATGCTCGTTTTCTGGTCGCGCGGCTGGAACAAGGGATTGACCGGAGGTTGGGAAAGCCGGCTGAGCCTGGGTCTAACATACGGGCTGCCCGCAATCCTCTGTTACATGCTGCTGCACCGTCCGCTGCTCTTCGGAACCAGCATTGGCGGATTGTTCATCGTGGGTCTGCTCAATCAGGGCGTTTACGGTCAGACGGTTTATCGCGAGCGCAGTTTTTTCGGTGTTCATCGCGTCTGCATCAATGCAGAGGGCACGCAGTACCAATTGGTGCACGGCAATACCTTCCACGGCCTTCAGTACCGCGACCCCGAGCGCGCGCGGGAGCCCCTGCTCTACTACTATCGCACGGGTCCCGTCGGCCAGCTCTTCAGCGTCTTCTCCGGAGCTGCCGCCAAGCCTGAAGTGGCGGTGATCGGCCTGGGGGCCGGTTCGTTGGCCGCCTACGGGGAGCCGGGGCAGCATTTCACGTATTACGAGATCGACCCATCCGTGCTGCGCATCGCCCGGGATTCGGGCTACTTCACCTTCCTACGCGACAGCAAGGCGCAGGTTTCTGTTGAGCTTGGCGACGCGCGTTTGACGCTGAAGAACGCCCCGGACCATCACTATGGCATCCTTGTAGTCGATGCCTTCAGCTCCGACGCCATTCCCCTGCATCTACTGACGCGCGAGGCGTTGGCCCTCTACAAGAGCAAGCTTGCCGAGGGCGGCATCCTGGCTTTCAACATCTCGAATCGCTACCTGGACTTGAAACCGGTCCTGGGCGATCTCGCGCACGATGCAGGCTTGCAGTGCTGGTCGATCTCGGACCTGGATCTCGACGATGCCGAGAAGAACCAAGGCAAGGCTCCCTCGCAGTGGATCGTGATGGCTGCGCGCGCCGCCGACCTGGGAAGCCTCGCGCGCCGCAGCGGTTGGGAACATGTCGGACCACGCCGCAATGCCAACGTGTGGAGGGATGATTTTTCAAATATCTTCAGCGTGTTCAAGTGGAACTAAATCAGCGTGCCCGATCTCGCAGCAAACTCGTAAAAATCGCGGAAAAGACGCGGTTTTTGGCATGGCCTAAGCATATTGAGAATGGGGCCCCCGCGAAATACCAGGTCGAGGCCCCAGAAAGTGTCAAAAACACGGGCTTTTTGCGTGGTGATCTTTTTGGGACTAAAAAGGCCCTTGGCGCAAAATGTGTTTGGGAGGCGAATTGCACGCGATATTAGGGATTCTTTGATTCTTCATTTTCGGACGGGCCGCTTCTCATGACGAGCCAAATTCCCTGTAAAAATCAGCAAAAATGCTCAGGTGAGGCATCCCATCGATCATCATGGGATCGAAAGTCCATCCCAGACGTGTTGTCTGGGGCGCATCCGCGCAGGTGCCAAATTAGCCCATGCAAGGCAGCCATTCAGCTGCATAGTTGTTTTGGAAAAGTTAAAGGGGTCGGGAGTCAATCCCAATCCAGAGGATTGGAATTGACTCCCGACCCCTTTACGCGACGACGCCTCCACCACCAGATTCCGGTCAACACCACGGCCACCCCGAGCAGCAGCGCGTCCAACCAGACGCCGGAGTGCGGCGGCATGTCCCAGAGCAGAACTACATCCTTCTTGTACGAGTACGTTACCAGCGTCTTGCCGTCGGGGCGAAAGGCCAACGGACCCAAGGCTGGCAGCGAGGCCAGGCGTCGGCCGGTTTGGGCGTCCAGCACCAGGACCCGCTCATCCGGGGCCAGGAAGCGGCCGGTGAATTTCGCGACCAGCGACCGCAGCCTGAAGTTCGAGTCGTAACAGCCCACGGCCAGCAACTTGCCGTCTGGCGAAAACGCGATGGCCCCCGCGTCGCCGGAGACGTTCCAGGCCCGTTGGCCCCGCGCGCCCGCGATATCGGCTACCAGGATTTGGCTGCCCGCAGCCCCCTCGGGGTAGGCCATCGCGCACCTTTGGCCATCCGAGCTGAACGCCAGGTCGTGTAGGCGGAAGTAGGGCCCAATGAAAGTGTCCATCTCCAGATCGGTTTTTACCGCGGCCCAGTCGAAGAACCGGACGTTCCAGGAACTATCGGTCAAAATCAACCCGCTTCCATCCGGGGCGATACTCATGATGTCGGAGCGGCCGCCAAGCAATTGATGGCCGCCCAAAAACCTTCGCTGGATGGGCTGCGCTTTCGGATCGCGGGGCACGCGGGCAATTTCTTTCATCAGGTTCAAGTCCCAAATCCGAACATGTTGGGCATATTGGCTCACACACGTTTCCGCCACCGCGAGGATCTGACCATTGCGCGAAAAGGACCACATCGCCCCTGCATGAAATGGGATGAAGTCCGGAGCCGGTAGCACCTGCACTTCCGACGTGGCCGTGTTGCAAACCCTGACTTGTTTATCGTCTGTCACCAGCACGCGTGAAGCATCGGGTGAAAAGTCGGCTTGGCATGCCTTGATGTCATTCCAATGGAAGCATTCCAGTCCCGTATCGATGTCCCAAAGGGAAATATCCTGCAAGTTCCCCGGATCCCCGGAAATCACTCCCAGATAACGGCCGTCACTGCTGAGAAAGGATGGATGGCCCGCCGCGGAGATCCCCTGCAGAGACATGCCGCGCGGCCTCGGCGTATGCCACACCCACAGCGCGACGGCCGTGGCGAGCCAGGTGAAGAGACAGAGAATGCCCAAATAGCGCTTACGAATGGCAATCTCCTGCAGAGGGGCGAGCGAGAATCGAGGATAGAGGATCGAGGATAGAGACGCAAGCGAATGGCCGGTGTTTATCCGGTCGCTGGACTTGCCAGCAATACGAGGGTGCGTGGGGCGGAGTCTTCGACGCATCAGGATTCCACTTAAACCACTGTTGGGGAGAGTCCAACCTGGGCTTCCGTGCCGTAAGCCTCAGGCACCCCCGCGCGACGTTCAGACGCGATCGCAACAGGCTGGCATCGCCCTTGGCGCGGCCTCGACGACGCAAGAAAATACTGCATAGGCGCGAGGTTGCCATGCTTCATGGGGCCGCAGTTGAGCCTCGTGGCGCAAGCCGACCCTTGACAGCAGTTAGAGATGATTATGGACGGTCCCAATACACGTAATTCGCTTGTCTTCTCAGAGTCGACAGTTTGGATCCTACCCGCTGGCGCGACGGAGTGCTGTATTGAAGGTACCTCAGGTGGCGGCGGTGGTGGCGGCGCTGTACAGGGCGATCCGGGGTGCCCGGGCGAGAATGCGCCCTGGCACCGCGCCAGCGCACCTCTAATTCCCGGTCGAGAGTATGTCAGCATGATCGCTGCGGGAGGGCCCGGCGGCCGAGACGCCCCAGCGGGCGAGGAGTCGGGAGAGGACGGTGGAGCGGGTGGCATCTCCGCGATAAGTGACGGTAGGGATTTCTTATATGTATTGGCCCCTACAGTGCAAGACTCGGGTCGAATTGGACCGTCAGAACACGTCAGGGACGTGCTTAAGCCCCTTACAGAAATAGCTGTCACGCAGCCGCCGCGAATCGCCATCATCGATGGAATGACTCGGGTGGTCGATAACGTGATCATCGCGCGTTCCGAGTTTTTTTCGCACCCGCTCGCGCGACTGGTCGTACTTGAATCGCGAATCGCCAAATTAGAAGGGCGTTTCACGCTCGAACGCCGAGGGGTCCCCGCGATTTTTGTGGCCCTCGGTCAAAACGAACGGGCTGCACCTGGGTGGCTGTTCCTTGGTGACATGTCGGTAAAGCTTGAAGGAAACGCGTTGCCAGAAGTGTCTCGATTCATCGAACCCGCCTGGCCACGCCGGTCGCGAGGGTGCTTCGGTGCGGCGGGGGGCTCGGGCGGTGTACGTAGGTCTAAACCAGACCTTTCAGGGGTCCTCAAAATTCTTTGTCTCGCGACCGAGTGGTCTTCGCGTAATGGCGGCCTCTCGAGTGTCAACCGTGAACTCTGCATCGCCTTGGCAAGTGTTGGCCATGACGTCGTGTGTCTGGTCCCGCCGGGAACCATAGATGATGGTGAGCGCGTTTGCGCCAGCCGAGCACAAGTTCGACTTTTGGAGGCACCGACCACCACTGGGAAGGATGTTGGCCCTCTAGCATGCCTGCAGCGAAAGCCCCAGTTGCCTTACGGGTTCATTCCAGATGTCGTGATCGGACACGGCCGTGTGACTGGATTCGCTGCTCAGACCCTCGTTCAAGACTTTTTCAGAGGGGCATTGCATATTCATGTGATCCACACGCAACCGGGCGAAATCGAATGGTATAAGGCGCGAGATACCGACGGCAGCAGGCGGGTCGAGAACAGTGAGATAGAGGAGACAGTCCTTGCACGAGCGGCGTCACTCGTTGTGGGTGTCGGTCCACGGCTAAAGCGGCAGGCGGACATGTACCTGCACCCGCATATCGAGAGACCTCCAACTTTTGAACTTAATCCGGGCATCAAAGGTGCGGACAGTATGATGCATTCACCGCCTGATGTTGAGTGCTTGTTCATCGGCCGCGCCGAGGACGAACATCTAAAGGGTTTGGACATAGCCGCGGAAGCAGTCCGCTACGCAAGGGCCCGCGGCCAATGTGTTCGACTTATAGTCCGTGGAGCGGAGTCCGGCGCGGGTTCGGACCTTCAAGATCGTCTCAGTACTCGCGTTGGTGCCCTAAACTCTGTGAAAGTGTATGGCTTTAACCCCTGCAAGGATGCCGTTCAAGCCAGTTACCTTCAGGCGTCAGTAGTGCTGATGCCATCGCGAACGGAGGGGTTCGGCCTTGTCGGACTTGAAGCGATCGGGCTGGGCGTACCAACCCTGATCAGTGACCAGAGTGGGCTCGCCGAGTTGCTTACACGCGAATTGCCTGAATTCGCATCTGAAGTTGTGGTGCCGATCGCGCTAGACGACCAGAAGAATTATCAGGAATGGGGATCTCGGATTTTACAGGTACTCAAGAACCGGGATGTCGCGTTCGCACGCGCAGTCGAGCTCCGACTCGCATTGTCCAAGCGACACACCTGGGAAGCTGGGGCGACTGGATTGGTCGACGCCATCCGGGGTCTTTCATGCAGAACGAATGGCTGATCCAAATGCGGACTTGAGACACCCCGCGCCGATTGGCGTCGGATGCCATGTTGTCCCGGCCATCCAGGCGTTATCAGTGGCAAGAGCTACCCTGGGGGCCGCGAAAACATGCCGAGCAGCCTGTGACATGACCTCCGCCGTTGGGGCACGGCTTACGGGCCTTCCAAGCTGGAAGGATTCTGTCAGTTCCCCGAGGCCCGTAAGTATGCCATCTGGCAACTGGGTGAACGGTTACTACAACGTTCTAGAATAGCTCCATGGCAATTGAACTCGGTCACGTCAGTGCCATATTTCGTTACCCCATCAAATCGATGGCCGGTACGCGGCTTGATTCGGCAGAAATCGGCTGGCATGGCGTCAAAGGCGATCGGCGCTTGGCGTTTCGACGTCTTGCCGATCGCGGCGCGTTCCCCTGGTTGACGGCGAGCCGACTTCCCGAATTGCTTCTCTATGAACCCATCGGCCGCCAGGACACGACGGGGGAGCCGCTGCCGACCCACGTCCGGACGCCCGACGGCAGGGAATATGGACTCATGGACGAAGCATTGGTAAAGGAAATTGCAACTCGGCACCGGTCCGATGTGGAGCTCATGCAGCTTAAGCACGGCATCTTCGACGAGGCCCTGGTTTCCGCGATCACTTTGGGGACGATACGGAACATCGGTCGAGAGGCGGGCCACGACCTCGATATTCGTCGTTTCCGGCCGAACCTAGTGATCGACACCAAGGGCGCACAGCCATTCGAGGAAGATCGATGGGTGGGCAAGATCCTGGAATTTGGCTCCGAGGGGACCGGTCCGGCCATCAGCGTCACCATGCGGGACAAGCGTTGTGTGATGATCAATCTCGACCCGGACACGGCCGAAACAAACGCCGAGGTCATGAAGACAGTGATCCGCATGAACGAAAATCACGCGGGCATTTATGGGACAGTTGTCAGAACAGGGGAGGTTCGTGTCGGTCAGGTCGTAGGTTTGAGAGCGTGACGGCTCCAGGTTCCGGCAAGCTGGCATGAGAAGGAGAAACGCAGACAGCGAAAGAGCCGCTTGGCATGAGTGGCAAGGCTAGCCTTGAGGTCGCGAAAACATGCCGAGCAGCCGGTGCCATGACCTCCGACGTTGGGGCATGAGATGGTTACGGGCCTTCCAGGGTGGAAGCTTTCTCTCAGTTGCCCGCGGGCCGTAAGCATAGCACCCGGCGCCGTGGTGACCGCGCCACGCAAGCCAAAATCCAAGACTCCCTGAGCGCCCAAGAAATCGACTTTTTCTGCACCGCCCTCTCACCGGCGCCTCTGGCTTGGGCATACTCACGCTGGAACGCATCATGCGATCGCATCAGATGCGATTCTCACCTCTGACGGCATTTTCTTCAGCCGCCTGGCTCCACGCCGCCAGGCCAGCGTCAGCACAAAAGCAATAGCGCCGGCAATCGTGATGGGCAACCAGCGGAAGCGGTAAACTGGGGGCGTGTCCCAGAGTTCCAGGTCGCTGTTGGTGAATTTGAAAGCCAGGAACTGGCCTTCAGTTGGGCTCAGGGCCCCGAACATTCGCCCTGGCAGCGTGAAGTCGAAACGCCCAGTCGCAAGGTCCAGCTGTCGTGTTCCTGACGTAGATGGGAAAAGCTTCTCCGCCCGCTCCCAGCCAATCCAGGGGGCCAATTTGACAGCGGGAGCGCTTCTGCGAAAGTAGCTCACGAAGAGCTTTTTCCCGTCCCCCGAGAACTGAAAAGGCAAGTAGCTCTCAACTGGGTATGTAGCTAGCAACTGCCCCTCAGGCCAGCTCCACAGTCGGGTGACGCCGGAATACGGGTGGCTGGTTGCCAAAGACTTGCCATCGGGAGAAAACCTTGCATCCCTGGTAAAGGTAAGTTCCACACCTGGAAGAGTGCAGCAATCTTCATCAGCCGCAATGTCCCAAAGTATTGTCCGGCCAAAGCCGGATTTGGCGGCTAAGGCCCGCCCATCCGGAGCAAAAACGAGGAAGGAAGATTGCGCATACTTCGTGCTAATTTGACGGGCGGCCAATTGGCGTCCGGAATGGCGATCCCATATCACAACCTTTTGGTCGCAATTGGTGACCAGAAACTTGTCGTTCAGCAGTGGAGTAATCATGCCGGGTTTGCTCGAGCACACGTCCACTTTGAGAATCTCTTTGCACGTCGCCACGTCCCATAGCCTCGCGAACCCATCCTTACCACCCGTCGCCAGCGTGCGGCCGTCCGGGGCAAAGCCCAGACCAAGGTAGCCATTCGGGTGTCCGCGCAGCTCTCCCAAACTTGCATCGGTCTGCAAATCCCAGAGCAGCGGGTCTGAGTTGCCGTTGGAACCTGCCACCATAATTCTGGCATCCGGACTAATGACCAGGTTTTTGTGCATCAGCCGGGGCGCCACACTCGCCCGTGGCAGCGGCTGCCAGGCGAAGTAAGCCGTGACCGCGACGCCGACCCAGGCAACGATGGCCAGCAGGTCGCAAAGGCGAACAGTTGGCACGAGTCGACGAATGAAGAAAGGAATCATAAACCCAAACCCGGTAGGAAAAGACAGATGCTTTGGTACGCTGAACGAGGTGCCTCCCATCCTAACTCAGAGTCGGTCAGACGTCACTCCGCGTCTGTCAGGTCCTTTCTTCCAGTCTTGCCTTTTGGCAAGGCCGATCAAACGATTCAACGCCTTGCACCCCAAACACAATATGGATAGGTTCGCTTTGAATTTGTGAATAAGAACTCCTGTTCGCGAAAAACGAGGAATTCTGATGACGCGGTTCCGACTCGCTCACGGCGGTGCTCCTCTACAGCCGGCATGCCGTGCTGAAATTCTCGCTCGAGTCGAGAAAGGTCGAACAGATCCCCGTGATGAAAGCCCTGGGCCGAATCAACCGCATTACCTTCGAGCAGCACGAGGACGGCGGCACCTGGATCTTATGGGTCAACGGGAAACAGGAGTTGACGATGGACGCGCGGGTAGAGGGGGCCAGCCTCGGCGACGGCGGGAAGTAGGGTGGGGAGCTAGACGCCGGGCTGATGAGAACCACGACGTCCTTTCATCTGAAAAGCGTCGCTCTCCCCTCGCCCCTGTACTCGGGGGAGAGGGGAAAAGGCGCCGGATGACATGACCTCCGACGTTGGGGCTCGACATGCTTTCGTGGCCCCGAGAGGTAGGCATGGGTGGGTTCGGTCCGGCCTTGGGCCACGAAGGCATGCCTCAGCTGTGCGCGGGTCTCCGACCCCGCACCGAGACGGACCGAAGGTCTCCAGAAGCGGGGGGAGAGCTGCAGTCCAGTGGCGGCGAGGTCGGGGAACCTGGGCCGGACGCAGTGGGGGGAGACCTGCGGTCAGCGGATGCGGCGAGGTCAGGAGACCTGCGCCGAACGCTGGGGTTGGGGGTGATGGGGACGAACGCTCCCGGGCCAAGACCCCTCACCCCCGACCCCTCTCCCCGGAGTACCGGGGCGAGGGGAGAATACTTGCTGCCGGTTGCTTTAGCGCGAGAGATGTCGATCGAGGAAACCAACTACTAGGTCGTGATAGGCCGGGCCGCCTTTTTCGAAAACGTCGTGATGTGTCGCGTCAGGCACGACCCAGAGCTCCTTGCGACCTCGGCAGCGCTCGTAGAGTCGCTGCAAGTCCGCGGGTGGAGCGTGAGAGTCGTTGCTGCCGGTGACGAGCAGGACCGGAGTCGGAGCAAACTTTTTCATGTATTCGACGGGAGCGAGTTGATTCATGCGGAGTTTCAGACGGCGCTCTGTTACCCAAATAGCCCCATTCCGCAGTCGCTGGAACCAGGGGGGATAACCCTGAATGCGGCTGGAAAGGGCCCTGTCGATATCGTGGTAGAGGCTTTCGAGGATCACGGCGTCGAAGCCGCGGCAGTGCTCCGCCGAGTAACAGACGGCGGCCGCCCCCATGGAAATGCCCAAGGCAGCTCGCGGTTCATCAGCCCATCGTTCTCGGATCAAATCCACGATAGCCGCAACGTCTCGGCCTTCGTAGTAACCGAAGCTCGTCCGGCGCCCGCTGCTCTCGCCGTGCGCTCGGTGATCGAAGGACACACATCGATAGCCTGCCGCGACCAGAAGCCGCAGACGCTTGAGGGTTTGAGCGCGATTGTTGCGGACACCGTGGAAGAGTGCCACGGTCCCCTTGGGCTGAGAGGGAGTGACGACCCAGCCAACCAGGCGCTGGTGGTCGGCGGTGCGGCAGAGCAGCGGTTCCCAGACAAGGCCAAGATCGCCGGGCGTATGGCTGGGCTTGCCTGGTGAAGGCCTGGTCAACCAGCGCGAAGCCGTATAGGCTGCCGCCAGATAACCCACACCGGAAGCCATGGCCACTTCGGCCAACATTTCCGGGAGCCGCGCCTGTTCTCGTTTCGGTCTTGCCACCGCACGAGTCCCTGGTTGAAGGGATCTCCCTTTCGGCACCACGCGCACTTCCCCCTATCGGCACACCGGGCTTAAAAGTTTAGAGTATTTTTTTGCGGGCCCAAGGTGCTCGTCGCGCCCCTGGCAGGGTAGAAGCGCGTGGCACCCTAAGTCAAAGAAAGCAGCGGATTCCGTCGGTCTTGCGCTTTTGGTATGAGTTCAGGAAGCAAGTTTTCGCTGCCCGCATAGTTCTACCATGCGGGTGTGAAAAACAGCTTGCCCACGGGGCCCGACAAGCTAAGCTCCGGCCTATTTGCTCAGCTTGACAAATAATTTTGCTGATGCATGGTTCAAAAAGAGACCCCCCTCTCCGCGGGCGCGATTTAACGATCTTTGCGATCTGCTTGGACAAACGGTCCGGGCACCGCACAAGAAGCTGTCGATTGCCTCTTTTGCGTGAACGCGCTCGCTTGCCATCTCCGAGCTAACCATGAAGGGAATGAGGCTTGCCCACTCGGAGGAATGGCGTGGATCGCAATGGCAGCCGGTTCTTCTTCGCCTACTCCGTGGAAAAGGCATCCTGCACACCATCCATGCACCCGTCTTAAATGGTGAATTAGGAGTTGCACCAATGGTTTTCGTCTGGTTGCGCGACGTGGTTGAACGGCAACTCACCACGTCCTCTCACGGGCGCAAGCAACGGCGTCCGCGCAGGCGATCCGGTTTCAAGCCGGGTGTGGAAGCACTCGAGGAGCGAGCGCTGCTGACGGCCGGCATCCTGGATCCGACATTCGGGACGGGCGGGTTGGTGAATACCAACTTCTCATATACCGACACGAACAGCCTCGCCGTGCAGCCGGACGGCAAGATTGTCGTGGCCGGGGTCTCGGACACGACCGGCGTGTTCTCCGTGGCCCGGTTCAATCCGGACGGCAGCCTCGACGCCAGTTTCGGGAACAATGGCGTTGTCGACTCCCCTTCCTTCGCGCCGGGCAGCACCGACAAGGCCGTCGCCCTCGCGCTCCAAAGCAACGGCCAGATTGTCGTGGGAGGAGACACGACGGCGGGCGGATTCCAGAGCAACTTCGGCCTGGAGCGCCTCAATGCCGACGGCTCGCTCGATACGTCGTTCGGGAACGACGGTCATGTCATTATCGACTTCAGCGGCGGTAATGACCTGCTCAGCGGTATCGCGATCGACTCTCAGGGCCGCATCGTCGCCGCGGGTCTATCCGACACCCATTTTGCCGTGGCGCGCGTCAATTCCGACGGCACGCAGGACTCGGATTTTGACGGCAACGGTGAGATCACCTTCGATTTCGCAGCTACCATCACCGGTGGCAAGGTAACCGGCAGCACCGACGGAATCAATGCCGTGGCTATCCAGCCCAACGGCGCGATTGTTGTCGCTGGATTCACGAACCTGCTGTCCAATCTCCAGGCACTCGGCACCACCAACAACTTCGCATTGGCTCGTTTCAATGCGCTCGACGGCACGCTCGACGGCAGCTTTGGCTCGGGTGGACTGGTGGATATGAATTTCTTAGGGGCGGACACGAACAACACTGCCTTTGATGCAGGCGATACCGCCAACAGTCTGGCCTTCCTGCCCAGTGGTGACATTGCCGTGGCGGGGGTCACACATTTCGGCGGCGGCGGCGAAAATTTCGGTCTGGCAATGTTCGGTTCCGGCGGCCAGCTCGACAGGACCTTTAATGTTGACGGGCTTGTCGAGACCGATTTTTCAACGAATTTCACCTCCGGGAACCTGGGTCATCCCGATGTGCAGGACGTGGCCTACAGCGTTGCGGTGCAACCGGACGGCAAGTTGATCCTTGCAGGGTTCTCGACGCGTAGCGGCAACAGCAACTTCGCCCTGGCCCGTTACAACGCCGACGGCACTCTGGACCAGACCTTCGGCATCCACGGCGAGGTCGTGACCGCATTCACCCCGACCAGCAACGATCAGGCGGCGAATCTGGTCCTCCAGCCGAACGGCCAGATCGTGGCGGCGGGCACCTCGGATCAAGGCAGCGGCCCCAAGTTCGTCATGGCACGCTACTCGGCAATTCAGGCGGGGGACCTGGAATTCTCCGCACCTTCCTACACCATCGCCAAGAACGGCGGCGTCGCCACCATCATCGTCACACGGACCAATGGCACCGACGGGACAGTCACCGTCAACTACTCAACCAGCGATGCCACGGCCAAGGCAGGGACCGACTACACGGCGACTTCCGGCACTCTCTCCTTTGCACCGGGCCAAACGAGCCAAACCTTCACGGTTCCCATTCTGGACAACGGCATCTTCAATCCGACGAACAAGGCCTTCAACATTGCCTTGAGCAGCCCCACCGGCGGAAGCACCCTGGGCACGCCGAATGTCGGCGTCGTTACCATCACGAACACCGATACCCCCTCCGACCTGCAATTCAGCGCGTCGGCCTACAGCGTCCCCGAAAACGGCGGCTCCGTCACGATCACGGTCACGCGCACAGGCCCCAACGACAACACCGTCACCGTCAATTACTCCACCAGCGACGGCACGGCGGTCGCGGGCACGAACTACACCGCGACTTCAGGCACGCTGACTCTTACCCCAGGACAGCTTTCACAGACCTTCGCGGTCCCCGTGAAAGATGACGGCGTCTTCGAGCTGACGGACCAAATTTTTAGCGTGACTTTGAGCAGCCCGTCCTCGAACGCCGTGATCGCCAGCCCCGCAACCGCCGTCGTGACCCTGCTCGAAGAAGACGGGACGCCCAATCAGTTATTCGTGGTGCACGCTTACCGAGACCTCTTGAACCGGACCGTGGATCCAACCGGTCTGGCCACGTGGGTGGCTGCCCTGAATGCCGGCAGCACGCGGGCACAGGTCGCCCTCGCGATCGAGAGCAGCCAGGAGTATCGAACGCTCGTCGTCGAAAACCTCTACATGCAGTACCTGCACCGGTCCGCCGATGCTGGTGGATTGGCCACGTTCATCGCAATGTTGGCGGCAGGCGGTACCGACGAGCAGGTGGCAGCCGCCATCGTCGGCTCGGCAGAGTTCTATCAGAACCAGGGAGGTGGAACGAACGCCGGCTTCCTGAACGCCCTGTACGAAGACGCCCTGGGTAGAGCCGTCGATTCCTCCGGGTTGAATACCTTCGTTCCATTGTTGAATACCGGCACTTCGACGCAACAGGTAGCGACGCTGATCTTTGCTAGCAACGAGTACGCCCAAGACCTGGTGCAAGGCTGGTACGAGCGCTTCCTGCACCGTGCAGGCGATCCAACAGGCGTCGCCTACTTTGTCGGGCTGATGCACCCGACCAGCGCCCCCACGCAGCCGGTCTTCATTACGGATCCTACATCGGGACCGGGCCAGCCGCTGACCGATGAGCAGGTCATTGCCATGATTGTCGGCTCTCAGGAATACCTTTCTCGGTTGACGTAGGCTGGGCTGAAGACCGATCGACAAGGATCTCTTGCGAGACAAGACCTGAAGAAAGAGCAAGATTTGAGAGGAAGATTACGATTACGAAGAGGATGAAGAGCACGATTCGGATTAAGAGCAGGACAAACGCAATACCGCCTAGCGCATCCTGTTCTTTCTCGTGCTCTTGCTCTTAATCTTGTTCCAAATCTTACTCTTCATCTTCGTTCCTTCTCTCAGACTTGGGCCGGTGGGTAAGCCGTGAATTGAGGAGTGACAGCCCACCTGCCCTATCGCGCAGTCTCACGATAGCCGCGCCGCGCAGCTCTTTGCGCACCGAGCTCGTCAGATTCTCACAACCCATTCCACCTTTCCCAAGATTCCCACTCTGGTGAGTGCCGTTGGCGTTTTCTGGGGCATTTTGTAGCCCGAATCTCATGCAGATTCGTTGCAAGGCCGATGAAAGGAATACTTGGCCTGCACGTAACCTTCGATATTTAGCGCCCAATCTCAACTTGAAGCGAATGGCCTCGCCATCCGAAAGCCAAACAGGAGGAGTTTGGCTCGACTACAGGAGACGGCTATGACGACTCGGTTTCTCGGTGGTTTCGCCGCATTACTTGCTGGTTCGGGCTTGGCCCTTGCGGAGGCACCAGCTTTTCCAGAGTTGGCCCCAGGGAACGCTCCGCCGCCGGCAGCCTCGGCCCCGGCCGCTGCTCCTGCAGCCCCGGCCGATTCGTCGGCAGAGGGCCGCTCTCCCTATTGGCCTAATCCTCTGGCCAAGCTCGAATGCCTGACAGGCAGCTGCCAGACGCCGGCGACGCCGGGATGCGCTGCCGGGGGAGACGAATGGAACCGCGGCCAGGTCTGGGCCGACGCCGACTATCTCCTCTGGTGGGTCAAGAAGGGCCCGCTCTCCGTGCCTCTGGCAACAACCGGCACGACCTCGAATGGAGTGTTAGGTGCGGCAGATACGAAAGTGCTGTACGGCGGTTCGGGGGTGGATTACGACGCCTTCTCCGGCGGTCGCATCAACGCTGGATTCTGGTTCGACAAGGACCACACCTGGGGCCTGGAAGGCGGCGGGTTCGTGCTGGAGAACCGGCCCGTCAGTTTTGATCAAACCTCCTCGGCAAGCGGCGCTCCCGTGCTGGCTCGACCGGTGATCAACGCGCTTACCGGCCAGGAAACCGCTGAATTGATCTCCGCCCCGGGGGTTGCCGCCGGCGAGTTATTCATTACCTCTCATAGTCAGTTCTATGGCGCGGACCTGAACTTTCTGGACAATCTCTATCGTACTGAGTCGACGCATCTCGATGTTCTCATAGGTTACCGCTTCCTCACGCTCAATGAACAACTCAACATCGATTCGAGTTCGGTGCTGCTGCCTGGCGGAAGCGCTGGATTCGGCGGCAACGCCCTGAGCGGTTCGACAACGTTTAGCGTCAGCGATCAGTTTGCCACACAGAACGTGTTCAACGGTGGACAGCTTGGCGCGCGTTTCGGCTATACCGGCGATCAATTCTTCGTGAATTTCCTGGGCAAGATCGCTCTCGGCGACAGCCACGAGACTGTCAGCATCAATGGCTCTACACAGCAAACCCCGCCGGGTGGGACGACGACCTCGGTGCCCGGAGGCCTGCTCGCGCTGTCGAGCAACATCGGCAGATACACAAAGGATGAATTCGCCGCGGTGCCCGAACTGGGTATCAATTTCGGATATCAGATCAATCCGCTGGTGCGAGCCTACGTAGGCTACAGCTTCATCTACTTGAGTGACGTGGCCCGGCCAGGCGATCAGATCAACCGGAGCGTCAACCCAGCTCTAGTGCCTACCAGCACGACCTATGGCACAGCTTCCACGCCCGCCGCCCCAGGCTTCACCTTCCAACGGACCGAATTCTGGGCTCAGGGCGTCAACTTCGGCTTGGAGGTCAGGTACTAACACCAACCGGCTCGGGCGCAAGGTGCGAAACCTAGCGCGCGCCGACGCGGAAAACCCGACTGGAGGTAGTGCTCTGTCGGAATCAGCGGCTGTTGTTGTGGAGTCTTTCGAGTTCGGGAAGCAGCTCGGCCGCGCTGGCAAAGCGCTCTCTGGGCTGCTTGCTCAACATCCTCAAGACGATCTGCTGGAAAGCATGCGGAATCGACGGTTGATAGAGAATTGGTTCGATGGGAGCCGTCCGCCTAACCTTCTGGGCTAATTCTTCCTTCGTTTTTCCCGTGAAAATCGGCCGGCCCGTGAGCAAGGCATACATGGTTGCGCCCAGGCTGTACACATCCGCCCGAACACCAAAAACTTCACGCTCATCAATCCCTTCCGGCGCTACATAAGCCAACTCATCCAACCTGCGCGGCAGCGCGGTTCTCATGTCGCGACGTGCGTGCAGCAAAGTCCTGGCGAACATCAGGTCGCCGAGCTTGGCCTCCTTATCTCCGTTGCGAATCATCACGTTTTGCGGCGTGATATGTCCGTGCACAACCTGGCGGGCATGGATGGCTACCAGTGCGCGGCTGATCTGCGTTCCCACTTGCAATGCCAGTCGCCAATCAGGCAAGGCCGTAGTGCTGGCCCTACGAATGACCTGGGTCAAGCTGCGGCCTTCGACATACTCCATCGCGATCCAGCAAAACGGCCCGGCCTTACCGGCGCCGTAATGCAGCAACAAGTTGGGATGGCGCAAGGGCAAGACGGCCTTGAGCGCGTCGCGAAAGCTTCCCATCGTTTCCGCGTTGGTACCGAATTCCGGGCAGAGCACTTTGAGCGCGACCTTTTGCTCCGCGCTATGCGCGCACGCCCGGAATACTCGTCCCCAATGACCGGCGCCCAGTTGCACCTCGATCTTGTAGCGCGCCAGGGTCTTGCCTACTAGCTTGTTCAGGATGTCGGCCGCGGAGACCTGTGGCTGCGACACCGGGTCGGAAAGGGGCTCCGAAAGGATCGTGTCCGAGCCAACATCGACGCTTGTCGACGTCCTGGGGTCATCGATGGACCGGTCACTGCGTGAATCCTCACCAATGACGTAGCGTAGCTCCGTGCCGCCAATGCGGATCACGTCGCCCGGCTGCAATTCTTGGCGGGTGATGCGCGCGCCGTTGAGAAAGGTACCGGACCCGGTCGCCGCGTCGATGACTGTGACGCGCTCGCCGTCGACGTTGATTTCGCAGTGGACCCTTGCCACCGCGGGATCGCGAAAGCGGCAAAGAACGTCCAGTGTCTGGCTGCAGCCGATCTGCAGAACGCCAGCATTTTCAAGGGCCATGATCCGGCCGCGTTCCAGACCCCGAATAACTACCAACTGTCTGCCCATGAGCGATTCTCACGATACGACCAACAGACAGAAAACGCACGCTGCTGTACCCCTAAGCACTCGATGACACTGCAACGGATGAGATTACTCCACTATGGTTGACGACTCCTGGACTGTCAAGGCAACCGGGGCGATAACCATTCTGGCCCGAAGCGTGAGCGAGGCAAAATGCGGGCCCTAACGTGCATACCAGGCGATGAGATTCTGCAATTGGCCTGTCCGCGCCAGGATGCGAAACGTGGTCCGCAGGCGTCGCGAGCGCAAAATGCGATTGAAACCAAAATGATCGTCAACGATGGTCAGCGCCCGAGCCACCGCCTCTGCGGGCGGCAGGTCGGCGAGCGCGCGCGTTACCCATAGGGTGACAGGGAAGGTCGCCGCGAGCATCTCGAGCCCTTCCCAGAACGGCAGCCGGAAATTGGCCGCGCCGCAGAATTGCAAGGATTCCACCTTGATCGTGTAATAGCGTGCCAGAACTTCCGCGGCCGCGGGAGGAAGGTCACTGCGCGTGGCTTCAATGTTCGCAAAGGTGGTCTCGGGCACCTTGTTGTGCATGCGTGGCACCGCGCCATCGCCGCGCGCGAAGCGCCACGCTGCCATGAGGAGCGCCAGCCGGCCGTGGCGGGCGATGCCGCGGTCGGGACCGTGGTCCTTGCGCATGAAAAACGCAACCGTCTGCCGGAAGAGAACTCGGCCAACCCAATTGGGCGGCGGCAGCGCAGCCGGATCGGCAGGCACTTCTCCGTCAAGACTCGACGTGATGATGTCCAGGAATTCGACTAACCGTCCCCCCTTGATTTGCCCGAAGCGAGCTTCCCGGCAGAGCCTGGCCAGCGCAAGGCATTTGCGCCAGCGCCGCTCCATGGGGTCGTCTCCATTCTTCAGGATTGCCAGCACGCTTTGCATGAGCCGAAGGAGATCGGGCCAATCGACGCGCTGTCCGCCTTGCAATGGGGGAGGGGCAAGCATAAGGCTGTTTGGCTTGTCGTCCAGGCCTTCACGCTTGGCCAACTCCGTGGCAAACTCCCGAAGGGCCTTCTCGTGGTCGGCGATTCCTCTGCCCTTGTTCATTGCGGCCGAGGGACAGGCATAGCGCATGCCGACACGCCAGTGATCGCCCGCGGGGATGAGAATGAAGGGAAAGAGCCGGCAAGGCAACGGCTTGGTCTGGTAGCCATAGCGCTCATGGATGCGGCAACGTCCCTGGTCCGACAAAAAAACGCAGCTGCCGTCCTTATGATGATTGAGGTGATAGCTACGCGACCAGGGCGGTCCGCTCTTCTTGAACAGCGGCAAGCCGCGCACCACCGGGTCGTCGGACCAGTCCAACGCCTCGATGCGGCGACGTTCGTCGTCGCTAATGCGAACCACGTATTCCTTGCAACAGCTCCCGCAGACGTGACAGTCCCAGTTTTGAATCAACGGCAGGTGACGCAACGGCAATGGCATGTAGGACCCAGTTGATGGCTGTGCGAATCATTCGTTGACCGTGCGCGGCCGGCACTGAATAAGGACGATAAGGGAGTTCGCGCCGATTCGAATTTGACCAGTGTTCGCCCTTCTTCCATAATCGGCATGCTGATGCCCTAGCGCGCAGGCTCAGCCTGCATTGTACTCAAGCCGCGGTCCGGTTCTCAACGGGACGGCACTCGGACACAATCACTGGGCTCTCGGTCTGTGCGAAATGCTTGTACAACCGCACGGCAGCCCAGGGCAGGATGATCAGGAGGACGGCGGCTTCACCGGCGGCAAAAACTGCATTTTTTCCGAAGAGATCCATGGCTCCGCCAGCCGCCACGGGTCCGATCAAACTGCCGATGCAGTTGATACCAAGGAACCACGCGCTGGTGCGGGCCAAACCTCTCGTAGGTGTCCGCTCGCCCAGGATGGCTAGACCCAAAGGGTAGAAAGCACTGGAGCAGGCGCCCGTGAAGAAAAGACAAATGGTCAACAGGACCAGGCCGAGGCCGACGTTCAAGGCGGCGAGGCAGCCGATCGTGACGATGTAGCAACACACCAGGATGAAGGTCCGTCCTAGTCGATCGGCCAGCCAGGCGACCGGCACCTGGAAAGAGATCACCCCGATCATGATGACCGCCATCAACCAGCCTGCTCCCACCTTGGTCAGCCCGATTGCCAGGAGATAGATTGGTAGCAAGCCAATCATCCCGCCTTCGAGGAACCCCTGGCTCCAGGCGCTGCCGTAACTCAAGAAATTGCGGCCCAAGCCAATCGGCGTCGACCTGTCGAGGTGTTCCTCGTCCATGTCACGCCAAGGTAGCCAACCGAGGACAATGAACCCCGCGACAAAGGCAGCGCAGCCTCCAAGGAGGAAGGCGACTCGAGGTGAGAGCGCGTAGGTCTGTACGCCTAGCGCCGTTCCCAGGGCAATGCCCATGGCCACGCAAAACGCATAGTAGCCAAAGTTGCGCGAGCGCTTGCCCGGTTCGGAAACTCGATTCACCATCGTTTCCAGGGGAATCAGGCTCATGGCTCCGGCGAATCCGTTCAGAATCCGCAGTACGAACCAGCCACTCAGCGAGCCTCCCCACGGGAACATGGCCACCGTCAGTCCGGAAGCAACCATCCCAGCAATCAGGGTACCTCGCCCCCAGCGGCGCATCATCCAGGGCACAGCGAGAGCCGCTACTGCAATCCCCAGGTAGTAGATCCCGGTATTGAGGCCGACGATGGTGTCGCTGAACCGGGCTTCCTTGAGCCAAATCGAGGCAAGCGGCGCCCCAGCACCAAAACTGAACGACCAAAACATGGCGGCCGCACATAGAGCAGGCAGCCAAGGTCGCGTCGCCCCGGGGGACTCATGCATGCATGCCTCGTTTGCTTCTGATTCCCAGGCAAATCATGGGAACCTGGGGAGAGGGAGGCGCGAACGATCACGCCGCCGAGCGTGGGGCCAGGCTCTCTTCAGGCCTGGGGGAGCAGCCTGGTTTCCGTCCGGCCAGCCAATCTTCGATCATTGCCGTGAGATGTGGACCGCGCAGGATGCGCGTGTTGTTTAGCCGCAGCTGAGGCTCGATCTGGTTGTGCAGGACTTTCATCCTGGTCCAGTGAACCTTTGGGTCCCAATGGTGCTCTTGGTGATAGCCGTTGTTGAACCAGAAAAAGTTGTAGAGCAGGTTGTACGAGCTGACGGAATTGGCGAAGTAGTTTCCCGGCTGGCAGCCATAGTGCTCCAGATAACCTTCCGCGTAGCTGAGCACCCAACCCAGATAATAGGACGGAAGATAGAAGTAAACGAAGTAACGCCAGTTGACCACGATCATCGCGACCCAAAAGGCTGCGAGGACCAGGCACTCTACGACCGACTGGATAATCTCGCGCCGGCCATGACGCACGACGACCCGGATGAGAGGCATAACTTCCACGCGGAAGAAGCTGACGATGCAGTACCTCCAGAATGCTTCCGGCTGGCCGTCTTTGCCGTAACGATAGATGGAAGACCAGTCCTTGGTCGTGCCGTCGGGGCCCTTGGCGTCGTTGTCGCCCCAGTGGTGATTCATGTGGTAGTGGTGGTAGAAAACGTGCGGCACGCCCAACGCAAATGTTTCCAGCACGCTATAAGCGCGATTGAGCCAGGCGTTCGAGAAATAGGGGTTATGGATAAAGTTGTGCGAGATGCACTGCAGGTTCCAGCAGTAAGACCACATGACGGCAATGAACGCCGGCACAAGTACCCACCACGATAGACTGTCGAAGCAGAGGAAGGTCCAGAAGATCAAGGCGACAATTCCCACGCCGCACAAGGCCGGAATGACATCGTAAGGATTGGAGCGGAAAAAAGGTCGGAACCGAGACATGGGGCCTCCTATTCCATGGCGGCATCTGCGCTGCCACAGCCCTCCTGGCTGCGAGACCGAATTATAACGGCTGCACCTCGATTACAAAGACCGATTTGAGCCGCGCGGCCCCTCCACCCGGCCCCTCACGGGGCTCGGCTCGCCTGGCGAGCCGAGCCCCGTGAGGGGCCGGGTGAAGATTCCTCCCAAAATCGAGTGGGGTGCCCAGGCTGTTATTGACGTTGCACTGGATCGTCCTTCTGGGTAGTCTCCTCCGCTCGTTTGTCGTCCTAGTCGCCAGAGCGAGCATGAATTCCAAGGGACGCCCAACTTTCCTGGCCCCTGGAATGAGCGGAAGGCACCCCACCTAACAAGGCTTGCCCGCCTTGTCCCGAGAAGCCGCTCGGTAAATCCTGACACTCTTGCAAAAGGAGAAAGAATCTATGGTCGGTCGTGTCTCCTTTTATTGTCCATCTTGTCGTTCACGTCTGCGGGCGTCCGTTCGTTTCGCCTGTCGCACCTGCGCATGTCCGAAATGTGGCGCGGAAGTCTCCGTGCCGGCCGTGATTCCCGCAGAGCAAGCGCCCGTGCTCGTCATGGATGAAGGGCATCGCACCAGGCGCAAGCAAGCGCGCTACTGAGCGCTGCGCAGATTTCTCGAAATGGCAACATCACGATGCCTCGAGGCGGATAACCTCGAGGCATTCTGTTTTGAGAATGAGGCTCCGCCAGATGAAACTTCTACAGAAAGCGCATTCCGGGAGTAGCAGGCACAATGCGCCCGAGCAAGCTGGCGGTTTCAGTTATACTGAGCGCGGTCAAGAATGAGACATCGCCCTGTAGCCGCATTCGCCAGAATGCGGGGGAAACGGTGAGAGATAGCCCGCATTCTGGCGAATGCGGCTACGGCCTATTGGTATCAGTATGGACCGCACGCAGTATAACTCAGGTTTAAGTTCAATGTGCCGCATTGCAGAGCTACCTCCAGCGGGTTAGGCTGGCAGTCGCCCTAATAATGGCGCGAACCACAGTACGCAAGCAGAGCTGAATACGTGACGCACCCAACCCATTCTCCGCTTGAACACCCTCAAGTTTCCCGCCGGGCGGCAGTCCAGGCTGGCGCGATTGGCCTGCTACGATTAGGGATGAACCATGTCGCTGGTTTGCAGGCTCTGGCAGACCAGGACACGAGGCCCAAGGCCAGGAGTTGCATCTACATCTTCCTTTCCGGAGGTTTGGCTCAGCAAGATAGCTTTGATCTTAAACCTGACGCGCCTGCGGAGTACCGCGGCGAGTTCAAACCCATCGCCACCAGTACACCGGGGATCCACATCTGCGAACATTTGCCACTCCTGGCGCGGTGCAGTCAGCGCTGGGCTTTGGTTCGCTCCCTGACGCATGCCAGCAATGACCACTCTGCAGGCCATCACATCATGCTCACTGGAAGATCCGACTTACCCCGAGGCTTCAATCCGAATCAGCCCCGCCCCGGTGATTGGCCCTCGCTGGCCGCAATCGCTGGGACACTCACGAGGCCACGGAACAACGTCCCTCCGGCTGTGGTGTTGCCGGAGCGTTTGATCCACAATACGGGGCGCATCATTCCGGGGCAGTTCGCCGGCATCATGGGACCACAGCGCGATCCCTGGTTTATCGAGGCTTCTGATTACGAACCACTCGCCTATGGCGCATACCCGCATTATGAATTCGATCATCAGGACCGCGCGTACCGGCCACATCGAAGCCAATTTCAGGTTCCCAATTTATCGTTGCCCAGGGATCTCCAGCAGGCTCGTCTGAATAGCCGCATGAGTTTGCTGCAAGGCATTGACCGTCAAAGGCGCTTCCTGGACCAAATGGCCAGCAGCACCAGTTTTGATGCCTATCGACAGGCGGCGGTTGCATTACTCACGGATCATCGAGTGCGCGATGCATTCGACATGGCGCGGGTCCCGGGCAAGGTGCAAGATCGTTATGGCCGTAACGCCTTTGGCTGGTCCTTGCTGATGGCGCGCCGGCTGGTCGAGGCAGGCGTCAATTTGGTGCA
>DATGZX010000111.1:0-2852 GCA_035296965.1 Gemmataceae bacterium
CCTGATTCAGAGGCTACCGACCAATTCGAGTTTCGGAGCGCCCGGAGAAAGAAGCGCTCGAATGTCTCGCATCGGAGGTTGGCCGAAGAAGCGGCTGTATTCGCGATTGAATTGCGTGGCGCTTTCGTAGCCGACCTCAAAAGCCGCGCTGGCCGCATCGAGACCCTTGTTCAGCATCAGGTTACGGGCTGACTGGAGCCGGAGTTGTTTTTGATACTGAAGCGGACTCATCGCCGTCAGCATCCGAAAATGATGATGTAGTGTCGACACGCCCATGCTTGCAATCTGCGCGAGTTCCTCTACAAGTAGCGGCTTAGCGTAGTTCGCGGTTATCCACGCGATCGCTTTTGCCGTCCGGTGGCTTTGATCGCCGAGCGTTGCTACTGCTCGCAAGCGCGCTCCCACGCGTCCCCGCAGGACGCGATAGATTATCTCGCGCTGAATCAGGCCGCTCAGAAAAGGAATGTCCCGCGGGCTGTCCAGCAGATCCAGCAGGCGGCAGCATGCGTTCAGGAACTCCGGTGTGGTCTTGCCAATCGACATAGCGGGGCTGTGAGACGGCGCTTCTGCGACATGAATTTCCTCACGGCCGAGCAGCTCCCGGACCATGGACATGTCCAATCTGAGCGATAGCACGAGACACGGAACCTCGTCGGTTGCCGCGGCTACCCAGCTCACGATCGGCAAATCGACCGCAGTTAGCAGGAAATGCGACTCGTCGTAGATGAAGCTCGTCGGGCCGAGATTCACCTGCTTGCCGCCTTGGGCAACCACAATGATGCCCGGATGGTAGGTTGTCCGGCACGGCGGGGTAGGGGAAGTCCGCCGGTGGAGGCTCACGCCGGGAATCTCTGTTATCCGATTCTCTTCCTTGCCCACTAAGGAGGCAATCTTGCGCGCGAGTTCTGCGCGCAACCCGCCGACCGGGTTTGGTTTCAGAGCGGCGTTTTCTTTGGTGTTTTTCATCTCAGCGACCTGTACAGACCCCTTCTAAAGATAGCCGCCTCGCTGCAACAACGCCATTGTTTTCCCGCCTGACAAGAGGAATAGGCAATAAGTAGGCAGGATCGGGCTAGCGTTTCATGGTCATTTGGTCATAGTGTCAGGATGGGAGAAGGAACTTGGCAAGGAGAACACATGAAGAAGCGCACACTGGGAAAAAGCGGACTGGAAGTCTCTGCTCTTGGCCTCGGCTGCATGAGCATGAGTGCGGCCTATGGCCCGGCAGCCGACAAGGGCGAAATGATCAAGTTGATTCGCGCCGCCCATGACCATGGCTTGACCCATTTCGACACGGCCGAAGCCTATGGGCCGTTCGTGAACGAAGAGCTGGTAGGCGAGGCGCTCCAGCCGATCCGCGACAAAGTGGTGATTGCCACGAAGTTCGGCTTCGATATCGATCTTGAAACTGGCAAGCGCAGTGGCGGGATCAATAGCAAGCCCGAGCATATCAAGCGTGTGGCGGACGCTTGCTTGAGGCGTTTACGGACCGATCGCATTGATCTCTTCTATCAGCACCGCGTCGATCCTGACGTGCCGCTCGAGGACGTGGCAGGAGCTGCCAAGCAGTTGATTGCCCAGGGTAAGATCAAACACTTCGGCATGTCGGAGGCCGGGGTTCAGACGATTCGCCGGGCGCACGCGGTCCAACCGATCACCGCAGTGCAGAGCGAGTACTCGCTGTTCTGGCGTGGTCCGGAGGCCGAGCTTCTGCCGACCCTGCAGGAGCTTGGTATCGGGTTCGTGCCATTTAGCCCACTTGGTGCAGGGTTCCTCACGGGCAAGATCGACGAAAACACGAAGTTCGATCCCACCGACTTCAGGAACCTCGTGCCTCGCTTTTCGCCCGAGGCGCGCAAGGCCAATATGGTTCTGGTCGACCTGGTCAAGGCCGTCGCGGAACGCAAAGGCGTGACGCCGGCGCAAGTCGCACTCGCTTGGCTGCTGGCGCAGAAGCCGTGGATCGTGCCGACCCCTGGAACCACCAAGCTTCATCGGCTCGAGGAAAACCTCGGTGCGGTGAACGTCGAGCTGACCGAGGACGACCTCAAGCAGATCGACGAAGCTGCTTCCAGACTGAAACTCGAAGGAGCCCGCCTTCCTGAAGCTGTGTTGAAGATGACCGGACTCTGAGTGCTTCCTTGTCGTGGGAACCAGAAGGGGACACCATGAGGATCTTAGCAGCGATTGTGATTTCGTTTTGCATGCTCGCGTCAGGTGCGCACGGCCAAACTTCCAAGGATCAGGGAGCGATAAGGATCATGCGGTGTGGCTCGCAACCCTCCCGGCAGGGACCAGCCGAGAACTTTACTGGCTCCGTGCGCGTCGATCCTCTATTCCAGGCAAGCGCTCCGGCGCGCGCGTCCGGCTCAGTCGTCACCTTTGAGCCCGGCGCACGCACCGCATGGCACACCCACCCGCTGGGCCAAATCCTGATCGTGACGGCGGGCATGGGGCGCGTGCAGCGCTGGGGCGATCCCGTAGAGGAAATCCGGCAAGGCGACGTGGTCTGGATTCCGCCTGGTCAGAAGCACTGGCACGGCGCCGCGCCGAATAGTTCGATGGCGCACATCGCCATCGTGGAACAGCTCGACGGCAAGGCCGTCGATTGGATGGAGAAGGTCAGCGATGTGCAGTACGGCACGCCACTCCGCGCTCAGGCAGCCAGCACTGACGCCAGCGCAAAGCCCCGGCCGTCTCAAGGAGCGATCGGCGACTTTGCCCCCAAGTTGGCCGAGTTGACTGACGACGTGCTGTACGGCGACGTATGGGAGCGGCCGCAGTTGTCGAAGCGTGACCGAAGCCTGGTGACTGTGGCCGCGCTGATTGCCATGAACCGTCCAGAGCAGCTT
>DATGZX010000112.1:0-6698 GCA_035296965.1 Gemmataceae bacterium
CCTTTCAACAGTTTCCAGGATTCCATCCAGCGGGCCAAATCAAAAAGGGCCGCAAAGGAAATGATACCGGGTCCAGCTGACGCCGAACAGCTGCTCACTTCCTGTGTAGTGTGTGCATGCTTAGAAGAACCTGGAGACGCCAACCAAGATGGAGCGCGTGGCAGGCATTCAAACCGGCGGCAGCGAACGCGCTTTCGACATGTATATGAAGGCCCGCTACCTACACGAGCAGCACCCCGGCCATGGTGTGACGTTTGCCACAGGTACGCCGATCTCCAATACCATGGTCGAAGCCTTCACTATGCAGCGATTCCTCGACCCGGAGGGCTTAAGGAGCCGCGGTCTCGAGCATTTCGACGCGTGGGCCGCCACGTTTGGCGAAGTCATCGAAACCATGGAAATATCTCCTGATGGCAAATCGCTGAAGCCGCGCAGCCGGTTCGCCAAATTCATGAATCTGCCGGAGCTGCAGCAGATGTTCCGCTCCTTCGCTGACGTGCAGACGGCCGAGATGCTCGACTTGCCCCGGCCAGCCTTGGAAACCGGCAAGCCCATCGTCGTCGCCTGCCCGATGTCTGAAGAACAGCAAGAGCTGCAGGACGAGTTGGTTGCCCGCTACGAGAGGCTCCGGTCGCAAAAAGTGGACCCGCGGGAAGACAATGCCCTGGCCATCACCACCGATGGGCGCAAGCTCGCCCTGGATGCCCGGATGCTTTCCGCCACCGCGCCGGACTTCCCTCAATCGAAGATAAACGCTTTAGTGGAGAACGTATCGGCGATTTGGAAGCGGACCGCCGCGACGCGCGCCACCCAGATGATATTTTGTGATCTGGGGGTGAACCCAACGCCCTGGGGTTACTCAGCCTATAACGAGATCATCAGGAAGCTGGTCGCACGCGGCATGCCCCGTGAGCAAATAGCAACAGTCGGAGACGCGGACTCCGACGCCAAGAAGCAGGCGCTCTTCGAGAAAGTCCGCAATGGCTCGGTGCGCGTACTCCTGGGCAGCACACAGAAGATGGGGACCGGGACCAACGTCCAGAAACGCCTGGTGGCGCTGCATCACCTCGACGCCCCCTGGAAACCTGCCGAGGTCGAGCAGCGCGAAGGCCGCATCTTGCGGCAGGGCAACGAACACCAGGTAGTGGCGGTCTATCGTTATGTCACGGAAAAAAGCTTCGATGCGTTCATCTGGCAAGCCCTGGAGACCAAGGCGCGGTTCATAGCGCAAGTGATACGCGGAACCAACGCCGCTCGCCGCGCCGAGGATATTGGCGGCCAGGAACTGTCTTATGCCGAAGTGAAGGCGATTGCTTCGGGCAATCCGGCAGTGCTGACCCTCGCCGAAGCCGACGCCGAGTTACAACGCCTTAGCGTGCTCAAAAGGAACTTTGCCGACGAACAATTCATCGCCCGCCGCAACGTTCGCGACCTGCCGCTGACCATCGAGCGACTATCACAACGCTTATCCGGCCTTACGAAAGACGGCGAAACCCTGCTGGCCCACGCCGCTGATCCCATCACCATAGGAAACCGTCCGTGCTCACGCGACGATGCTTTGGCATTACTGGCCAATGGGCTGGACCGCCTGCCCGACAGGCCCGGCCAGCCCCAGCGCTTTGTTCTCGGGGCGTACCGCGGCTTGCGCTTTGGCATGCTTCTTCACCCGCAATTTGCCCCTGAAATTTATCTGGAACGAGCTACCACCCGCACCGAGCAACTCTCAAGACAAC
Organism: Gemmataceae bacterium; assembly: GCA_035296965.1. Taxonomy (GTDB): domain Bacteria; phylum Planctomycetota; class Planctomycetia; order Gemmatales; family Gemmataceae; genus DATGZX01. Next base: position 1,734 of record DATGZX010000112.1, read on the forward strand.
ATCACGGGCCGCGGGCCGTGCTCAATGCCCTGGAGCGGCTGGCAAGCGACTACGGCCCCGCCTGTCAATCGGTAAAGAAAGATCTGGACCTCGCCCAAACCCAATTGCGCGATTACCGGGCGCGCATCGGCGCATCGTTCGCGCACGAATCGTATTTGGCTAAGCTAACCGAACTGCGCGACCGTCTTAAGGTCGCCCTCGCTGGCACGAACGCCGAGCCTGTTGATGGGGAACAGGACAACGCAGCTGAATTGGCCGAGCAGATCACACTCCTGAAAGGCTCCCACACCGTCGAAGCCACGCCCGAGCGGCCTGGTCAGCGGCACCTATCCGCGGAGGAGCCGGTCACGGCGCGCCTGCGCCGCCGTCACGCCGAAGCCTTGGCGGAGGCGGATACCGCGTCGCCGGCGAAGCCTCCACCGGAGCGGCAATTCAGCTACCAGGAATGCATTGCCAATAGTCGGCAGCAGGAGCGTGAGACAAGCCGGGCGTAAACGTCCAGGTACTGAACAAGTTCAGATACATGTGAGACTGCCGGAGTCGTGATAAAGTGGTCGCGAGCGCGCAACCCGTTACAGCGCTGTAGCGAGCGACCACTTCTTCTTGTTCTTCTTGCGGACTTGATTTTTCGGGAAATAGCCTCCTGGATAGCAATGCACATTACCAACCAGGAGGCCAACCATGCATTTATTAGGAGTGCCGTCCTCTGTCTACCGTTTAGGCTCGTACAGCCTCAGGCAGGAAGCACTGGAGGGTGAAATCGCCCTTCGTCACAAACTGCTTGGCGACTGGGAGCGGCTCAAGCGATTCAATTTGCCGGATGCGGAGATTGCCCGCATCACTGGCGTCAGCCGCGCCACCTTTTACCGCCGCAAACGGGCGATTGCCATGCACGGTACGCAGGGCCTGGAGCGCCGATCCCGACGGCCAAAACGCGTCCGTCAAAGCGCTATCCCCCAAAGCGTCCGTGAGTTGGTGCTGCAGCTGCGCCGCCGGCATCCCACTTACGGCAAGGCCAAGCTGACCGTGATTCTGGCCCGTGATCACGGCATCGCTTTGAGTGAAAGCACTATCGGCCGCATCCTCCGCGCGCTGATGGATCAAGGCCTGCTGCGCAAGCACACCGCCAACCGCTGGACCAAGAGGCGCCGCTTCTCCCACCACGCTCAACGCTGGAAATACGGCATGGCGCGTTCCCAGCCAGGCGACCTGATCCAGATCGATCACATGTCGGTCAGCAAAAACCAGCTGCCCTTCAAACACTTCCAGGCATGGGATCCTCTGACCAAGTACACGTATGCTGACGTGTACGCCAAGGCCAAAAGCGCCTCCGCTGCTGCTTTCCTGGAAACATTGCAGCAGGCTCTGCCGTTCCCAGTCCGCTCGATACAGGTGGATGGCGGCTCCGAGTTCATGAAGGACTTCGAGCAAGCCTGTCAGACCAAAGGCATCCCGCTTTACGTCCTGCCTCCAAAACGGCCGCAATATAACGGCGGCGTAGAACGCATGAATCGTACCATGCGCGAGGACTTATACGCCCGCCAGGATCTTCTCGCCGACAGCATTACCGGCATCCGCGAGGCGGTGAAAAAAGCGACTCACATCTACAACCATTATCGTCCCCACCAGGCACTGGACAATCTCACTCCAGCACAGTATGTTGCTCGACTTCAGGAGGCCATTTAGTCTCAAATGTAGTGAACGAGTACAGGTACACAATCACCTCTTTACAAGCTATTTTTCATGCGCTAGGGTGACTCCCCTTTTGTTTGTCAACCACCCAACGAGGAGCACTACCATGGCCAGACACAAGACATCTGAAGCAGCGATAACGGATGAATCCGGAGCGAATCCGGCAACTGACCCCGCCGCCGTACCGGCCGCCGAGGAGCGCCAGGCCGGCGACGAGTCGCCCGAGAAGCCCAAGCGCCCATTCGAACCTGTACGCGGCTGGACCAGCCGTCTCACCGGCCCGCTGCAATACCGCAAGTTCACCGATGCCAACCTGAAGGTCATCGCGTTCAAGTTCAATCTGGACGCCGATGCGAAACTGCCCGAAGAAGCTCTGGCCGTCATGCGGGAACACAAACAGGACAAGGACGGCAACCCGACTGGCCTCAAATTCCAGGACACGCGCACGCATGGAAAGATTTGGACGATCCCCAACGACGTGGAAGGCCGCGCTCTGGCGGATAAGATTGATTTCCGATTAAGTGAGCTCGCGCAGAAGATGGAGGAAAGTAAAGGCCAAACCCCTTTCTGAGTCAACGTAGCAACACCCATCACGGCCGCCTCGCGCGGAACCTGCGGCCGAACTCCCGTGGGCGACGGAGACGGCGGGACTCCGCCCTCTCCCCGCGAGGCTAGCTCAGCCTGGTTGACCCGTGGTGAGATGACCGTTGGAGCTGTTTGTCTTGAAAGCGTTGCAATCAGTGGCTTGCTTGTGGGATTGCATCCGCCCTTCGGGCGATTCGTTCGCTCTCCGCTAAATAGCGATTCCGCTCCGCCAGCACGGACGGCAAGAGTTGTTTCATCCGCTTGCCCACTCGATCAGCCAAGTCTTGGAAACTGCGAGACACATTCCTCAATTCTTTAGGATATTCGGACCACAGTTGTTCCTTCTCCAGGAGGGTCTTCGCGACTTCCGACCAATCGTTTCGTTCATTGCATGCACCGGCCAGCCTGTCGAAGCACCGACTCAAGGAAACCCGGTTGGCATATGAGGGCGCCAGTTCCAATCGCCGGCGTCCCGTCGCTGCGGATTCGCGAAATGCCGCCTCCGCTTTGTCCCATTCCTTCAGCTTCGAATGAGCCTTGCCTATCCGCTCCCATGCACTGCCTAATCCTACACAGTACCTGGGTAGGTTTGGAATCTGCTGACACAACGATTCGCACATGCGGCGCGCCTCCTCAGCGAACCGAAGCGAGAGCGAAGCATCGTCCAGCTGGCACAATAGTGCGGCCAATGAGAGATAAGCATCGGCCAGCCGCTCTTTGCTGTTTAGCTCGTATGTCGGCATGGATTGCATCTTTGCCCTCCCCGACATCTCGGCCGCGGCTTCCCTCGCCAGGGCCAGAGCGGCAGCCGGATTCTGGGCATCTCGCAGTGCGTGCCCGGTTTCTATTGGAGCGCATATCATCCGGAAAAAAGCATCGATATTCGCAGGATACTTCTCAACCTGGACGATGAGGGCTTTCAACATTGACCGGTACGCCTTGTCTCCTTCAATCGCATTGCCCGCTTTCCAGTGGCAGAGAACCAGGCTGCGTTGGCTTTTCAAGAACGCATTCCATAGTCCAGGCATGAACGGAGACTTGGCAAGAATATCTGCAAGTTGCTTGTCGACTCTTTCAAACAGCCGGATAGCATCCCGGTAGTACCGTTCGTTGCTTGCAGCGGGCATCAGCCGGTAACAGCAAAGGCCAAAGAATAACTCCGTCATGCAATCAGGGGTCGGACTTGGCGCCATTCGCCCGTATAGCTCATGAGCCTGCAACCAATGGTCCGTGGCCTCCTTCTCCCGGTGGTTGGCATGCTCAATTTCGCCGAGCAGGAAGCATGTAAGAGCCAGCCGCCACCGGGCTGCTTCGTTACCGGCGTCCCGACTCACCTTGAAAGCAAGGACGGGCAGGTCCCGTTGCAAGATGGGCTTGGCAGCGATGCGGAATGTCAAATCATCGGGCAACTGCATCTCGTTCACTTGGCAGTGTTCAAACAGGTCGAGAAACTCGATGTTGCCAGGATCCTCCCGAAGAAGTTCCTGCCAGAGTCCGCATGCTTCCCAAAATGCCTCCAGGTGCTCTTGGTACTGTTCGACCTTCGCGGAGACGAGGACGCCGGCGTATTTCTGCTTGAGAATCGCAAGCCACTTCCGATAAAGGCGATTGTGAGGATCCCGCAGAGCCAATGGCTCGCAGAGCTTTGTCGCATCCAGCAGGCAGCGTTCTGCTTCACGAAGCTGTCCGTTCCAGCCGTAGGCATCAGCGAGTTTTCCTTGTATGCCTATCCAATCAGCCCACAACTCCTGCCTCTGCGGATTCTGCTCCAGCTCGTGACGCAAGTGATTTTCCGCCTTCTGGAGAGGCTCGATGCGGGAGATTCCCTGGCTAAAATCCAGGAAGAAGGGCGTAGCCCGAGTGACTTTGGTCAATTCGTTAAGGGCTTCTTGCGACTCGCGCGCGGAAGTTTCCGCCGCACGGTGAGCTGCCTCGGCGTCGCGGCGTGCAGTCTCCGTCCGCCGCCACTGAAACAGGATGCCTGTGAATACACCCAGCAGAGCCAAGGCCAGCGCTGCCACCAGACCAGCGATAAGCGGCCGGCGGCGACACCAGCGCCGGCCGCGGCGCAGCAGGCCAACTGGCCTGGCCTGGACAGGCTCGCCTCGCAGCCACCGCTCCAAGTCAGCGGCAAGTGCGCCGGCGCTGGCGTAACGTTTCTCGGGCTGCACCTCCAGGCATTTGATGCAAACCGTCTCAAGGGCGCGCGGGACTTGGGGTACCAATGCGCGGGGGGAGATCGGCTCGGCGTTTCGTTTCTGCAGCATGATTTCCAGCGGCGTACCCGCCTGAAAAGGGGGCCGGCCGGTCAGCATCTCGTAGAGGATGGCTCCCAGCCCGTACACATCGGGGCCGGGGCCGAGCTGGCGGCGCGGTCCAAACGCCTGTTCCGGAGCCATGTAGGCCGGAGTTCCAAGAACCTGTCCGGTAAGCGTCAACTTCGTGCCTTCGCCGACAAGTCGGGCCAGGCTGAAGTCTGTCACGACCGGGTCGGTCGTCCGACCGTCCCGCAGCAAGACGTTGGCCGGCTTGAGGTCGTAGTGGAACACGCCTTCATCGTGGGCGTACTGCATCGCCGCCGCCAGGCTCACCACCAGTTGCGCTGCCGTCTCGCAGGGGATACGTTCCTGTTTTTCGTAACAGCGGCTCAACCAGGCGGCCAACGTCGTGCCGGAAACGTATTCGGAG
>DATGZX010000113.1:0-24883 GCA_035296965.1 Gemmataceae bacterium
TTCAGTCGCATAATCCAGTCGGGCGTGGCCAATGCCAGGTGCACCAGTGTGCTGATGGCCAAGCGGCTGGCCACCTCCCCGGCCGCACTCCCGCCTATCCCGTCCGCCACTACCATGCCGAAGCCGGTTTCTTCATAGCGGCGCGATAATTCGTTCTTCGGCAGGTTCGTGCAGAGCGTCTCCAGGAAACGGCCAAAGCGCGCGACATAGAAGTGATCTTCGTTATTGGGACGCACATGGCCTGGATGGGAAAGGCCGGCGACATCCACGCGAACTTGAGCCAAGGGCACCGGAACGCGTTCCGAGCCTGCGGGATGGCCTGGGAGGAGGATGTCGACGGTATCGCTGGAACTACTCATGGGCGTGCCTCGCCTAATTGGACATTAGGTTGATCCCCATGGAGTCTACACACCAGCGGTCCCATCGTGAAGCCACTTTAGCGCCTCATCGAAAGCCGTTGCGGCAGGCACCTCCGTTTTGTCCTTTGAAATCGACTATTTCCTTGGCTCGACGACGGAGCCGGCATCCTGAGCTTTCAGCCGGGACATCGTCATGGCGCGTCACACGCTAGTGCTGGGTCAATCATCGACTAACGGGACAAACTTTGAAGGAAGAGTAAGATTTAGGAGGAAGATTATGATTACGAAGAGGATGAAGAGCACGATCCAGATTAAGAGTAAGATGTCATGCCTGCGTCTCAGGAATGCTGGTTTGATCATGAGAAACTAGAGGTGTATCGAGAGGCGATCGCTTTCATTGGCTGGCTCTCGGCGCTCTTGGAGGCGACAGTGCGAATCGGGGAAGTCAAAGATCAGCTGGATCGGGCAGCCACTTCGATCCCACTCAATATAGCTGAGGGCAACGGAAAATACGGACCGAAAGATCGCTGCCGTTTCTTTGATATCGCTCATGGCTCCGCACTCGAATGCGCCGCTGGTTTGGACATTCTCGTTGCCAAAACCAAGTTGACACCGGACCAAATTCTCCCCGGAAAGGAACGGCTTCAAAAAATCGTGCGGATGCTCATGGGGTTGATCAAGAGAAAGTCGACGCGCGAATACGACAAAGGCAAAACTGCCGACTGAGTCCTGCTCTTTCTCGTGCTCTTCCTCTTAATCCTCTTCCAAATCTTACTCTTCATCTTAATCTTTCTCTTATGCGGGGGCCGCCGGTCAACCCGTCAGTCGAAGCACGACGGAGCACTAGTTCGCCTTCAGGTCGTCAAGGATCGCCTTCAGCTCGAGCGCCCCCGCGGTGATGACACGTTCCCGGGGCAGGATGCTCTGGAACCCTTGCCGTTCCTGCTCGGGCGTGAGTCTGCTACGGACGTGCACCGCATCATGGCCGCGACGCACGACCAGGACGCGGCGCTGCTCATAAATAGGCTTCTTCGCGTCGGGCTGGACGAAAATGAAATTCTGCCCCGCATCTGTGACTACAGCCGTTGCCGGAAGCCAAACCTCGCCGGCAGCAGGCGGCAGGATAACCCTGGCAGTGACGAACTGGCCGGCCCGGAGCTTATGGCCCGGGTTCACGATGTGCCCCTTCACCACAGCTGTGCGCTGGTTCAGGTCGATGAGGGAGCCAATTTCATCGATGACGCCTGCGATGGGCTCGACCTGTGCTGCCCGATCATCGCCTGGCTCGGCATGTACAGTCCAGCGCCGGTCAGCGGCCGGGAGTGTCTGCAGGCTCGGCAGATCTTCCTCCGACACATTGGCAAGGACCAGAAGACTGTCCAGGTTGGCGATCTGGAACAGGTTTGCCGTTCCGTCCACGACGATTTCATGAGCGGCTAGATTGCGCTCGACGATGATGCCGTCGACTGGGGCTTGCAACATCACCCTCGCCCATTGCTCCCGACGTGTTTTGCTCAGTTCCTCGGTATCCTGCTTGGGCTTCTTGGCGGCCTCTCGTGCCTCATCGCGGATGGCCTCGATCTCCTTCTCGGGGATGCCCCAGGACTTGAGCCTGTTCTCAGCGCGGGCGACGGCGTTACGATCAGCTTGGACGTTGCGCCGGGCGCTAAGCTTGTAGACTTGGGGCACTGCCTTGGGCGATTTCTCGGCCTGTTCCTGAATCATTTCGTCGAGCTTGAGTTGCACCAGGGCGCTGAACAGGTCGTTCTTCGCCTGGGCGACATCGGCGCTTTGGACCACGGCCAATAACTGTCCCTTCGACACCCTATCCCCCGATCGTAAGGGTCGGTCCTGTCCCTGGGGCTTGCCGATGTCGACTACCTCGGAGGGGCCGATGCGTGCCCGGACGCGGGTCAACTTCTCTGGATCCAGTGCCGTCGAGCCGGCCAGTCGTAGCACCCGCGACTTCGTTGCCGGTCGTAGTCCTACTTCCATGCTTTGAATGTGTAGCCGCGCAGACATTTCCGCGGGCAGACGGACCCCGTCGCCCGTGCCGCGCACCAAAGCCGGCGTTTCGGTGTCACCTGGCTTTTCCGCCAGGACGTATTGCGCAGTCAAGCCTGTCCCCAGGCCCAGCACTCCCAGGAAGAGCAGACCGAGCGTCGCCATCTTCAACTTGGTGAGGAACATAGAACGCAACACTCCTTCCATAAGGGCGACGGCGCGGGTCGGGAGTGCCCCACCCGAACCCTGTTTTGAAACAAATAGCAGTGCGGCCCTGACGGTGGTGGCGACGAGCCGCGCCGGGGCCGCGGCCGGAGGCAGCGCTGGGCCGAGAGCCGCCGTCGAGAGCGTCAAACCGCGCCCTGTCAATCGGCTGCGCAGGCGCCTGCGCGCCCAGGCTAGCCGGGAGCAAACCGTGCCTCGAGCGCAGCCGAGGAGCCGAGCCGCTTCCGCAGTAGTCTTGCCATTCAGATAGCAGAGAATCACGGCTGCGCGGTATTTCTCCGGCAGGCGGTTGATCTCCGCATCGAGCACCGGCGACATCTCGGGTCCAACACCGCTGTCTGCCGGCTGGGAGGCGAGCAAGGTCAAACGGTTCTGCTGCCCGGTTGCTTCCCTGGCCGTACGAACAGCCACGCGCAGAGCTGCCCGGTAGGCAACCTTGTAGAGCCAACTCGCCAACGCCTCCCGTTTGTCGATGGATCCAGCCTTGCGGGTCAAGGCCAGGAACGTGGCCTGGAAAACGTCCTCCCTGTCCTGGACATGGTGCAGCAAACGGCGGCCCACGTGTAAAACCAAGCCTCCATGCCGCCAGACCAGGGTCTCGAAGGCCGCCTCGTCACGCTGGGTGACAAAACGCTCCAGCAGTTGCGCATCCGAAAGACCTTCCCCTTCCGGTGCAATGGCGTGTCGCACGCGTCGCAAGAAGATGCTGATTTGCTCGCTGGCCATGCCTTCCTCCCAGGACATCATCCGCCCTCTTAAGGATAGAGCAAGATGAAGGGTCGGCGCTTCAGTTTTTTGTACCGAAAGGACAGGATCATGCTGTGCGGCCGGGTGGTGTGCCTCGTACGACGTTAGCAGGGTGGGAATATATGAAGGGTGGGCTGCCGGCCAGAACACCAAGGCCCCAGAGTGGATTTAAGGTCGAAAGACCGGCGGGACTCAGGGCCCGGCCGGTCCTTCAGGTGAACTGCTTGGCGCTATATCACGGTGCTTGGTAGGACAGATTTCCAATCTGTCCGGTCAGGTTGGAAACCTGACCTACCGTCGAATGTCGCGCCGTCATTCAGAACTATCGTGTTCCTAGCCAGCACTCACTTCTTTTGCGTCGAAATCGGATCTTCGCACATGGCCAGGATCTTGTGCTGATCGCCTTCTTTTTCGCAAACGACGACGATACGGTCATTGGACTTGAAGTCGCTCAGCCTGCCGCGTCTGTTGTTCAAGCGGATCTTGGCGTTGTCCATCAACTGGTAGGTCCGCTCTTTGCCGTCGGCATCCAAGGCAGTAATCGACTTGTCGTCCGTGGCGGGGCTTTTAATCGTGGCGGCTGCGATTTGGGCATTCTTGAAGTCGCCAATTCAAGAAACCTAGTAGGATAGGAAGCTGCGCGGCCGTGAATGCCCCCAGCAGGCCGGACGATTCGCGCGCCGAAGGGCCCGTGGCCGGTGTCTTTACTGTTACCCAGCGCAGTGTTGGTTTTGCGCCTTAGCAGCTGAGCGCGAGAAAGGGTTTTTCGGCCGGATCGTACAAATTGCCATGGCCAAGAACACGATTACCGAAGTAGTGGGACACATTCGCCAGATCGCGGCCGTGCAAAGCAGCCGGGAACTGAGCGACTGCGAGCTGCTGGAGAGATTCATCGGCGACAAGGACGACGCCGCTTTCACCGTGCTCGTCGAACGCCACGGACCGCTGGTCCTCGGCGTGTGCCGGCGGGCGCTCGGTAACCCAGACGACGCCGAGGACGCCTGGCAAGCCACGTTCCTGGTCCTCGCTCGCAAGGCCGCTTCCATTCGCAAGACAGCCTCGCTGAGCTGTTGGCTCCACCGCGTAGCCAGCTCCGTAGCCGCTAATTTGCGGCGTGAACGTTCGCGACGCACCTGCCACGAACGTGAAGTCCGCCCTCCCACAAATTGCGACGCGGCCGCAGAACTTACCTGGCGAGAGGTGCGAGCCGCACTGGACGAGGAACTCGATCGGTTGCCGGAACGCTATCGCGCTCCGATCATCCTCTGTTACCTCGACGGACGAACCCGTGACGAAGCAGCCCGCCTGCTTGCCCTTACCCCTGGCGCGTTGCACGGCCGGCTCGAGCGGGCCCGCAGGATGCTTTGCGAGCGCCTTACGCGTCGTGGTCTAACGCTGTCTGGAGCGCTCCTGGCCACGGGCCTCGGGGCAGGCGCCGCTCAGGCCGCCCTTTCGCCGACAGTAGCTCTTTCCGCGATCAAAGCCGCGGTGGTATTCGCTGGCGGCGAGATGCCCATGAAGGGCCTCGTTTCGACCCATGCTCTCTCCCTCGCCCAGGAGGTATTGAAGAAGATGCTCGTAACCAAATTGACCTTCGGCACTGCGACGGTTCTGGGTGTCGGGATATTCCTGGCCACAGTCGGTGGCACTTTTGCCCCCGCGAGATCTCCGCAAAACGCGACGTTACAGCGGGGGAAGGACGTCGCGGTGGCCGTAAAGAACCCTGATCATCCCGAGGATGCAGGCGCTGCCGACGCCAGAGCGCTCGAGGGGGAATGGCAGGCGGTTGAGCTGGAAGTCAACGGCAAGAAGAATGCGTCAGAGGACGTGAAGGAACTTCGCATGATCTTCAAAGCGAATGAAATCACCGTAAAATCGGCCAGTGGAGAAGGCAGAGAGCGGAAGCAAACCTTCAAGTTAGTTCCCGGTCACTCACCCAAGGCGATCGACATCACGTCGCTGGATGGGCAAGAGAAAGGACAGACTGCAGCCTGCATCTACACCCTCAAGAAAGACCGGCTCATTATCTGCTATCCGCAGACGGACCCCGGCAAGCGCCCAGCAGAGTTCAAGACCCAGAATGGCGACGGTCGCATGATAATCAAGCTCGTGCGTGTCGGGTCCAAGGAAGCCGCCGAGGAAGCAGTCACTGCCAAGCGTGTCGAGGACCCCGCCGCGACCGAATACGCGGCAATCCAGCGCGAATGGCAGAAGGTGGAGAACGAGTTCTGGAAGAATTACGACAAGGCGAAGACGCCTGAGGAACGGAGCAAGGTGGCAGCCAACAAAGAATCCAAATGCGCGTCGCTCGCGCAGCGCGCACTGAAACTGGCCGAGGCGAACCTGGACCATCCAGTAGCGCTTTCTGCCCTGTGCTGCGCCTGCGGCCTGGCGCCAAATGCAGATGCGGCCAAGCGCGCCCGCGCCCACCTCATGGACGGCCGGATCGCGCGCGCCGACCCGGACGTACTGGCCCACGCCCTTGAATCGGGAAAAATAAGGGATGGCCAGGACCAGGAACTGGCCCGAGCCGTGCTTGAGCGCGTCAAGCAGCTGCCCGATCATCCGCGGGCTGGTGCCCTGCTCGCCTGGGTCTGTTGTAGATACTTCCGCAATAACTCGGCGGAGGTTCCCCGGCCCTTCGCCGAGGCTGCGGAGCTGATTGTGGCCCACTGCGCGGACCAGCCTGGCATCGAGCATTTCTGCGAGACTCTTGGTTGGATTAGTGCCGCGCCTCCGCCCTGGGCCGGGAAATACGAACGGCACTTGCGCATCATCCTCGAAAAGAATCGAGACCGCCTTGTTCGCGCTGCCGCTGCATATGCGCTGGCGATGGTTGTCCAAAGCGCGGGCGAATCTCGCCAGCTCGAAGCGGCCAAGCTGTTCGAGCAATTCGCCAAGGACTTCGACGGCAGTGTTCCCAAGACTGCGGGCGTCGAGAAAGTCCTGATCGACGAGGCGATAACTCACGCGGAGGAAATCCGTCTGCGCCGGGTCGGGATGCCAGCCCCCGAGATCGAGGGCGCGGACCTCGATGGTAGGCCCATGAAGCTGTCGCAGTTTCGCGGCAAAGTGATTCTGCTTTCCTTCTGGGCCACTACCTGCGCTCCATGCATGAAGCTGATCCCGCACGAACGAGCGCTTGTGGAGCGACTCAGAGACAAACCGTTCGTAATGGTCGGGGTCAACGAGGATGCAGATGAAGAGCAACTCCGCTCGGTGCTGAAGAAGACCCCCGTCACGTGGCGATCGTTCAAGGCTCAGCGCCCAGGCAAACCGGGCATCACGGAAGAATGGAAACTCCTCGGCATCCCGACGCTCTACCTGATCGACCACAATGGGATTATTCGCAAGCGTTGGGTTGGAGGTCCCCCGCTGGAGGAACTGAATGGCCTCGTCGACGAGCTGGTCGCAACGGCTTCGCGAAAGAAGTAGCGGTGCGAATTCGGAAGGGCAATTTTAAATTAGTGTGCACGAATCAGCGGCAGGTGATTGAACTTGCGTGCCATGCTTTCGCGGCCCAAGCCGCGACCCAACCCATCCATGCCTATCTGCCGGGGCCGCGAAAGCATGTCGCGCCCCAACGCCAGGGAACATTTTGCCGACTGCTCCATGCTTTCGGGCCTTGGCACTTGGCAGTCTCCGGTGGTGTTAAGGGCCCGAAAGCATGGCACCCAACACGAGTTTGCTGCATGATCACGCACGGTCATTTAGCACCAGCCGGGCAACCACCTGGTTTCCTTAAGAGCGGTTGAAGTATTCATCGGAGCTCAAGATGGCCGCCTGGACGACCTCCAAGTCGACGCCCGCTTGAAGCTCCCCTGTCCAGACCTGCAAGCCAAACGGGTCGGCCTGGCGGCGCAGGAAATGCAAGTAGATCATCTGTACGGCATCGGTGTCCCCTTCGAGACTTTGCACCAAGTCCAAGGCGATGGCGGCGCGCGGAGCGCCGCTCGCCAGCAAGCCTCCCCAGAAAGAGGCGCCGCCGGCATCGATGGCCCGGCCGAAGACATCCTGATACGCCCCTTGCAAATAGCCGGTGTTGTTGTTGCCATGCAGGCCGAAGTACTCGGCCGAACCTAACAAGTTCGCTTCGAGACGCTCGACGCTACCTCCCGCAGCCAGAAACGCCGTCCAGGAGCTTAGACCCAAGGGGTCGACGATTCGATGGAACAGATTATTGTAGAACTGCGCGACCACGATGCCGTGGTACTCGGGACTCGCCTCGAACCCAAGGACGACCTGAGACCGACTGACACCGAGGTTCAGCTGCGCGGTCCAGGAGGCTAATCCGCCCGCGTCCGGCGCCCGGCCCAGGAGGTCGGCGTACAGATTGGTGACGAATGTTGCGTTGTGCGGATTGGGGGGAGATGACAGCACGGCGCGGCCGATCTTGTTGCCATTATCTTCGACAAACCAGACATTGCCGTCCGGGCCCGCCGCGATTCCTTGGGGGTTACTGACAGGCGTTGGGATGGCAAATGTGCTAACGGCCCCTGAAGACGTGATGAATCCGATTTTGTTATCGAACGAGTCGGTGAACCAGACGTTGCCGTCCGGCCCGCCCGTGACGTCGGAGAATTCATTAACCCCGGGCGTGGGGAATGAGGTGGGGACACCGTTGGGAGTGATGCGGTCGATCCTCTGCGCAAACTCAATCGCGGGGGACCAGAGATTGCCATCCGGCCCGGCCGCGATAAATCCCGACGCGGTATTCAGCGTGGTAAATTCTCTGGCCGCACCTGCCGGCGCGATCCGAGCGATCGTGGGCGCATTCGACGCTGCATACCAGAGATTGCCACCCGGCCCCGCCGTGATCCCAACCGGTACTCCATTTGCGAATGCCTGGAACAGCGTAACGAACCCGGCGGGCGTCATGCGGGCGATCAGGTTCGTTGGTCCCTCGCTCACCCAAAGGTTGCCATCCGCCCCCGTGGTTATTGCTTCCACGTTAGTGCCGGCATTCAACAGGAGGAACTGGGATAGCACACCTGAAGGAGTGATGCGGCCGATTTCGGAAAGCCCTGCCTCGACGAACCAGATGTTGCCGTCGGGCCCTTTCGTGATCGCTTCCGGCTGACTGCCAACCGGTAAGGGGAACTCGGTGATGATGCCTGCCGGAGTGATGCGGCCGATCTTGTCCGCCGCCGATTCGGTAAACCATAGATTGCCATCCGCGCCAGCCGTCATGCCGAACGGATGGCTCGCCGGCGTGGGGATGGGAAACTCCTGAATTGTGACCGCCAGTAGACATCGAGATTCGAGAGCTTCCAGCGTCGGCAGGCTTGCTCGGAGCCGGCGCCTCGATGACGACTGTCTCGAAGGAGCATGCGGGAAGGTTGTGCGACTCATGATGGAGACTCCTTGACATGCGCCATGGATGAGTTGTTTTACGGCAACGAGGGGTACTCCACTTGTACCACACAAGGCGGCGATGGCAAGGGCCTGTCACTGTTGTGGCGCCAGTCCATAATCGACCTGAGGCAACATTGTGCCGCAGGCTGTGCTAAACCCGGCCTCTAAGTATCATCCCCGGCTGCGCCCACATTTACCTACACGGGCCGCCGCTGCTTGTCGTCTTTAGCGTCGACATCGGGACCTTGGTAGGATGTGTGCTCCGGCCTGGCCGTGGCGTCATGCCGAAAACGTGAACACTTTTTGTTCTCAGCGGGAACTACTTTGCGGAGAACCGATAACGGTTGTGAGGGACGGGCATGGCTGGGGCAAGCCTGAACGAGTTTCTCCGTTGCCTGACGCGCGGAATGACGGCCGAGACGCTGGCTGACCGTTCCGACCGAGAGCTTGTGGAACAGGCGCTCGCCAAACGTGACGAGGCGGCGCTTCAGGCCATCGTGCGCCGCCACGGTCCCATGGTCTATCGTGTCTGCTGGCGGAACTTGGAGCATCCGCAAGACGCCGAGGATGCCTTCCAGGCGACGTTCCTGGTTCTCGCCCAGAAACTGCCCGCGCTGCGCAAGCATGCTTCCCTGGCCAGTTGGCTGCATGGGGTGGCTCACCGAATCGCCCTCAAAGCCAAGGCCCAAGCCGCTGCCCGGCGGCGCCGCGAACAGCAAGCATCACGGCCCAACACCCGGCCGCCCGATGATGTAACGTGGGGTGAGTTGCGCTCCGCTCTCGATTGCGAGTTGAGCCAGCTTCCGGACAAGTGGCGGCAGCCGCTGATCCTGTGTTATTTGGAAGGCCGGACGCAGGAAGAATCGGCCAGCCAATTGGGATGGAGCAAGAGCACCCTCCGCCGGCGGTTGGAGGAGGCGCGAGTGGCTTTAGCGGCTCGTCTGAACGGGCGTGGCATCGTCTTGCCGGCAGCCCTGTCCGCGGTGTTGCTCTCCGATTGCCTTGCCTCGGCGGCGCCGGCGCCTGGGTTTGTCGCTTCGACGGTTGAGGCCGCGGCCGGCGTTGTGGCTGGAAACTCGGTCGCTACGGCCGCTTCCGCCAAGGTCGCCGCTCTTACAGAAGGAGTGCTGAAAACCATGTTCCTGACCTCTCTCAAGTCGAGAGCGACGCTCTTGCTGGTAGTGGGGCTGATGGCCACCGGTGCGGCCGGACTAAACTTCCCATTCCTGGCGGGTGAAGAACCAAAAGACGCTGCTACGAAAGTAGAATCGCAGGCGGCCCCAAAAGGGAAAGATTCGGAGACAAAGGCGGACGAAGGCCGCAATGACGCCAAGAGCCTGCAAGGGGAATGGCAAGCCGTCGATGGCGAGAAGGGCGGGAAGACGATTGCGGAGGACCCCCAGGATCTGAGGATTATCTTCAAGGGAGACGAGATCACTCTTCTCGGGGAGGGGAAGATGAAGTACAGGCTCGACACCGGGAAGTCGCCGCGCGAGTTGCACATTGAAGTTTTGGACGGCGAGCTAAAAGGCCAGACACTTCGAATGATTTATTCATTGGAGAAGGACGAGTTGAAGTTGTGCATGCCTTTAGCCGCCACAAAAGCCCGCCCCACGGAATTCAAAACGAAACCCGGCAGTAACTTGTTGCTGCTCGTGCTGCGCCGCGCCCCCAAGGATGCGGCCGGCGTCAAGAGGCCGGATGACCTCGCCAACGTCAAGCGAGAATGGCGTCGGGCCGACGCTGCACCCGACGGCAATTACAAGCTCTCCTACGTGTGGCAAACTAATGAAGAGACGTTCTGCCTCATCAAGCTGAAAACGATAGACGGCAAGCAATCGGCCGGGCTTGTTGACACTTTTGAGGGTGAGGTAACCGACGTGCGCACCCTGGTGCCGACAATACCGCCGCCCTCGGGGCGGACGGGCCAAGCCCCGGCCAAGGGTGTGCCCATTCGGTTTGTCTGCACGAGGCCCTTGGGCGATTTGATTTTTGAGGGCAGCTTCTTCCCGCCGTCTCTGGAAGCACGGGGGCATTTGGAGCTGGGCGGAGTTGCCCTTCCAGCGACTCTCACGGCAACAGACCTCACGAAACTGAAATTCGCCACGCGGAGTCTACCCGTCACGCCGCTGCAAAAGGCCCTGGAGCTCAGGGGCACGGTAGATGCTCTGCGACGGCGGGCTGAATTCGCGAAAGTCGCGGAAGAGAAGGCCGGGCTCGTAAAGAAGGCCGCGCAGGCAGAAAAACAAACGCTCGTTGAAGCCCCGAAGCTTTTCCGGGAAGGGTTCGAGAAATACCCGGACGATCCACTGATTTTCGGCGCTGCCGTGGACGCGGCACGATTCGCGACCAAGTACCAAATTCCGGCGGACCAGCTTCGCGCCATGATTGCCAAGGCCGACAAGACCGCGGCGAGCTATGGGCGCGGTTGGCAGCGGGAGTTCCATCTGCAAATCGCCGTCGCACTGGCGCCGCAGAAGGATTACGCGGCCCTGGCGTTGGGCATCGCCACGCGCCTGGAAAAGGAACTCGTACCCGCCGACGCCGCCGCGACGCGGCAGCGCGTGCTAAAGGCGCTGGCCGCCGTCGAGGCCAACGCCGGGAGTTCCGCAGCCGTCCGGGAAACACTGGCCGGTCTCCTCGCCAAGGTGGAAGAAACCCTGGACCGCGAATATCGCGCCAAGGTTCCGCCGTTCAAGCCGGTCTCGTTCACGGAGCATAAAGCCAAGAGCGATCGCGCCGTCGTGTTGGAGTTGTTCACCGGCACGCAATGCCCGCCCTGCGTCGCCGCGGCCGTGGCCTTCGACGCGCTGCACGAGACCTACCGGCCGGCTGACTTGGTCCTCCTTCAGTATCACCTGCACATTCCCGGTCCCGACCCATTGGCGAACCCCGACAGCCAAGCACGCTGGGCGTATTATGACAAGACGTTCCCGGCCAAGGCTCTCGGTTTCCCGACGACGCTGTTTAATGGAGCGCCCAAAGCTGTCGGCGGCGGCAACCTGGGGATGGCGGAAGAGAAGTACAAGCAATATCGCCAGGTGATCGATCCTCTGCTTGAGACCAACAGCGCCGCGAAATTGTCGGCAAGCGCGGTCCAACAGGACAACAAGATCAACATCAAAGCGGAAGTCACCGACCTCAAGCATCCGGGCGACAACGTCCGGCTGCGCCTGCTGCTGGTGGAGGAGACGGTCCGTTACGTCGGCGGCAACAGGGTGCGCTTCCACCACAACGTCGTCCGCAGCATGGTCGGCGGCGCGGACGGCTTCGCGCTTAAGGACAAGGACAGCAAGCACACCGCTGTCGTCGATCTGGATGTGCTGCGCAAGTCGCTGAACGGCTACCTGGATGATTACAACAACAACTGGCGGCCATTTCCAAACTCTGACCGCCCGCTCGATCTCGCCGACTTGCGACTGATCGCCTTAGTGCAAGACGATGCGACGCGCGAAATCCTACAAGCAGCACAGGTGGAGGTTATTTCGCCGGATAAGGCCGCTGCAAAGTAATGCGCGCCTCGCTGCTGATTGCTCAAATGCTGACTGAACAGGATGCTTGGTGCCCCGGCATCGGCAAGGAGACATCTGCCTGGACCGTTGCCGCGGAGACTCCATAGATGCAGGCTGGGTTGTAGAGAGTGTCGCCAGGCGCCTGGGCGTTCGCAGTGAGGTCGGGGGCCTCGGTGACAGCTCTGACATGGTCCCCTGCGCGTGCCAGATGTCACGCCCTGGCTAATGACGATCCATGTCTCTCCTCATTCCGGCCAAGCGCGCAAGGCTAGCTCCACGACCTGTTGCAGGTCCTTGCGGGTTGCGCCGCCCGCGGCCTGGACGGCCATCCCCTGGGCAACCGTCGTAATGTAGCGGGCGAGTGCAGCGGGGTCGGCCCGGGCGGACAGGTCCCCTTCCCTAAGTGCACGCCGGAAGCGCCGGCGCAGTGCAGCCTCACTGGCCGCACGGCGGGCGATCAATTCACGGCGAATGCAATCCCCTTCCTTGCCACAGGCAAGCGCCCCTTGTACCGCTAGACATCCGGGTGGGTTGCGCGGGTTGGTCAGCAGCTGGATGTTCCCATACAGCAGCCGCTCGGCGACGGCGCGCGCCGTCGGCTCGTCGAGCGCTGCGCGCACATGAGCTGCCGGTCCCGCGACATAGCGATCGAGTGCCTTGCGGAAGAGTTCTTCCTTGTTCCCAAAGGCTGCATAGAGGCTCGGGCGGTTGATGCCCATGGCCCTGGTCAGGTCCGGAAGGGACGTGCCTTCATAGCCTTTGCGCCAGAACACGAGGAGCGCCTGGTCGAGGGCCTTATCGATGTCAAATGCGCGGGGACGCCCGATCGCCACGGCCAACCTCCCGAATTGTGTACCTACCGATACATTAGAGCACTTGTCGGGAGATTGCCACCGCAATATATTTGTACTGATCGTTACACAATCAGACTGCTTGTCAATGTGGACCGCTCTTGTTGGGATCTTTGGCAAAAAGGCAAGACTTCAAGAAACGAGAGGATGAAGGTTCATGAGCGCGAATGGAAAAAAACTGGCTGGCAAGATCGCTGTGGTGACGGGCGCTTCGAAGGGGATCGGCGCCGCCATCGCCAAACACCTGGCAGACGAGGGAGCGGCCGTGGTGGTTAACTATGCCTCGAGCAAAGATGGTGCCGAGCGCGTCGTTGCGGAGATCGCCGGCAAGGGCGGCAAGGCAATTGCCATTCAGGCCAACGTCAGCAAGAAGGCGGACATCGAACGTTTGTTTGCAGAGGCGAAGAAGGCATTCGGCAAGCTCGATATCCTCGTCAACAACGCCGGCGTCTACGAGTTCGCGCCGCTGGAGAGCGTGACGCCCGAACACTTCCATAAATTGTTTGACCTGAATGTGCTGGGCCTGATCCTCACGTCGCAGGAAGCGGTCAAACATTTCGGTGCTTCGGGCGGCAACATCGTCAATATCAGCTCGGTGGTCGCCACGGGGTCTTTGCCGAACATGTCGGTCTACAGCGCGACCAAGGCCGCCGTCGACGCCGTCACCAGGTCGCTTGCCAAGGAGCTGGGACCGCGGAAGATTCGCGTGAACTCTATCAACCCCGGTATGATCGAAACCGAAGGCGTGCATGCCGCTGGGATTGCGGACAGCGATTTCCGCAAGCAATTCGAAGCACAATCACCGCTCGGCCGGATCGGTCAGCCGCAGGACATCGCGCCTGCCGCCGTCTACCTCGCCTCTGCAGATTCATCCTGGATGACCGGCGAGACGCTTTATATCTCGGGCGGTGTGCGCTGACTCGGGTGCGCCTGCAGGCTCGGCAGGATTTCTTTGGGTAGGATGCAGCCTGGCGGAAGGCTGTGGAGGCCCGAGCGGCCCGCGAACGGACCTTGAGAAACGCCGCGTCCTAGCGTGCCACAGGAGGTTGCGCGCGTTTCCCTTTTGCAGGAGACCATCCTAGTGCTCTGTCAATTCTCGACTGAAGGGTTATCCAGCGATCCACGCATAAGAGAAAGAACGAAGATGAAGAGTAAGATTTGGAAGAAGATTAAGAGCAGGAGCACGAGAAAGAGCAGGACTCAATAGGCGGCGCAGGCATGACATCCTACTCTTAATCCGGATCGTGCTCTTCATCCTCTTCGTAATCGTAATCTTCCTCCTAAATTCTTACTCTTCCTTCAAAGTTTATCCCGTCAGCCGAAGATTGGAGGAACACTAGGCGTTTTGCAACCAGCCGTGCTGTAGGGCGTACCGCACGATTTCCGCACGGCCGCGCAGGCCCAGTTTTTCCATCGAACGGGCTTTATAGGTCTCGACGGTCTTCACGCTCAGGTTGAGCCGGCCGGCAATTTCTTTATTGCTGTGGCCCGCGGCAATGAGGCGCAGCACCTCGGTTTCCCTTTCGCTCAACTCAATGCCCTCGGAACCGCCTTTGCCCGTCGGGTTGCGCACGAAGCTGCCCACGACCTTGCCCGCCAGCGTCGGGTCCAGGTAGATGCCGCCGGCCGCCACCGTGCGGATGGCGCGGATCAACTCCTCCGCCGCGGCGCGTTTGAGCATGTAGCCCGACGCGCCGGCTTCCAGGAGCTGGCGCAGATAACCCTTGTCCTCGTGAACGGTGAGCGCCAACACTTTGACGCGCGGCCGCGCCTGCTTCAGTTGTTCGGTGGCCAGGGCGCCGTTCATTTCCGGCATGGAGACGTCCATGATCACGACGTCGGGCTGCAGTTGCTGGACCTGTTGGTACACGCTTCGACCGTCCGCCGCCTCGCCGCTCACCTCCATGTCGGGCTGCGCGTTGACGAGGGCCTTCAACCCTTCGCGGACAACCGCGTGATCATCGGCCAAGAATACGCGCAGTTTAGTCAGGGCCATCCGTCTCTCCTTTCGCCAACAGGGGAATGCGGACGTAAAGCGTAGCGCCACTGTTGGGCGTGGATTCGACCGTGAGCATCCCACCGACCAGCGCCACGCGCTCGCGCATGCCACGCAGGCCCAACCTGCCCGCCGCACCCGCGGAGTTGACCACTGCCTCGGCGTCAAAACCACGGCCGTCGTCTTCGAGAATGGCGAGCACTTCATTCGGCGAACGTTGCAGGATGAGGCTGATGCGCCGGGCTTGGGCGTGTTTCAGCACATTCGTCAGCCCCTCCTGCATAATTCGGTACAGGGCGGTCTCGATCGCTGACGGCAAACGCGCCCCGTCCAGATTGACGCTGTGGAAGTCCGCTTCGACCCCCGAACGTTCGGACCACTGCTCCACATAGTTCAGCAGCGTCTTGTGCAGGCCGAGGTCGTCCAGCGCCGTGGGGCGGAGTTCCAGAGCCAGGTGATGAACTTCCTTGCCGATGAAATCGGTGAGTTCCTGTAACTGTTGCAGGCGCGCCCAGGCCGGGGACTCCTCCCTTGTCTCATCCTTGAACAACTTCAGACCGAGGATGAGTGCGGCCAGGTGCTGCCCCATCTGGTCGTGCAGTTCGCGCGCGATGCGATGACGTTCCTCCTCCTGGGAGGTGATCAATTGCTGCAGCAGGCTCAGGCGCGCTGCTTCGGCGCTTTTGTGCGCGTTGATCTCGGCCTCCAGGGAGGCAATCGCCTGGGCCAGCTGAGCCGTGCGCTCCTCCACGCGATCTTCCAAGCGGTGCTGCGCATCGCGCACCGCATTCTCGGCCCGCTTGCGCGCGGTGATTTCGCGAATGTTGCATTGAATGATTTTTTGGCAATCGACATCGTAAACGTTGCTGACGAATTCCACGTCGATGCGGCGCCCATCCTTCGTGGCGAGCGGTAAATCCTCGTAGCGGATATAGCCCTCCGCTTGCAATTGCGTGAAGGCGGTCTTGTTCGTGTCGATGTCGCTGAATAAACCGATCTCCCAGAGTTCCTTCCCCACGAATTCTTCGTGAGAGTAGCCCAGCATTTCCGTCAGGAAGGGGTTAACGTCGAGGATCTGTTTCTTGTCGGCGTCGAGGATCAGGATACCATCCTGGGCTGTTTCGAAGAGCCGCCGGTAACGAATTTCAGAAACGTTCACGGCATGTGCCGTGCGGTGCTGCTCGGTGATGTCGCGGAAAACCAGCACGACTCCCACGATCTCCCCGGCGTGTTTGCGGAGGGGTACTGCACTGTTGTTCAGGAGCCATTCCATGCCGTCCCGGGCGAAAAGGACCGTGTGGTTAACTGATCCGAGGATCACGTCGGTGGCAAGGACTTTGGCCGCGAGGTCCCCGAGCGGCAGGCGGGTCTGTTCGTCCATGATTGGTAATACGGCCGACAGGGGCTTCCCCGTTGCGTCTTCCTGCGTCCAGCCGGTCAGGGACTGCGCCGCGGTGTTCAGAGAAGTGACCCGGCCCTGGGTGTCCGTGACGATCACCGCGTCGCCGATGTCCGCAAGAGCGACCCGGACACTGTCCATCTGTGCTTTCATTGGTGCTCCGTCCTGGGGCATACCAAGGTTTCTGCTGTGGCTCCGTTGGAGAGCGGGCATGGGCTTGGCCACGCCCGAGGCAGATAACGTGCATTCGTGCATCGACGCAACAAGAGGTGCCGTCCGGCCATTCTACTAAAATTGCAAAAAGGTTCTACACCTTGGCAAGGGGCGTAAATTCCTTCGGGATAGGGAATCCCCCGACACCGCCGCACTTTTCCCGACAGAGCCGTCGCCGACTTTACGGACAGGATGTACCTTTTATTCCCGTAGTCAAGATCTTGCTATTCCTTGATGCTAGTAGGGCACCGCGGGCGCGCTCGTCAGGCAAGGAAAGACCCCCCCCAAGCTTTCACCTTGTCGCGGAAGTTGGCACTTCGGACGAAGCGCGTGCGCTCGGAGCGGCAGAGGACGAGACGGCCCCTAATTCTCACGGAGGTGAACCCATGTTGGTCTTGTCGAGGAAAAGCAATGAATCGGTCGTGGTTGGAGGCTCCAATGGCTTCGAACCGCTTCTCACAATCACCGTGGTGGAGATCAGCGGTGGAAAAGTGAGACTGGGCTTCGAGGTCGATAAAGCGGTGCCTGTCCATCGTGCCGAGGTGTGGGAGCGAATACAGGCCATCGGCCGGTCAGCCAGCCCGACGGCTGTCCCCGCTCCGCCCGTTGCGTAATCAGGCCTTGTGATCACGCGCCATCTTTGGAACTGTGCCCCTGGCTAGCCGCCTTCGAGCCAGAGGTCGCTAGCAACCTCGGTGAGTATCCCGGTCTTGCAGCAGGGTCATTCAGGTTTGGAGGGCGAGGGCGCGTCCGTCTCCGCTATTTGTCGGCGCAACCAGGGCAGTAGGATGAGCACGATGATGCCGACGAATACATTGGCGGCAACCAACATCGTCCAGAAGAGCTTGTGTTCCACTTTCTGGTATGTTTCACCCAGAATGCCACTGATCTTGAGCCCGCAAGAAGTCGCCAGAAACCAACCACCCATCATAAACGCGCTGATTCGAGCAGGAGCCATTTTGTTGACCAGAGAAAGCCCAATGGGCGACATGAAAATCTCACCCATGGCAACCATGGCGTAGGTTCCGATGAGCCACCAGGCAGTTCCCTTCATTTGCCCATCCTGCGTACTGTAGGTGGCACCAAGCATGATAAGTGGACTGCAAGCAATGATGAAGAGGCTCAGGCCGATTTTGAGCGGCGTGTCAGGCTCGAGACCGCGGCGACGCAGCCAACCCCACAATGCTACCATGATCGGTGTCATGAGGATGATGACGCCAGGGTCGATCGACTGAAACAACTCGCTGTTGACGACCTTGAGGTGCTTCCCTTCAGGAAGAATTGGTGTTTCGGGTCTCGTGTGCTCGTAGACATTGTCGAGGATGCCCTGCGTCACATAGACGTGTTTGTCTTCGACGACGTTAAGGGCCTGCTTTTCCTTCAGTTCTTTGTACCGCTCTGGGCTAACAATCTCAAAGCTGTCCTTGGCCGGCCGGGCCACATCGGGGCTGGCATTGGTGAAGTAATCGGGCGGCGCATTCTCAGCAAATTCTTTGAATCGCTCTGTGATGAGACTCACGGCGCCATTGGGCCGACGATCCGTGTTGTCCCGCGTCCAGACATTGAGCGCGGTGGTATTGAGGCCGTAGGTCGTCCAAAAGACAATACTTACCAGGAAGACAACGAGCAGGGCTCCTACCCGACTT
Organism: Gemmataceae bacterium; assembly: GCA_035296965.1. Classification (GTDB taxonomy): domain Bacteria; phylum Planctomycetota; class Planctomycetia; order Gemmatales; family Gemmataceae; genus DATGZX01. The sequence goes on from DATGZX010000113.1 coordinate 18,308, forward strand.
CGTTCAGCATCTGTCGGCAGTCCGCGCCAGATGCGCAGATAGAAGACGACTACGGGCACACAGGCCCCAAGGAAAGCACCTGTCGGAGCATTAATACCGATGTTCAAGTAAGGCGCAGCAAACCAGCCGACAGCACCGAGAATCACAGCAGGCAAGAGGCACTCGAACCAAAGCGGTGTCAGGCTCTCGCCACCGCCGGACCGGGCGCTCTCTCGGCTTTCGCCTCGGGCGAGGCGCCGGTAGTTAAGAGCGAACAGGGTCAGCCCCAGGAACATGCCCACTGCCGCCGTACCAAAGGCTCCGTGCCAGCCGCCGATTACCCAGCCAGACGTCACAGTCCAGGGATGAGCATCGAAGTAATTACGCACCATGGCGGCCACGAAATTGCAAATGAATGCTCCAAGGTTGACTCCCACGTAAAAGATGCTGTAGCCGGAGTCTTTGAGCGGGCTTCCTGGCGGGTACAAATTGCCCAGAAGCGTGGAAATGTTCGGCTTGAAGGCACCATTGCCGCAGATCAGGAAGGCCAGTCCCAGGAACAGCCCGGTCCGGGTCGGCCAGGCAAGGACGAGGTGCCCGATCATCATCAATGTCGCGCCCAAAAGGACGGTATTCCGAAGCCCGAACAAGCGGTCGGCTAGCCGGCCGCCAATGAACGGCGTGAAGTAAACCAAGGCCGTGTAACTGCCAAGCGCCACGGCTGCCTGCTCATCGGTCCAACCCAGCCCGCCCTTCTGCGAGTCAGCAAGGTAGAGCGGCAGAATGCCGAGCATGAGATAAAAGCTGAAGCGCTCCCACATTTCCGTCAAGAAAAGTACTGGTAGCTCGACTGGATGATGCGGTTTGGCAAGAGTCTTATTCACGAGCATGGCCTTTCTATCCTGGCAGTTCGGATAGGGCGATTGTAACCAACACCCGATCGTGGGTGAAAGGAGAGAGTTCGGTGATTACGATTTTGGCTGCAGCCCCTGGCATGACCGGCTTCGTTGCCTGAGGATGTGGTGAACCGGGGTAGGTTGGCCATAAGTGTCGAAATCATTCCAGACCAGTTGGGATCTGCGGTACTAGTATGGATTCTCTAGAAAGCTATCTGGCGGCGCGCTCATCGACAATGGAATATTCCACGGAACGGCGGCGTGGCGTCAAGAAAAATCGAGAAATGTTGGCGGCTGCCGAGAAGGCTCGGGAGGCTTTACTGGCACTGGAGCCAGGGATGCTCTGCAAATTGGCTGGAAGGGGGGTCCAGTTGGGAAAGGCACCCAACCATCTTTCAGCAGGACCCTACCAGAAAGACGTCAAGCTAGGCAGCTCATTCCGGGCAGTGCCGAAACGCTCTGTCATTCATTTCATTCTGGTTCCCGGATAGACCGCTATTCCTGGGATTCTGAGGACGGCTTGTCAAACAGCCTGCCAAGCTTTTTATCTTCTCAGTGCTGAATGGCCGCGGTGGGATTGGACTGAGCATGGGCAGCCGCGTCGTAATCTGCCATCGCTTTGTCAAATTGTCCCTTTGACATGTAGACCTTGGCTCTTCCTTCGAGGTGCGAGGGCAGCCGTGGACTGGAGAGAACATCAAGCTTGCTGAGGCGAATCGCTTCGGTAAAGTCCTTGATTGCCTGGTCATCCTCCATTTTCAGTAAGTGTGCCCTGCCGCAGCCGGCGTAGCCTTCGTCGCTGTTCGGTAGGAGGACCAAAAGCGCTTTGAAATCCAGGAGAGCCCGATCAGGATCACCTTTTTCAAGGTAGAGAATCCCGCGATTGAGGTACGAAGGAGTTGCCTTTGGGTCCAGGCTGAGAGCTGTAGTCGAGTCGGCGACGGCCTTGTCGAGGTCTCCTTTCCTCATGTAGACAACACACCGCTTGGCGTAGGCTTCCGCGCACTTCGGATCGAGGCGGATGGCCTCTGAGAAGTCCCCTGTCGCTTTATCGAGGTCTTTGATCATCAAGTAAGCATGGCCCCGGCCGACCAGTGCCTCGGTATTATCGGGTAGCAGACCAAGCACCACCGTGAAATCCGCTATGGCCGCTTTGGGATCATTCTTGAGGATGTAGGCGTTTCCGCGATTGAAGTACGGAGCGGGAAAGCGAGGGGCAAGGCTTATCGCTTTCGACGCATCGGCAATGGCCCGGCCGAGATCCTGCTTCTTGAGATAGGCCCAACTTCTAAGGGAATAGTTAGGTGGGCAATTCGGGTCAAGGCGAATCGCCTCGGTGAGATCGGCAATGGCCAGGTCGAACTCCCCCCTCACAATGTAGTCGTGGCTGCGGCTAAGAATGGCTTCGACGTTTTGGCCGACAGCCGTCGGAGTCTCCTGCGCGTCGGTGCGGACCGCGGTGCACGCTAGAAGAATCGGGAGCATCCAGGCAAGATCGACAGAAATGGGGCGTACCATCGCTGACCTCCTTATCAACGGGGACGACGGCCGCGGAATATACCGCTTGGCATCAGAAATGCAAGATGTGTCTACCCTTCGGGTGCACTGCTCGAATTTGGGAGTTGTTTTTCCGCTCTCCCATCACCCGGCCAACTTACGGGGGCACGGCTCGCTGGCGAGCCGTGCCCCATAAGGGGCCGGATGATCATGTGTTCGCGAGCCCTCTTACAGCCCAGCGTCCAGGTCCGAAGAAATCGGTTCCCACCAGGCATCGCCGACAGACGACGTCGCTGCCGGCGCCGACTCTCCAGATGAATGACTGTCCGACTGAGCGGCGGAGAAATAGGAATCAAGGATCGTGGCCAACCGTTGCAGGTCGCCGGTTTGATTGGCGGCAAAGTCGGTTAGCGAACCAGTTCCCTGCAAGCCACCTGGATTGGCACTCTTCAGAGCGTCCAGGCCGAACGTGTTCCCGGAAGCCACCCCGCCGGAACCCACGGCCAGCAATTGCTCCAAGCCGGATGTTTGAATGTGGGGACTGACTTGCGCGGGATTGACCCCGTATTGCGCCGTCACCGTGTCCCAATACTTGTTGCTGCCGTTGGCCCGAAAGCCGAAGCCGCCCGAAGTGATTACCGTGGTTGTGGCGGCCACGCTGCCCAAGAGCGTGCTGCCATTGCTGTCGTAGAGCTTGCCGGTGATGCTGCCGCTGGCACCCCAATCCACTTCCATGTGATACCAGTGGTTGGCCGCAAAGTTCTGACCGACCGCGGCCAGGGTTTTGAAACCGTAGCCCACATCGTTAAGAAGCATGAGTTGGCCGGTGCTGGGCGACAAGACGAATGAAAGCGTGCCGCTCGCCGAGGCGCCGAATGCGAAGAATGCCTGGCCGTCAGCCGCGCCAGCCAGCTTTACCCAAACAGAAATCGTATCGCCGGCTTTGATCTGGGCTGCCGAATCGCCGCGGTAGAGCCAATCCGGTCCGTTGGTATCGACGAGGCCATAATTGCCATCATGGGCCGCGACGGTAGACAAATAGGCAGTTGGAACCGCCGTACCGACGACGTGCCAAGTGCTACTCCCCTCGAAGCCTTCCAGGAGAACGGCGCTGGAGGCCGCGATGTTGAAGCTGGCCGACGTGACACCAACAAAGGTGCCGGATTTGGCAACCAGTGTGTATCCGATCCCAGCTTTGGTGATTGACAGATTGCTGAATGTGGCGACGCCGCCGGAAACCGTTTGCGTACTCGTGCCGCTTAAGGCGCCGCCGCCTGAGTTCGTCCCGATGCTCAGCGTCACCTTATCGGTGTTGTCGCCGCCGACCAGGTTGTTGAATTGGTCGAGCAGTCGAACGGTCACCGCTGGGCTGATCACGCTTCCAATGCCCGCGTTGGTCGGTTGCTGCACGAAGACGAGGTGGGTGGCAGCGCCCGCGCTGACCTGGATGCTCAGGCTGCCCGAGAGCGACGTACTGGTCGTGTCGGTCACGGTTAGCACTTCGCTGCCGGCTGTCTTAAGTGTTGTCTTACCGGTAAATGTGTGGGCGCCGTTGTCGCCACTCACGAATGTGTAGTTGGCAGGCAAGATCCCGGCGGCATCGGAGGATGTAAAGTGGACGGTCCCTCGGTAGCCGGTGACGGGGTTGTTCGACGCATCCAAGGCCGTGACGACCACGGTAAAGGCGGTGCCTGCGCTACTCGTGCTCGGTCCGGTAACGCTGAAGTGAGTGACAACTCCGGCGGTCGCTTGTCCCACCAGGCCCGGGACAAGGAGATTCGCGACGGGGGTGCCGCGCCCGGTAACCAGGTCATAGCCGGGGCCGGCAGCGTAGGCGGGGCTGCCTTGACTGGAGCCGGTGACAATGTCGTGGAAATCGGCAGCAGGCAAGGAATAGATCAGCGGCAACGTTTGGCTTGGGCCATCGAGGGCGCTCTTACCGGCCAAGGCGCGGCCCTGGTCGGCGATGGCGATGAGGGCTGCCCATTGCGGCGCCGCGTCGCTTGTGCCGCCGAACTGCGACCAAGGCGCGGACACCGGATTGTTGTAGGAATCGTAAACCGGGAAGCCTGTATTCGGGTCGGCGTCATAGGCGACGTCCGGATTGGTGCGCCGAGTGGTGCTCTGCGTGACAACGCCTTTTTGGTAGCTTGGCTGAGACTCGACCGTGCTGATGCCGCCGCCGCTGCCGCTCCAACCCGACTCGCTCAGGAGGCTGCCGGAAGAATTCATGATGGCGGTGGTTCCGCCGACAGCCAAGACATTGGGCGATGCCGCCGGATAGGAAGCAGGGGCACCTGAATCTCCGGAGGAGGCAATGAAAGTTACCCCGCTGTGACCGCTGGGCGTAACGAAGACGCTGTCGAACGAGGTTTCCGCCGAGAATTCGCCTCCGCCAAAGCTCATGGATACTGCCACGACGCCCGGTTGCCTTGCGGCATAGGTAACCGCCGCAAACAGGTTCGTGTAGGAGCTGTCGTTGGCCTCCACAAGCAAGATGTTGGCCTTGGGGGCGATAGCATGTGACCATTCCACGTCCAGCGCGATCTCGCTGGCCCAACCGCCGTTGGCCGTGGGCATCGCGCTGCCGCCATTCTGATTTACTTTGGTGAATGTTGGATCGGGAAGCCCAAACTGCAAATCGAATTGGTGCAGGTCATTGGCAATCTTTGGATCATCGTAAGCATCGACAATGGCGATTGTCGTGCCAGTGCCGTCGCCCTGGACCGTTCCGTTGTTGAACGTTATCTGATCGATGCCGTAGGCATGGCGAATTTGAGCGGGCGTTGTGCCCGTTGGACCTGGACTCGCAAACGCGCCAGGCCCGATGCCTGAGCCGGTGGGATCGAGGATGTATGTCGGATGGAAACCAGACAGGAGGTCGCGGGTTTCCAGGTATTCCACGAACAACTGCTTCTTGACGCTGCCTCGTCGGCGCCCTGCCGCTGCCGGACTTGACTTGCCGGAAGCAATCCTCACCAAGATTTCGATGTCCATGCAATTACCTTTCGCGCGAAAACGTCAGGTGGGAAACGAAACTCTTGCCAGCGCTTGTAAGCGCTCCGGCCGGTCGCCGGAGAGGCCTGGACGGGACAGCGGGGAAGGCGTTCGTTTACTGAAAAACGGAGGGGACGGGTCGCACGGGTGGGGGAGGGGGGTTGCTGTTCCGGGTGTCGGCAATCAACTCTAAAAGCGCTACAGCATAATGTCAACTTAGTCGGGTCGAATTGGCAGGATTACGTTGTCGCGATCAGTTTTCCGCGACCCCACTCAAGGAGGCAGATACAGCCCTTTCTGACATTCGTTTTGCGGAGAATAAGTGAATTTTCCACCGGCGGGAGAATGCCCAAGGGAGATGGAGGCCTGCTTGCATTCTCGACGGTTTTGTGCACGGCGGCTTCCATGCGCGACCCGCGCCGGTTCCTTCCTGGAGGCGCGTGAGGCGTAGTTTTTCAGAATGAAACGGATTGCCGTTGAGAGCCCCTATGGGGCTCTCAACGGCATATCCAACTATCGGCCACGCAGGCCGCAATCACGGCCTGGTTCACACAGTCAAGGTTGCCGCCGTGGTGAAGGCGGAGCCAATGATGTTGGTGAAGAGCGCCCGATACTCGTAGCCGTTTTCGGCGAGGGTCGACACGATGGTTAGCGTGGTGGAAGTAGCACCGGCGATATTGGTCCAGGTCAGGCCGCCGTCGGTGCTCACCTGCCATTGCACGGTCGGCTTGGGATTGCCGGTAGCCGCCGCCGTGAAGTAGGCGTGCTTGCCCGCGGCCACCGTTTGGCTGAGCGGGTTAATCGTCACCGTAGGCGGCGCTTGCACCGTCAAGAGAGCGATCGCCGTGTTCACGGTTCCCAGGCTGCTGGTGAAGACCGCCCGATAATGGTAGCCGGTTTGGCTAGCGCTGGCCGTGAAGGTCAAGGTCGTGCTGGTGGCGCCGGGGATGTTGACATAGGTCAGGCCATTGGTGCTGACTTGCCACTGGACGGTCGGCGTGGGAGTGCCGGTAGCCGCCGCCGTGAAGGTGACGGTGCTGCCTGCAGTCACGGTGATCGACTTCGGATTGACGGTCACTTTCGGCTTGGCGCCCACGTACAAGGTGCTCGTGCCGTTCTGAGCGGTGTAATTCGGGTCTCCTGCAACGTAGGCGTAGGTAACCGTGTAGGGTCCAGCGGCGAGAGTGCTGGTGTGGAAAGTCGTGGA